>NZ_JALBWV010000035.1 GCF_022678645.1 Saccharopolyspora soli | reverse complement strand
CTCACAACCAGGGTCACCGGACAAAGGGGTCAAAATTCGGATGCCACGCCGGGGTCAGTATTCACGTGCCGCCGACACATTCGTCGCCCATGTAACCTCATCGGCCGCGACGAGGTCACGCCATAACGGAAGAGTTCGGACCTCTTCGATACGGGGTTCGGTGAACTTCCTCTCGAGAGCCGTGATCCTGCGCCCAACTGCATTGGTCCGGCGTGGATTTGCCGTGACATCGTCGCAACAGAACGACTCCCAAAGCACACTCCGACGATGCCGTCCGATCCTGTCGGCGTGCCCAGCATGAGGCGGTCATATCGAATCTGGGTGCCGTATGGGATCGTCCGAGCCAGCGAGAAATTCGTTGATCGCAGCAACCGGGATGATGTACGCCTTGCCGGTATTGCGCGCACGCAGCTTGCCATCCTTGATCAGCTTGCGGACCTGCCATGCGGAAAGGCAAAGCTGTTCTGCCGCACCGGCAACCGTCACAGCACGACACCCAGCGTCGCTGGGATTCTGAATGACCTCAGTCATACACCATCACCCACCATGTCACTCTTCATCGCGACGAGTTCTGCCACCTGTCCACAATTACCCAAAGAATCCATTCCGAACAGACGTTTCCTGTGTCCAAAGTGGCCAATCCCGTGTCATACCCAACGACACGGCCAACCAAGCGACTCAGCCCAACGGTCGGAACAGGTCAGAGGTCCATCGCTTCCTGTCGATCTCACTCGAACAGACCGAGCCTTGAACGCCCGATGGCCTCGTTCTCGCCTGCCCGAGGCTGCGAGTTAGGCAGCCGAACGCTCAATTCAAATGGCTTGCGCGGCGTACCAGCGTGCGGGCTCACGAAAGGGCACGGCTGAAAAATTCTACGATCGCCCAGTCCCTCGCTGATCTTGCCCTCGACTGGGCGTGCCAGTCGAGGGCAAGACCCCACTGCCCAAGTCTCAGGGTGCGCCGAAGGCCGCGTTGAGCACTGCTGCCGCTGCCTCGTTCACCGTGCCTCGCCCCAGGTAGTGATCCATGGTCGTCGAGGGCCTGGCGTGGCCTAGGATGTCAGCGATCTGCCGGGCCGTGAGCTTCTCATCGTCGAGGATCGTGGCGGCTGTCTTGCGAAATACGTGCGGCGTCACCCACTCGACGCCGATCGCTTCGCGAACGATCCGCCAGCTCCGACGCACGTTGTTCGGGTTCTTCCAGCCCAGCGTCCTTGACGGGAAAGCGGGCTCGTCGAGGACGCTGGGCATCGACTCGTGGCCGCCCACAATGCGCACAGTGTCACCTGATGTCGTTGTGAGGTGTCCGGCGTCGCTCAGTTGCTCCAGCACGGCGGCGGGCTCGACGCTGAGTTCTGCGCTTTTCGCCGCGCTCCACACGGTCAACAGGCGGACCGTGAGCATCGTCATAACAAACTCAGGGAGGGCGATGAACCGCTCAGCGTTCTCCGTTTTCCCTGGGTGCCGGACCAAGCCCTTGCCTATGACATTGACGATGTTCCCGTTGATCCAGACGGAGCGTGACGGGATCTCGACACCGTCAACGTCCACGGGCTCATCGCCGAGATTGACATCCTTCCACCGCACCGCCAGCGCCTCGCCGATGCGGACACCGGTCCCGAGAAGGAACCGGATCAGGTCCGGAAGATCCGAGCCGGCGTAGTAGCGGCTTTCAGAAACGAACGTGTCCACGCTCGCCAGGAGCCGAAGCCTCTCGCGGGCGGTGAGCGCGCGAACCTTCCGCGGCCCTCCTTCGATCGGGCTCACCTCGCGAACGGGATTGCTGTCCAGCAGCCCACGGCGAACAGCGACCTGGAGCGTGCCCCGGATGGTCGTCCGGACCGAGCGACGGTAGTTCGCTGAGAACTCTTCCTCCTCAAGCTCCTCGAAGAAATCTTCGAGGAGCGGGAACATCCACTTCCCGGAGCCGCAAATCACCGATGCGGTCGAGGACGACGTTCTTCAGGGTCAGCCGGTAGGTGTTGTGGGTGGTTGCCGCCCGACGCTTCGCCACCTTGGCGAGCCATAGGTCGGCCACATCACGGAACTTGGAATCGACAGTCAACCGGGCCTTGGACCCCTGCAGCTCCTTGATCCGGTCCTTCAACCGCTTGATGGCCTGCCGCTTCGTCGAGCCGGAGCGCTCGATCTGCCGGGTCTGACCGTCGAAAAAGCGGAACCGAGCGAAGGCCCGCCACGTGCCGTCGCTATCCTTCTGGGTCCCGATGGTGCCGTGAGAGCCGATCGGAAGAGGTGGTCGAGGCATGTTCAACTCCCTTGCGCTGGCCCAAACCGCTGGATAAGCGCTGGGCTATCGATACTACGCAAGACCCGAAACGCCACCTGCAAGTCGTTGACCTGCGGGGATTGGTGCCCCCGGTCGGGTTCGAACCGACACTTGGACGATTTTAAGTCGTCTGCCTCTGCCAGTTGGGCTACGGGGGCTGGTCAGCTTTCCGTTCCTCGACGTGGCACCGACCGCATTGCCTATGACGTATCGGCGCTTCGCTCGGTTCCGCGGATCCTCCATACGGTGCCGCAGCACCGTGTTGATCGCGCGGTCACCAGCAGCCCCATCCACCTGCCGCCGACGCCGACAGCTTCTCGAAGCGGTTTCGCACCCAGGCGTGCACCGCTGTGGAGACCTCCGTGCAGTCGGCGCGGTGTTCGAACCAGCGCCAGTCGCAGTTGACGTTCACTTCCAGGAACACCCAGTCGTCGCCGACCCCGAGTAAGTCGAAGCCAGCGATGTCCAGCCGCCAGCGCCGACACAGCGCCAGCAACCGTTCGACCAGGTCTTCGGGGATTTCAGCAGGTTCCACCACGACGGATTCCGGGTCGACCCACAGCTGCGCCGGGTCCAGCTTCTGCACCCGGTAGCCGATCGCCTGGTCGCCGACCACGAACACGCGCAGTTCCTGGTCCGCGTCGAGGTACTGCTGGACCAGCACCGGGGCCGGTTCGCGCGCCTCTCCGGTGCGCCGGATGTCCAGTGGCTGCGGGAACAGCCCGCGAAGCGCGCCGGGCTCGGGTTCGAGCAGGTGGTGCCCGGCCGTCTTGACGATGCACCGGCCGCCGCCCGGACGGCTTCGGCCGGGCATGGTGGTCACCGCGGTTCGCGGCACGCGCAGGCCGACCTCGGTGGCGCCCTGCAATTGCGTCAGCCGGTCGAGGTGTTCGCTGGTGCGCACCGAGTTGACCTGTTCCCAGTCGTCGCGGCAGGCCAGCCAGTTCGCCACCGCCTGCCACTGCTCGCGAACGTAGGCGCCGTGCACCGTGGTCGGGTCGACCGGGAGCGCGGTGATGTCGAAGTGCCGCCGCCACACCAGGACCGGCCGCAACAGCCAGTGCTGGAACTCGATCAGCGGCGTGTCGGTGTAGATGGTGAGCGCGAGGTCCTGGCAGCGATCGGCGTCGATGCGCACCATGCGGATGTCGTGCTCGGCGAGCGCCAGCGACAGCTCGTTCATCTCCATGTCGGCCGCGCGGGCGAGCACCAGCACGCACGGCATCGGATCGCCTGGCTCGTCGGCGACCAAGTCCGCCCGAAACATCCGCTCCTGGAAGTCCAGCGAGGTGTCCGGCGATCGGAAGAAGTAGTCCTGGCCCTGCAGCAGCATCGGCGTGGGCCGGAGCGACGGCCCGGACGGTTTCCCGAGGTCAACGGGCCGCCCCTCGGCCGATTCCATGGTCAGTCGTCCTTCTTCCGGAAAACCCGAGATGCCTCTTGGTAGTCCACTGCGAAGTCCGCGAGCGGACCTTCCTCGACCGCACCACTGCGCAGCAGTGCGGCGAGCTCCTTCAGCGTCAAGGGATTCACCCCTTCCCCCGTACGACGCATCCTTTCAGGTGAAGACCCTGACACAGTCTTCGATTTCCCACTACGGATTGTCAAGGATAGCCGGCCTCCACATACCCCGCACGGAGCACGACTTTGGAGATGGGTAAGCCGCGTGCCTGGGATGGCACGCGGCTTCGTCGCTGCGAGTGCCCGAGTGTCGCGTTGGTCTCAGCTCGCGGCGGCCCGCTCGAAGGCGGCCCGCGGATTCTCGATCTGCCCCATCGACACCGCTTCGCGCTTGAACAGGAAGGCCAGCGTCCAGTCGATGATGATCCGCAACTTGCGGTTGAAGGTGGGCATCCGGCTCACGTGGTAGGTGCGGTGCATGAACCAGGCGATGAAGCCCTTGGCCTTGAAGCCGTAGACGTCGGCGACGCCCTTGTACAGCCCCATGCCAGCCACCGAACCGGCGTAGGCGTGCCGGTACTCCCTGGTCGGCCTGCCGCGCAGCGCGGCCAGCAGGTTCCTGGCCAGCTGGTTGGCCTGGCGCACCGCGTGCTGCGCGGACGGCGCGCAGGTGGCACCAGGGGTCTCGTCGGTCTTGGACAGGTCCGGGACGGCAGCGCAGTCACCGGCCGCCCACACCTCCGGCAGACCCTCGACCTGCAGGTGCGCGGTGGCCTTCACCCGGCCCCGCTCGTCCAGCGGAAGATCGCTGTTCTTCAACACCGGATTGGCCTTCACGCCCGCGTTCCACACCAGCGTGTCGGTGTCGAATTCGGTGCCGTCCGAAAGCACGGCGTGGCCGCCCTCCACGGACTTCAGGAAGGTGTTCAGGTAGACCTTGATGCCCCGCTCTTCGAGCGCCTTGACGACGTAGACGCCCATCTTCTCGCTGACCTCGGGCATCACGCGGCCCGCGGCCTCGACGAGCGTCCAGGACATGTCGTCGGGGTCGACGGTCGGGTAGTCGCGGCTCGCGTAGCGGGCCATGTCCTCCAACTCGGCGAGCGCCTCGACACCGGCGAACCCGCCGCCGACGAAGGTGAAGGTCAGCAGCCGCTTGCGCAGCGCCTCGTCGTCGGTGTTGGCCGCGGCGTCCATCTTGGCCAGCACGTGGTTGCGCAGGTAGGTCGCTTCGCCGACGGTCTTGAGCCCGATGCCCTTCTCGGCGAGGCCGGGGATCGGCAGCAGCCGCGACACCGAGCCGAGCGCCACGACCAGCACGTCGTAGGCGAGGGTTTCGGGGCCGGACTGCGGGTTCTCGACCGTGACGAGCTTCTCGTCGTGCTTGATCTCGGTGACAGCAGCGGTGATCACATGGCACCGCTTCAACACTCGTCGCAGTGGCGCTACCACGTGGCGGGGTTCCACCGAACCCGCGGCCGCTTCCGGTAGGAAGGGTTGGTAGGTCATGTGCGGCTGAGGATCGACGACCGTCACGGAGGCTTCCCGGCGCCCCAGCTTCTTCTGCAGCTGAAGTGCCGTGTACATGCCGACGTAACCGCCGCCGAGGATGAGAATCCGCGTGGGATCGGATTTACCAGCCATGCGCTCATGGTCGCATCACGGTCCGTGTTCGCGCTGCGCTGACCCCCTCTAATGTGACGCCAGTCGCTGGTGTCGTCGATCACGATCAACGCGCTGTGCACACTCAAGCGCGGCTGGTGTACGCCCAATCGGGGCGCCGGGCGGCGACATCAAAATGACATCACCGAGGTGTCATGAAGGCTGGTTCCCGCCACCCTACCGAATCTTGCGCCCCAATGCCCGAATGCGCGTGATTTCTCCGCGCATGGACCGGCAAGAGCCGGGTTCGACGCGATCCGCCACACTTACGGCCCGTGACCAGTCGAGGTCCTCGGCTGGTCCCTCATGACCAGTCGGCGAGTACTGCGCAGCCTTGGGGGATGGCGAGGGTCAGCAGGCCAGGGAAGCGGTTGTCGAGGTCGGCTCGGCGCAGCCGGTTCAGCCGCCTGGTGCCCTCGTCCCGCTGTTGGATCACTCCGGCTTCTCGGAGGACCTTGAAATGGCCGCTCTGGGTGGACTTGCTGACCGGTAGGGCAAAGGTCGCGCAGGCCAGTTCGCCTTCGGGTTCGACTTCGGCGAGCCGGGCGACGATCGCCAGGCGCACCGGATCGCTGAGCGCGGCCATCACGTCGGTGAACCGCAGCTCGTCGCGCGCGGGATGAACCAGTTCAGTCGCGGTACGGCTTGCCATGCGCCCATGATAGCCAACCATGTTCGACTTTTCCGAACATGTGTTATGTTCGGAAAAGTCGAACATGAAATCTTGGAGGGCACATGGCGCCAAAACGTGTCACCGCGGATCACCACCTGGAAAGCGGCCACGATCCCGGCGGGCGGCCCACACCGGGCAGCCGCTGGAAGTTCTGGGCCTGCGCTTACACGCTCGTGATCCTGTTGACCGGAACGAACCTGCCCACCCCGCTGTACCACGGCTACCAGCAGCTCTTCGGGTTCTCACCGCTGGTGGTGACGTTGATCTTCGCCGTGTACGTGGCAGCGCTGATCCCGTCGCTGCTGGTTGCCGGGCCGTTATCGGACGCGGTCGGGCGGCGTCGGGTGCTGCTACCGGCCATCGGGGTGGCCGTCCTCGGGTCGCTGACCTTCGCCCTCGCAGCCGGAACCGCCTGGCTGTTCATCGCCCGCGTCTTCCAGGGCCTCGCAATCGGTACCGCGTCGGGCACGTTGACCGCGGTGTTGACCGAACTCGAACCCAACGGCAACCGGCGCAGAGCAGCACTGGTGTCCACAGTGGCCTCGGTGAGCGGGCTCGGCCTGGGCCCGGTGTTGGCTGGCCTGCTCGCCCAATACGCCCCGGCACCACATGTGCTGCCGTTCGCGGTGGAGATCGTGTTGCTGGTGCCAGCGGCGGCAGCGATCGCCGCGTTGCCGACGGAAGGCCCGGCCACGCGGTGGAAACCGCGTCGCCCCCAGCTACCAACCGCCGTCCGGGGCGTGTTCGCGACCAGCGGCACGGCCAGTTTCCTCGCCTTCGCCGTGATCGGACTGTTCCTCACCCTCATCCCGACCTACGTCACCACGCTGTCGGGAAGCGACAACCTGCTGCTGGGTGGCGCTGCGGTGACGTTGATGCTGGCCAGCTCCGCAGTGGCCCAGCTCGTCGGCTACGGCGGAAATGCACGAACCCTTGAGCTCATCGGCCTTCCGCTGCTGGCGGCGGGACTGGTGCTGCTCGCTGTCGCGGGCGGTGCGAGCTCGCTGGTTCTGCTGCTGGTCGCGACGGTTATCGCCGGAGTCGGTCAGGGCGTCGCGTTCCTCGGTGGCCTCACCGCGGTCAACCAGGCCGCGCCCGCCGATCGCCACGCCGACGTGCTGTCCAGCTTCTTCGTCGCCATCTACCTCGGGGTCGGACTGCCCGTGATCGGCGTCGGTTTCCTCGCCACGTCGCTCGGCTTGCTACCGGCCGTGCAGTACTTCGCGGTGCTCGTCGCCTTGCTGTGCCTGGTGGTGCTCATCGTCCTCGCACGCCACCACAACCAGTCCCGGACCGACGCCAACTGAACCACCTGGAGATCTGATGGACACCAGCAGCCTCGATGCCGCCTACCGCGACCTGATCCACAACGCCGAAGCGATCATCGACTCGACCCGATTGTCCGAGGATGCTCGGTCATTGATCGACTGGACGACGGCCCACCTCGCGCTCAGCGACCGCATTCTCGCCGCTGCGGCACGCGACGTTCTAACCGGCGTCCCCGCCGTCGTCGACAATCGCGAAGCCATGAACGCCAAGGCCATCGATGCGCTGATCGGCGCGACGTCTCCCCAGGAACGCGTCGACCTCGTACGCCGCAACGCGGCCGATCTCATCGCCACGGTCCAGGCCGTCCCCGAGCACGCCGCCGACACCCCGGTGCGGCTGAGCATCGTCGACCGTGACGGCCACCCGGTCCCCGACCAACAACTCCCCTGGAGCGAACTGATCCACTTGCGCGCCACCCAACACGTACCCGGCCACGCCGCCAGAATCGCGCAGCAGTCATCGCATTGACGTCGTGCAAGCATCGCGTTCACGCAGCGCAAGGACGCACGTGGTCTGCGCCGCAGAGCATGGCCGGTGCGGACGTTCCGCTGGCTGACGTGAACGGATTCACGGAGCTGCGGGGCGGTCTCTACCGCGACGGCTTCCCATCCCGCTTGCCTCCGAGACCTGCTGTCGGGGCCAGTGGCTGACGTACTCGCTCGTCGCGACGGGCTGGATCCTCGCCACCACGGTCGCTGCCGGAGTCACCCGAAGCCTCAAACGCAGCTAGGGCTCGACTACGGCGAAGGTCGCTGGACTCGTGCGCCGACTCACGGACGGGCAGGTTCGGCCCTCATTCTGATCTTGATGCTGTTCTCCCCATATCGGCCGACCTCCTGGAAGCCGAGGCGCCGGTACAGCTGGTAGGCGCGCGGGTTAACGGTCAGCACGTCGAGGATCAGGGGTTGGTGGCGGGTGGCGGCTTCGTGAAGGAGTTGCTGGATGAGGTGGCCGCCGATGCCTCGGCCTTGGTAATCGGGATGCAGTTCGATGCGTCCCAAGTAGATCTCGGCTGGCCGGTAGTCCACGATCAGCACCCCGCCGTCGCGGCCGTCAATCGTGATGATCCGGGTGCAGGTGGGGTCGAAGCTGCGTTGGTGGTAATCGCGTTGCGCGGCCTCGTCCCAGCCCCAGATCGCCTCGACGTAGCCACGCATGGCGGCGCGGTGCAACTCATAGCAGAGTCCGCTGTCAGCTGGTGTCGCAGGTCGCAGCCCGACGGTAGTCACGCAGCGGCCTCCTGCGGTGCCGTTCGACGAGTCGCCCATCGCGGAAGGTGGCACCGGCGCGGACTAGACCAGGTGGGTGCGTTGACGGCCAGTATCCCCGGAAGATCGCCATGGTTTCGGCGGGCTACGCGCAGGCCAACACAGATGCTAGCATTGCAGTCAACGACAGCACTGGGAGGAGGTGGTCACGATGTCGACCTTGACGATTCGCGGTCTGGACGACGAGACACACGCACGACTCCGTGTCCAGGCGGCGCAACACGGGCACTCGATGGAAGCCGAGGTCCGGGCGATCTTGCGAGCAGCTGTGGCACCACCCCCGCCCACCCGTGGTCTGGGCAGCCGCATCCACGCCCGGTTCGCGAACCTCAGCGAGCCCGAACTCGAACTCCCCACTCGTAGCGAACCTCCTCGTGCGGCGGATTTTGACTCGTGATCATTCTCGACACCAACGTCCTATCCGAGGTCGCCCGCCAGGCGCCGGACGCCGACGTACTGGCGTGGCTTGACTCGCTCCCCGCGGCAGAGGTCGCAACGACAGCGATCACGGCCGCCGAACTGCTGTACGGCGTGACACGACTGCCTGACGGACACCGGAAATCGTCGCTGACCGCAGCGGTTCACGCGCTGGTCAACGACGATTTCCACGGGCGGGTCGAGCCCTTCGACGCGCCTGCTGCCGCTCAGTACGCCGTCGTGGTCGGCGAACGCGAGAAGCTCGGACTTCCCATCAGCGCCGCTGATGCTCAGATCGCAGCGATCTGCCGTGCACGCCAAGCAACGCTGGCCACTCGCAACACCAAGGATTTCGAAGAGACGGGCATCGAACTCGTAAATCCCTGGCACGCGCGTTAATTCCCCGCCAGCGCCTTCGCCCGCTCCAGCACTCCGCGGAGCATCTGCGGGGTCAGCTTGCCCGTGAAGGTGTTCTGCTGGCAGAAGTGAACGGATTTACGGAGATCTAACCAAGGACTTCGCACACACAGGCGTGCTACCTCGTGCTCCGATCGGGTTCGTCGATCACGTGCATCAGCTTGGTGACCTAGCGTGTTGGCCATGCGATTCCAAGCCGAGGCCGTCCTGTTCGACATCGACGGCACCCTGGTTGATTCCACTGGCGCCGTCGTCCGAACCTGGCAGCGCTGGGCTGCGAAACACGGAATAGACGCTGAGGAAATCCTCCGCGTGTGCCACGGTCGGCGGACCGAAGACACCGTTGCGTTGTTCCTACCGAGCGAGCAGTGCCCGGCAGCCACGGCAGAGTTGGAGCAACTGGAGCTGACAGACCTTGACGATGTGATCGCCCTGCCCGCCACGCAAACGCTGCTTCAGGCTCTCCCCGCTGATCGCTGGGCTGCGGTGACCTCGGGATCTCGCTCCCTGATGCAAGCTCGCCTGGCGACCGCCGGTCTGCCCATTCCACGAGTGTTGGTTTCAGCGGACGATGTCAGCGTCGGCAAGCCCGATCCGGAGGGCTACCTCAAGGCTGCGGCCGCGCTCGGTTACGACATCGCCCGGTGCCTGGTCATCGAGGACGCGCCAGCGGGCATCCATGCCGGCCAGGCTGCGGGAGCTTCCACGCTCGCGGTGGCCACTACCCACAACGTCTCGGACCTGTCTGCGGCAGATGCTGTCATCCACGACCTGACCGCATGCACCCTGAAGCCATCGTCCGATGGCTTGCTGCTGGCCATCACGGATTGATTCGGGGCGTCGGCCGAGCTCGGCACGCGGGCACCGGCACCGTTTCAAGGCGCCATCAGTCCAGACGAAAAAGACCCGGCCCCTCGCAACCGAGAGAACCGGGTGGTATGGCGATCACCATACCGTCAAGGCCGACGGCGTCAACTCAGCGGGAGAGCGTCGCCAACCGAACGGTTTGGCATACGGGCCGACCGGGTCCGGAAGTTGGTTCTTGAAGAAGTCCTCGGGACGCAACCTCCGCCACCAATGGTCTCCGGCCCCATCGTCGCGGTTTCCTCGAAGATCCATTGCGGTGGCCTTGACACTCGGGTTGATCGTCGCGACCGGCACATGCAACCGTGCGTGCTGCAATGGGTAGTGCAGATCACTGTCGTTCGAGAACACCATAGCCGCGTCCACGCGCCCAGACAGGACATCAATAAGCAGATGCGAGGCCACATTGACGTCGGAGCCCTTCTCCTCGAACGTGCTCACTGAAACCAGCAGCTCCGGATTTCCGCTAGGCCCTTCAACCGCCTCCGCTGGCAACCAACCTGGGAGCTGACCATCGGGAGGGGCCGACACCCTGCGCTGCGGACGCCCGTTTTGAGCTCTCTCGATCAGCACGCCGGTTTTCACGCGAGGGACGTACTTCCCGTTCACGACCACGAGCTCCGGGATGTAGCTGCGCAACGCACCGATGTAGTTCTGCTGATCGCGCAGCGAAGTGTCAACCTTCACGGTCACGTGGCGCCGTGCAATAGACCACCGTCTCCAGACGGGCATTCGGCCAGACACGCGGAATGATCAAAGCCTTCGCGAGGGCTGCAAGATCCAGCCATCTCCATCCTGCCGTTCCGCGTCCACATGCTGCTCGTGCGCCGTAGTAGACGTTGAAGGCGTCCACATAGACGCCAACGCGCAGTTCCCGCTTCGACGAGACAGTAGGTAGCGGATCAATCACTCAGGGTACGTTACCGTTCCTTCCCGGTCCCATGCTCAGCACCTCGCCCCGCCAGCGCCTTCGCCCGCTCCAGCACGTCCCGCAGCATCTCTGGGGTCAGCTTGCCCGTGAAGGTGTTCTGCTGGCAGAAGTGAACGGATTCACGGAAAAGCACTCACCATCGCTGATCGTCGCAGGCTTGCAGAAGTTCTTCGACGAGAAACACCGTCGACTCGATCGTGATGTCAGGGTCTTCGGTTCCGGACACGGCGCTGGCCGCAAGCGTAGCTACCGGGCCATCAGCTTGAGTGCCATGTTCACGTAGCGCGGCGAGCGCGGACCGGGTCACTTCTCCTGCCATCTCATCGGCTGCAAGCAGTTGCAGACGCAGCGCGACCTCTCCCATGTCGATGACGCGAAGTAGGCGCAGTACGTCCAGCCCATCTTTCGGCTTGAGACGTCGCGGTTTGGCGCGCCGTTCCTCGATCTTGACGATCTTCGCTACAAGAAGAGCAGCCGGACCGGCGACCCGCAGATGCGCGCGACGATCGTCCCCGCGCGCGAACGATTGAATCTCCCGTGTTTCGTTGTCGATGAGGGCTGGTTCAAGCCCCCGTGCTCTCCGGGCCGCCCACTTCCCGTGCACCGACAGCCGGGCACCCCTGTTCCCCGGACCGCTGAGCACCTCCGGAACCATGAGGTCGATAGCGACCGCACCCTGCCCTCTCCAGGTTCCGGGGTGGGCCTCACGGACGAATCCGGCTCGGCGCAAAGCCACTTCGAGCAGCGGTTCGTCGGCAAGACGATCCGGCGCAAGCGCCACGTCCGCGTCGGTCGTCGTCGGCGCTGTCGCCAAGTCTGCGTCACCGGTGTGCAAGTAAACGGCTTGGGCACCAACGAGCACCATCGCGTCGAGGTGCGCGTGCAGGGCGATCAAAGCGTCGAGCAGCACCGATCGTGCGACGACGTACTCGTACGGGATCGTTCGCTCGGTCACTCGGTCCACCTCGGGTCTTTTTCCGCCATGAGATTCATCAACTGTTCGGCTTCCTCAGTCGAACGGCCCGGGCCGGTCAACAGATCCGCGACCACTTGTGGCGCCGCAGCATACCTAATGCCGTCCTCGACCCGGCTTCCTTTTGCGAGCGCATCGTCGAATGGCCGCACCAGTAAGACATTCGCGCTGCGGTCCGTTGTTCTGAGACCGATGTTCCGCGCCAGTTTCCTTGGCTGATCCGCATAAAGAATCAGAGTGGTCAACGGTGCGACCGACAGAACATCGGCAGGTAGGTAGGCACGTGCGGCCGCGGAACCGGTGACGATGTATTGATCTTCACTGGTCCTCAGCTCGTCAAGAGCATGGGCCAAACCCCGCGGATCCACTGCTCGTTCAACCTCGTTCGAGCTGGTGAGGCCGTAATCATCTGTCCACCGGCGCACGAGGGGACGTCTTCTCACCTCGGAGATCACCTTTCCGGCACCGCGTTCAACCAGCCCTTCCCGATCGAGAAGATCCACCACTCGGGCACTGGTTGCAGCACCAACTTCAGCTTGCATCGCCAAGTCCCGCACTCCTACAGGCAGCTCGATCTCCAGCAGGGTGCGCACAACCCGAGCAGCCCCAGGTCCACGAAGCGACTTCAGCCGACGATCCGCCGGGGTCGAGAACGGGTTGCGATCAACCCCGTAACGTTGGATGAGCACACTCGGCCGATCCAAAGCCAACCGCATGTTGCCTGTCAGGTCGAACCACCCGAACCCTGCGTCAGCAAGATGCCCACGGGCCAAGGGGGAAATAAACGGCGCCGCGACAACAATCGCATCCCCGGGGACGGTGGACCCGATGTGCCGCATTTGCTCAACCGACGAGAGCACCGTTCGCGGCTCGGCCGACATCTTGACCTCGGCGACCACGGTCGCGCGATTGCCGTCCGGAGCCTCGATCCGAAACACCGCGTCGAGTCGGTAGCCCCCGTACCTCGGCTGGTGTTCCGCGGTCAGGTCCCATGCTGGAGGAAGCGCCTGAGTGATCGCCTGCTCTAACTCCTCGATCAGCTCATACTCAGTCGTTCCAGAAAGCACCCTGTTCCGCGTCATGCGGAACAGGGTATTTTGCGGAACAACCTGGCGGCAAGCTTCATCGCCCAGAGGTGTGTGTTCGGGCAACCCCCGCCAGCTCCTTCGCCCGTTCCAGCACTTCCCGCAGCATCTCTGGGGTCAGCTTGCCCGTGAAGGTGTTCTGCTGGCTGACGTGGTAGCTGGCGAGGAGGTGGAGGGCGCTTCCGCCGTCAGTTGCCGGGAGTTCCGCGTGGGCTTCGTGGCCGAACTTCGGGCGGGGTTTTGGCACCTGCCAGGCAGTGTCCGCTAGGACCGGCATCAGGGCCTGCCAGCCGAATGCGCCGAGCACCACCACCACTCGCAGCGTCGGGCGGAGCATGCCGAGTTCGCGGGCGAGCCAGGGGCGGCAGGTGTCGCGTTCCATCGGCGTCGGTTTGTTCGCCGGTGGAGCGCAGCGGACCGGCGCGGTGATTCTGGTGCGGTGCAACGTCAAACCGTCGCCGATGTGGCGCGAGTCGGGTTGCGACGCCAGGCCGACGTCGTAGAGCGCTTGGTAAAGCACGTCGCCGGAACGATCACCGGTGAACATCCGGCCGGTCCGGTTCCCGCCGTGCGCGGCCGGGGCCAGCCCGACGATGGCGATCGCCGCGTCGGCCGGGCCGAAGCCCGGCACCGGGCGGCCCCAGTAGTCCTCGTCGCGGAACGCCGCGCGCTTGACCCGCGCGACCTCCTCCCGCCACGCCACCAGCCTCGGGCACGCCGTGCAGCGGGTGATCAGTTCGTCGAGGTCGGTGAGTCGGCGCGCGTTCGCGGCGGCGGTGGCGGGGTCGCCGACCGGGTCGGCGACCAGCCGGGAGGTGATGTCGGACACCTCTAAAAAGTGGCAGAAAACCCGTTCGACGGCACGTAATGTTGGCGGCATGGCAGCCAGCGAGGACAACGGCGACGCGAAGCAGGAATCCACCACCCCGGCCGAGCCGGTGGACGATCTGGTCAGCACCCACCACACGATCGATGTGGACGGTGCCGAGCTGGCCTACACCGCCACGACCGGTCGGATCGTGCTGCGCGAAGAGGTCCACACCGACGGCAAGTTCGACGGGTACAAGCCCAAGGCCGAGGTGTTCGTGACCTCCTACGTGGCCGATGCCGCGCCCGGCACCCGGCCGGTGACGTTCGCGTTCAACGGTGGTCCCGGCTCCTCCAGCGTGTGGCTGCACGTCGGACTGCTCGGCCCCCGGCGGGTGCTCTCCGGCGATGCCGGTGACCTCGCACCGCCGCCCTACGGGCTGGCCGACAACCGGGAAACCCTGCTGAAGCACAGCGATCTGGTGTTCATCGACCCGGTGTCCACCGGGTACTCGCGGGCCGTCGAGGGCGGTACGCCGGGCGATTTCCACGGCTACCAGGGCGACATCGAGTCGATCGGCGAAGTGATCAGGTTGTGGACCACCCGCAACGGTCGGTGGATGTCGCCGAAGTACCTGGCCGGTGAGTCCTACGGCACGCTGCGCGCCGCCGCGCTCGCCGAGCACCTCCAGTCGCGGCACGGGCTCTACCCGAACGGCCTGCTGCTGATCTCGTCGGTGCTGGACATGGGGACGATCCGGTTCACCGAAGGCAACGACCTGCCCTACGCGCTGTACCTGCCGACGTACGCGGCGATCGCGCACTACCACGGCAAGCACGGCGACCGGCCGCTGCGCGAAGTCCTCGACGAGGCCGAGAAGTTCGCGGCTGAGGACTACCCGTGGGCGTTGGCGCGCGGTGCGCGGTTGAGCCCGTCCGAGCGGGCGGACATCGTTCGGCGGATCGCCGAGCTGTCCGGGCTGTCCGAGGACTACGTCGACCGCGTCAACCTGCGCATCGAGCACGTGCGGTTCTTCACCGAGCTGCTGCGCGACCGGCGGCTGACGGTCGGCCGGATGGACGGCCGGTTCACCGGCTGGGAGCCGGACGCCGCCGGGGAGCGGTTCACCGACGACCCCAGCATCTCGGGCGTTCGCGGTGCCTACTCGGCGGCGATCAACCACTACCTGCGCGAGGAACTCGACTTCGCCAACGATCTGCCGTACGAAACGCTGTCCAGCCGGGTGCACCCCTGGTCGTTCAAGGAATTCGAGGGCGCGAGCGTGTCGGTGGTGGACAAGCTGAGCGCGGCGATCCAGGCCAACCCGCACCTGCGGATCCACGTCGCCTGCGGCTACACCGACGGCGCGACGCCGTACTTCGCGGCCGAGCACGTGCTGGCCCAACTGCCGATCCCCGATCAACTGCGGGAGAACATCGAAGTCCGCTACTACCCGGCGGGCCACATGATGTACGTCCACGAGGAGTCCCGCATCCAGCAGTCCGCCGATCTCGCGGACTTCGTGGCCAGCGACCGTTCTTAGTCGCTCCGCCCAAGCGAGCGGGCCCCGCTCCGGCTCGGAGCGGGGCCCGTTTCTGATTCCGGGACGTCAGGGCTTGCCGACCACCTGGGCCTGGGTGTTGTCCTCCCAGTCACCTTCCTGGTCCTGGGGGGCGTTGTTGATCTGCGTCGAACCAGTGTCCGCGACCTGCTCGTGACCACTCACCTGAACCACGGTCGAAGGCGAAACGTTCACGTTGGTCGGCTTGCTCACCTGAACCTCGTCCTGGTCCTGCTCCTGCGTCGGGGAGGAGCCGTGGCCGACCACCTGGGCCTGGGTGTTGCCGTCCCAGTCGCCGACCTGGTCCTGGGGGGCGTTGTTGATCTGCGCACCGGACAAGCCGGAAGATCAATTATTCAAGATCGCCAGACCCCGATCGCTTTAATAGCGAAACAATGCCCGCCGCGGACACACGCGGTGGAAACGAAAACAATTCCAATCGAGTCGGATCGTGGTAGACCGTTGCGATAACGTCCGATCCACGGCTCGGCCATGGACGGCACTGGGGGCCTTAAGGCTCTGTACGATGCAACAGCCCGCGCCGACCAGGTGCGGTGTGCCCGTGGCGATTTCGCGCGAAATCGGCGTTGCCCCGCAGCCACTCAGTGCCATGTGATGGTGTGACTTTCTCCTCTGCGGTGCTCCACATCGGTTGTCCCAGGCTGGTTTTGCGCACCGCGAAGGCCGAGGAGGTGGGCGATGAAGGTCGCCGTGGTCGGGGTGGGCGCCGTTGGGGCCGCGACGGTGCTGTCCTTGATCGAGCGTGGTGGGACTTGCCGGGAGATCGTGCTGGTCGACCGGAACACCGACCGCGCCGCTGGGGTCGCTGCCGACATGCGCTACGCCACACCGCTGTCGCCCACGGTCGACGTGCGCGCTAGCGACTACGACGACTTGGCCGATGCCGCGCTGGTCGTGATCACCGCGGGCATCAACGAGAAGACCGGTGGGGCCACCGATCGCAGCGATCCGCACGGACGGTTGCGGCTGTTGGAGACCAACGCCGAGGTCTACGCCGACATCGTGCCGCAAGTGGTCGCGGTCGCTCCGCAGGCCGTGCTGATGGTGGTCACCGACCCGCCGGACCCGCTCGCCGACCTCACCCGGCAGTTGGCGGGCCACCAGCGGGTGTTCTCCACCGGCACGCTGATCGACAGCCTGCGGTTCCGCGTCCACTTGGCCGACCGGCTCCGCGTGCGCCCGCGCGACGTGCAGGCCATGGTGGTCGGCGAACACGGGACGTCCGAAGTGCTGCTGTGGTCGTCCGCGGCCGTGGGCGGGATCCCGGTGCTGGACCTGCTCGGTCGCCACGCCAACTCCGTAGACGACGTTCGCGAGGAGATTGAGAACAGCATCCGCTTCGCGAACATCACGATCATCGAGGGCACCGGCGCCAGCCAGTACGGCATCGGAGCCGTTTCCGCTCGCCTGGTCGAGGCGGTGCTGCGGGACGAACGCGCCGTGCTGCCCGTCGCCGCCTATTCGCCGCGCTACGAAGTCACGCTGTCGTTGGCCAGCGTGCTCGGTTCCGGCGGCGTCCAGCAGATGCTTGAACCGGTCATGGACGCGCACGAGCGCACCGCGCTCGCCGAAAGCGCGTCCACCTTGCGCAAGGCCGCCGACCACGCCATCGCCATCGGCACCGCGTAGGAAACGCAATCTCGCGAAATGTGCGTTCATCCGGTCGAATCCAATATTTCTCGCGGATTTGACGGGTGACCGGACTCGGGGCTGCGGGCGCGTCCGTTCGGGTTGAACTTCTTGACCCTGGCTAACGTTCAACCGAATGCTTTCCGGGCAACGCTCTCACCGTCCTACCGGGAGGCGCGCAGTGTGCGACTTGCACCACAGCGACCATGAACATGGCGCCCCGCAAAGCGACCTGAGCCGCAGGCAGGTCCTCCAACTCCTCGGCGCCGCAGGGATCACGTCGGCCGGACTGGCCGCGGTGGTCGATCCGGCGATGGCCGCCGCGGCGGACGAAACCCTCTCCAACACCGGCTACACCCCGCCGAAGGGCCTTGCCAAGGACACTCCGGCGAAGCGGACCGCGCTGTCCTGGATCGACGCGCACGGCGGCGACATCACCGCGCTCAACGACGAGATCTGGGAACACGCCGAACTCTCCCTGCGCGAGTGGAATTCCTCGATCGCCGAAGCGGAGTTGTTGCGCCGCAACGGATTCCAGATCGAGTGGGGCACGGCGGGTTTCCCCACCGCGTTCATCGCCACGTTCGGCAACGGCAACGGGCCGACGCTCGGGTTCAGCGGCGAGTACGATGCGCTGCCCGGCCTGTCCCAGAAGAAGGGCGCTGGCCAGCACGATCCGCTCGTGTACCACCACGACCCGTTCGCCCCGTCCTACGGTCCGGGGCACGGTTGCGGGCACGCCGCGTTGGGTTCGGCCGCCGCCGGAGCCGCGGTGGCGACCGCCGAGGGCATGCGCCGCAACGGCATCGGCGGCACCATCAAGTTCTTCGGCTCGACCGCGGAAGAGCAGCTAATCGGCAAGGCGTACGCGGTGCGCGAAGGCATCTACGACGGACTGGACGCGTTCCTCGACTGGCACCCCGGCACCACCAACTCGACCGGTTGGGGCACCAGCTGCGCGATGACCGCCGTGACGTTCACGTTCCTCGGCGTCGCCGGGCACGGCGGTATCCCGCTGGGCAACAAGAGCGCCCTGGACGCCGCGATCATGCTCGCCACCATGACCGAGTTCCTGCGCGAGGAACACCTGGCACCGTCCGGGCGGCTGCACTACGTCATCAACCAGGGCGGGGACGCACCGAACGTCACGCCGGAAATCGCGCAGATCTCCTACTACGTGCGGGAAGGCAGCCCGGAGCGGGTCAAGGTGCTCTTCGACAAGGTCGTCTCCTGCGCGCAGGCCGCGGCGCAGGCCAGCCAGACCAAGGTGCAGCACAAGATCACCGCGTCCTGCTGGAACAAGCTGCCGTCGAAGTCGGCCGCCGAACTGCTCTACGACAACATGCTGCAGATCGGCCCACCCAAGTTCACCGAGGACGACCAGCGGTTGGCCCGCGCGATCCAGGCTTCGCTGGGTTTGGAGCAGAAGGGCGTGGCGACCGGCATCGGCGCGTTGGAGCCGCCGAACCCGGTGTTCATGGGCGGTGGCTCCACCGACGTCGCGGACATCAGCTGGCAGGTGCCGACGGTCAGCCTGGGCACCGCGGTCGGACCGCAGGGCTGCAAAACGCACAACTGGGCGTTCGCGGCGACCACCGCGGCCAACATGGGGCACGTGGCGCTGCTGGCGGCGTCGAAGTACCTCGCGGCGATGGCCATCGACCTGCTCACCCAACCGGAACGGCTGCAGGCGCTCAAGGACGAGTTCGCCGAGCGCACCAAGGACGTCGAGTGGCAGAGCATGCTGCCGAAGGACTTCGAGCCACCGATGTACGAACCGCCGGACTGGTTCCTCAAGCGCACCGGGCAGTCCTGGCCACCGCGCAACATCACCTGGCCGCCACCGCGCGTGGTGGCGCAGGAGAAGTTCGCGCCGCTCGGCCCGGAGCTCAAACCCCTGACTTGACCTAACCTGGCTGCCCACCGGTGCCTTCCGACATAGCTGTGCGTCGAGATGTAGCATGACTGCTACATAACTCACGAGTACTGCTACGGAAGGCACCTGGGTGATGACAATCGCGAACGAATCGGAGGCACCTCCGCCGTCCGTGCCGTTACCGGTCGAGGACGCCGTGCTGGACGTCCGCGACCTGCGGATGCGATATGGCAACACGGATGTCCTCAAGGGCGTGGGCTTCACCGCGCGGCGCGGCGAAGTGGTCGCGCTGCTCGGGCCGAACGGGGCGGGCAAGACCACGACGATCGAGATCCTGGAAGGCTTCCGGATGCGCTCCGGCGGCGAGGTCAAGGTCCTCGACACCGACCCGGCGCAAGGCGACGAGCACTGGCACGCCCGACTCGGCGTCGTGCTGCAGTCCTGGCGCGACCACAGCAAGTGGCGAGTGCGGGAACTGCTGGCGCACCTGGGCGCCTACTACGCGCCGTACGCGACGGAGGAGATCACCCGCCCCCGGGACGTCGACGAGCTCATCGCAACGGTTGGCCTGACCGAGCACGCGAACAAGCGGGTCGGGCAGCTCTCCGGCGGCCAGCGGCGACGGCTGGACGTGGCGATCGGCATCGTCGGTCGCCCGGAACTGCTGTTCCTGGACGAACCCACCGTCGGCTTCGACCCGCAGGCCCGCCGCGAGTTCCACGACCTGGTGCATCGGCTCGCCGACGACGACAACACCGCGATCCTGCTCACCACGCACGACCTGGACGAGGCCGAGAAGTTGGCCGACCGCATCCTGATCCTGGCCGGTGGCCGGATCGTCGCCGACGGCTCGGCCGACGCGCTGTCCCGGCAGGTGGCCGCCGAGTCGGAGGTGAAGTGGGCATGCGACGGCCAGCGGTTCGTGCACGCGACCGCCGACGCCACCGGGTTCGTTCGCGAACTGTTCGCGCAGCACGGCGACGCGATCACCGATCTTGAGGTACGCCGAGCCACCTTGGAGGACACCTACATGGCGATGGTGCTCGCCCACGAATCAGGACGCGGCGAGGACGCACCCCTGCCCTTCGGCGCCGAGGAGGAGAACCGGTGAACGCCAACGCCATGCGCGTCGGACTGCGGCGCGGTCTGATCGAATTCCGCCAGACCCTCACCACCCCGCAAGACCTGTGGGGCTACCTGTTCCCCTCGATCATCCTGCTGGTGGTGATGTCCTTCCAGCGCGACGCCACCGTGGCCGGGTTCTCGTTGGGCGCGATGACGCTGCCGGGCGTGCTCGGCATGGGCATCGGGTTCGCCGGGTTGCTCACAGTCGCCCAGCAGCTGACCGTCGAACGTGAGGACGGCACCCTGCTGCGCGCCAAGGCCACCCCGAACGGGATGCTCGGATATCTGGTCGGCAAGATCACGCAGATCGGCGGCATGTCGTTGATCAGCCTGGTGATCGTGCTGGTTCCCGGCCTGGTGATGTTCGACGGCCTGTCCACCGGCATCAGCACCTGGCTGACCCTGTTGTGGGTTCTGGTGCTGGGGCTGGTCGCGACGATGCCGCTCGGGGCGATCATCGGCTCGCTGTTCTCCAGCCCGCGGAGCATGGGCCTGATCATGTTGCCGATGATGGGGTTGATCTCCATCTCCGGGATCTTCTACCCGATCACCGGCTTCCCGCAGTGGCTGCAGTGGATCGCGCAAGTGTTCCCGATGTACTGGCTGGGGCTGGGCATGCGGTCGGCGCTGCTGCCGGACGCGTTGGCGGCGGCCGAGATCGGCGGGTCCTGGCGGCACCTGGAGACGGTCGGGGTGCTCGGCGTGTGGGCCGTGATCGGCCTGGTGGTGGCGCCGATGGTGCTGCGCCGGATGGCGCGGCGCGAGTCCGGGTCGAGTGTGGCTGCGCGGCGCGAGAAGGCCATGCAGCGCATTCGCTGACACGGGCGGAGAAGACATGAGCGAGACGATCTACAACCGCATCGCGATGCTGCGGACCGAACGCGGGATCTCCCGCCGACAACTCTCCGAAGCGCTCGGCGTGCACTACCAGACCGTCGGTTACCTGGAACGGGGCGAGTACAGCCCGAGCCTGCACCTGGCGTTGCGCATCGCCGAGCACTTCGAAGTCCCGGTGGAGGTGGTGTTCTCGATCCACCCGTTCCCCCGCATCGGCGCGGACCGCCCGGCCTGAGGCGTCGTGAGTACTGCGCGATTTCGCGCGAAATCGCCGCTTCCCGTGGGGAGCAGGTGCCGATTTCGCGCGAAATCGCCGATCCCCGCTCCCACCGCTGCGCGGGGACAAGGGCTAACCGCGCGGCACTCACGATTGCCGGTCAGGCGCCAAGCAGGGCGCGACCTCGGGTGGCGAGCCAGGTTTCGAAGGTCATCAGGTCGGGGTGGAGTCGACGCAGTGCTGGGATGTCCACACCGAGGTCCTGCTCGTTCAACCAGGTGTAGGCGCGATACAGGCGCGGGTTCTGCTCGCGCAGCGGTTCCAGCGGCATTTCGACGTGCCGAATCGACCGACCGGTCGCGCGGGACAGCGCTGCGGCGATCTGCGGCGGAGTGAGCGAATCACCTGCGATCTCCAGCGCCCGGCCGACGTACTCGTCCGGGTTCTCGAAGGCCAACGCGGCGAAGACGCCGATGTCGGCCACAGCGATCAGCGGTTGCGATACGTCGGCCTTGATCGCCGTCGTCAACTCGCCGCCGATGGCCGACTGGCCGGGCATCCCCGCGGCGTAGTTCTCCATGAACGAGACCGGGCGCAACATCGTGGCCGCGATCCCCAACGCCCGGATGTGCTGCTCGATCTCCCGCTTGTTCTCCAGCGTCGGCATGCCGGAATGACGATCGGCGTTGATCGACGACGCGTAGACGAGGTGTCGCACACCGGCGGCCTTCGCGGCGTCGGCCACGTTCTTGCCCCAGCGGACCTCGTCGTCGTGGCTGACGTCGGGGGACAGCTCGGGCGTGATGAAGGTCGGCTGCACGCTGAACACGCCGGAGACGTCGCGCATCGCGGCTACCAGCAGCGCGCGGTCGTCCATGTCGCCTTCGACCAGCTCCGCTCCGGCCTCCGCCAGCCGCTTCGCGGCGTCGCCGGTCGCGCTGCGGGTTATCGCACGCACCCGCCAGCCGCGCTTGAGCAGCTGCGCGGCGGTGGCGCCGCCTTGCTGCCCGGTGGCACCGACGACGAGCACTGATCGATTTTGTGCTTCGGACACATCTTCCTCCGGGTTCCCGGGCGCATAACCGGAACGAACGCCCCGCTACTGGAATATACGGAACGCACGCCCCGGTTGTCCACGGCGGCGGTAGGATCACCGCGTGACCACGTCGAAGGCCCCGGCGAAACGCCTGCGCGCGGACGCCCAGCGCAACCGCGAGCGCGTCCTGGAGGCCGCGCAGGAGCTGTTCGCCGCCAAAGGCATCGCGGTTCCGCTGGACGACATCGCCCGCCGCGCCGGAGTCGGACCCGGCACGGTCTACCGCCACTTCCCCACCAAAGAAGCGCTTTTCGAAGCGGTGGTTTCCGAGCGGATCCAGCGAATGGTCGAGACTGCCCGCGACCACGCCAAAGCCGCTGATCCCGGGAAGGCGTTCTTCGACTACTTCCAGCAGGTGGTGGAGCAGGCCGCGCTCAACAAGGACATCTGCGACGCCCTGGAATCGACTGGCCAGCAACTGAAAACGGCGTGCCAGGAAACCGAGTTCAACGACGTTCTCGGCAAGCTCCTCGAACGCGCGCAACAGGCAGGCGCGGTACGCGCCGACCTCACCACGACCGAGGTGCGCTCACTGATCGTCGGCTGCCTTGGCATGTACCGGCGAGCCGTAACCGAATCCCGCCCGGCCCACGAACTCATCATCGTCTTCGACGGCCTCCGCCCAACCGGATCGGGTGATGAGTGAGGGGCACCCTTTACCAACTTACTTGGCGAAGGGTGCCCCTCACCTCGAAAAGATCACCTGATCACGCCACTACGTGGGGGCGTTCTTCGGCGAAGTGGCAGGCCGATGGGTGGGAGCCGAGGCGGACTTCCAGCTCCGGGACCTTCTCCGCGCAGAGGTCCTGGGCCTTCCAGCAGCGGGTTCGGAAGCGGCAGCCCGATGGCGGGTTCGCCGGGCTCGGGACGTCGCCGGTCAGGCGGATGATCTCGCGGCGCCCGCGCAGCGTCGGGTCCGGCACCGGCACCGACGACAGCAGCGCCTGGGTGTACGGGTGCTGCGGGTGTTCGTAGATCTGCTCGTCCGTGCCGATCTCCACCACTTTGCCCAGGTACATCACCGCCACCCGGTCCGACAGGTGCCGCACCACGCCCAAGTCGTGCGCGATGAACACGTACGACAGGCCGAACTCCTGCTGCAGCTCGCCGAGCAGGTTCATCACCTGCGCCTGGATCGAGACGTCCAGCGCGGACACCGGCTCGTCGCAGATGATCACCTTCGGCCGCAGCGCCAGCGCCCGCGCGATGCCGATGCGCTGCCGCTGACCACCGGAGAACTGGTGCGGGTAGCGCTGGATGTGCTCGGGGTTCAGCCCCACCACTTCCAGCAACTCCTGCACCTTGCGCCGCCGCTCGCCCTTCGGCGCCACCTCCGGGTGGATCTCGAAGGGCTCGCCGACGATGTCGCCGACGGTGCGCCGCGGGTTCAGCGAGGTGTACGGGTCCTGCAGCACGATCTGCATGTCCCGCCGCAGCTTGCGCAGCTCGGTGCCGCGCATCTTGAAAATGTCGCGGCCCTCGAACAGCGCCGAACCGCTGGTCGGCTTCTCCAGCCGCATCAGCACCTGCGCCAGCGTCGACTTGCCGCAGCCGGACTCGCCCACCACACCGAGCGTTTCGCCCCGGTTGAGGTCGAACGACACCCCGTCCACGGCGCGCACGTGGCCGATGGTCCGCTTGAACACCACGCCCTGGGTGACCGGGAAGTGCTTGACCAGGTCGCGCACCTGGAGGATCGGCTCAGCCATGGCTCATCAACTCCTCCGCGAAGTGGCAGGCGCTCTCCCGCCCGAGGCCCAACTGGTGGTTGGCCGGAACTTCCTGGCGGCAGCGCTCCTCGGCGCGCGGGCAGCGCGGGTGGAACGGGCAGCCCGGCGGCACCGCCAGCAGGCTCGGCGGCAACCCCTTGATGGTCTCCAACTCCTGCCCCTTGAGGTCCAGCCGCGGGATCGACCGCATCAGGCCCTCAGTGTAGGGGTGGCCGGGCTGCTGGTAGAGCGAATAGGCGTCCGCGGACTCCACGATCCGCCCGGCGTACATCACCACGATCCGGTCCGCGACCTCGGCGACCACGCCCAGGTCGTGGGTGATCAGGATGAGGCCCATGCCGCGCTCCCGGCGCAGCTCGTCGAGCAGGTCCATGATCTGGGCCTGCACCGTGACGTCCAACGCGGTGGTCGGCTCGTCGGCGATGAGCAGCGTCGGGTCCAGCGCCAGCGACATCGCGATCATCGCGCGCTGCCGCATGCCGCCGGAGAACTGGTGCGGGAACTCCTTCACGCGCTGCTTGGCGTTCGGGATCTTCACCTGGTCCAGCAGCTCGGTGGCCTTGATCGTGGCCTCCTTGCGGGACATGCCGCGGCGCATCCGCAGCTGCTCGGCGATCTGGAACCCGACCGTGTAGACCGGGTTCAGCGCGGACAGCGCGTCCTGGAAGATCATCGCCATCGAGTCACCGCGCAGCTCGCGCCGCCGGGTGTCGGAGGCGGTCAGCAGGTCCTCGCCGCGGAACCGGATCGAACCGCCGGTGATCACACCCGGCGGCATGTCCAGGATGCCCATGATGGTCTGCGCGGTGACGCTCTTGCCGGAGCCGGATTCGCCCAGCACGGCAAGGGTTTCCCCGGCGTCGACGTGGTAGTTGACGCCGTTGAGGACCTTGGCCACGCCATCGCGGGTGCGGAACTCCACGTGCAGGTCCTCGACCTCCAGCAGCCGCTCCGCCGGGGCTTGGTTGTCCACAGTAGACAAAGCGGTTTCTCCTACCTCTGCTTCGGGTCGAGCGCGTCGCGCACGGCGTCGCCGAGCATCACGAACGCCAGCACCGTGACCACCAGGAACCCGGCCGGGAACAGCAGCAGGTGCGGCGCGCCCTGGATGTAGCTGCGCGACTCGGCGATCATCACGCCCCAGGACACCACTGGATCACGCAGCCCGATGCCCAGGAACGACAGCGTCGCCTCGGCACCGATGAAGCCGCCCAGCGCGATCGTCGAGTACACCAGGACAGGCGCCAGGCAGTTCGGCAGCATGTGGCGCACGATGATCCGCGGCGCACTGGCGCCGAGCGCCCTCGCTGCCTTCACGTAGTCCTGTTGCTTGGCCGAGATCGCCGCCGCGCGCATGATCCGCATCGAGATCGGCCAGGACAGCACCGCGATCGTCAGCACCACCTGGGTGACGATCCGCGCCCCGCTGGGCACGGTGACCTCCGCGTTGAAGGTGGTCAGGATGACGATCGCGCCGAGCACGAACGGCAAGCCCAGGAAGATCTCGGAGAACCGGGAGCACAGGTTGTCGAACCAGCCGCCGAAGTAACCGGCCATGATGCCGACCGTGCCGCCGAGCAGCACTGTCAGGATCGTCGCCAGCAAGCCGACGGTGATCGACGCCCGGGTGCCGTAGATGGCGCGCGCGTAGATGTCGCGGCCGAGGTTGTCGTAGCCGAAGGGAGCCCCGGCCGACGGCGCCTGCCGGGACTTGGCCAGATCCTGGAAGGCCGGGTCGACCGAGGTGAACACGCTCGGGAAGGCAGCGATGAACAGCAGCACCAGGATGATCACCGAGGCGACGATGAACAGCGGGCGGCTGCGCAGTTCCCGCCACGCATCTCCCCACAGACCGCGGGGCTTCTCGTTCCTGCCCCCGGCCGGTCCGGCTGTCTCCACATGTGCCGCGTCCGCGTCGGTCAGGTCCGTGACGAGGCTGGATGCGCTTTGGTCAGTCATATCGGATCCTCGGGTCGAGAACCGCGTAGAGAATGTCCACGAGCAGGTTCATCAGCAGGTAGACCAGCACCAGCACGGTGACGATGCCGGTAACCGTGGTGCCTTCCTTGGTCAGGATCGCCCTGAAGACCAAGCCCCCGATGCCGCGGATGTTGAACACGCCCTCGGTGACGATGGCGCCGCCCATCAAGGTGCCGAGGTCGGTGCCCAGGAACGTGATCACCGGGATCAGCGAGTTCCGCAGCAGGTGCACGCCGACGACCCGCCTGGGCTCCAGGCCCTTGGCGACCGCGGTCCGCACGAAGTCGGCGCGACGGTTCTCCATCATGCTGGTCCGGGTCAGCCGGGCCACGTACGCCATCGACAGCGAGCCGAGCACGAATCCCGGCACGATCAGCTCCCCGATCGATGGGTTCGAGCTCACCGTTGGCCTGATGATGCCGAGTTCGCTGCCCAGCACGATCTGCAGGATGAAACCGGTGACGAACACCGGCAGCGAGATCAGGAACAGCGTCGACACCAGGACCAGGTTGTCCAGGAAGCCGCGACCGCGCAGGCCGGTCAGGATGCCAGCGGCCAGGCCGATGACGCCCTCGATGATCAGCGCGACGAGGGCCAACTTGATCGTGATCGGGTAGGCGTTCTCCATCAGCGTGCTGATCGGGATACCCGCGTACGTTTCCCCGAAATCACCCGTTAGGAGCTTTCCGAGGTATTTGAAGTACTGAACGATCAGGGGGTCGTCCAGGTTGTACTTCTCGTGCATTTCGGCGATGTAGGCGGGCGGGCAGCCCCGGTCACCGCACTTTCCCGCGAACGGGTCACCCGGGATCGCCCAGACCAGCAAGTAGATGATCAGGGTGGTCCCGATGAACACCGGGATCAGTTGCAGCAACCGCCGCAACACGTAGCGACCCATTCGGGCCTCCTCATCACAGCCAGCGCAGGGCCCGGCCCGCCTGATCGAGACGGGCCGGGCACCGGTTCGGTTTTACGGGTTCAGGCGCACCGTCGTCAGGTCAAGTTCACGGTAAGCCTTGACCTCACCTTGAGCGATCCGCTCCGAGAAGCCGTACTGCACGGGCTGCGTCCACAGCGGGACGATCGGCAGGTCGTCGGCGAGCAGCTTCTCCGCGTCGGCGTAGGCGGCGGTGGCCGCCTCGACGGTGGGAGCCGCGTTCGCCCGGTCGAGGGCCGCATCGAACGCGGGGTTGCTGTACTTGTAGTCGTTCGACGACGCGTTCGTGCGGTAGAGCTGCGTCAGGAAGGTCTCGATGTTCGGGTAGTCGGCCTTCCAACCGGTCCGGAACAGGCCGCTGAACTGGAACGCGTTCGCCTTCTGCCGGAACTCGCCGAACGTCGGGGTCGGGACGAACTGCGTCTCGATGCCGAGGTTCTGCTTGATGCTCGCGGCCACGGCCTGCGCCCACTCGTTGTGGCCGCCGTCGCCGTTGGTCTCCACGGTCAGCACGCCCTGGAACCCACCGGCCTGCTGCAGGTACTGCTTGGCCTTCTCCGGGTTGAACTCGCATGCCTCACCGCACTGGTTCGGGCGGTAGCCGTCGACCGCCGGGGTGGCGAAGCCGTCGGCGGGGTCGCGGCCCCCGGCGAACACCTGCTGCGTGATCGTCTTGCGGTCGATCGACATCGAGATCGCTTTGCGCAGCAAGGGGTTCTTGAACTTCGGATCGTAGATCGGGAAGCCCATGTTCTGGGTCAGCAGACCTGGCTTCTGCTTGGCGCGGTCGCCGAGGTCCTGCTTCCACTTGTCGCCGACCAGCGCGGAGACCGGGATGGCCCGCAGGAAGTCCAGGTTGCCCGAGATCAGGTCCTGGTAGGCGGCGTCGAGCTGGTCGTAGACCTTGAAGACGGCGCCCCGGATCGTCGGCTTGTCAGTGCCCGCGTACTGGTCGTAGGCGCTGATCCGAAGTTCCTGGTTCGGGATGCGGGAGTCGAACTTGAACGGCCCGTTGCCGATCGGGTGCTCCTCGAACGCCTTCGGGTCCCGGAAGAACGAGTCCGGCAGCGGCATGTAGGCCGAGTAGCCGAGGACGACCGGGAAGATCGTGAACGGCGCCTTCAGCCGGACCGTGAAGGTGTTGTCGTCGACCACGTTCAGCCCGGCCAGCTTGTCCGCGGCTGGGGGTGGCGCCTGAAGCGGGCCGTCGTCGCCGTCCGGGTCTTCGGACTGCATCGCGTCGTAGCCGTCGATCTGCTCGAAGAAGCTCGCGCCTTGGAAGCCGTGCGGACCGTACGCGGAGTAGTTCCAGGCGTCCACGAAGTTCTTGGCCTTGACCGGGGTCCCGTCGTGGAACGTCCAGCCCGGCTTCAGCTTGATCGTGTAGTTCTGGTGGTCGGTGCTCTCGATCGACTCCGCGACCGCGTTCTCCACCTTGAGGTCACTAGCCCGGTAGTTCACCAGTCCGGTGAACAGGGCGTTGACGACGAAACCACCGTTTTCCTCGGTGGTGTTGGCTGGGACCAGAGGGTTCTCCGGCTCACCCCAGTCGAGGGTGACGATGCCGTCCTCTCCCGAGCCGCTGCCGCCCCCGCCGCAGCCGGTGGCGATCATCGCCACGGCCAGCGGGGCCGCGATCAAAGCGGCCAAACGTCCCTTTCGCATGTAGGTCCTCCCGCTTCCACGTGTGCCCCAGAGGGTTTTTGATTTCCGGGGTCATCACGCGCGGCGGTTCATTCACCGCCGCGTCAGACGAGCGTAAACATAGGTGAGAACCGCCTTGCGGCGATGCACTGTCACAAAGCCGTCACTTTCTGACTCGATCCAGATCTCGAACCATCCAGAAAATGGGCTAGCGGTCCACATACTGAGAACTAGCTGATAGACAAGGCTATACCGTCGAGTATGTCGTGCTCACTGACGGTCATCGCGGAAATGCCCGCGCGCTCCTCCAATTCTTCTGCCAGCACCTTCACCACCAGCGCGCCACCGCCGATCACATCCACTCGGCCCGGATGCAAGGAGCCGATCGAGGCACGTTCGTCATGCCCCATTCGGAGCAAGTCCGCGGCGATCTGCCCGATTCGGGTCTGGGAAATATGGGAAAGATGAATTGCGACCGGGTCGTATTCGGGTAGTTCCTGCGCGATGGCGGACAGCGTGGTCACCGTGCCCGCCACCCCGACCCAGGTGCGCGCTGCCGCGCAGTCCACCGCGGCGAACGCGTCGTCGAGGATCTGCCGGGTCACCTTCTCGGCCTCCCGGACCTCGTCGTCGGTGGGCGGATCGCTGCGCAGGCAGCGCTCGGTCAGGCGCACGCAGCCGATGTCGGCGGAGTACGCGGCGGTGATGTCGGCGCTGGCACCGTCCCAAGTGCCCACCACCAGCTCGGTGGAACCGCCGCCGATGTCGGTGACCACGAACGGCCCATCCGCCGGGTCGAGGTCGCCGACCGCGCCGGTGAACGACAGCCGGGCCTCTTCGTCACCGGTGATCACCTCGGCTTCGACCCCGATGGTGTCCCGGACCATGGCGAAGAAGTCCTCGCGGTTGGACGCGTCCCGAGTGGCCGAGGTGGCCACCATGCGGATCCGCTCGACGCCCTTGCGACGGGCGATCGCGGCGTAGTCGACCAGCGCGACCCTGGTGCGCTCCAGGGCTTCCTCGGCGAGCCGCCCGGTGGCGTCGACGCCTTGGCCGAGCCGGACGATCCGCATCTCCCGGTGCACATCACGCAGGTCGCGCCGACCGTCGTCGTGCACTGTCACATCTGCTACCAGCAAGCGGATCGAGTTCGTCCCGCAGTCGATCGCCGCGACCCGTGGCATCTGCGTCCTCCTCGCGCTCGACGGGTGTGCACCCACATCCAACGCTAGCGGCTCGGGCCAGCGCCCCGAAGTTCACCCGAACTGACGGGCGTTGGGTCGCCCGATGTCGTGGATCTTCCGGTGATCGCGGCTTCGCTCAGCTGTCAACGCACCACCCGATCCGGAGCAGCTGGCACGACGGTCGTGACGGTTCACAGCGGGCGGTAGTCGGCAGGAACGGTGCAGGGGCCGAGCGCACCCGCGGTGCCAGTTTCGACGAAAACGACCTGGCCGGGGACAGCGGCGGCCGGGTCGGCCGCGCCCGGTTCGAGGCTCGTCCCCGGCGGCTGTTCCGCGGTGGCGAACTCGCCGCTGGTGAGCACCCCTGGATCGCAGGCGTTCGACGGTATCGGGTCGGACGGCGGCGCCGGTGGCACGAGGCTTTCGGACGGGGGCACGGTCCCGCCCGGCGCGGGTGGCGGCGCCGAGGTTCCCGGCGGCGGTGCGCCGGGCTGGCTCGGTTCCGGCGGAATGCCCGGTTGACTCGCTCCGGGCGGGGCGCTGGTCGCCGGTGGCGGCGTTCCGGGTTGCGTCGTCGAGCCGGGCGCAGTCGAGTTCGGCGGCGTTTCGGGCGGTATCGGGCTGGGCGGCGTGGTCAGCTCGGGCGGTGCGACATCCGGCGGTGTCGGCTGCGGGATGGTCGGCGGGTCGACGCTGATCGGCGGTGCCGGACGCGACGGCGCCGGTGGTGGCCCAGCCGGGGCGGGTCGGGCTGGTTGCGGTGTCGGCACGGGAGCCGGTGGTGGCGCTGCCGGTGGCAGGGCCAGCACCGCTGGACCGTTCGGCAGACGTTCGCCCGCGAGCACGTCATCAACCGCTGGAGACAACTCCGACGGCGTCGGCGTCACGCCCTTCGCGTACGCAGCCGCCCAGATCAGCACGGTCCGCACGTAGCTGTCCGAGTGGTTGTAGTTGAACACCGCCGCCGCGAGATCTCGCGGATCGCGCAGATCGCCGCCCCCGCCGCAGAGGTACTGCCCGGCCGCGACGCTGGCGTCGTGGATGTTGTGCGGGCTGGCAACCCCGTCTTCGTTGCCATCGACGGCGAACATTCGCCAGGTCGACGGGATGAACTGCATCGGCCCGACCGCCCGGTCCCACACCGGGTCGCCGTCGAAGCGGCCCCCGTCGGTGTCCGAGATCGCGGCGACGTCCGGCCCGCCCGACAGCCGCGGGCCGAGGATCGCCCGCACCGTCGTACCCACCACGTCAACGCTGCCGGAGCGAGCGTGCTCGGACTCGATCCGGCCGATCGACGCCAGCACCGACCAGTGCAGTCCGCAGCCCCGATCGGCCTTGTCCACCAAGTCCGCGGCCCGGACGTACGCGGCCAGCACCGGCTTCGGAATACCCAGCGGTCCCCGCGGCAATGCCACCTGCGGCCCAGCGCCGGTGGCCAGCTGCCCCGGATCGGCCGCCCGGTTCAACAACTCGGGGCTGAGCTGCGGGTTCCGCGGCAGCTGCCCGGTCACCCCGAGCTGGCGCGGATCAGGATGTTGGCCAGTCGGTTTCAGCGGCCCCGCCTGGAACGAACTCGACGCGCCCGCCAAAGTGGCCGGTAGCAGCAGCACCGGCGCCATCGCGGTCACAGCGGCCCACTTCCGCGCTGTTCGCCGCGCCGCTGAGCCGAATCGCCGAGCTGTCTGCCACCCATGCTTGCCGTGGCGCTTCTTGCCAGCCGTCACTGCTGCATCCCCCACGCAGACCTGAACAGCACCGGAAAAACGAGACGGATTCCTGGATACACCACCGGTTCGAGGAACGCCGGACGGCGAGCCGACACATCACCCGTCTGACTGGTGTGGGCTCGGCCGACCAGTCCGGTTGCGCCGGTCGAGTGGATCAATAGGCCGAACGTCCGCTGTTCAGGTGGGATTTGCGCCTACCCTCCGAACATGACGCTCATCGATGAGCCACCGGTGTTCAGCACCCACCGGGTGGCCAATCAGCCGCCCCCGCTGGACGGTTTCGATCCGCTGGCCTGCGACCCGGCGCTGGGCGCCGCGCTCACCCGCTACGCCGTCGGCGACCTCACGGCGCTCGCGCTGGAGGCTGGTTCCGCGCAGGCTCGCGAGCACGGTCGGTTGGCCAACGAGCACCCGCCGCGGCTGCGCACCCACGACCGCTACGGCAACCGGATCGACGAGGTCGAATTCCACCCGTCCTGGCACCGGCTGATGTCCCGGGCGATCGACCACGGCCTGCACGCGGCACCGTGGACGCAGGGGCCGGGCGCGCACCTGCGCCGGGCCGCCGGTTTCTACCTGTGGTCGCAGGTCGAGGCGGGGCACACCTGTCCGATCTCCATGACCTACGCCGCCGTGCCCGCGCTGCGCTACGCGCCGACGCTGGCCAGCCAGTACGAGCCGAAACTCGCCGCATCGGCCTACGAGTTCGGGCTGCGCCCGCCGACGGAGAAGTCGGCGCTGCTGGCGGGCATGTCGATGACCGAGAAGCAGGGCGGCTCGGACGTGCGCGCCAACACCACCGCGGCCGAACCGCTGGCCGACGGCACCTACCGGATCGTCGGGCACAAGTGGTTCACCTCGGCGCCGATGAACGACCTGTTCCTGACCCTGGCGCAGGCGCCCGGCGGGCTGAGCTGCTTCCTGGTGCCGCGAGTGCTGCCGGACGGCAGCCGCAACGAGATCCGGTTGCAGCGCCTGAAGGACAAGCTCGGCAACAAGTCCAACGCCTCGGCCGAGATCGAGTACACCGGCGCGCTCGGCCACCTGATCGGCGAAGAAGGCCGCGGGGTCCGCTGCATCATCGAGATGGTGTCGATGACCAGGCTGGACTGCGTCCTCGGCTCAGCGGCCAACATCCGGATCGCACTGTCGGAAGCCGCGCACCACGTGCAGCACCGCAGCGCCTTCGGCCATCGGCTGGCGGACCTGCCGCTGATGCAGAACGTCCTGGCCGACCTGGCGCTGGAATCGGAAGCCGCGACGACGCTGGCGATGCGCCTGGCGGCGGCGGTCGAGCAGGGCGAGCACGAACTGCTGCGACTGGCGCTGCCCGCGGCGAAGTTCTACGTGTGCAAGCGCGCCCCGGCGGTGGTCGCCGAAGCGCTGGAATGCTTGGGCGGCAACGGTTATGTCGAGGACTCCGGACTCCCCCGCCTGTACCGGGAGGCGCCGCTGAGCTCGATCTGGGAAGGCTCGGGCAATGTCACGGCGCTGGACCTGCTGCGAGCACTGGACAAACAACCGTCCACACAGGACGCCCTCGTCGCCGAACTCGACGCCGCCTCCGGCGCCAACGCCGACTACGACGCCGCGCTGCGGCGCCTCCGCGGCGAGCTCGCCGCTCCGGCGCCCGAACGGGCGCGCGGCCTCGCGGAGCTCCTGTCGCTGACGCTCCAGGCGTCGCTGCTGTTCCGCCACGCTCCGACGCAGGTCGCGGAGGCTTTCGCCGCTACGCGGCTCGCCGCGTTCGGCCACACCTTCGGTGCAACGCCGATCCCGGCCGCCCGCGGCCTCCTCGACCGCATCGCTCCGACCCAGTGACCCCTGAACGACACTCCGACGCGGTCCGATTTCCGGCGAACAGGAGACTGCTTCGTCCGGGTTCCCGAGTGCCAGTTCTAGGCACCCGAGCACGGAATTCCTCGACGCGAAAGACGGGTCAGCGGTTGAGGAGGTGGCGGTGTTCCGGCCAACGTTCGGCGATCAGGGCTATCGCCTCGTCGCCGAACGGGTTGACACCCGGCCCCTTGGCCAGGGCGTGGGCTATGTGCACGTGGAGGCACTTCACGCGGTCCGGCATGCCACCGGCGCTCACCTCGGTGCCCAGCGGTTCGAGGGCGTCGCGCTCCGCGAGGTAGGACTCGTGCGCTCGGCGGTACCGCTCGGCCAGGTCCGGGTCCGCGGCCAACCGGTCGGTCATCTCCCGCAGCAGACCCTCGGCCTCGAACGTCGAAGCGTGCGCCACCAGCTGGGGCGCGGTCAGGTAGTACAGCGTCGGGAACGGGGTGCCGTCCTCCAGCCGGGGCTTCGTCTGCACCACGGTTGGATCACCGGCCGCGTCCCGCGCCGCGATGGCGCGCAGCCCGCGCGGTGGCCGACCGAGCTGCCGCCGGATGCACTCCCGATCGGCATCGCTGATCACCGGAGCGGCCGAGTTCACCGTCAAGAATCCTTTCCCATCACCGAATCCCAGAGCTCCTCGTACCACGGCACGCCGTCGTTGGCGGACTCCTCCGGCGGCGGCGGTGCGACCGGCTGGACCGGCACCTCCACGATGTAGGGCGTCTCGCCCGGCCGGACGTAGCCCAGCCGCGCCCGCGCCTCCGCCTCCACCTGCGCGGGGTCGGAAAGCTCCTGCTTGCGCTGCTCCAGCTCTTGGACCTGCCGGGTCAGATCGGCCTGCTGCTGGTCTTGCGCGGCCAGCTCGTTGCGCTGGCTCAGGTAGGTGCGCAGCGGCACCGACACGCTCAGCGCCATCACGCAGACCAGCATGGCCAGGCCCGCCGCCCGGCGCGTCGAGGAGAGCTTGAACGCTCCCCCGGTGCTGGACTTCGGGCGGGACCGGCCCGACGACTGCCGTCCCGGCCGCCTGCCCGAGCTCTTGGTCCCGGCGCCGTCCCGGCGGGCGCGCTCGGACCGGCGCTCCGCCGGGGTTTCGCCCCGGCGGCTGCGCCGCGCTGGATCCGATGCGCGCCCGACCGGCATGGCTCAGCTCTCCGGGGTGAACCGCGGGAAGGTCAGCTCCCCCGCGTAGCGGGCGGCGTCACCGAGGGCCTCCTCGATGCGCAGCAGCTGGTTGTATTTGGCGACGCGCTCGCTGCGGGCCGGGGCACCGGTCTTGATCTGGCCGCAGCCGGTGGCCACGGCCAGGTCGGCGATGGTGGTGTCCTCGGTTTCGCCGGAGCGGTGGCTCATCATGCTCTTGTAGCCGCACGAGGTGGCCAGGCTGACCGCGTCCAGGGTCTCCGACAGCGTGCCGATCTGGTTGACCTTGACCAGCAGCGCGTTGGCCGCACCCCGGCCGATGCCCTCCTCCAGGCGCTCCGGGTTGGTGACGAACAGGTCGTCGCCGACCAGCTGCACCCGCTCGCCGATCTGCTCGGTCAGCTTGGTCCAGCCGTCCCAGTCGTCCTCGGCCAGCGGGTCCTCGATGGACACCAGCGGGTAGGCGCCGAGCAGTTCCTGGTAGTAATCCGCCATCTGGTCGGCGGTGCGCTTGGTGCCCTCGAAGTTGTAGGTGCCGTCGGCGAAGAACTCGGTCGCGGCGACGTCCAGCGCCAGCACGATGTCGCGGCCCAGCTTGTAGCCAGCCTTCTCGACCGCCGAGCCGATCAGGTCCAGCGCTTCGCGGTTGTTCGGCAGGTCGGGGGCGAAACCGCCCTCGTCGCCCAGCCCGGTGGCCAGTCCCTTGGCCTTGAGCACCGACTTCAACGCGTGGTAGGTCTCCGCACCCCAGCGCAGCGCCTCGGAGAAGGTGTCCGCACCGATCGGCGCGATCATGAACTCCTGGATGTCGACGCCGGTGTCGGCGTGCGCACCGCCGTTGAGGATGTTCATCATCGGCACCGGCAGCACGTGCGCGTTCGGCCCACCGACGTAGCGGAACAGCTCCAGTCCGGAGGTCTCGGCGGCGGCCTTGGCCACCGCCAGCGACACGCCGAGGATGGCGTTGGCGCCGAGCCGGGACTTGTCCGGCGTGCCGTCCAGGTCCACCAGCTTCTGGTCGACGACGCGCTGCTCGGTGACGTCCAGGCCGGTCAGTTCCGGACCGATCTCGTCCAGCACCGCCGAGACGGCGTTCTCCACACCCTTGCCGCCGTAGCGAGCGGCGTCACCGTCGCGCAGCTCGACGGCCTCGTGCTCGCCGGTCGAGGCGCCCGAAGGCACCGCGGCGCGGCTGAGCGTGCCGTCCTCCAATGCCACCTCGACCTCGACGGTGGGGTTCCCGCGCGAGTCCAGGATCTCGCGGGCGCCAACCTGCTCGATGATCGCCACGTGTGCTCCTAACCAGCCTTTGTACTAATGGACGAAGCAAGCCGTCCCAGCGTTCCCGACGCGCACCTTCCGGTCGGACGCTCAGGCGACCGCCTACGAGCCTAACCGGGCCGGTAGAAGGGCCGCCGCAGGCTCGCGCGCACCGGTGCGGGGCGGACATTTCGACCCCGACCGGCAAGCAGATGTTCGACGAGTGTTCGCGCCGCGGAGTCTTTGGCCCGGCGCGAAGACCATCCGGACGGACGTCTCGGAACAGCGAATCGACACGTAACGTTGTGCCCGCCATGACGACCGAAGGCACCGTCGAAGCGTTCCGGCGAGCAGAGGAACTGCTCGCGCAACGCCGTCCGCTGGAAGCTATCCGCGTCCTAGAACCCGTGCTCGACGTCGCTGCTGACAAGCCGAGCGTGCAGTTGCTGCTCGGGCGGGCCTACTACTTCTCCGCGCAGCTGCGACGTGCCGAGCGCGCGTTCCTGCGCGTGCTGGAATTCGATCCCTCCGACCACTACGCGCGCCTGGTGCTGGGCCGCACCCTGCAACGCCTGGGCCGGCTGAACGAGGCGCGGGCGCAGATCAGGCTGGCCGCGACGATGCACCCGGCGCCCGCCTACCAGGAAGCGTTGGGCGAGATCAACGCGCACATCGCCACCCGCGGCAGCTGACCCCCTGCATCACTGGTCGTGAGTGGCAGTGGTCGTAATAGCGGCCATTACCGCTCACGAACGTCAGCGGCGACGGTTGCCCGCTTCGGCGTAGGACTCGGCCAGGCCGAAGACCTTCTGGCCGTATTCGACCGAGTTGTTGTACGACATGACACCGGACCACCAGCCCGCGCCGGTGGTCATGTCCCGGCCACCCGCGCAGAGGTAGCGGGCGGCGGCCATCGAGGCGTCGTCCAGGTTCTGCGGATCACCGAGCCCGTCGCCGTCCCCGTCGGTCGCCCACCTCCGCCAAGTCGACGGGATGAACTGCATCGGCCCGACCGCGCGGTCGTGCGCCGTGTCGCCGTCGAGCGCGCCGCCGTCGGTGTCCGGGATCAGCCGGATCCCCTCGGAACCGTCCAGCGGCACCCCGACGATCGGGCTGGACGGCCGGGCGTCCTCGCGCAGCAATCGACGCCCGTAGCGGCCGTGATCGGATTCGATGCGCCCGATCGCCGCCAAGGTCGCCCACGAGATCCGACAGCCCGGCTGGTGCTCGCGCATCGCCAGGTCCGCGTTGACGTATGAGACGATCGCCCGCGCCGGGATGTCCACCACCGCGGAGACCTGGTCGGCCCACTGCCGCACCGGATCGGCGCCGGGGCTGGGCTGCGGGAGCGGCTCCTCGACCGGTGGCGCGATCGAACCGGGCGACACGGGAGCGGGTTGCAGCACCTCTTCCGGCGGCGGCCCGGCCACCGGAGCCGACGGCGGCCTGCCGAAGAGGTTGATCAGTCCGACCCCGCCGACGATCCCGGCCAGCATCGCGACGGCGATCGCGAGCCGCCCGAAGGCGGCGAGCGCGGTCGGCGTGGGCTGGATCACGAAGATCAGGCTACTTGCTGGTATTCCCAGCCTCCAGGGACTGATCCACCGCGTCCCGTTCGGGGCCGCGAGTGCACTGCTGCTGACCAGCCGAAACCCGGATTCTGAAACCTGCGCGGCGCTCAGCCCGCAGCGGGCAGTTCGCGGCTAGTGCGGCCGTAGTAGTCGGCGTAATCCAGCACTTCCTGGCCGTAGCTGCGGCTTTGGTTGTACGTCAGCAGCGCCGACCAGAACCGGTCCGGGTCCCGGAGATCCCCGCCCGCGCTGCACAGGTAGCGGCCAGCGGTGAGCGCCGCGTCGTCGGTGTCCTGCGGATCGGCGACCCCGTCGCCGTCCGCATCGACCTGCCACCGGTGCCAGGTGGTCGGGATGAACTGCAACGGCCCGACCGCCCGGTCCCAGACCTGGTCGCCGTCGAGATCGCCACCGTCGGTGTCGGGGATGCGCCGAACTCCGCCAGTGCCGTCCAGCGGCAGGCCGATGATCGGGCGAGTCGGCCGCCCGGTCTCGTCCAGCCGCGCCCCGCCGTGCCGACCGTGGCTGGACTCCACCTGGCCGATCGCGGCCAACAGCGACCACGTGAGCCCGCACCGCGGCATCGCCGTAGCGATCGACTGCTGCGCGTACCCGTACGCCTGCAGCGCGGCGCGCGGGATGTTGAGCTCGTCGGACATCGACTCGGCCCAGGTGGCGAGTTGCTGCTGTGGCCGGGCATCCGGCGCGACGGGCGGGCCACCGGCCACGAGAAGCTGCACCGGAGGCGGTTCGACGCCGGGCGTGGGTGGCGCGGTCGCCAGCGGCGGGACGAATCCGGCGCCGCCGCGCGACGATGTCGTCAACGGCGTGCAGGAGGCCAGCAAGATGAGCGCAGGGGTCAACAGCAGCCAGAACCTACGCAGCACGAAAATCCTCCCTTTGAGCGCCCGGTTGGACGCGTCGGAGCAACCGCCTCGTCAGCCGATGCACCCGTGATCAGTGTGCGTCACTCGGACCGAACACCCGCAATGTCGGGCAAATCAGACATCAAGTTGCGCCATTCGGACGAATCCAGCCCCGCCGGTTCCCGACCGGACTCGCGGGCCCGCCGCTCCGCAGCGCGGATGCGCGCGGCGAAGGCCAGCGCGACGGCGCGCAACTGGTCCTCCGGGTCGTGACCAGCCAGCTTCGCCTGCGCAGCGGCGCCGAACAGCACCTCACCAGTGGATTCGCCGCGCGGCATGGCGTCGGCCGGAATCCCGGCGCGGTTCGCGCGCTGCGCGAGCTTGGCGGCCAACGCGACCGCGGGCTGCCCCAGCGCCACACCATCCACAATGGACTCCCGCTGCTTCTCCTGCTGCTTCAGCTCTTCCCACCGGGTGTGCTGCGACTCGGCGTCCAGCAGCGCCGGGTCGTCGGCGAAGACGTGCGGGTGCCGCGACACCAGCTTGCTGACCAGCCCGGCGGCGACCGCGTCGATGTCGAACGGATCGGCCGGATCCTCGGTCGCCACCCGCGCGTGGAACAGGACCTGCAACAGGACGTCGCCGAGCTCCTCGCGCAGCGCCTCCCGGTCGCGGTGCTCGATCGCGTCGAGCAACTCGTAGGTCTCCTCGACGAGGTACTGGCGCAGCGTGTCGTGGTCCTGCTCGGCGTCCCACGGGCAGCCGCCGGGCGAGCGCAGCCGGTCCATCACCGTCACGGCATCCAGCAGCTCGATCCCGGCCGGGGCCGAGGCGGCGACTAGCCGCGCACCAGCGGCGCGCAGGCCGTCGGCCTCGGCGGAGCCGAGTTCGCCGACGATCAGCACGACGGGTTCCAGAGCGGCCTGCGCCAGCAGGTCGCTCGCCATCGGCGGAGCGGGCGCGGCGAGCGCCGCCCGCGTAGCGGGCGCGAGGCCGGGCTCGGCGTAGACGGCGGCAGCGCTGCGCAGCAGCGGCGCCGCCGCGGCTGGTAGTACGTCGCCAAGCCGGTCGTCGACCACCACGACCGCGGAACCTTCGGCCACCTGAACTTCACTCATGCAGCGATTGTCCCAAGCCCAGCCGTCCGGCCCGCGACCCACGCGGCGACGAAAAATGAGGTAAGGGTGCCCCTCACTCCTCACTCGAACAGGGGTCCGGTTACGCGCTCACGACCGATCTGGTGCTGAGGTCAGGCGGAAGCCGGTGGTTTCGCCTTCGTTGGGCGCTGCCGAAAGGCCCACCGGGTCCCACACGCCGTACCGGGGGCTGAGCCGCACGCCGACGCGGTCCGCCGTGATACCGAGCAGCTGCATCCCGACGCCTTGCAGCGTCTGGTCGTCAGCGCTGCCCGCCCCAGGCGCCGCTGCGGGTGCGTCCGCGCGGCGCTCCTTGATCAGCACGACCAGCCACTGCCCGGAGTTCGGCTCCGACTCGAAGGCCAGCACCGTGCCCGGCTGCGCGCCGAACAACGGCGTCGCGGCCGCGAGTTGCGGGCTGTCCGCGGCGCGCAACTGCTGACCGGTCGCCGCTGGGACACCGGAGCGGCTGTCGGCTTCGACCAGAGCGGCGGCCGCCGCCGGGCCCTGCGCCATGCGGTGCGCCTTCTCCTCCGCCTCGCGGCGCGTGGTGGCCTGGGTGTAGTCGAAGCTGACCGCCAACCCGTCGAAGTACTTGCGGCCGAGTTCCGTTGCCAGCAGCTGGGTCCGGGCCATCTCCCGGACGTTCCGCGGGGTGTAGATCTTGCCCGCGGTCGCCGCCTGCGGTCCGCCCAGCTGGTTGATCAGGTCGTTGACCTGCTGGTCGCCGACGGCCAGCCGCTCGTCGCGGGCCGCCTGCTCGACCAGCTCCTGCCGCACCAGCTGCGAAGCGAGCTGCCTGCCGAGCTCGTCGAGCTGGCCCTGCTGCTGCAGCTGCGGCTTGAGATCCGGCTCTTTGGCGAGCACCTCGGTGAACCAGGACTGGACCTCGGTGACCGGGATCCGGGTGTCACCGACGATGGCGGCGGCGCCGACCTGGCTGGGGCCGGAACCGCATCCGGCGAGCAGCAGTCCGGCTGCGGCGATCGATGCGAGCAGGCGCCCGTGGCGCGGCATGCGGAACCTCACAGCGGGCACCCTCTCATGAAGTCACGCTCCGGAGAAGTCCAAACACCGTCCGAAGTCGACACTCGACGCAACGCAACACCGAACCGTTCGACTCAACGGCCCAACGGACCGTCGGCCATGTTGACGATCACCTTGTCGCCCTCGACCAGCACCTCGTAGTCGACGCCCCGGGACACCCCGATGGTCAGCTCACCGGTGCCGTGCGAGTTGTCGTTGACCACCGCGCTCTGCGCCAAGGTCTGCCCGAACTGCTTCGGACCCGCGGTGGTCCGCGCCGGGTCGGCGATCTCCAGTCGGATGTGGATGAACGCCTTGCCCGTCATGCCCTCGACCGGCTCGGCGGACCCGCCCCAGACCGGAGCTTCCTCGTTCAACTCGTGGCCCATCAGCTTCACGCCCTCGACGTCCGGCAGGCTGCCGAAGTCGAACACCACCCGCTCCTCGCTGCCGTGCACGCCAGCGCGGATGTCCGGTTCCGCGGCAGCGGTCGCGTTCGACACCGCGCCGAACTGCACGGCACCGCCAGTGGCCGGTGCGGGTGCGGCCGTCTCCGGGCCCGCGGCGCATCCGGTCAATGCCAGCGCGGACAGCACGATCGAACCGGTCGCCAGAACCAACTTGCTGCGCAGAGACATCGGTGAAACCTCTCACTGGGGAGCTTTTACCCCTACAGACGCACCACCGCGCGAGAGGTTCCAACCGCGCCGAACTGATCTTGCGGACATTTGCAGCAATCCAACGGACCGCTCCACGCGGACCCCGAACATCCACAATGGACCGTCAGCGGGATTCTTCGGAGCCGTCCTCCGCCGGGCCGACTTCCAATTGGAAGTCGCCGCCATGGCGTTCGGTACCGGCGATGACCGCCCGCTCCAGCACCTGCGCGCCCTTCTCGCCGCGCTGCATCAACGGGTCCTCGCGCAGGTCCTTCAGCAACGCCACGCACAGCAGGACCATCACCACCGCGAACGGCGCCGAGGCGAGGAAGGTCAGGTTCTGGATGCCGCTGAGCGCGTCCTCCCCGCCGACGATCAGCATGATCGCGGCCACCGCACCCGTCGCCGCACCCCAGAAGACCACGATCCACCGCTTCGGTTCGATCGAACCGCGCTGCGAGATGGTGCCCATCACCACCGACGCCGCGTCCGCGCCGGAGACGAAGAAGATCGCGACCAGGATCATCACCAGCACCGTGGTGATCCCGGCCAGCGGCAAGGTCTCCAGCACCGCGAAGGTCTGCGCCTCCTCACCGCCGCTGCGGAAGACGTCCACGCCGCTCTGCTGCACCCGGATCGCGCTGCCGCCGAGGATCGCGAACCACACCACGCTCACCGCGCTGGGCACCAGGATCACGCCCGCGACGAACTGGCGGATCGTGCGGCCCCGGCTGATCCGGGCGATGAACATGCCCACGAACGGCGTCCAGGAGATCCACCACGCCCAGTAGAAGATCGTCCAACTGGACAGCCAGGAGTTCATCGCCTCACCACCCGTGGCACCGGAACGAGAGGCCATTTCGCCGAAATCGCGCAGGTACTGACCGATCGAGGTGGGCAGCAGGTCGAGGATGAACACCGTCGGACCCGCCACGAACACGAAGACCGCCAGCAGCGCCGCCAGCACCATGTTGATGTTGGACAGCCACTGGATGCCCCTGGCGATGCCGGACACCGCGGAGACGATGAAGCAGATCGTCAGCACCACGATGATCAGCACCAGCACGGTGTTGCCCACCCCACCGATCCAGCCAGCCGACTGCATGCCGCTCTGGATCTGCAGCGTGCCCAACCCGAGCGAGGCCGCCGAGCCGAACAGCGTCGCGAACAGCGCGAGGATGTCGATCAGCCGACCCACCGGCCCGTCGGCGTTGCGCTTGCCGATCAGCGGCGTGAACACCGCGCTGATCAGCTGCTTTCGGCCGCGCCGGAAACTGCAGTAGGCGATGGACAACCCGACCACGGCGTAGATCGACCACGGGTGCAGCGTCCAGTGGAACAGCGAGGTCGCCATCGCGGTCTCGACCGCCTGATCGCTGAGCGGCAGCACCGTGCCCGGCGGCGGTTCGACGAAGTGCGCCAGCGGCTCGGCGACACCGAAGAACATCAGGCCGATGCCCATGCCCGCGCTGAACATCATCGCGATCCACGACACGGTGCGGAACTCCGGCTCCTCGTCGTCCTGGCCGAGCGGGATCGCGCCGTAGCGGCTGAGCGCCAGCCACAGCGCGAACACCACGAACCCGGTCGCGGCGAGCACGAAACCCCAGCCGATGTTGGTCACCAGCCAGGACAGCGCGGCGCCGGAGGTGCGCGCCAGCGAGTCGGTGGAGAACACGCCCCAGCAGACGAAGACCACCGTGATGACCGCGGTGACCCCGAAGACCACGAAGTCGGTGCGAGGCCGCTGCTCGGCTGCGAAGGCATCGGGGGATCGCGGGATGCCGTCTCGCGCCCTCTCCGATTCCGAGGCTTTCCTGGTCATGATCCCGCGCCTCCTCGTCACTCCCGATGAAGCCGGATCAACCGTCACGCTGCGTCGGGATCCCGGCAACTCAGAAGCGCGACAGAGCACCCGGGACAGCCGTGGTGGTCAGGCGACCGGGGCCGGTGCTGTGGTGAGGGATTCCAGGAAGTTCGCGCACCAGTCCAGCAGCGCTTCGTCGCGCAGCGGCGGGGCACCCAACCGGCCTCCGGCCGCGCCTTCCGTCGGGCGCGGCACCGACACCGTCCGGACCGCGGGCTTGTAGATCGCCTTCGGGTACAGGCGCTTGAGCCGGACCTGCTTCGAGTCGGGCAGCTCCAGCGGTGCCATCCGCAGCGACGCGCCCTGCAACGTCACCTCGCGAACCCCCTGCTCCCGGCACACCTGCCGGAACCGCGCCACCTTCAGCAACCGCTGCACCGGCTCCGGCAACGGTCCGTAGCGGTCGACCAACTCAGCGCGGACCGCGTCCAACGCCTCGACGTCCGCGGCCGCCGCGAGCTTGCGGTACGCCTCCAACCGCAGCCGCTCGCCCGGCACGTAGTCGTGCGGGATGTGCGCGTCCACGGGCAGGTCGATCCGGACTTCGGTGAGTTCCTCCTCGACCTCGCCCGGCTCCGCCCCGGCATGCCGCCGGAAAGCTTCCACGGCCTCGCCGACCAACCGCACGTAAAGGTCGAAGCCCACGCCAGCGATGTGCCCGGACTGCTCGGCGCCGAGGATGTTGCCCGCGCCGCGGATCTCCAGATCCTTCATCGCGACCGCCATGCCCGCGCCGAGCTCGGAGTTCTGCGCGATGGTCGCCAGCCGGTCGTGCGCAGTGTCGGTCAGCGGCTTCTCCGGCGGGTACAGGAAGTAGGCGTACCCGCGCTCGCGCGCCCGCCCGACCCGTCCCCGCAGCTGGTGCAGCTGGGCGAGCCCCAGCAGGTCGGAGCGGTCCACGAGCAGCGTGTTGGCGTTGGAGATGTCCAACCCGGTCTCGACGATCGTGGTGCACACCAGCACGTCGTGCTCGCGCTCCCAGAACCCCTGGATGATCTTCTCCAGCCGGTCCTCGTTCATCTGCCCGTGCGCGGTGACGATCCGCGCCTCCGGCACCAGTTCCCGCAGCTGGCGGGCGACCTTCTCGATGTCGTGCACCCGGTTGTGCACGAAGAACACCTGGCCGTCGCGCAGCAGTTCGCGGCGGATCGCAGCGGCGACCTGCTTCTGGTCGTAGCCGCCGACGTAGGTCAGCACCGGGTGCCGCTCCTCGGGCGGGGTGAGGATGGTCGACATCTCGCGGATGCCCGCCATGCTCATCTCCAGCGTGCGCGGGATCGGCGTGGCCGACATCGTCAGCACGTCCACGTGCGTCCGCAGCGCCTTGATGTGCTCCTTGTGCTCGACGCCGAAGCGCTGCTCCTCGTCGACGACCACCAGACCGAGGTCCTTGTAGCGGATCCCGGTCTGCAGCAGCCGGTGCGTGCCGATCACGATGTCGACCGCACCCTCGGCCAGGCCCTGGATGGTCTGCTCGGACTCCAGCGAGTCGGTGAACCGGGACAGCCCCTTCACCGACACCGGGAACGACCGCATCCGATCGGTGAAGGTGTTCAGGTGCTGCTGGGCGAGCAGCGTGGTCGGCACCAGCACGGCGACCTGCTTGCCGTCCTGCACCGCCTTGAACGCCGCGCGCACCGCGATCTCGGTCTTGCCGTAGCCGACGTCGCCGCAGATCACGCGGTCCATCGGCACCGGGCGGCGCATGTCCGCCTTGACCTCCTCGATGGCACCCAGCTGGTCGCCGGTCTCGGTGTACGGGAAGGCGTCTTCCAGCTCCCGCTGCCACGGGGTGTCCGGGCCGAAGGCGTGGCCGGGCGAGGACTGCCGCGCCGCGTACAGCTGCACCAGTTCGGCGGCGATCTCCTTGACCGCCTTGCGCGCCTTGGCCTTGGTGTTCTTCCAGTCCGAGCCACCGAGCTTGTTCAGCGTCGGCACCTCGCCGCCGACGTAGCGGGTGACCTCGTCCAGCTGGTCGGTCGGCACGAACAGCCGGTCGCCGGGCTGACCGCGCTTGCTCGGCGCGTACTCCAGCACCAGGTATTCGCGGGTCGCGCCGCTGACCGTGCGCTGCACCATCTCGACGTACTTGCCGATGCCGTGCTGCTCGTGCACCACGAAGTCACCGGCCTTGAGCGCCAGCGGGTCGACCGCGTTGCGCCGCCGCGACGGCATCCGACGCATGTCCTTGGTGGAAGTTCCGCCGCGCCCACCGGTCAGGTCCGCCTCGGTCAGCACCACTAGCGCGACCTCGGGTGCGGCGAAGCCGTCCTCCAGGCCACCGCGCACCACCGTCACCACGCCCGGTTCCGGCTCCGCGGTCAGGCCCTCCTCGGCCAGCCGCGCGGGCAGTTCGCCCTCGCGCAGCTGCTGCACGGCCCGCTGCGCGGTGCCCGCACCGGCCACCACCAGCACTGCCGCACCGCCGGAGGCGGTGTGCGCCCGCAGGTCGGAGTACGCGCGCTCGATCTCCCCGCGGTAGGCGTCCACCTGCTTGAGGACGAGTCGGATGACCTCGTCGTCCTCGCCTTCCTCGCTGGTCAGCTGGGTCAGCGGCCACCACGGCAGGCCGATCGAACGGGTGTGCTCGGCGACCTCGGCCAGGCTGCGGTAGGCCGACGCGCCCAGATCGATCGGCGCCTTGCCGCCGTCGGCGGCGACCATCCAGGAGGCTTCCAGGAACTCCTGGCCGGTGCGCACCAGGTCGGCGGCGCGGGCGTGGATCTTCTCCGGATCGGCGAGCAGCACGTGGGTGCCCGCCGGGACCAGGTCTGTGAGCAGTTGCATCTCGCCTTCGCACAGGGCGGGGATCAGCGCCTCCATGCCCTCCACCGGCGCACCACCAGCGATCTTGCCGAGCATCTCGGCCAGGTGCGTGTCGGTCTGGTGCTGCTCGGCGAGCTTCGCGGCCCGCTCCGCGACCTCCTCGGTGATCAGCAGTTCCCGGCAGGCCGGGGCGAACAGCTCAGTGCTCGGCGCATCCGGCAGCGAGCGCTGGTCGGCGACCGCGAACGGGCGGATCTCAGTGACCTCGTCGCCCCAGAACTCCACCCGCAGCGGATGTTCTTCGGTCGGCGGGAACACATCGACGATGCCACCGCGCACCGCGAACTCGCCGCGCTTCTCGACCATGTCGACCCGGTCGTAGGCCAGCGCCGCGAACCGTTCGACCAGTTCCTGGAAGTCGTGCTCGGTGCCGACCGCGAGCCGCACCGGGCTCAACTCGCCCAAGCCGGGCGCGATCGGCTGGATCAGGCTGCGCACCGTGCTCACCAGCACCTGGACGGCACCGTGCGCGTGCTCCTCGGGGTGCGCGAGGCGGCGCAGCACCGACAGCCGCCGACCGACCGTGTCGGCGCGGGGCGAAAGCCGTTCGTGCGGCAGGGTTTCCCAGGACGGGAACACCTCGATGCCGTCCTGGCCGAGCAGGTCCGAAAGCGCTGCCGCGGCCTCCTCCGCCTCCCGACCGGTGGCCGTGACCAGCAGCACCGGACGACCAGCGCCATTCGGCGCGGCCAGCGACGCCGCGGTCAGCGAGCGGGCTGCAACCGGGCCTTCCAACACCAGGCGCGGCCTTCCGGCTGCTTCGACGACGTTGCGAACAGCGGGATCGCGCAGCACGATTTCGAGCAGTCCGCGTAGGGGACCGGCCTGGCTCATGGAGCTACCTCGCAGGAAGACAACGCGAATGCGGACACACCCCTGCCCGGGACGAACGCCAAGACGGGAGGGGCGTCGGGGTCCAGACTACGACTCGGGTGTGACAGCAACACGACGGCCCGAACGCCGAACGTGGCCGGTGCCACACTGTGCGCATGCTGATGCGCCGGTTCGTCTCGTTAGTCCTGCTCCTCACTTTGGTCGGCTGCGACAGCGCGAGCAACCCCGGCCAACCGGCGCCAGCCAGCACCGCCACCCCGGCTCCCGCGGCACTGCGCGTCGAGGTGGTGGCCGCCGGGTTGGAACACCCCTGGGACATCGGATTCCTGCCGGATGGCGCCGCCTTGGTCGTGCAGCGACCCGGTCGGCTCGCGTTGCTGGCCGATCACCGCGCTGGCGCGCTGGTGCGCCCGGTGCAGGCCGACTTCGGCGATGTCCTGGCCGAGGGGGAAGGCGGCCAGATGGGGCTGCTGATCCACCCGGACTTCGCGACCAACCGGCGGTTCGTCACCTGCCAGACGCACCAGGTCGACGGCAACGCGGTGGACGTCCGGTTGATCACCTGGCGGCTGTCCGAGGACGGCGCCCGCGCCGAGCGGATCGGCCCGCCGCTGCTGACCGGAATCCCGGTCAACCCGAGCGGACGGCATTCGGGTTGCCGCCCAGCGCTGGCCGAAGACGGCGCACTGCTGCTGGGCACCGGCGACACGGCGCGTCCTGCCCTGCCGCAGGACCGCACGTCGCTGGGCGGCAAGGTGCTGCGGATGAACATCGACACCGGCGCACCGCTGCCCGACAACCCGTTCATCGGATCGCCGGACCCGCACGAGCGGCTGATCTACACGTACGGGCACCGCAACGTGCAGGGCGTGGCGCCGCGGCCCGGTGGCCAGGTGTTCATCTCGGAGCACGGCCCAACCCGCGACGACGAGATCAACTTGCTGCGACCGGGCGGGAACTACGGCTGGGATCCGGCCCAGGGCGGCACCGTGAGTTCCTACGACGAGTCGGTGCCGATGACCGATGTGCAGCGCTTCCCGGATGCGGTGCGAGCGGTGTGGTCCTCCGGGCAAGAGCGCTTGGCCCCCAGCGGTGCGGCGTTCCTGACCGGCTCGCAGTGGGGGACGTTCGACGGGATGCTGGCTGTCGGCACGCTCCGAGGCACGAAGCTGTTGCTGTTGCGGATAGCCCCGGACGGCACCGTGCAGGAGGTCCAGATCCCGGCGGAGCTCAACGACACCCACGGCCGACTCCGCGGCGTCCGCCAAGGCCCCGACGGCGCCCTATACGTCACGACGTCCAACGGCACCGACGACAAGATCCTCCGCGTCACCACCACCTGACCCCGACGCCGATTTCGCGCAGGTGGTGCGTCACTTCGTTGACAGGCGGGGTTTGTGCTCCAGGTGAGACAGGCCGTTCCAGGCGAGGTTGACCAGGTGGGCCGCGACCTCTTCCTTCTTCGGCTTGCGCACCTCCAGCCACCACTGGCCGGTCAGCGCGACCATGCCGACCAGGGCCTGGCTGTACAGCGGGGCGAGCTTCGAGTCGTAACCCCGAGCGCTGAACTGCAGGCCGAGGATGTGCTCGACCTGGCTGGCGATGTCGTTGAGCAGGCTGGAGAACGTGCCGCTGTTGCTGGCCACCGGCGAATCCCGCACCAGCACGCGGAACCCGTCGGTGTTGTTGTCGATGTAGTCCAGCAACGCGCGCGCGGCCTGCTCCAGCAGATCCCGCGGGTGCCCCGCCGACAACGCGGAGACGACGAGGTCCAGCAGGTTGCGCATCTCGCGGTCGACCACCACCGCGTAAACGCCTTCCTTGCCACCGAAGTGCTCGTAGACGACCGGCTTGGACACCCCGGCGCGGTGCGCGATCTCCTCGATCGACGTGCCGTCGAAGCCCTTCTCCGCGAACAGCGCGCGAGCCACGTCCAACAGCTGCTGTCGACGTTCCTTCCCGGTCATCCGCACCCGCGCGGTGCGTCCCTTCGGTCGCGCTGCCGGTTCGGGCGCGCTCCGCCCGCGTCGCCGTGCTACCACTTGCACAACCCTAAAGTGCGAGACCGACACAAACGTGCAGGTCGGATGAAAAGTGCCCGCGCGACGACCGCCGCACGGGCACTTCCGAACTTCGGGGCTCCCGGTTCGCGCTTCGCCCAGCGCCACCGTCGGCGCGAAAGCGCCTGGGAACCCGACGATTCAGCCCTTGTACTCGGTGACCGAGATCCGGGCGAGACGCTTCTCGTTGGGCCAGCGGACCTTCCAGGCCCAGCCGAGCTTCTCGAAGAACCAGATGATCCGCGCCGAGATGTCCAACTGCCCGCGCAGCACGCCGTGCCGGGCGCAGGTCGGGTCGGCGTGGTGCGAGTTGTGCCAGGACTCGCCGAAGGACAGGATCGCCAGCGGCCAGAAGTTCGCCGCCTTGTCCCGGCTCTTGAACGGCCGCTCGCCGATCATGTGGCAGATCGAGTTCACCGACCACGTGATGTGGTGCAGGAACGACACCCGCACCAGCCCGGCCCAGAAGAACGCCGTCAACGCGCCCCACCACGACCAGGTCAGCAGACCGCCCAACAGTGCGGGCAGCGCCAAGCTGGCGGCCGTCCACACCGGGAACAGCCGGTTGGCCCAAAGCACGTCGCGATCCTTGAGCAGGTCGGGAGCGAACCTGTCCTCGTTGGTCATTTCCCGCTGCAGCATCCAGCCCATGTGGGAGTGCCAGAAACCCTTGGTCAACGCCAACGCCGAGGTGCCGAACAGCCAGGGCGAGTGCGGGTCGCCTTCGCGGTCGGAGAAGGCGTGGTGCCGACGGTGGTCTGCGACCCAGGTGATGACCGGCCCCTGGACCGACATCATCCCGGCGATGGCCAACGCGATCTTCACCGCGCGGTTGGCCTTGAAGGATCCGTGCGTGAAGTACCGGTGGAAGCCGACGGTGACGCCCAGACCGCTGATCAACCAGAACAACACGGCCAAGCCGATGTCGACCAGCCCGACGCCCCATCCCCAGAGGACGGGAATCGAGGCGATCAGCGCGGCCATCGGAATCAGGAGGAACGCGTACACCAGCGATGCTCGCCCAACGGTCTGCGGACCGGTGGTCAGCGGCTTCGGCCCGGACTCGGCGCCGACGTCCGGAGCGGCGATGCGCTCGGTTGCTGCGGTCATACTCAATACCTCGAATGGCGTTGGGGAGGTGGGAAAACTGTGGTCAGCACCGGGAACCACGGCCCCGCAACACCTCCACCCTACGGGACCGTAACCTACGCTAGCGTAAGTTCTTTGATGCCGAATCGTCACCCCCAAGCGGCAAAATTGCGGCGTGTCGCGACTCGCCGGGCGTGTCCGAATCGCCCGCGTTCACCCGAACAGCGGTGATCTTGTACGCAACGGGACGCCCGTTCGGTACGTCCCATCCGTGTGCCAGCCCGCGACCGACTCCCCGAACCCACCAGCCCGGCGCCAAGCCCGCGGCACCGGCATGTCACGATGTCTGCCGGGCACCACCGCCTGTCGTGCTCGGCCGGTAAGCTCGGTCAGCGGTGTCGACAGCGGTGTGTCGGCGCCGAGGGTCTGCAGCGCCCGATCCGCCGTGGTGTAAAGGCAGCACCTCGGATTTTGGTTCCGATGGTCCAGGTTCGAATCCTGGCGGCGGAGCGAGCGGTCCTCCCGGGCCCGACGCGATGAGCGGCGACGCGCACCGCGTGGGCAGGCCGGGAGGAAAGGTGAACAGGGGGTGTGCGCCGCTGCGCGACGACACGACCGCCGTGCGCGAAGAACCGTCGACCACGCTGAGCGAGGTGTCCGACGCGTGGTTGGTGGGACGCGCGCGCGAACTCAACGCAGTCGGCCAGCACAGCGACCCGGCCGGACAACGCAGCACCATCCGCGAGGCCGACAACCTGCTCGCCGAAGCCCAACGGCGCGGCGAGCCGCGCATCGTCGCTCAACTCCTGCGGCACTGCAGCTCCATGCGGCTGGCCACGCCCGGCCTGGTCGACAGCGCTGATCCCCTGCTCGACGAACTCCTCACGCACGCCCGGCGGCACGGACTGGACGTGCTGCAGGCCGATGCGCACGCGCTGCGCGGTCGACGCGCACTGCTCGGCGGGAGCGAGGACAGCGCGCTCACCGAGGTCGCACACGGCTTGGCGATGCTCGACGACGAACTGGTCCCGGACCGCACGCTGGGCCGCCGGTCCTGGGAGCGGCTGCTGGCGACCTCGCTGATCGACATCGGTCTGGTGCTCACCCAGCTCGGCGTGTACGAGATGGCCGACGAGGTGATGGCCCGCGCCCACCAGCGGATCCGGGAGAGCGGTGGCCCGCACGAGATCGCGGTGCACATGATCAACCGGTGCCGGATGCTGCTCGGCTGGGGGCTGCGGCTGGAGCGCATCGGCCAGGACGAGGAGGCGACCGCCCGGTTCGCCACTGCCTCGGCCATCGCGGTCGCGGTGGAGGGCCCGTGGCGCGAGTCGCTGTTCCCCCGCGTCTCGGACCGTCCCGCTGCCGAGCAGATGCCGGTGCTCGGCGCTGCCCACGCACTGGCCCAGCCGCACGCCGAGCAAATCGAACGGCTTGAGGTGCTGCGCAGCTTGGACCGCGCGATCCACCCGCGGGAGAAGATCATCGTGGCGATCGCCCTGTCCCGCTGCCTGACCCGCGCGGATCGCGGCCAGCGGGCGGTGCAGGTGTTGTCGGAGACCCGCGCGGAGATGGACAGCGACACATCGGAACCGACGCTGCGGATCTCGCTGGCCCGCGAATACGCGCAACTGACCGAACTGGACAGTGCTGGCATCCACGACGCGCTGCGGGATTACGCGCTGGAGCTGGAGACCGAGCTGTGGACCATGCGCCAGGCTCGACTGTCCACTTTGGTCACCAGGCTGGAGAACTCGCGGCTGAGCCACAAGCACGACGCGATCACCCGGCAAGCGCTGCAAGACCCGCTGACCGGACTGTCCAACCGGCGCGCACTGGACGACCGGTTGGAGACGCTGCTCAACGAGCCCGACGCGCAACCGCTGGCGGTGGCACTGGTCGACCTCGACGGGTTCAAGGGCGTCAACGACCGCTGTTCGCACGCGGAAGGCGACGACGTGCTGCGCACCGTCGCGGTGACGTTGCGCGACGCCCTGCGCACCGACGATTTCGTGGCCCGCTACGGCGGCGATGAGTTCGTCGTGCTGCTACCGGGTGTGGCGCTGGGCGCCGCCGAAGCCGCGCTGCACCGCGCTGTCGAGGCCATCGACCGGTTGCCGGGCGAGCTTTCGCGCGGTGTGACGCTGTCGATCGGTGTCGTCGCGATGCGTTCGCAGGAGTCGGCCGCCCAGGTGCTGGCGCGCGCGGACGCCGCGATGTACCAGGCCAAGCGCGACGGCGGCAACCGCGTCGCGGCGTTCTCGGGCGTCGCCCCCACCCCGCCGAAGCGGTCTACGGATCAACCGGCGGACCACTCGGTGTGGATTCCCCCGGATGCGCTCTAGGTCGTGAGTGCGCCAACCGGGCTCCAGTCCGGCTACGCACGCACGAGCGGACGCGTCCTCGCCATCGCCGCGCTGCGTGCACGGACGATCACAAAGCCGCAGCTAGGGAATGCCTGCGCCGCCGGAATGCGGCCAGTCGGCGGTACCATCACACCCTCCGGGCAGGCGGACAGGGGCACCGGGCCGCGGGGGCACCGGGCCGGTTACCCTTCACCCGCTTGGACGCAACAGGCACTGGTGGCCTCCGGTGGCGCTCCAGTCGGACGGACACCGCCGCGCCGCTTCTAGAGATCAAGGGAGAGCGCTGATGCTCCAGGGCGACACCGCCCAGCCCTCCTCCCGCAGCGATGCGCCTTCGGAAACAGTCAGCACGATCGTGCTCGCCGCGGGTGCGGGGACCAGGATGCGATCGGCCACGCCGAAGATGCTGCACCGCATCGCGGGCCGCCCCCTGGTCGAACACGCCGTGCGCGCCGCGGCCGGGGTCGACCCGGACTCGCTGGTGGTCGTGCTGGGCCACGGCCGGGACGCCGTCGCCGAACACCTGACCGGCTTGGCCGCCGTCCTCGACCGCCCGATCAGCACCGCGGTGCAGGAGGAGCAGCTCGGCACCGGGCACGCGGTCGCCTGCGGGCTGTCCGAGCTGGCCACGGGTCTCACCGGCACGGTGCTGGTCAGCTACGGCGACGTGCCGCTGCTGGACAGCGCCACGCTGCGCGGCCTGCTCGACGAGCACCGCGAGTCCGGCAACGCAGTCACGGTGTTGACCGCGGTGGTGGACGACCCGACCGGATACGGCCGGATGCTGCGCGATGCCGACGGACAGGTGATCGGCATCGTCGAGCAGAAGGACGCCACCGCCGAACAAGCCGAGATCACCGAGATCAACTCCGGGGTCTACGCCTTCGACGCGGAACTCCTCGCAGCCGCGCTGAAGCAACTGTCCACCGACAACTCCCAGGGCGAGCTCTACCTGACCGACGTGCTGTCCATCGCACGCGCCGACGGCTTGGCGGTCGGTGCGCTGGTCTGCGCCGACCCGTGGCTGGTGGAAGGCGTCAACGACCGGGTGCAACTGGCCAACCTCGGCGCCGAGCTAAACCGCCGACTGCTGCTGCACTGGATGCGAGCCGGTGTCACGATCACCGATCCCAACTCGGTGTGGCTGGACTGCGATGTCGTGCTGGACCGCGATGTCGTGCTGGAGCCGGGCGTGCAGCTGCGGGGCGGCACCACCGTCGGCGAGGGCGCGACGATCGGCCCGGATACCACGCTCACCGGTTGCACGGTCGACCCCGGCGCGTCGGTGGTGCGCACCCACGGCGAGGGCGCCGAGGTGGGCGCGAACGCCACGGTCGGACCGTTCGCATACCTGCGCCCCGGCACCCGGCTCGACGCCAACGGCAAGATCGGCACCTTCGTCGAGACCAAGAACGCCTCGATCGGCGAAGGCACCAAGGTGCCGCACCTGACCTACGTGGGCGACGCGACGATCGGCGCGCACAGCAACATCGGCGCCGCCACGATCTTCGTCAACTACGACGGGGTGGCCAAGCACCACACCGTGATCGGATCACACGCCCGGACCGGCGCGGACAACATGTTCGTCGCCCCAGTCGAGGTCGGCGACGGTGCCTACACCGCCGCTGGCTCGGTGATCACCCAGGATGTCCCGCCGGGGGCGATGGCGGTCGCCCGCGGCAGACAGCGCAACATCGAGGGCTGGGTGGCCAGACGCCGTCCCGGCACCGCCGCAGACCAGGCCGCACAGCAGGCTTTGGCGAATGAACCGACCACCAATCCGACGAAGGACGCCCAGTGACGGACGTCGACGGGGAGGGACGATGACCGTGAGTGCCATGTCTGCGACGCCGAAGAAGAGCCTGAAGCTCTTCTCCGGAAGCAGTCACCCGGAACTTGCCGAGGAGGTGGCCAAGCAGCTCGACGTAACCGTCACGCCCCAGGCGGCCTACAAGTTCGCCAACGGCGAGATCTTCGTGCGTTACGACGAGTCGGTGCGCGGTTGTGACGCCTTCGTCATCCAGTCGCACTGCACCCCGCTCAACGACGCCATCATGGAGCAGCTGATCATGGTGGACGCGCTCAAGCGCGCCAGCGCCAAGCGCATCACCGTGGTCATGCCGTTCTACGGCTACGCCCGCCAGGACAAGAAGCACAAGGGCCGCGAGCCGATCTCGGCGCGGCTGATGGCCGACCTGTTCAAGACCGCCGGGGCGGACCGGATCATGGCCGTGGACCTGCACACCGACCAGATCCAGGGCTTCTTCGACGGCCCGGTGGACCACCTGATGGCCCAGAAGCTGCTGGCCAGCTACATCCGCGACACCTACACCGGCGAGCAGATCACCGTGGTCTCCCCTGACTCCGGCCGGGTTCGGGTGGCGGAGAAGTGGGCCGACGAGCTCGGCGGCACCCCGCTGGCGTTCATCCACAAGACCCGCGACCCCAGCAAGCCCAACCAGGTGGTGGCCAACCGGGTCGTCGGTGACGTCGAAGGTCGGCTGTGCGTGCTGGTGGACGACATGATCGACACCGGCGGAACCATCACCAAGGCCACCGAGCAGCTGCTGGCGGCCGGGGCGAAGGACGTCATCATCGCCGCCACCCACGCCGTGCTGTCCGGCCCGGCAGTGGAACGGCTGTCGTCCTGCGGCGCCAAGGAGGTCGTGCTGACCAACACGCTGCCGATCGCCGACGAACGGCGCTTCCCGAACCTCACGGTCCTCTCGATCGCCCCGCTGGTCGCGGAGGCCATCCACCAGGTCTTCGAGGACGGCTCAGTCACCAGCCTCTTCGACGGCCGCGCCTAACCCGATAGCAGCATGAGTGAAGGGCACCATTTACCGGCCAAGTCGGTCAAAGGTGCCCTTCGCTCGGTGACAATCACACGGTGGTGACGACCTCGTCGTAGTCGAGGCGGGGCAGGCGGTCGAACCAGGGGTTCTCGCCCGGCTTGCCGATGTTGACGACCACCAGGACCTGGTGCTTGCCGTCGGCGAAGAACTCCTTGTTGATTCCCGCCGGGTCGAAGCCCGCCATCGGGCCCGCGGCCAAACCGGCGGCGCGAATGCCGAGGATGAAGTACGCGACTTGCAGGCTCCCGTTGAGCTTCGCGTTATGCGCGCGGAAGTCGTCGTCGGCGAAGATGTCCTTCGCGTTCGGCGCGTGCGGGAATAGCCTCGGCAGGTTCTCGTGGAAGTCGGTGTCGGTGGCCAGGATCGCCACCAGCGGCGCCTTCTCCGTCTTGGCCTGGTTGCTCTCCGCCAGGTGCGGCAGCAACCGCTGCCTGCCCTCCGCGGAGCGCACCAGCACGATCCGCAGCGGCTGCTGGTTCATCGAGGTCGGACCCCATTTGACCAGGTTGTAGATGGCCTGGACCTGCTCGTCGCTGACCGGCTCGTCGCTGAAGGTGTTGGCGGTGCGGGCCTCGCGGAACAGCAGGTTCTGGGCTTCTGCGCCAAGCACCAGCTGCTCGGCCTCGTCGATCGCGGTCATGAATTCAACTCCTGAAGCTATCGGTACTCCGGCGCAAACCGGAGGTCGCCGCCACCACCACGCCGGGTGTCGGGGCCGACCTCTTCACCGCAAACAAACTTGAGCTTTCAACGATTCCAGTGGTCCCCGGGTGTAACCGGCATCACGGCCTCTCGGTGGGCCGACCACCGGCGATGACCGTCCGTTACCAGCCCGTGAAGCGCACTCGCCTTCCCGGCGATGTCCACGGAGCCGGAAGCGGTGTGCGGAGCTGCTTGAACGAGGTCGGCGCGGTGTTCGGGTCACCCGTGCGAAAACGACTATGCAAGCACCGTTTAGACTATTCGGGTTGCCTCGGCGAGGTCGGGACGTTCGCCCGGCGTGATCGGCGCGGTGGCACGGTGACCGCAGACCAGTTGGTCGGCGCACTGATGTCGCTCACGCCCCGAGGGTGCCCGTTCGGCACCGCGTCGAATTCACGCCAGTTGCGCGCCCCACCGCCGCAGGCCAGCGACCAGCCACGTTTCGCCCGACGTCATGAGGAGTGCACCACCGTGTCCGAGGTACGTATCGCCGTCGAACCGCGCACCGAGTTCGGCAAAGGGGCGGCCCGCCGCACCCGCCGCGCTGGCAAGATCCCCGCGGTGCTCTACGGCCATGGTTCCGACCCCAAGCACCTGTCCCTGCCCTCCGTGGAATTCGCTCGCGCCATCCGCGAGAACGGGCACAACGCGGTGCTGACGCTCGACGTCTCCGGTGGGGACAGCGAGCTCGCGCTGACCAAGACCATCACCACGCACCCGATCAAGAACTACATCGAGCACGTCGACCTGCTGCTGGTCAAGCGCGGCGAGAAGGTCACCGTCGCGGTGCCGGTCGTGCTCACCGGTGACGCCGGGCCCGGCGGCCTGGTCAGCCAGTCGCTCACCGAGGTCGAGATCGAGGCCGAGGCGCTGCACATCCCGGAGCAGCTGGAGCTGTCCATCGCGGGCGCCGAGATCGGCACCCAGATCCACGCCTCCGAGATCCCGCTGCCCGCGGGCGTGACCCTGCAGTCCGACCCGGAGACGCTGGTCGTCAACGTCACCGAGGCCGCGTCGGCGATGGCCGAAGAGGCCTCCGCCGAGGAGGCCGAGGGCGAGGCCGCCGAGGAGGCATGAGCCCCCGACGTCGGGCGCATCGCGCTCTGTCCCGCTGGCGTGCCGAGCGGGACAGAGCGCTGCGTGCTTCGTAGAGCAGGAGACTTCTTCCCGTGAGCACTCCGGACGCGGTCGCGTTGATCGTCGGACTCGGCAACCCCGGCCCGCGTTACGCCGGGAACCGGCACAACATCGGATTCCTGGTCGCCGACGAGCTCGCCGACCGGATCGGCGGGAAGTTCAAGGCGCACAAGTCCGGCGCCGAGGTCGTCGAAGGACGGCTGGCCGGGACGCGCGCCGTGCTGGTGAAGCCGCGTTCGTTCATGAACCTCTCCGGTGGTCCGGTGGCTGGCGCGGTGAAGTTCTACAAGGCGCCACCGGAATCCTTGATCGTGATCCACGACGAGCTGGACCTGCCGTTCGGCACCGTCCGGCTCAAACGCGGTGGCGGGGAGAACGGCCACAACGGGCTGCGTTCGATCAGCAAGTCCCTCGGCACCCGTGACTACCTGCGGGTCCGCTTCGGCATCGGCCGCCCGCCGGGCCGGATGGACCCGGCCGACTACGTCCTGAAGGACTTCTCCGGCACCGAGCGCAAAGAGCTCGCCTACTTCGTCGACCTGTGCGCGGACGCCACCGAAGCCCTGGTGACAGACGGCCTCGAAGCCGCCCAGAACCGCTTCCACTGAGCTGAGAACTGTTTCCAGGCTCGTCTTGCACAGCGGTGCGGGTAGCGGAACCTCAGAAGCCTTCTCGGCTCCGGGATCCCCGACATCATGTATGCCAATACACCACGTTGGGGCTGTCCTCGCGAGAAGGCTTCTGAGAACCCGCGGCGGTGCAAGTGCCGTAGGTGGGCTAAGCGGCTTCGCCGCTTCAAAACAAGACCGACGACAGCCACCAAAGTTCTGCGTCCCGCACCGCAACCAATCCGCGCACGTGCCGCTGGTCAGCTGGTCGGTACGAAGGCCGCGGTGGCGGCTCGTTTGAGCTTTCCCGACGGGGTCTTGGGCAGGCTTCCGGGCCGCAGCACGACGACCGCCGAGGGGCGGACGCCCACCGCGTCGACGATGCGCGCCGCGACTTCCTTGCGCAGCACCTTCTCCGCGACCTCGTCGCCCGCCAGCCGCGACTCCAGCACCACGGCGAACCGCTCGCGGCGACTTCCGGCGTCCTGCCGGACCGCGGCGGCGTTGCCCGGCCGCACCCCCTCGACCTGGCAGGCGGCGCGCTCGATGTCGACCGGGTAGATGTTGCGCCCGCCCATGATGATCACGTCCTTGCGACGGCCGCAGATCACCACCTGCCCGCCGACCAGGTAGCCCTCGTCGCCGGTGTCCAGCCACCCGGCGTCGTCCTGGGTGGCCAACGGCCCGTCGACGGTGAGGTAGCCCGGCGTCACCGCGGTACCGCGAATCCGCAGCCGCCCGACCTGCCGCTCGCCGAGTTGACGGCCCTCGTCGTCGACCACGTCGACTTCCAGCCCCGGCAGCGGGCCGCCCAGCAGCGCGAACTGTCGCGCCCGCGCGGCGTCCGGGGACACCGGCTCGGCCCGCCGGTGCTTCTCCAGCGCTTCGGCGTCCACGACGTCGACTTCCAAACCGCGGCCCAACGGGGCGAACGACACCGCGAGCGTGGCCTCGGCCATGCCGAAGGCGCAGACCATGCAGTCCGGCCGGAGCCCGAACCGGGCACCGGCGTCGGTGAACGCCTGCGCCGCCGCCGGGTCGATGGGTTCGGCGCCGTTGAGCGTGAACCGCAGGCTGGACAAGTCGAAGTCGCCGTCGTCGGCGCGGGCCATCCGGCGGCCGACGATGGCGTAGGCGAAGTTCGGCGCGGCGGTCACGGTGGCCCGGTGCCTGCTGATCAGCTCGGGCCACAGCAGTGGCCTGGCCAGGAAATCCGCCGGGGTCACCTTCACCGTCGACATCCCGATGGCCATCGGCACCGTCAGGCAGCCGACCATCCCCATGTCGTGGAACAGCGGCAGCCAGGACACCGCGACATCGCGTTCCGGATCGAGGTCGGCGGCGGCGACCATCGCCCGCAGGTTCGCGTACAGGTTGCCGTGCGTGATCCGCACGGCTTTGGGTTCGGCGGTGGAGCCGCTGGTCAGTTGCAGCAGGGCGGTCGCGTCCTCATCGACGTCGACCGGCCCGGCGAGCGGTTCGACCTCACCGCTGATCAGTCCGGCGAGGTCGCGATACGCGATCGAGTTGTCCGCCAGCACCCCGGCCAAGGACTCGAACGGCGCTCCCAACAGCACCAGCCGCGCGCCGATCATCTTGAGCACCCGCAGGGTGTCCTCGGCCCAGTGCGCGAGATCGGTGCGCGGCGTCGGCTGGTGCAGCATGGTCACGCTGCCGCCGCCGAGCCAGACGGCCTGCGCGGCGGGGGCGATCAGGCCCGGATCGGCGGCCAGGATCGCGACGACGCGACCGGGTCCGAGATCCGCGCCAAGCGCCCCGGCCATCCGCAGCGCATCGGCGTGCACCTCGGACCACGTCCGGAACCGCGCCTGCTCCGGCTCGCCGGTGGTGAGCCCGCGCGCGTGCTCCCCGACGTTCTCGCCCGCCGACGCGACCAATGTCTCCACGAACCGACTCATGTGACGCAGCTTACGAGCACTGTGATCGCCCGCACAGCGCCAGAAGCATCGGCCTGTCGCGCCGGTTCTCGAATTCCAGGACCGGTTTGGGTGGTGAACGTGGCGATTTGGCGCGAAATCGGCGCCACGCCGCTTCGCAGCAACGGTCCGCGGGGCAGAACTACCGATCGGCGGGTCAGCCGAGTTGGTCGGCGAGCTCCATCCAGCGGGTTTCGACCTCGTCCTTCTCCTGGTGCAGCGCAAGCAGTTCCGCGTTCAGCTCCGCCAGCCGCTCCGGAGCCGTCGCGGCCTCCGCGAGCTTCTCGTGCAGCGCCTTCTCGCGCTCCGCGAGCTTGTCGAGCTGCCGCTCGCAACGCGCCAGCTCCTTGCGCGCCGCGTGCTCCTCGGCACCGGAGAGCCCTCGCGGCTGCGCCGCATCGGTCGCCTGCTTGCCGACGCTGCCTTCGGCAGCCGACAGCAGCGAATGCCGTCGTCGCAGGTACTCGTCGATCCCGCCCGGCAGGTGCGTGAGCCGACCGTCACCGAACAGCGCGTGCACGCTGTCGCACACCCGCTCCACCAGGTAGCGGTCGTGCGAGACGACCACCAGGGTGCCCGGCCAGGTGTCGAGCAGGTCTTCGAGCTGCTGCAGGGTGTCGATGTCGAGGTCGTTGGTGGGCTCGTCGAGGACGAGCACGTTCGGCTCGGCCATCAGCAACCGGGCCAGTTGCAGACGGCGGCGCTCACCGCCGGAGAGGTCCTCGACCGGAGTCCACTGCCGCCCCTTGCCGAACCCGAAGCGCTCGCCGAGCTGCGACGCGGACAGCTCGTACTTGCCGAGGGTGACCCGCTCGGCGACGTCCTCGATCGCCTCCAGCACGCGCCATTGACCGGGCAGATCGTGCAGCTCCTGGGTCAGGTGCGCCAACCGGACCGTCTTGCCCGCGACGCGCCGACCCGCATCGGGTTCGCGCTCCCCGGCGAGCAGCTTCAACAGCGTGGTCTTGCCGGAGCCGTTGACGCCCACCAGGCCGATCCGGTCGCCGGGGCCGATCCGCCAGGTGACGTCGTCCAGCAGCACCCGTTCGGCGATCCGCAGGTCGACGTCCTCCAGCTCCAGCACCGTCTTGCCGAGCCGCCGCTTGGCGAACGCGACCAGCTCCACGGTGTCGCGCGGCGGCGGCACGTCGGAGATCAGCGCTTCCGCGGCCTCCATCCGGTACCGGGGTTTCGAGGTCCGCGCCTTCGCGCCGCGCTGCAACCAGGCGAGTTCCTTGCGCGCGAGGTTCTGCCGCTTCTCCTCGGCCTGCTGCGCGATGCGGGCGCGCTCGGCGCGGGCGAAGATCCAGTCCGCGTAACCACCTTCGTACTGCTCCACGCGGCCCTGCACGACTTCCCAGGTGCGGTTGCAGACGGTGTCCAGGAACCAGCGGTCGTGGGTGACGATCACCAGCGCGCACCTGCGTTCCAGCAGGTGTTCGGCCAGCCAGTGCACGCCCTCGACGTCGAGGTGGTTGGTCGGCTCGTCGAGCACCAGCAGGTCGAGGTCGCGGACCAGTGCCGCCGCCAGAGCGACGCGGCGCCGTTCCCCACCGGAGAAGTTGGCGACCGGGGTGTCGAGGCCGAGCCGGGTCATGCCCAGGCCGCTGAGCACCGACCGCACGCGAGCATCCGCGGCCCACTCGTGCTCGGCGGTGAAGCCGTGCGGGTCGAGCACCGCGTTGCGCACCGTAGAGTCCGCGGGGAGCTCGGTGCGCTGTGTGACAACCGCCATCCGCAGGTCGCGGGCGTGGCTCACCCGGCCGCCGTCGGGCTCGGCGACACCGGCGAGCACTTCCAGCAGCGTCGTCTTGCCCCCGCCGTTGAGCCCGACGACCCCGATGCGCTCGCCTGCCGAGACGCCCAGCGACACGGCGTCCAACAGCGGGCGCACACCGTAGCTCTTGCTGACCGATTCCAGATTGACCAGGTTCACCATCGGGTGTTCGTCTACTCCATCAACTTCGTTGCGCTGGGCTGCGGAAACGCGAAATTGCGCACTGCCCCTAGGCGTGCACCTGGGGCGGGGTGGGGCGGTCGGCGCGGTCTTCGGAAACGATGCGCGCGCCCGGCACCGGACCGTGCGCGACCCGGACCGTGCGGCACACCCCCGCGCCGGAAAGCTCGGCCGCCACGCGCACCGCCGCGTCCGAGTCGGTGCAGAGGAAGGCGCAGGTCGGGCCCGAACCGGACACGATGCCCGCCAGCGCCCCCGCCTGCACGCCCGCGCGCAGCGTGCGGCGCAATCCAGGCCGCAGCGATACCGCAGCCGCCTGCAAGTCGTTGCCCAGCAACAGCGCCAGCTGCCGCGGGTCGCCGGAAGCCAGCGCCTCCAGCAGCGGTTCGACCTCGCCAACCCGGTTCGGCCGCGACTCCGCCCGCAGCCGGTCCAGTTCGGTGTAGACGCCAGGCGTGCCCAGGCCGCGCCGGTCCAGCGCGATCACCCAGTGGAAGGTGTGCCGCGCCAGCACCGGTACCAGCCGCTCGCCACGGCCGGTGCCCAGCGCGGTGCCGCCCTGCAACGAGAACGGGACGTCGCTGCCCAGTCGCCCAGCGATCTCGCTGAGCCCGTCGCGGCCCAGCTCCAACCGCCAGAGGTGGTTCAACGCCAGCAGGGCCGCAGCGGCATCGGCGCTACCGCCAGCCATCCCGCCAGCGACCGGGATGCCCTTGTTGATCGACAGCCGCACACCGGGTTCCTCCGGGTCCCGTCCGCTGTGCTCGGCGAGCAGCTGAACTGCCTTCCACGCCAGGTTGCTGGGACCGGTGGGTACCGAATCCGCGCCGTCGCCGTGCACGTCGATGCCGGGTTCCTCGGCGACCAGCACGGTGACCTCATCGGTCATCGACAGCGCCTGGAAGACGGTGACCAGCTCGTGGTAGCCGTCCGGGCGGGGATCACCGACCGAGAGGTGCAAGTTCACCTTGGCCGGGACACGAACGGTGATGGGTGTAGGAACCACGGAGAGCACTCTTAGAGCGTACGTGCCCAAGAAACCCCACCGCCGACTTCCCTGCGCACAAGTCTCTCCGAAAACGCTCGGGTCGCCTTGCGTAGCGGTGCGGGTAGCGGAACCTCAGGCGCCTTCTCGCTGTGGGATCCCCGACATCACGTATGTCCAATACGCCATGTCGGGGCTGTCCTCGCGAGAAGGCGCCTGAGAACCCGCGGCGGTGCAAGTGCCAAAGGCGGGCTAAGCGCCTTCGGCGCTTGCGACGGCTTCAGCACGTGAAGCGTTGATCTTCGCGGCTGCGGTTCACCGCCGAAAGCGGCTACGCCGCTTGCCTGACGACACTCGCGTTGAGCGCCACACCAAACTCCGCGCGTTCTAGCTAGGTGAAAGGTGGCCTCCGCCTGGGGACCTGCTCAGTTCGCCGGGATGACGGCGACGCCTCCCCACTTCTGGTTGATGAAGTCCTTTACCTGCTGGGAGCGCAGCAGGTCGGCGAGCTTGCGGATTCGCGGGTCCTGGGCCAGGGCCGGGCTGGTCACCAGGCCGTTGGCGTACGGGTTGTGGTCCGGGCTCTCCACCGCGATCGGGTTCTGCAGGTTGGCCTTGATCGCGTAGTTGCCGTTGACCACCGCAGCGGCCGCGTCGTCCACCGACCGCGGCAGCTGGTCCGGCGACAGGTCCTTGAGCTGGACGTTCTTCGGGTTCTCGGCGATCGCCTCGGCCAGCCTGGTGCCCACCGCAGCACCCGGCTTGAGCCTGATCAGGCCGTTCGCCTCCAGCAGCTTCAGCCCGCGGAACTGGTTCGCGGGATCGTTGGACAGCGTGACCGTCGCGCCGTTGGGGATCTCCTGCAGCGATTTGTACTGCTTGGAGTACACCGCGAGCGGCTCCAGGTGCACGGCCTCGATCCAGACGAAGTCACCGCCGCGCTGCTTGCGGTACTCGTCCAGGTAGGGCTGGTGCTGGAAGTAGTTCGCGTCCAGCTCGCCGTGCGCGACCGCTTCGTTCGGCCGGTTGTAGTCGTCGAACTTCTCGATCTCGATGGCGAGCCCGGCCTGCGGCGCCAAGTTGTCCTTGACGTACTGCAGGATCTCGCCATGCGGAGTCGGGCTGACCCCGATCCGCAACGGCGCGTTCGGGTCCTCGGCGGCCGGACTACCGCCGCCCCCGCACGCGGCCAACGCCAGTCCGGCACCGGCCACCAGGGCAGCAAAGCGCAAACGCATCAGGTTGTGTCCTTTCTGGACAGATCGGGGTGGTGAGTGCGCAGGAAGCGGTCGTGAGTGCGCAACCGGGTTGCAGCCCGGTTGCGCACTCACGAGGGTTATGCAGCGGTGCTACGCCGCCGGTCGACGAGCTTCGCGGTGCCGTCGGTGATCAGCTGCATGGCGAAGGCCAGCACCCCGAGCACGACCACCGACCCGTACAGGATCCGGTCGTCGTAGCCCTGGTAGCCGTCCTGGATCGCGGTGGTGCCCAGGCCCCCGCCGCCGATCGCACCGGCCATCGCGGCGTAGCCGATCAGCGCCACCGCGGTGACGCCGACCGCGCCGACCAGCGCGGCTCTGGCCTCACCGAGCAGCACCGTCCACACGATCCGCAGCCGAGAAGATCCGGTGGTGATCGCCGCCTCCACGACGGTGAAGCTGACCTCGCGCAACGCGTTCTGCGTCAACCGGGCGAAGAACGGGATGGCGCCGATGGTCAACGGCACGATCACCGCGGTGCTGCCGATCGAGGTGCCGATCAGCAGCCGGGTGAACGAGGCCAGCACCACCAGCAGCACCACGAACGGCACCGACCGCACCACGTCGACGACCACCCCGAGCACCCGGTACAGCGCGGGTTTCGGGTTCAGGCCGACCGGCGAGGCGAGGTGCAGCAACACCCCGAGCGGCAAACCCCCGAGCACCGCCAGCAGGGTGGAGACCAGCACCATGTAGAGCGTTTCGACCGTTGCTTCACCGAGTAGTTCGAAGACCTCCGACCAGGGGGTCACATCGCTCACGCAGCAACTCCGTCAACGCACACCGGAGCGCGTCGCACGTGCGCATCCCGCTCGATCATCCACTTCAGGGCCGCCTCGGCGCGCTCGCCGGTCAGGCCGACCCTGAACTTGGCGACCGGCGTGTCCCCGAGCCGGATCAGCCCGCCACCCAGGATCGCCAGCTCGACCCCGAAGCGGCTGGCGGCCTCCGGCAGCAGCGCGCCGACCGCGGCGAAGCCGACCAGCACGACCTCGGCGACGACGTCGTGCCGACCACCGGTCGGCTTGAGCGGCTCGGCCTGGTCGGTGTCGGGCAGCAGCGTGGCGCCCACCCGGCTACCGGGCGCGGCGACCAGGTCGAGGACCTTGCCGTGTTCCACCACCCGGCCGTTCTCCAGCACCGCGACGTCATCGGCGATCCGGCGGATCACCGCCATGTCGTGGGTGACCACCAGCACGGTGACACCGAGCTCGGCGCGGGCGCGGTCCAGCACCGTGAGCACCGAGTCGGTGGTGCCCGGATCGAGCGCCGAGGTCGGCTCGTCGGCGAGCAGCACCGACGGCTTCGCGGCCAGCGCACGGGCCACCGCGACCCGCTGGCGCTGTCCACCGGAGAGCTGGTCGGGGTAGACGGCGGCCTTGTCGGTCAGGCCCACGAGGTCCAGCAGTTCGCCCACCCGGCTGCGCCGCTGCGGGCCGTTCAACCCCGCCGCTTCCAGCGGCAACGCGATGTTGCCCGCGGCGGTGCGCTGCCGCAGCAGCGAATCGCCCTGCGGCACCACACCGATCTGTCGGCGGGCGGCGCGAAGCGCCTTGCCGTCAAGGGAAACCAGGTCGGTGCCGTCGACGCGGATGGACCCGGAGTCCGGCTTCTCCAGCAGCGCGATGCAACGCGCCAGGGTGGACTTGCCAGCACCGCTCGGGCCGACCACGCCGCACACCGCACCGGCCGAGACGTCCATCGACACGCCGTCGAGGGCGCGGACGGTTCCGTCGTTGTGTTGGAAGGACTTGGTCAGGTTCTCGACTGTGATCACGATCGGCTCCACATCAGCTCGCGACGGCCGCGCACGCGGAAGCGGCAACAGGCCAGGAACTTCGGAAAGGGAGGAAGGGCTGGGTCACATCTCGCGACGACAGGCGGTGGTCGTCCGGCGGCCGTGGTCGATGACACGGCGCTGCGTGAGCAGCCTCCGGATGTGGCTTCGCCTCGATCGGGCCAGCTGAGCTCGGGTCTGCCCCGCGGGCGGGCTGGCTAACAGCGCGTTGGAATCCACAACAACTCCATCGGTCCTGGCGTTAGCACCTGCCCAACCGGGTGGTTGCTGCGGCTTCGCGGAGCCAGGTCTCTCGGCCGCTCGGGATGGATATCCCGGATAGTAGAACCCACTGGCGGATTCCAGCGCAAGTTGATAGTCGTCACTTTCCGAAATCGTTTGCCAAATCACACACCCGGCCGAGCGGGAATTTTCCCGCCACACTAGGTGTTACCCGTGACTCCGCGTAATGGAAGTGCTCAGGTTGGCAAGCGTCCGGACGGGTGGTTCAGCGACCGCTCTCGGTAGCCGCCGCTTCGGCGATGCGTGCGAAATCACCGATCTCCAACTGTTCGCCCCTGCTGGCCGGATCGACGCCCGCGGCTCGGAGAACGGCCTCCGCCCGGCTCGCGGAACCGGCCCAACCGGACAGCGCGGCGCGCAACGTCTTGCGCCGCTGGGCGAACGCCGCGTCCACCACGCGGAAGACCTCCTGGCGCGACACCGCCGACGGCGGTGCGATGCGCTGGAACGAAACCAGCCCGGAGTCCACATTGGGCACCGGCCAGAACACCTTGCGCGGCACCGGACCGGCACGCCGCACGTCGGCGAACCACGCCGCCTTGGCGCTCGGCACGCCGTAAACCCGGCTGCCCGGCTTGGCGGCCATCCGGTCGGCGACCTCGGACTGCACCATGACCAGGCCGTGCGCCAGGCTCGGCAGCTCGGCCAGCAGGTGCAGCACGACGGGTACTGCCACGTTGTACGGCAGGTTCGCGACCAGCGCGGTCGGTGGCTTCGCGAACTCCTCGGCGCGAACCCGCAGAGCATCGGCTTCGAGCACGGTGAGCCGGTCGGCCAACGCCGGGGCGAACTCGGCGGCGGTGCGCGGCAGCCGCGCCGCGAGCACCGGATCGATCTCGACGGCGATCACCGCTCCGGCGGCAGGCAGCAGTGCGAGCGTCAGCGAGCCCAGTCCGGGACCGACCTCAAGCACAACGTCGTCCGGGCTGATCGAAGCCGAAGCCACGATGCGGCGCACGGTGTTCGGATCGTGCACGAAGTTCTGCCCGAGCTTCTTGGTAGGCCGAATGTCGAGTTCCTCGGCCAACCGACGCACCTCGGCGGGCCCGAGCAACGCCCCCTGCTGGTCGTCCACCCCAAAAACCTACCCCCACCCAACCCCAAACCCCCGACCAGGTGAGAGGTGAGGGGCACCCTTCACCAACTAACTTGGTAAAGGGTGCCCCTCACCCCATCCAACAACACCGCCGCATCCAACAACACCGCCGCGGGTTCTCAACAGTGCCCTGCGGGACACCCCGCACCCCGAGCTATCTCGCGAGGACAGCCCCGACGCCGCGTATTGGACATACGTCAGTCGGGGATCCCGGAGTCGAGAAGGCTTCTGAGGTTCCGCTACTTGCACCGCCACGCAAAACGAGCCTGGAACACCGAAAGCGTCAGCCGAGGCCGAGTTTGTTGGAGCAGGCTGGCCAGGCTCCGTAGCTGCCGCCGCGGGCGTCGCGGACCTTCTCCGCGACCGCGATCTGCTGCTCGCGGCTGGCCTGGTGGGGGTACGGCGCGTACTCGTCGCCGCCGAAGGCGTTCCACGTCGACTTGTCGAACTGCAGGCCGCCGTAGTAGCCGTTGCCGGTGTTCGCCGCCCAGTTCCCGGTCGCCTCGCACTGCGCCAGCTTGTCCCAGACCGCGCTGTTCGGGGACGGCTTGCCGCCGACCCGCACGACCTTGGGCTGCGCGTCCTTGATGATCCGCTCGTGCAGGGCCACCCGGTCGGTCTCCTCGCCGTTGCGGGTGGTGATGCGGGTGACCACGATCTTCTCCCCCGGCACGCCTGGGAACTCGACCCTTTCCTCGCCCTTGAACATCGTGTTGTCAACGATCTCCTGCACCGGGGGCTCGACCGGCATCGTCACGTTGATCACCGTGGTGCCGTTGCGCTCGATGTGCACCTCGGCGCCGCTGACCAGCCGCTGGTCGCCACCCAGCGTGACCTTGTCCTCCGGGCCGAGCTGGAGGTTCTGCTCCTTGACCAGCTCGTCGATGTCGACGGCGGTGGTGGTCAGCTGCCGGGGCGCGTTCGTCCCATCGATGATGGTGATGTTCTTGCTGGTCTTGACGGTCAGCTCCATGCCCTGCTCGGGCACGGCCATGCTGCGGTCGGCGGAGACCCAGGCCCCGTCGGCGGGCACGCCGAGCTGGCGCAGCGCTTGGTCCACCGTGACCGAGCGGACCCACTCCTCGCGGTGCTCGCCGTCGACGTTGAGCTTCAACAGCCGACCGCGGTCCAGGGTGATGGTGTCGCCGTGGCTGACCTTGGCCTGCGGCGTCGGGCTGAGCGCGTCGTGTTGGCCGACGGTGATGCCTTCGTCGGCGAGCACTTCGCCGACGGTCCCTTCATAGGTGCTGACGGTGCGCTCGTGCCCGTCGACCTCGACGGTCACCGACTTGTCCATCGCGGCGGCCGCGCCGCCGGTGCCGGTGAGGGTGAGCAGCACTCCGGCCACCGCGCCCTTGAGGAACCGCCGCTTCCAGGTGGTGATCGCCTCGACGACCTCGGGCGGCGGGACGTCCTGCTCCTGGGCCTCCGGCAGCACGTCCGGGATGACCAGCGGTGGCAGCAACGTGGTCTCGGCGTTGATCAGCCGGATGACCTCGTCGACGTCGATCTCGCTGGTGGCGAGGAAGTCCTCGGCTTGCGGGCCGAGCGCCTCGTAGATGTCCGCCGGGGTGATCTGCAGCGCGCCGGGCGGAAAGCTGGGGTGGTCTTCGGCCGGGTACCAGCCCGGTTCCGGGCGTTCTAGGAGCCCGACCGCGGTGTGCTGCTCGGTCGCCTGCACCGGGGTGAACCAGTCCGTTGCCGCGTCGAAGGAATCGGCCCAGTAGCCGTCGGTCTGCCGGTAGGCATGACCGGGGTAGCTGGGCTCGCCACGTCCGTTCACAGGGTCGTTACCTCCCGAAGGCGGAAGTCGCGCTCGCGTGGTGCGGAACCGCGGTGGTGTTGGGCGAGACCACGTCGTCGCGCAACGCCCCAGTTCCTTGCGGGCACACAACCTTCGTGCTTCGTGTCTGTATCCGACTCCCGTAGCCAAGCGCAGTCCTAGCCGACCGCGAGCACCGTTGCTCGTGGCCCGCTTCCCCGACGTACACCGGCGAGACTAACGGGCGTTCCCCATGACTGGTTGTCATCGGTTACGAGGCCGAGACTCTAGCGTGATCAACGGATGCAGCCAAGCACCCGGATCCAGCTTGTGATCTCAGTTACGCCGATTTGCCGGGCAACTGACCACGATCAGTAGCTAGATTGCCGCGTTTTGGTCCATTCGGGGGTAGCGAGAACGGCCCGTTAACAGGGCGATCTAGCTTTTTGGTGACATATCACACGTCGCGGACACCGTCCGCGTTCATGATCGACGTCACCCGAAACGCGGGTCCGACCCGAGCAAACCGCGCGCTCGGGCCGGACCCGTCCTCCCCTCGCCCGTGGGATCAGCATCCCCGGAACGACTTGGTCACCTCACCGCGGCAATCCCAGCTTCCGCGCGCATGCTGGCCAGGCGCCGTAACCGCCCTGGTCGGCGCGCAATGCCTCGGCGATGACGATCTGCTGTTCGCGCGACGCCCGGTGCGGATACCGCGAGAACTGCTCACCGCCGTGGGCGGCCCAGGTGCCTCGGCTGAACTGCAGGCCGCCGTAGTAGCCGTTGCCGGTGTTCGCCGCCCAGTTCCCGCCGGACTCGCACCTCGCGAGCAGGTCCCACACGTTGCTGCGCGGGATCGGCGGTTCTCCGGCGCTCGGGGACGCCGCCGCCATCGGCGCACTGCCGCAGAGCGCGATGGTCGCCACCACGGCCGCTTTCGCGAAACAACTGAACTTCATGGCAATCCTGACTGCCGAACCTCCGGGCAGGCGGACCTCCGTCCAACGGGCGGAGTTCGGGGTGTCCCCATCCCGGCTTCCACAGTGGACGGTAGGTGCGGCGTCGTGGACTGCAAGCGGACCTGATCGAGGGCCCAATATCAAAAAGCGAGGGGTAAGAAGTGGGCAGGTTGGATTACGCCTGATCGAGACCGAACACTCGCTCGGCCGTGGCAGTGGTCGCTACCACGAGTTCTTCGAGCGTCATCCCACGGAGTTCAGCAAGATCCCGAAGGGTGTAATTGGCGCAATACGGCTCATTCGGACGTCCCCGGAACGGGTGCGGGGTCAGGAACGGCGCGTCGGTCTCCACCACCAGTTGTTCCACCGGTACCAGCCGCGCGGCATCCCGGAGCTCCTTGGCATTGCGGAAGGTCACCGTTCCGGCGAAGGAGAGCACGTATCCGGCGTCCACGCAGGCGCGCGCGAAGTCCGCATCCCCGGAAAAGCAGTGCAGGACAACCGTCTCCGGGGCGCCTTCCTCGGCCAGGATGCGCAGGATGTCCTGGTGCGCGTCGCGGTCGTGGATCATCAGCGGTTTGCCGCAGCGCTTGGCCAGGTCGATGTGCCAGCGGAACGCCTCCTGCTGGGGCTGCGGCGGCGAGAAGTCCCAGTAGTAGTCCAGCCCGGTCTCCCCGACCGCGACCACCCTCGGGTGCTCGGCGAGCCGCGCCAGCACCTGGCGGTCGGCGTCGTCGAAGTCCTTGGCCCTGGTGGGGTGCAACGCGACCGCGGCGAACACCCGGTCGTCCCAAGTGGACGCCTCGACCGCCCACTGCGCGGCGGTGATGTCGTCGGCGACGGTGACCACTCGGCCCACTCCGGCGGCTTGCGCCCGATCCACCATCGCGCGCACGTCTTCCGGCGTCTTCGCGCCGCAGGCGTCGAGGTGGGTGTGCGCGTCCACGGCCGGGGCGGGCAGCGCCTCCGGTACCGGCGGCAGCTCCCGCTTCTTGTCGCGCTTGCTCATCGCACCTCCAACACGGGTGAAGGGCACCCGTGACCCAGTTACTTGGTCACGGGTGCCCCTCACCTCGCGAATCAGTCCACGATCGGGGCCCACTCGGGGCCAGTCTCGCCGAGCTTCGGGTCCAGCTTGGCGAACAGCGGCGTCGGCTTCTGCAGCGGCCGCCCCACCTCGATCTCGGTCGACCGCCACTTCGCCTGCTCGGCGGCGTAGTCGCCCATCAGAACCGGGTAGGAGCTGCTCGCGTCGTCCAGGTCGGACACCTCGCGGATCTCCGGCTGGGCCGCCCAGACCCCGGTGCCGCCCAGCAATTCGTGCACCTGCTGCGCCGAGTGCGGCAGGAACGGTGTGAGCAGCGTGTTGGCGTCGGAGACGACCTGCAGCGCCGTGTGCAGCACGGCGTCGCGGCGGTCCGGGTCGTCCTTGAGCTTCCAGGGCTCCTGGTCGGACAGGTACTTGTTGGCCGCCGAGACCACCCGCATCGCCTCCTGCGCAGCCGCCTTGAAGCGGGAGCGCTGCAAGTGCCCACCGACCGTGTCGAAGGCGTTGCGGGACAACGCCTTCAGCTCTTCGTCGGCGGCCTGCGGCGCAGTTGGCGCAGGCACCGCGCCGTTGTTCTTCGCCGCCATCGCGATGGAGCGGTTGACCAGGTTGCCCCACTCGTTGGCCAGCTCGAAGTTGGTGCGGCGGACGAACTCGTCCCAGGTGAAGTCGGTGTCCTGGTTCTCCGGACCGGCAACCGAGATGAAGTACCGCAGGGTGTCCGGGCCGAACTCGCGCAGGAAGTCCCGCACGTAGATCACCGTGCCGCGGGAGGTGGAGAACTTCGACCCGCTCATGGTCAGGAACTCGCTGGAGACGATCTCGTCAGGCAGGTTCAGCACACCGTACGGGCCGACCTCGCCGCCCCGGTCGCCCTGGCCGTTGTGGCCCATCAGGAGCGCGGGCCAGATCTGGGCGTGGAAGGTGATGTTGTCCTTGCCCATGAAGTAGTAGCCCTGGGCGGCCGGGTCGGTCCACCACCGCTGCCAGGCGTCCGGCTGTCCGATCCGGCGAGCCCACTCGACGCTGGCGGAGAAGTAGCCGATCACCGCGTCGAACCAGACGTAGAACCGCTTCATCGGCTGGTCGCGCCAGCCGTCCAGCGGAATCGGCACGCCCCAGTCCAGATCCCGGCTGATCGCCCGCGGCCGCATGTCATCGACCAGGTTCTGGGCGAACTTCAGGACGTTGGGCCGCCAGTCGGTGCGGGTGGACAGCCACTTGCCCAGCGACTCGGTGAACCCGGGCAGATCCAGGAACAGGTGCTCGGTCTCGACGAAATCCGGCTTCTCACCGTTGATCCGGGACACCGGGTTGATCAGGTCGGCCGGGTCGAGCTGGTTGCCGCAGTTGTCGCACTGGTCGCCGCGCGCGCCGTCGTAACCGCAGATCGGGCAGGTGCCCTCGATGTAGCGGTCGGGCAGCGTGCGGCCGGTGGACGGGCTGATCGCGCCGGTGGTGGTCTTCGGCATGACGTAGCCGTTGCGGTACAGCGCCAGGAAGATCTGCTGCACGACTTCGTAGTGGTTGCCCGTCGTCGTGCGGGTGAACAGGTCGTAGGACAGGCCGAGGCCCTGCAGGTCCTCGGCGATCACCTGGTTGTACTTGTCCACCAGTTGCCGGGTGGTCAGTCCCTCCTTCTCGGCCTGCACCGAGATCGGGGTGCCGTGTTCGTCGGTGCCGGACACCATGAGCACGTTGTTGCCCGCCATTCGCTGGTAGCGCGAGAAGACGTCCGAGGGCACACCGAAGCCGGAAACGTGGCCGATGTGCCGCGGACCGTTGGCGTAGGGCCAGGCCACAGCGGTCAACACAGAGGCACTCATGTTGTTTAGCGTACGTTTCGAGAGGGCATGATCTCGAACGGGTTCTGGTTTGGCAGTGGGTGATCGCGTCGCGATCACCCACTGCCGCTGATCAGCACCGCACGGGCTGGGCGTTGGCCGGGTCCAGGGCGTTGAGCACCATTTGCCGGACGTGCGGGTTGAAGGCCACCGCGACGTGTTCGACGAAGTCCGCCGGGCAGACGTCCTGCAGGACGATGTTGGTCGCGTTCGGCGCGTCCAGGTAGCCGCTGGTGCACGGGGTGACCACCTGGTCGTACTTCGTCATGATCGTCGTGCACTCGATACCCGGCACCGCGGCACCGCCCGCGTTGAGCTTGGTCAGGAACTCGGAGCCCTTGAAGAATTCTCGGCACGAACCGCACAGCTCGTCGGCGATGCCGCCGACGATCGGGAGCTCCTCACCGAGCCTGTCGAGGAGCTCCGTGGTGTTCTGCACGGTGCTGCCGTCGTAGAGCGGGGTGAGCGCGACGTAGCGGTGCACCTTGGCGGCGCCGCCGAGGAACTTCAGGTAGTACTGCGGCATCACGGTGCCTTCGGAATGGCCGACCAGGTCGATCCGGTCGGTGCCGGTGGCCGCCAGCACCTCGTCGACGAACTCGGCCAGCTCGGGCGCGCTTCCTCCAGCGGGAAAAGCCACCGGCGAGCGGGGGCACGCCCGGCGGCCTGCCGTAGGTCAGCGCGAACACGCAGTAGCCCTGGTCGACCAGGGCCGGGCCCAGGTAAGCCCAGTTGGTGGCGGCGGCCTCGGCCAGGCCGTGCACCAGGACCACCGGCGTCGGGTGTGCGGCGTTCGGTTGGCATTACCAGTCGTTGACGCCGGGTGGCGCGCTGGGTTCGTCGGCCGTGGACTGGGCGGTTGCGGGCGTTGCCGCCGCGGCGACCGCGAGCAGGGCAGCCAGGACACCTCTGATCCGCATTTCCCACCCCACCTCGTTGCGCGGTGTTTCGACACACAACGGGCTCGGAATTCAAGATGACGGCCCCGGCGACAACCTCATTCCGACGGGCTAGCCCCCAAGCGCGGCGGTGACATCACCGTTCCGCATCGCGAAACCAGCGGTCGGGAGGTCGCGCGGCTCGACTCGGGTGGCGGTGCGGGGTCGTGAGTCCTCAACCGGGCTGGAGCCCACTTACGCACTCACAACCCCATTCAGGTGAGGGGTGAGGGGCACCCTTTACCAAGTAAGTTGGTGAAGGGTGCCCCTCACCCCGTTCCCGTCATCCTGCGGTGCCGCAGAGGGCGGTTTGCGCGGTTGCGGGTTTGGGAGCGGGTGGCTGGTCAGGCGAGGTCGGCGCGGAAGAAGTCGACGTTGTACGGGCCCCACTGGGTCAGCGTGAAGTAGATCGCCGGTCGGTCCGCCGCCCACGGGTGCTGGAATCCGCCGTAGAGCGCCGGGTATTCGGCGCCGGACACCACGACCTCGCCGTCCGTCCACGGCCCGGTGAGCTCCGGTGCGGTGCGCAGCACGATCGCGGCGCGGTGCTCGTCGAGGTGCACTGCGAACCACCGGTCGAAATACCGGTTGTACTGCACCGAGAGCTCCGCCACCGGCGCGGGCAGCACCGGGGCGGCCGCGAACGGATCCGCGCTCCAGCCGGACCCGGTCCAGTACTCGTACGCCGCCGGTTCGAGCAGGTCGTCAGCGCCGACGCGGGCGAGGTGCCCGGCACCGAACCGCCCGCTCGGGGTGCCGAGCAGGTGCGCACGACCATCCAGCACACCCGCGAAACCGATCATCTGGAATGGATGTCCGCCCTGGTCGCGCCGCCGGAACCGGCTCAGCCACCCCTGCCGCCGGTTCGGCCACACCGCCGTCGCCGACTTCGTCCAGGTGCGCCCGCCGTCGTCGGAAAACGCGAGCGCGCCGTAGTTGGTGTGCCAGACGCCCGGCACCCCCCAATGCCGGACCGACATGTAGTGCAGGTAGTTGCGGCCACCCACGGCGATTCCCGAGGTAGGGATCACGGTGTGCTCGGGGACGCCGGTGCGGTCGCCGGGCAGCACCTGCCCGGCCATGCCGTCCTCGCGTTGCAGCACCGAGTCGAACTTCAGCCCGGCGTCGAGATCGGTGTTGGTGGACCGCGCGATCACGTTGTACCGCCAGTCGGCGTGCGCGGGTCCAGCGCCGTGGCCGCCCCACCCGTCGCCGTAGGTGTCGCCGAACGCCGCGAGCACACCACCCCGACCGTCGTCCCACATGATCCCGAGATCCGTCGCATGGACGCCGAACCGGCTCGCTGTGCGGTTGCAGGACTCCTCACCGGTGATCCTCGCGAGCCTCGTCGCACCGACCACATGCACCATGCCGCCACCGTACGGAAGGTCCCGGCGGACGAGCTGGTAACGGGATTCCCGGAACGTTCAGCGTTCGAGCGTTCGCCCCAGGCTCGTGGGTGCACCCAGTACGGAAAGCGATTTCGCGCCTGTCCTTGACCAACATGCCGGGGGTGTGCAGCCCGCGCCGCCAGCAGGGTGGCGAGGGGCACGGGTTCTGATCCGGGGTGCTGGGGCGGATGCCGGGCGCAGTCATACTGGCCGCGTGCCGGTTTTCACCCGTCCGATCGACGGCGACGCGAGCGCCGCGCAGGTGCTGCGCTGCCTCGCGGCTCGCGCACGTCGGCGCGGCCTTCCGCCGCCCGCCGCGCTCACCGGCGACTGGTTCGGCGGCTCCGCAGTCCTCGCGCCATCGGTGCGGATCACCGCGACCCCGCCGCAGCGGGCATTCAGCACCGCGGACACGGCGCCGATCCCGGCGGAGCCGGGGCCGGTAGGCGGCGGCTGGATCGGATACCTCGGCTACGGCCTCACCGATCCTGGCCAGCACGCCCAGCCCAGGCGGCTGCCAACGGCGGCCTGGGGTTGGGCCGACCACTTGCTGCGCCGCGAAGCGAGCGGGCAATGGTGGTTCGAGGCGCTGGGCGCCGCAGAACCGGGATTGGTCGCGGAGCTCGCCGAGGTGGTCGCCGCAGGCGATCCGCCGCAGGCGGCGTGGGAGGCGGGGCCGGTCGGCAGACCGGACGCCGACCAGCACGGCAAAGCCGTGCGCGGATGCGTGGAAGAGATCGCCGCAGGCGAGATCTTCCAGGCCAACATCTGCAGCCGGTTCACGGTGCCGTTCCGGGGCGATCCGCTGGAGGTGTTCGCGGCCGGTAGCGAGCGGTTCCAGCCCGCGCGGGCGGCGTACGTGGCCGGGGCGTGGGGTGCGGTCGCGTCGTTGTCGCCGGAGTTGTTCCTGGCCCGGCGGGGTGGGGTGGTGCATTCCAGCCCGATCAAGGGGACCCTGCCGCGCCGCGGCCCGCGCGACGACGGCAATGCCGAACTGCTCCGATCGTCCACGAAGGACATCGCGGAGAACGTGATGATCGTGGACATGGCGCGCAACGACCTCGGGCGGGTTGCCGAGATCGGCGGGGTGACGGTGCCCCGGTTGTTGGGCGTGCAGCCGCATCCCGGTGTGTGGCACCTGGTTTCGGACGTGCGGGCGGAGGTCCCCGAGGACCTGTCGAACTCGGCTCTGCTGTCGGCGACGTTCCCGCCAGCCTCGGTCACCGGCGCGCCGAAGGTTCGGGCGCTGGAAGTGATCGCGGAACTGGAATCGCAGCCGCGCGAGGTCTACTGCGGCGCGGTCGGCATGGTCTCCCCTGTTGCGGGCCTGGAACTCAACGTCGCCATCCGCACTCTCGAATACGCCGACGGGGTGCTGCACCTGGGAGTCGGCGGCGGGATCACCGCGGACTCCGGCCCGGAGCGGGAGTGGCAGGAAGTGCTCACCAAGGCCGCCCCGATCCTGTCACTGCTCGACGCATGAGCCCGCGGCGCCGGTGGTGGCGTTTCGAGGTGAAGGGCACCTCTTACCAAGTAAGAGGGTGCGCGGATTGGCTTGCGTGGCGGTGCGGGTAGCGGAACCTCAGAGGTCTTCTCGGTGTGGGATCCCCGACATCATGTATGCCGACACCACGTCGGGGCTGTCCTCGCGGGGAGAACCCCAGAGGGGTGGGCCACCGTGAACCCGCGGCGCAAGCTGCGAGGGTGGGAGGAAGCGGCTCACGCCGCTTGCCTGACGGCCCCCTCGACATGCCCAATCCGCGCGAGTTCCCACAGCGTGGCGATTTCGCGCGGAATCCCCAGATCCGCACCGCAGAACGAGCGGAGTCCGCGGGCATGCATGGCCGCCCGATCCCGCTTGCTCAGCTGATCAGGGACAGCGCCTGTTCGGCGGTGACGCAGCCCGCCGTCGCCAAGTCGAGGTTCGCCAGGGACGCGGCGTGCACCGCTTCGTCCGCCGCCGCGACGCAGTCGCTCACCACGTGCACCGTGAAGCCCAGGTCGGTGGCGTGCCGGGCGGTCTGCTCGACCGTGAGGTTGGTGGCCACACCGGTGATCAACAGGGTGTCCGTGCCGCGTTCGGTCAGCGCGGGCGCGAGATCGTTGCCCGCCAGCCCGGAGAGCTTCTGGTTGTCCACGGTTCGTCCGTCCAATTCGGACATCTCCCGGATCAGCGCGGTGCCCGGCGCATCCGGCCGGAAGGACTCCTGCGCATCGCCGACGGCCCGCATGAACTCGGTGTTGCGCACCAGCGCACCTTCCCCCACCGGCACTGCGAACCGGGTGAACACGAGCTCGGCCCCGGCGTCCCCGGCCGCCCGGTGAAAAGCCGCGGCACGTCCCACCACCCCACTACGCGCCACCGGCTCGGCGAGCATGCCGCCGAAGAAACCATCGGGCTGGATCACGTTGACCTGCCAGTGCAGGGCGAGAACAGCAGTACGCATCCCGCGATCTTGCCGCACCCCACCAACACCGAACACCCAGTTCCCAAAACTTCAGCACTCGTCCACGGAGCTCCGTTCAGGTGAGGAATGAAGGGCACCTGAGACCGGCACTCGGTCAAAGGTGCCCTTCACTCCGTCCTCATCGCTAGCGGCGGGCGGCGAGGACTGCGTCGTAGAGCTCCTTCTTCCGCACGCCCGCGAGCTCCGCGACCTCCGCTACCGCGTCCTTCAGCCGCACGCCTTCGGCGGCGCGCTCCTCCACTCGCGCCACCAGCTCCGCTGGATCGATGGCCACCGGCTCGGCTCCGCCGAGCACCACGGTGATCTCGCCGCGCACGCCTTCGGCGGCCCAGGCGGCGAGCTCCGCGAGGCTGCCGCGGCGGATCTCCTCGTACGTCTTGGTCAGCTCGCGGCAAACCGCCGCTCGCCGCTGGCCGCCCAGCACCTCGACGGCGTCGGCCAGGGCATCCGCCAACCGGTGCGGCGCTTCGAAGAACACGCAGGTGCGCTCCTCGGCGACGAGTCGGCCGAGCCAGCGGCGTCGTTCCGCCGACTTGCGCGGCGGAAACCCCTCGAAGCAGAACCGGTCCGACGGCAGCCCGGACACCGCCAGCGCCGTGGTGACCGCGGATGGGCCGGGCAGGCACGTCACCGGCAGCTGCTCCGCGACGCAGGCCGACACCAGTCGGTATCCGGGGTCGGACACGCTGGGCATCCCGGCATCGGTGACCAGCAGCACGGTGCGGCCTTCGCGCAGCGCATCCAGCAGCATCGGCAGCCGCGCCGACTCGACGGCCTCGTAGTAGCTGACCACCTTGCCGCCGGGTGTGACGCCCAGTGCGCTGGCCAGCGCACGCACCCGCCTGGTGTCCTCGGCGGCGATGACGTCGGCGGAGCCGAGGGCGTCGACCAGGCGTGCCGAGGCGTCGCGGGCGTCGCCGAGCGGGGTGGCGGCGAGCAGCAGCGTGCCGGTGTCCATAGCTGCACAGCGTATTTCCGGTTCCTGCTGGGGTGCGGCCCGCCCGGCTGGAGGTGAACGCGCGACCTTAGCCAGCCGGGCTCACCGACGGTCTCCTACGATCGGGGGTTGTGAGCGTCCTCGTCCCCAACTCCGGTGGCCGCAGCGGCGACGAACTCGTCCACGTCGGCCGCACGCCATCGGCCCGGCCGCCGGGCGAGCACGATCCGCGCCCCCTGCTCGACGTGATGATGCCCACTGATCGGCTGCGAAGTTGGCTGGTCACCATCTCGATCACGCTGGTCGCGGGGCTCGTGCGGCTGTGGGACCTCGGACGCGCCACCGACGAGGGCACTCCCGTCTTCGACGAGAAGCACTACGTGCCGCAGGCGTGGCAGATGCTGCGCAACGGCGGCTACGAGGACAACCCGGGCTACGAACTGGTCGCGCACCCGCCGGTCGGCAAGCAGATGATCGCGATCGGCGAGTGGCTGCTCGGTTACAACCCGTGGGGTTGGCGCGTCTTGGCCGCGCTGTTCGGCACGGTGATGGTGCTGCTGATCATCCGCATCGCCCGCCGCATGACCCGATCGACGTTGCTGGGTGCGCTCGCTGGCGTGCTGCTGATCTGCGACGGGGTCAGCCACGTGCAGTCGCGGGTCGGGATGCTCGACATCTTCCAGGCGATGTTCCTGCTCGCCGCGTTCGCCTGCCTGGTGGTCGACCGCGATCAGGTGCGCACCCGGATGTGGCAGGTCTGCGTGGACGGGCGGTTGGCCGCGAGCAGTTGGGGGCCGCGGCTGGGTTTCCGCTGGTGGCGGTTGGGCGCTGGGCTGATGATCGGACTGGCCTGCGGCGTCAAGTGGAACGGCATCTACTACATCATGGCGTTCGGCCTGCTCAGCGTGATCTGGGATGCGCTGGCCAGGCGGGCGGCCGGGGTCCGGCGGCCGTGGCGAGCCGCGCTGGTGCGCGACACCGCTCCGGCGCTGTGGGCGCTGTTGGTGTTCCCGCTGCTGGTGTACTTCGCGACCTGGGCGGGCTGGTTCGCCAGCGAGACGGCCACGGATCGGCACGCCACCCTGGTCGCCGACGACATCGGCTTCGGGTTCCTGCCGGACGCGCTGCGCTCGATGCTCTACTACCAGCTCAACGTGCTGGACTTCCACACCCACCTGGTGACGCCGAAGGTTCCGCACCCGTGGGAGTCCAAGCCGTGGGCGTGGCCGATGGGCATGCGCCCGATGCTCTACTACTACGAGTCCGGAATGCCGGGTTGCGGCCGGGCCAGCTGCATCGAGGCGACGATGTTGATCGGCACCCCGGCGATGTGGTGGCTGGCGCTGCCGGTCGCGGCATGGGCGGTCTGGCGCACCACGAGCCGGATGGACTGGCGCTACGCCGCGGTGCTGGTCGGTTACGGTGCGGGTTACCTGCCGTGGTTCACCAACCTGGACCGGCAGATGTACTTCTTCTACGCGACGCCGCTGGCGCCGTTCCTGGTGCTGGGGATCGTGCTGGTGCTGGGCGAAGTCCTCGGTTCGGCGCGGGACCACTTCGAGCGGCGACGAACCGGGCTGCTCGCGGTGTCGCTGTACGTGGGGCTCGTGGTGGCGAACTTCGTGTGGCTGTGGCCGATCCTCAACGGCGAACCGATCACCCAGGAGCACTGGCAAGCCGAACTCTGGCTCCCGTCCTGGCGCTGACCCGTTCCCGAACTCGTTGTCGGTCGCGGCCCTCCTGGATCACCCGATGGAATGGTGGGTGAGGGGCACCCTTTACCAACTTACTTGGTAAAGGGTGCCCCTCACCTCGAAGACGCGGCGGTGCCGTCAAGTGCGGGGTTCCCAGCGGAACCATGCTCGGGACAGGATCGTCAGCAGTACCGTCCAAGCCAGCAGCGCACCGAGGGCTGGGAGGGCGCCGAGTGCGTCCTCGCCCGACATCGAGCGGCGTACCAGGTCCGCGAACGCGCCGCCCGGCACGGCGAGCATGATCGGCGTTACCTCGGCGCTCATCGACATCCACATCGCGCCGCCGATCAGGACGAAGAACCACGGCAGCGTGGTGATCTGCGCCTGTTCCGCGGTGGATGTCCGGCCGCTCGTCGCAGCGCCCGCCGCCACGCACAGCGCCGTTCCGACGAGCATCGCGACCGCCAGCAGCAGCGGATTCGCCACCACTGGTGCTCCCAGGACTGCCGCGATCACGAGCACCGCGACCGCCTGGACGATGCCCAGGACGACCACCGGAGCCAGCAGGCCGGTCAGGATCGCCGACTCCGACGGCTCCCCGCTGCGCAATCGCTTCAGGTACAGGTCTTCGCGGCGGCTGGTCAACGCCGCGGTCACCGTGAAGTAGACCGTGAACCCGAGAACCATCAGCAGTTGCAAGGAAAGCGTCGTCGACCAGACCGGCGCGCCCGCGTTCTCCGGCACCGAATGCGCCAGGAAGAAGCCCATCAGCATCGGCAGCAACGTCGCGCTGGTCGCGACAGTCTTGTTGCGCAGCAACAACTTCGCTTCGGCCCGGCTCAGGGCGAGGACTGCGCCGCTCATCGGGTGGTCACCTCCTGGCGGACGGCGTGGAAGATGTCGTCGAGCGATGCCTGGTGGGCGCGCAGTCCGGCGAGTTCCAGCCGCTGCGCGTCGGCCCACCGCAGCAGCAGGTGCAGATCCCCCTGCAACTCCGGCGTGCGGATTTCGACGCGGGTGCCAGCGGTTCTGGCCATTCCGGCTAGCGGCGGCAGCTGGACCGGGCACCCCGCGTCGAAGCTGATCCGCGCCTGCTCGCTGGCCAGCACGTCGACCAGTCGGCCGGACACCGCGATGCGGCCCTGGTGCATGATCGCCAGCCGGTGCGCCAGCCGTTCGGCCTCTTCGAGGTAATGCGTGGTCAGCAGCACCGTCGTACCGCGAGCGAGCAAGCCGCGCACCAGGTCCCAGGTGGCGCGGCGGGATTCCGGGTCCATCCCGGTGGTCGGCTCGTCGAGGAACAGCAGTTCCGGATCGCCGAGCACGGCGAGTGCGAGGTCCAGCCGACGCCGCTCACCGCCGGAGAGCTGCTTGACCCGCACCGCACGGCGCGGGGCCAGTCCCAGAGCGGCCAGCGTCGCGTCCACATCGGACTTCCGGTGCCGCATGGCGCTGGCCAGCTCCGCAGTTTCGAGCACCGTCAGGTCACCGGCGAACCCGCTTTCCTGCAACATGATCCCGGTCCGGCGGCGCACCGCTGCGCGATCCTGCCGGGGATCCCGCCCGAAGACCTGGACCGCCCCGGCAGCCGGTGCGCGATGCCCCTCGATGGTCTCCAGCGCGGTCGTCTTGCCCGCGCCGTTGGTGCCCAGCAGCGCGAACAGTTCGCCCTGCCGCACCTCGAAGTCGATGCCGCGGACCGCTTCGAAGTCGCCGTAGCGACAGCGCAACCCGCTCACCCTGATCACCGGTGATGTCATGCGTCCAGGCTCGCCGGGCCACACACCTGTGGGTAGAGCGTTCCGTCAGCGGCCAGTACGGGTCCTGTCAGGAAAAGTGATGACTGATGTCATGGCCGACTGAGCAGTCCACGCGCCGCGGATGCAGGATGCTGGACGGGTGAGCGAAACCGACGCGGGCGACTTCGACCCCCGCCGCATCCGGCACCTGCGCCGCTACACCTGGTGGTCGATCGTGCCGACGCTGCCGGTCTTCGCGGCGTTCCCGGTGCTGAACCTGGTTCTCGGTGCCTTGCAGGGCTTCTACAACGCGGTCGAGATCGTGGTGCTGTCGGTGATCGTGCTGGTGATCGCGGTCCACGGCACCCGGCTGTGCGCCAGCCTGATGAAGGGCCTCGGTCGTGGAGAGCAACGACCCGCGGTCGACGGTGTGGTCTTCGTGCTGTCGCTCGGTGCCATGGTCTACGCGCTGCTCCGCGACCAGAGCGGGCTGGCGTGGGCGATGCTGCTCAGCGGTCTGGCCGGGGCGCACATCTCGGCCGCGCCGCGCCGGTTGCGCTGGCCGATGACGATCGGGGTCCTGGGGCTGACCGGCGTGACCGCAGCCGTCGCGGTCTCCCCGATCAATCCCCTGCTGGCTGTGGACACCGGTGTCTACATCATGCTCATCGTCGGAGTGATCGTTTCCCTGATGGTGGGGGTCGCGTGGTTCTGGGACATCGTGCTCGAACTGGACCGCGCCCGTGCGGTGAGCGCCGAGTTGGCCATCGCGAAGGAGCGCCTCCGGTTCGCCGCCGATCTGCACGACATCCAGGGCCACCACCTGCAGGCGATCGCGTTGAAGGCGGAACTGGCCGAACGGCTCGTCGGCACCGACGACGACGCGGCCCGCAGGCAAGCCGCCGAGGTGGCCGAACTCGCCCGAACCGCGCTCAAGGACACCCGCGAAGTCGTGCAGGGGTATCGACGCAGCAACCTCACCACGGAACTGGACAACGCCCGCGAAATCCTGGAAGCGGCTGGCATCCAGACCACAGTGGACGGTGATGCGACGCGGGTTCCGCCGCCGCTGCAACCGCTGTTCGGCGCGCTGGTGCGCGAGGGCACGACGAACATCCTGCGGCATTCCCACGCCGAACGGTGCGAGCTCAGCATTTGCGTCGACGGCTCCCGCACGCTCGTCGTGTTGCGCAACGACCGCGCGAACCCGCCGAACGGCGCCAGCGGGTCCGGCATCGACGGGCTGCGGCAGCGGTTCGGCACGCTGGGCGGGTGGGTCGACACGGACCGGGTCGATGATCGGTTCGAGCTGCGCGGATCCGCTGAGGAACCCGGGAGGACGCCGTGATCCGAGTGGTGCTGGCCGACGACGAAGACCTGATCCGAGGAGCGCTGGCGGCGCTGCTCGATCTGGAGCCGGACCTGACCGTCGTCGCCCAGAGCGACAACGGCAACGACGCGATCCGAGCGGTCCGCGAACACCAGCCGGACATCGCGGTCTTCGACCTGGAGATGCCGGGGCTCGACGGCGTGCAGGCCGCCCAGCGCATCGGCCCGGAGACACCGATCGTGCTGGTCACCCGGCATGCCCGCCCAGGGGTGTTGAAGCGGGCGCTGGCCGCCGGGATCCGCGGCTTCGTGCCCAAGACCACCCCGGCGTCCCGGTTGGCCGCGATCCTGCGCGACGTGCACGCCGGTGGCCGCTACATCGACCCGGAGATCGCGGCCAGCGCGCTGACCGGGGGCAGCTGCCCGCTCACCGATCGGGAGCTCGAACTGCTCAGCCACACCCTGCGCGGCGGCACCATCGCCACGATCGCCGCCGCAGTGCACCTGGCGCCGGGCACGGTCCGCAACTACCTGTCGTCGGCGATGACCAAGCTCGGCGTGGCAACCCGCCACGAAGCGGCCCGCCACGCCTGGGAAGAAGGCTGGATCTGATGGGTCAGCCCAGGTCAGCGAGGGTCTTGCGGAGCGCCGCGACGGCGTCGACGATCTCCTCCGGGCGGACCGACAGGGGTGGGCGGCAGCGCAGCGAGTCCGGGCCGGACGGCAGGAACAGCGTTCGGTAGGTCTCGCGGGCGATCGCGATCGCCCGGTCCCGCTGGGCCGGGTCGTGGAAGGTGATCGCGCACATCAGGCCCCGGCCGCGCGGGGCGCGGATCACCGCCGGGAATTCCACCGCCAGGTCGCGCAGCTCGCCCAGCAGCAGGTCGCCCATCGACCGGCTGTGCTCGAACAGGTCCTCGCGCTCGACGACCTCCAGGATCCTGGTCGCGCGCACCATGTCGACCAGCGAGCCGCCCCAGGTGGAGCTGATCCGGCTGGGTTCGCGGAAGGCGTTGTCGGCGACCTCCAGCACCCGGCGCCCGCCCATCACCCCGCACACCTGCAGGCGCTTGCCGAACGCCACCAGGTCGGGCTCCAGGCCCAACGCCTGGTGCGCCCAGGGCTGCCCGGTCAGCGCACCGGTCTGCACCTCGTCGGCGACGGTGAGCACGTCGTGCTCCCGGCAGAGTTCCTGCACGGCCCGCAGGAACCGGGGCCGCAGGTGCCGATCGCCGCCCTCGCCCTGGATCGGCTCGTACACGAAGCAGGCGATCTCCCGGCCGTACCTGCGCAGCGCGGCGCGGGCGGCGTCGAGCGCAACCACTTCCTCCGGCAGCAGTTCGGTGACATCCCAGCGCTCGCCCGGTTCGACCGCCGGGCTCGGAATGCGCGGCCAGTCGAACATCGGGTAGTCGCGGATCTTCGCCGGATCGGTGTTGGTCAGCGAGAGCGTGTAGCCGCTGCGGCCGTGGAAGGCGCGTTCCAGGTGCAGCACGCGAGAACCGCGCGCCGCGATCCCGGCGCGCGCGTTGACCTTCGTCTTCCAGTCGAAGGCGACCTTCAGCGCGTTCTCCACCGCGAGCGTGCCGCCGTCGATGAAGAACAGCAGCGGAAGGTCCGGTACGCCGACCACGCGGCGGAAGGTCTCGGCGAAGCGGGCCTGCTCGACGGTGGCGAAGTCCGGGTTGGACGGCTTGATCCGCCCGGCGCGCACCAGTGCCGCCTCGAAGTCGGGCGTGCGCAGGCCCGGATGCCCGTGCCCGAGCGGCGCCGAGCTGAAGAACATGGTCATGTCGAGGTATTCGGTGCCGTCGCGGACGTCGCGGATCCGGCAGCCTTCACCTGCGGCGAGGTCCACCACGATGTCCAACAGGTCACCGGTCACGTGCTCCCGCAGCGCCGTCACGGCGTCGCTCGCCGCGGCGCGCGGGGTGGGGACATCGGTTGCCACGTCGCGAACGGTCTCCTGCTGAGCGGTCATGTTCGGCCTCCCGGCTCCGTGTAGGCGCGGTACTCCAAGTCACCTTGTCAAGAAGAATTACATCAGAGATCCGACAATAAGCAACATATTTCCGTAAACACCACGTCAAAGCGAAAGATTTTCTTTTGCCGTGCCCAGGCGGCGGTCGACCACGACGAACTCACCACCCGGCCGCCGGACCCCCGATGGGCTGGCCGAGGTCAGGCGAAGCGGGATCCGTACCCCCACCCGTGCACCGGCGGCACGGGGTTGGCCAGCGGATCGGCCTCGGTCAACGGAGCAGCCGTTCCGCAGACCGCGGCCAGCTGGGTCGGCGTCAAGCAGGAAACGCGGGTTTCCGCGACCGCGCCCCACTCGACCAGCTCCGCCATCGGAAGACTGCTGGTGGACGCGGCGACCACGACGTTGCCGGGACGGCTGCGCAACAGCACGCCGGGCTGGGCGATGACCAGGACGTGCGGGAAGACCGCGGCGACGGAAGCGACCGCACGCAGCGCGAAGCCGAGATCGGCGGCATCCCACATGTTGGCGGCGTAGAGCCCACCGGGGCGCAGCACCCGAGCGACCTCGGACAAGAACTCGACGGCCGCCAGTTCGGTGACGACGTCGCCAGCCTGGAAAACATCCGAAACCACGAGGTCGGCGCTGCCGTCCGCAGCCCCTTCGACACCGGATCGACCGTCCCGCAGGGCGACGTGCAGCCCAGGAACGCGGTCGAGTTCAAGATGTTCACGCACCAGGTCCAGGTCGACCAACTGCCCGTCGAGCTCGTAGACGGTCTGCGCCGAACCAGGCCGGGTAGCGGCGACGTAACGCGGCAGCGTGCAACCAGCGCCCCCGACGAACAGCGCCGACAGCGGGGCGCCGGACGTCCAGTGCCGGTCGATCAGCTGACCGATCCAAGCCGCGAAGGGCATCTTCAGGAAAGTCGGATCCCCGAGATCCACATAGGACTGCGATACGCCATCAACCGCAACGGTCCAGCCGAGTTCCCGAAGCCGATCGGGAATCAATTCAGCGACCCCGAACCGGCAACCGGCCTCGATCCGCCGCCGATCCAAACCAACCACCCGCCAACCCCACAACGACCAACTTTGGCGCAGGCAGCACTGTAGTACTCTGGCCGCGCCGCTCAGCGGCATCTCAGGCCCGGCGCGATCGACTCGGGCTCCTGGTCTCAGCAGCTTCGCGTTCGCGGCGTTGACCGGTTGTTGTGCGGTGGGCGCCGCTCGTTGCCCGGCCGCTCCCGTTCCGCACAGTTTCCTTGCTGTTTGAAAGATCAACCGAATAAGGTCCGCATTCAACTGTCGCAATATGCGTAATTCGATAGCGCAGCACGGCAGGGCGCTCGCACATCTGCAACGACGCGGATTGGAAGGGAAGCTTATGCCGGGAAACCGCGTAGTCGTTTACAAGGGACCGGGCAAGGTCGCCGTTGAAACGATCGACTACCCCAAGCTGGAACTGCCGGATGACGTGGTCAGGGGCCTGGGCATCAAGCGGCAGGCGCCGCACGCCGCGATCCTCAAACTCGTGACGACCAACATCTGCGGCAGTGATCAACACATGGTCCGGGGGCGCACCACGGCGCCCGTCGGGCAGAGCCTCGGGCACGAGATCACCGGTGAGATCGTCGAAGTCGGCGACGACGTGCTCTTCGTCCAGCCCGGCGACATCTGCTCGGTGCCGTTCAACATCGCCTGCGGTCGCTGCCGCATGTGCGACGAGGGCAAGACCGGCATCTGCCTCAACGTCAACCCAGCGCGCGCCGGTGCCGCGTACGGCTACGTCGACATGGGTGGCTGGGTCGGCGGGCAGGCCGAATACGTGATGGTGCCCTACGCGGACTTCAACCTGCTGAAGTTCCCGGATCGCGACCAGGCGCTGGAGAAGATCCTGGATCTCACCATGCTGTCGGACATCTTCCCGACGGGTTATCACGGCGCCTACACCGCTGGCGTGACCACGGGGTCCACTGTGTACGTCGCTGGCGCGGGCCCGGTCGGCCTGGCCGCCGCGCACGCGGCACAGCTGCTCGGCGCTTCCGTCGTGATCGTGGGCGACATGAACGAGCAGCGCCTCGCGCAAGCCCGCAGCTTCGGCTGCGAGACGGTGAACCTCGCTCAGGACGAGGGGCTGCCCGACCTCATCGCCGACATCGTGGGTGAGCCGGAGGTCGACGCCGCCGTCGACGCGGTCGGTTTCGAGGCCCGCGGGCACGGCAAGGACGCCGCGGAGGCACCAGCCACCGTGCTCAACGACGTCATGGCCATCGCGCGGGCGGGCGCCTCGCTGGGCATTCCCGGCCTCTACGTGACCGGCGATCCCGGCGGCATCGACGAGAACGCGAAGATCGGCCAGATCGGTGTGCGGCTGGGCCTCGGTTGGGCCAAGTCCCACTCCTTCACCACGGGTCAGTGCCCGGTCAAGCGGTACAACCGGAAGCTGATGAACATGATCCTCTCCGGCAAGGCCGAGATCGCCAAGGCGGTCAACGCCACCACCATCAGCTTGGATCAGGCGCCCCAGGGCTACGCCGAGTTCGACCGCGGGGAAGCCAGGAAGTACGTCATCGACCCGCACGGCAGCGTCGCCGCGTAGGGCGATGGACCGGTGGTTCTCCGAGGGTTCGAGGGGCAGCCCTCGGAGAACCACCACTCGTGTTCCGGTGCGCGCGGCACGCTCGGCGCCACGCGATCGTGTCACCGAGCCCTGCGCACCCGTGCGCCGAGAACGACGATCGGCCCTGGACGGGGCAGTCCGTGCCGGAATCGAGTTCGGCGGAGGGAGGTGAGAGCCATGGAGCCTCAACTCGAAGTGTGGGAGACCCCGGAGTTCGAGGAGCTCGGCTGCGCGGCCGAGGTGACGATGTACGTGGCGCAGTTGGAGGACTGACAAGGCGCTGGTGTCGTGAGTGCGTAGCCGGGCTCCAGCCCGGTTGCGCACGCACGACCCCTGGCCGATCACTCGCCGCC
>NZ_JALBWV010000034.1 GCF_022678645.1 Saccharopolyspora soli | reverse complement strand
CTCCTCAACACTCAGACTAGTAACTAGGAGGTTACTAGTGGAGGCGGCACAAGTCAAAGAACAGTTATTTAGGTTGGAGTTCTTCGATGCTTGATCGCGGGCAACGCCTCGATCGTCAGGAAGCTGGCGATCAAGATCAACGCAACCGCGGGCACGAGCCCACACGAACTCGGGTGACGTGCCGACAGAGCCACAGTCCCAGGTGCGAACGCAAAGCCGCCGCACTCTCTCGCGGAACCGCCAGGCAGTGAGATCGTCGACCAGAGCAACAGGACCCCGGCGCGGATGTCCCCGTCATTACGCCGCCAGCTGAGCAACGATCGAGTTACTCAATCTTGAACTCAAGTAACTATTTGGTTCACTGAACGCGACCACTCAGAACACCGAGGAGCCTGTGATCACGCGGTAGCCCTCCGGGGCTTGGACGTGGCGGACGTTGCCTTCGGCGTCGATCGCGATGTCCAGTCGGGCATCCGCTACCACGAGTCCTTCGACTTCCAGGGCACCGACGGGGCTTGGTTTCGGTGGGCGGATGACGATCTGCCGGGCCGGGACGTCGACCTCCAGGCCGAGGAAGGCTTGCAGCACCGCGATCGCGGCCGCCGCCGACCACGCTTGGGGGCGGCAGGATGCCGGGTACGGGATCGGCGTGCCGGTGTCCTGGATGCCGTAGCCGGAGAACAGTTCCGGCAGCCGCCAGCCGAAACCTGCGCCTGCGTGCAGGATTTGGCGGCCGAGTTCCGCGGCTCGGTCTCGTTGTCCGGAGCGGGTCAGCCCGAGGATGGCGATCGCCGTGTCGTGTGGCCACACCGAACCGCAGTGGTAGCTCAGCGGGGAGTATCCGCCCGCCGCGTCGGACATGGTGCGCAGTCCGAATCCGCCTGCCATGTCGGAGCCGAGCAGCCGCCTTCCGACCTGCTGGCTTTCCGTCTCGGTCAGCAGCCCAGTTCCCAGCAGGTGCCCGATATTGCTGGTCAGCGCGTCGACCGGTTTCTTGCCGCCGTCCAGCGCGAGCGCCGGATATGGCCCGGCCTGGTCGGAAACCCAGAACTCGGCGCGGAACTTCTCGGTCAGCTCCGCGGCGAACCGGCGCCAGTCGTCCGCTCCGTCGCGGCCGAACGCCGCAAGCAGGTCCGCCCCTCGGCAGGCCGCCTCGTGCAGGTAGCCCTGCACCTCGACCAGGGCGACCGGGGGATCCGCCCGGTCGCCATCGGAGAATCGGATCGCGTCCCAGGAATCCTTCCAGCCCTGGTTGGCCAGCCCGCGGCCGGATTCGTCGATGTACTCGGCGAATCCGTCGCCGTCGATGTCGGAGTGGCCGCGGATCCAGTCGAGCGCGGCGAGCAGATTCGGCAGCAGCGCCGCCACTTCGGAGTCCGGCATGCCCCATCGCCAGGCGTCGTGCAGCAGGCAGATCCACAGCGGGGTGGCGTCGATCGTGCCGTAGTAAAGCGGTGGGAGCGATGTGGCGGTGCCGGGTTCGAATGCGCTCCGGCGGAGTTCGTGCGGGATCTTGCCCGGCGCCTCGCCCGTCTCGGGATCCAGCTTCGTGCCCTGCAATCGGGCCAGCGTTCGCAGTGTTCCAGCGGCGAGTTCGACACCCAGCGGAAGCAGCAACCGTGCCGCCCAGATCGAATCCCGCCCGAACAGCGTCAGGTACCACGGCGCCCCGGCTGCCGCGAACGTGTCGTCGCCGTGGCGAGCCAGGAGTCCGTTGAGATCGTCCACCGAGCGCCGCACCAGATCGGCCAAACGCCAGTCCCCGGCGCGGACCTTGTTCGGCTGCGGCAACATCTGCCGTGCAGGATGCACGACGGAGCCGGAATCCTGCACCGTCAACGTCCAGTCGCAGCGCTGCGTCGCCGGGCCAGCTAGGTCCACCGTCCACCGGACGGCTGCGGTGCTGTCGGAAAGCAGCTCGAACTCGCCGTCCGGGGCGGCCAGCCTGATCAGCACACCGTTGGTTTCCCAGACCAAGCCGTCTTCTTCGATGCGGGGTGCTCGCGGATCGTGCCGGTTGCCCGACTTGATCACCTCGATCGGCGCCAGGTCCGCCGCCAGCGACAGGGTGAGCTGGCACTGCACCGGGCGTTCGGACCGGCTGACCACTTCAAAAGTCTCGGACACCCCGTCCGGCGTCACCGTGCGATGCCGGTGAAGCCATGCGGTCGGGTCCGCTCCGACGTCCCAGGGGCCGCGCAGCAGCGCGGTGAACCGCTCGGTCGCGGCGTCGATCGCGTCATGGCCGATCGGCTCCGGCTCGTCTCCGGCAACGGTCAGGACAGCACGGCTGAGCACGCGGACATCCGCGAACAGCACGCCTTGCGTGCCGGTGTCCCGGATCTGTCCGTCCACTCCGGACAAGACAACGGTGGGTGTGCGCAGCGCTACCGCGAGGTCGTGCAGGAGGGGTTGCCGTGCGGCCATGTGTCGAGACTCCCTTGTTCGGACAACTCGCGCCTTGCGGCCCGGCCAACCGCGCCAGCGGATTTGATCGTTCAAACCATCCCGCTGTCAAGTTTGATCCGGGGCTTGACGGGCGCGGGTTCAACGGGTCACGCTACACGCCACCTTGAACGTTCAAAACCGAATTTGAACGATCAATCCTGATCACGAGGAGAAACCAGCGGTGACTGCGGACAGTTCGGCTCGGCCGACCCTGAACTCGGTGGCCAAGCAGGCGAAGGTCTCGCGGCAGACCGTGTCGAACGTGCTCAACGCGCCCGAACTGGTCAACTCGGAGACACGGGAGCGGGTGCAGGCGGTCATCGAGCAGCAGGGCTACCGCCCGCACCGGGCCGCGCGCCAGCTGCGCACCCACCGTTCGCAGGTCATCGGCCTGCGCATCGATCCCATCGGCGACGGGATCAGCGGTGTCGTGCTCGACCGGTTCCTGCATTCCCTGACGGCGACGGCGGAAGAGCACGACCACCACATCATGTTGTTCACCGCGCGCGACGACGACGCGGAGGTCCGGGCCTACGGCGAACTGGTCGACACCGTGGGCGTCGACGCGTTCGTGCTCACCGGAACGCACCACGGCGATGCCCGAACCCAGTGGCTGCGGGAGCAGAAGCTCCCGTTCGTCACATTTGGCAGGCCCTGGGGAGCAACGGAGAACCACGCATGGGTGGATGTCGACGGCGCCACCGGGACCGAGCTCGCCACCGACCACCTCATCCAACGCGGACACCAGCGGATCGCCTTCGTGGGCTGGCCAGCCGGGTCGGGTTCCGGCGACGACCGGCGCGCCGGTTGGCAACGCGCCATGCGTGAGGCGGGTCTCACCGATGACCGGACCGTCGAAGTGGCCGATGGGATCGACGGTGGCCGAGCCGCCGTGGACCGGTTGCTGTCGGCCGACCCTCCCACCGGTTTCGTCTGCACGAGCGACTCGCTGGCACTCGGAGTTGTCAGCGAGCTGCGCGAGCGGGGCCTGAATCCGGGAACCGACGTCGCCGTAACGGGTTTCGACGACACTCCGGTCGCGGAGATGTTGGGCCTGACCAGCGTATCCCAGCCGGTCGCGGAAGTGGCGGCGCAGTGCATCCACCAGTTGCAAGCGGTACTGCGGGATGCCGCCATACCCGAGCCAGCGCTGCTGGCACCACAACTCGTCGTTCGCGGGACCTCTGGCTGATCAGGACCTACCGCGAGAAGAGCACTTGATCAAGGAGGATCGATGCGACCATCGCTCATGCGCGTCGTTGCCGCAGTAGCAACCGCCGGGACGCTGTTCGGCGCGAGCGCCTGCGGCAGCGGGTTCGACGACAGCGGCCAGGTCGAGCAGAACTCGGGCCCGGCCAACCTCACCGTGCTGATCTCCACCTCCGGAACGGCCGACTTGAACGCGGTGCGCGACGCGGCCAATGCGTGGGCGGCGCGGACCGGCTCAACGGTGACGGTGAATCCGGCCAACGACATGAACCAGCAGCTGAGCCAAGGCTTCGCCAGCGGGAACCCGCCTGATGTCTTCATGGTCGACGCCACCAAGTTCGCCGCCTACGCGCAAGCGGGCAACCTGCTGCCGTACGGGGATTCCTTACCGTACAAGGACGATCTGTACCCGACGTTGCGACAGACGTTCACCTACCAGGACCAGTTGTACTGCGCGCCCAAGGACTTCTCCACACTCGCGCTGCAGATCAACACCGATGCCTGGACTCGCGCGGGGCTGACCGACGCGGACATCCCGAAGACCTGGGAGCAGCTGGAGTCGGTTGCCCGCAGGCTCACCACCGGCGGCCAGACCGGCCTGGTGTTCAACGACACCCGAGACCGGATCGGCGCGTTCCTGACGCAGGCTGGTGGCTGGGTGCTGAGCGAGGACGGGAAGCAGGCGATCGCCGACAGCCCGGAGAACGCGCAGGCCCTGGAGTACGTGCGGAAGCTGCTCGCCGAGGGAGTCGCCAAGTATCCCAAGCAAATCGGCGCCGGAGACGGAACCGAGACGTTCGGGCAGGGCAAGGCGGCGATGACCATCGAGGGCAACTGGATGGTCGGCGGAATGCGCTCCGACTACCCCGACGTGAAGTACCGGACGGTCCCACTGCCTGCCGGACCGAAGGGAAACGGGACTCTGTCGTTCACGCAGTGCTGGGGAATCGCCGCGAAGAGCCAGTACCAGCAGCAGGCGCAGGACCTGGTGAACGCGCTGATGACCCCGCAGCAGCAGATCGTGTTCGCCGAGGCGTTCGGCGTGCTGCCCTCCCGCATCTCAGCCAGGCCGGAGTACGTGCGGAAATTCCCCGAACAGCAGGCGTTTCTCGACGGCGCGGACTACGCGCACGGTCCGGTGACGCTGCCCAAGATGGACCCGGTGCTCACCGCGTTCGACACCGGCTTGCAGGGGCTCCCCGAGGCAGACCCGAAGCAGATCCTGAAGCAGTTGCAGGAAAACGCCACTGCGGCGTTGGGTTCCTGACGGGAGCGGCGATGTCGGTCGACACCACGATCGCGGCGCCGGGGGCGACCTCGTCTCCGGCGCCGCGCCGACGCGGTCCGGGAACCCGCGGGCGCGAGAACCTGGCCGGTTGGCTGTTCGTCGCGCCCGCGGTCGTGATCCTGGGCCTGTTCATGCTGTTGCCGATTCTGATGGCGGCATGGGTGAGCGTCAGCGACTGGACCGGAACAGGCAGCCCGTTCTCCTCGAAGGTCGGCTTCGTCGGTGGCGAGAACTACTCGGCACTGCTGTCCGAACCGGGGCTGGCGCGCACCAACTTCGCCACCAGCGTGCGCAACAACTTCTACTTCGTGCTGTTCGTGGTCCCGCTGCAGACCGCGTTCGCGCTGTTCCTCGCGATCGTGCTCAACCACAAGCGGTTGCGGGGCAAGAACTTCTTCCGAACCGCGTACTACTTTCCCACGGTCACCAGTTCAGTGGCGATCTCGATCGTGTTCCTGTTCCTCTTCTCCAGCACCGGAACCGTGAACGCCTTGCTCGGATTGTTCGGTGTGGACGGTCCCAGCTGGTTCGCGGACGGGCGCGGTATCTTCCACCTGGCCCTGAACGCGCTGGGAATCGCCCCGATGGACAGCCCGCCCAGTCTGCTCACCGGTCCGGAGTTCCTCGGACTGCCGCTCTACGACTGGATTTCCGGGCCGAGCGTGGCGATGTGCTCGATCATCATCTTGTGCGTGTGGACCACCGCCGGAACCTTCATGCTGATGTTCTACGCGGCGCTGCTGAACATTCCGGAGAGCGTGACCGAGGCCGCGCTGATCGACGGGGCAACCCGGTGGCAGCGGTTCCGCTACGTCACGCTCCCGATGCTGCGCCCCACGTTGTTCCTGGTGATCACGCTCGGACTGATCGCCACCTGGCAGGTGTTCGACCAGATCTACGTGCTGAGCAAGGGCGCGCCGGGAAACACCACCCTGACACCCGCTTACCTGTCCTACAGCACGTCGTTCGTCGACAAGGAGTGGGGACAGGGCTCCGCGATCGCGTTCATGCTGTTCTTCCTCATCGTGCTGCTGACGGTGGCGCAGCGGTGGTTGCTCCGGGAACGCACTGGATCCCGCTGGGGCGGAAAGGACGCCACGCGATGAAGCAACGCCGAAAGATCAGCCCGGCCAAGGTGTTCGGGTACGTGGTTCTGAGCACCGTCGCGGTGCTCTACATCTATCCGTTCCTGATCCAGCTGGGCACCTCTTTCAAAACGGCCGCGGACGCCACCGCCCATCCGCTCAACCCGATCCCGGAGCACTGGACGCTGGCCGCGTTCCGCGAGCTGGCTGAGCAGAACTTCCCGCGCTGGGCGCTGAACTCGGTGATCGTCGCGATCTTCGTCACGCTCGGCCGGGTCTTCTTCGCGTCCCTGGCGGGTTACGCCCTGGCGCGCATCAACTTCCGCGGCCGTCGGGTGCTCTTCGCGGCGGTCATCGGGGTGATGGCGGTGCCGCCCGTGGTCCTGCTGATCCCGAAGTTCCTGGTGCTCAACCAACTCGGCATGTACGACTCGTACCTGGCGATGATCCTGCCGCTGGCGGTGGACGCGACGGGCATCTTCATCATGAAGCAGTTCTTCGAAAGCATTCCCCCCAGCATGGAGGAGGCCGCCCGGATCGACGGCGCCGGAGTGTTCCGGACGTACTGGTCGGTCGTCCTACCGATGGCCAGGCCCGCGCTGATCACGGTGACGATCCTGTCCTTCCAGGGAGCCTGGAACGAACTGCCGCACTTCATCGTCTCCCGACAGAACCCCGACCTGAACACGCTCACCAGCGGTGTCGCCGCACTGGTGAGCGGCCAACTGGGCCAGGGCAACCAGTTCCCGCTCAAACTCGCCGCGGCTGTCCTGATGACCGTGCCGGTGGCGATCGTCTACTTCGCGTTTCAGCGCTACTTCATCCGCGGCGCAACAGAAGGAGCGGAGAAATCGTGAGCCACGGCCACGTGATCGCGATGGATTTATCACAGGCGTGATAGCCTGGCGGTCGTGACTGCCTCTACCGCCACGTCCACTGCGGCGAAGCGCCGCATCGTCGACGCCGTGTTCCGCCTCGTCGTCCGCGGCGGGGTCGGTGAGGCATCGTTGCGCAAGGTGGCCGAGGAATCCGGTATCAACATCGGTTCGGTGCGGCACTACTTCGGGAGTCACGAAAGGCTGATGGTGGCCGCTGCCGAAGAGGTCGGCGCTCGCATGCAACGGCGGCTCCACGACGCGCTGCCGAAAACCGCTGCCCGCTCGGACGCGGCCGGTCGGCGCGAGTTGGTCGAGGCGGCGTGCCGCGCCGTACTTCCCGTGTCCGACCGTGCCGAGGCGATCGTGCTGGTCGAGTTGATCACTGCGGCGCGGCTGCGCCCGGAGTTCCGGCCGCTCGCGACCCGGATGGGTACCGACCTGCGCGCCGTCCTGCGCGAAACGTTGGAGGCGGCACACGTCCCCGATCCCGGCGTGGAGGCGGAACGGCTGACCGCACTGGTCGGCGGCTTGACGTTCGAAGTGGTTTATCCGCACGGGTCGAGTGATGACGAGCTGATGGCCGAGGTGCTGCGCCGCCACATCGCCGGTCTGATCCCGGAATAGACCGACGACCACCACTTTTGCGCATTTGGGAGCCAACCGCTGTGGGGCATGTCGAGTTGCAGAAGGTGCAGTACGTCCTGCCGGACGGGCGGGTGCTGCTGGATGATGTCTCGTTCCGCGTGGGTGACGGGGTCAAGGCCGCGTTGGTGGGCCCCAACGGCGCGGGGAAATCGACGTTGCTCCGGCTGGTCTCCGGTGACCTCGCGCCGCACCAGGGCACCGCCGCCCGATCCGGTGGGCTCGGGGTGATGCGCCAGTTCATCGGCCACGCCCGCGACGGCTCAACCGTGCGGGACCTGCTGCTGTCGTTGGCCCCCCAGCGGTTGCAGGCTGCTGCGGAAGCCCTCGACCTGGCGGAGAACCGGCTGATCGACACCGACGACGATGCCGCGCAACTGGGTTACGCCGAAGCGATTTCCGAATACACCGATGCCGGTGGCTACGACACCGAGGTGCACTGGGACCGCTGTTGCACCGCGGCGCTCGGCCTGCCCTACGACCGAGTTCGCTACCGAGAGCTGCGACACCTCTCGGGCGGCCAGCAGAAACGACTCGCCTTGGAAGCGCTGCTGCGCGGGCCGGACGAGGTCCTCCTCCTCGACGAGCCGGACAACTACCTCGACGTGCCCGGCAAGCAGTGGCTGGAAGAGCAGATCCGGGAAACGCCGAAGACGGCGCTGTTCGTGACGCACGACCGCGAACTGCTGCACCGAACCGCCAACCGCATCGTCACAGTGGAGCTGGGTGGGGCCGGGAACCGGTTGTGGGTCCACGGCGGCGGCTTCGCCAGCTACGACCAAGCCCGCGAAGACCGGATGTCCAGATTGGACGAGCTCCGCCGCCGGTGGGACGAAGACCGCGCCAAGCTGACCCGACTGGTCAACGACCTCAAGCAGAAAGCGTCCTACAACGACGGAATGTCCGCCCGCTACCAAGCGGCGCGCACCCGCCTGCGCAAGTTCGAGGAGGCCGGTCCGCCGGAAGCGGTCCCCCGCAAGCAGCGGGTGCGGGTGCGGTTGCAGGGTGGACGCACCGGCAAGCGCGCGGTCATCTGCGAGGACCTGGCGCTGGACAGCCTGACCAAGCCGTTCAACGCCGAGTTCCGCTACGGCGAACGGATCGCGGTACTGGGCGCCAACGGCACCGGCAAGTCGCACTTCCTACGACTGCTCGCCCGCGGCGGCAGCGACGACATCCCGGTGCCCGGCCAAGAGACGCTGACCCCGGTGGCGCACACCGGAATCGCACGCCTGGGAGCTCGGGTGATGCCCGGGATGTTCGCCCAGACCCATGAGCATCCGGAGTTCACCGGACACACCCTCCTGGAACTGCTCACCGGCGGTGGACCGCGCCGCAGTGGCATGTCACGCGAACAAGCCAGCAGCGCACTGGCGCGCTACGACATCGTCCAAGCCGCGCACCGGCCCTTCGACACGTTGTCCGGCGGCCAGCAGGCGCGGTTCCAGATCCTGCTGCTGGAACTCGAAGGCGCTAACCTGCTGCTGCTCGACGAACCGACCGACAACCTGGACCTGATCTCGGCCGACGCATTGCAGTCCGGTTTGGACGAGTTCGAGGGCACCGTCGTCGCGGTCACCCACGACCGCTGGTTCGCCCGCTCGTTCGAGCGCTTCCTGGTATTCCACGCCGATGGACGGGTAAGGGAGACCGCCCACCCGGTATGGAGCGAGTAGTCCGCCCCCGAGCTCCGCTCCCGCCAGACGTAGGCCCGCTCACCATTGCCTCGGCTGTCGGGTCAGCAGGCGTCGCAGCAGCCGTCGTCGTTGCCGCGGTTAGTGGGTTTGCCAACGACGACCGGCTGAACCGCAGCGACTTCGGGTAGCGGACGTGCGCGGGCGGCGCGGATGGCGTTGCCGATGACGAGGACTTCGGCCAGCTCGTGCACGAAGACCACGGCGGCCAGTCCCAGCACACCGAACGCCGCCAGCGGGATGAGCGCGGTGATGATCGCCAGCGAGAGGCCGACGTTCTGCAGCATCACGTTGCGGGCGTGCCGGGCGTGGGCCAGGAGTTGGGGCAGGTGTCGGAGATCTTCTCCCATGAGGGCGACATCGGCGGTTTCGATCGCGACGTCGGTGCCCATCGCGCCCATCGCGATGCCCACATCAGCGGTGGCGAGCGCGGGCGCGTCGTTGACACCGTCGCCGACCATCGCGATCTTGCGGCCATTGCTCAGCGAACTCAGCAGCCGGGCCTTGTCTTCCGGAAGCAGTTCGGCGTGCACCGCGCTGATGCCCGCTTGCCGGGCCAGCGCGGTGGCGGTACGGGTGTTGTCGCCGGTGAGCATCGCCGTGTCGATGCCCAGGCCGCGCATCTGCTGGACCGTCTCGACGGCTTCGTCGCGCAAGTCGTCGCGCACCGCGATCGCCCCGAGAAGGACGTCGTCGCGTTCGACGAGCACCACCGTGGCGCCATCCTGCTGCAACCGCTCGACCTCGCTGGCCAACTGGCCCGGCGTGATCCAGCCGGGTTTGCCCAGCCGCAGCTGCGAACCGTTGAGCTGCCCGTGCAATCCGCGCCCCGGTATCGCGGTGACCTCGTCGGCGACGGCCGGCACGCCGTCGGTGGCGTCGAGGATCGCCCGAGCCAGTGGATGTTCACTGCGTGCTTCCAGGGCCACAGCGACGGCCAGGACCTCAGTGTCCGTGGTCCCGTTGGCGGGGACGATCTCCACGACTCGTGGCTTGTTCCGCGTCAGCGTGCCGGTCTTGTCCACGGCTACCGTGCCGATGCGGCCGAGTTCCTCCAGCGCTGCGCCGCCTTTGACCAATGCGCCCGTCCGGCTGGCGGCCCCGACCGCGGCGACGACGGTGAGCGGGACGGAGATCGCCAGCGCGCACGGGGACGCGGCCACCAGCACCACGAGGGCTCGTTCGATCCACACCAGAGGCTCACCCAGTACGACACCGAGAGCGGCGATCAGCACTGCCAGAACCATGATCCCCGGCACCAAGGGCGAAGCGATGCGGTCGGCCAGCCGCTGACCTCTGCCCTTGCGGTCCTGCGCTTCTTCGACGATGTGCACGATACGAGCCAGCGACGAGTCGGAGGCGGGTGCGCTGACGTCGACCTCGACGGCGCCGCCGCCGTTGATCGCCCCGGCGTGGACGCTGTCCCCCGGTCCCGCCTCGACGGGAACGGATTCCCCTGTGATCGCGGACAAATCGAGGCTGGTGCGACCCGACCGGATCACCCCGTCGGTCGCCGCGCGTTCGCCTGGCCGCAGCAGCATCCGATCGCCGACCACCAGGTCATCCGGAGATACCCGGACTTCTGAACCGTCGCGCAGCACCGACGCGGTCGGGGGCACCAAGCCCAGCAGGGCGCGCAGGCCGCGCCGAGTGCGGGCGATGGCGTAATGCTCCAAACCCTCGGCGATCGAGAAGAGCACACCGAGCATCGCCGCCTCAGCGATTTGCCCCAACGCCACCGCGCCGATCGCGGCGATGGTCATCAGCGTGCCCACACCGACACGGCGGCGCACGAGGTTGCGCAGCGATTCCGGCACGAATGTCGCCGCACCGGCCACTGCGGCAGCCAGTTCGAAACCGACGCCCACGTACTCGGCGCCGCCAAGTCCGATCAACCATCCAGCCCCGAGCAGCACCGCCGCGACCGCGGCCAGTTGCAGCTGTTTGACCTGCCACAACCGCTCCGCGCCGGGCACATCCGGCCCTGGCGACTGAACTTCCCGCTGCCCGCAGCACTCCGCGCCCATCGCTCAGCCCTGCACCAATTCGTCGAAGGCGGCGTCGCCCAGCACCGTGCTGACCAGCACGCGGCCCCTTTCGGTCAGCTCGTACATCACCAGCCGCCCGTCCCGCCGAGCAGACACCATCCCGGCGATCTTCAGCTGCCGCAGGTGGTGCGAGACCAGGTTCTTCGCGTGGCCCACCACCCAAGAAACGTCGCAGACGCACAACTCGCCACCGGAGTGCAGTGCGGCGGCAATGGTCAACCGGGTGGGATCTCCGAGCGCGCGTGCTGCCGCCGCAGCGGGCTCGACCTCCGGCAGTCCGGGTAGACCGGACCGGATCTCCTCGGCATGCGGCAGATCCAGGCACAGCAGGTCGCAAGCATCGTCACGTTCCACAGCCATGTCGACATACTAACGACTATTGAACTGAAGTGGAAGCGACCACGGATCGTGAACACTCGATCCCTGCGCGCGACTACTAATTTGAATAGTAGACAGGTGGGGATCTTTCGAGTAGGTTTCGCGATCGGGCTGCCGGGGAGCCCTCGTCGAGACGCATCGTGGGACGGGATCCGCTCATCGCATGCCGAAAGTCCCACCAGGACAGAGGAGATCTGCGCAACGTGGCGACAAACCGGCTCAGGCAGTCGATCAAAGCCTCGCTCGCCGCTTCGGCGATCGCCGTGCTGGCCTGGACGATCGCAATTCCGGCAACCGCACAGCCATCGGATCCCGTTGCGGAGTACCGAAAATTGGGCGCGGAGGCCGCGAAGGCCGAGGAAGATCTCAGCGACGCCGAAATGGCCCTCGACGCCAACGAAGCCGAGCTGGCCAGGGCCAAGTCTTCCGTCGCGCAAGCCAGGGGGATCGAAGACCAAGCCCGAGCCGAGCAAGCCTTGCTCCAGGGCGAGGTCGACCGCCTCACCGCTTCGGCCTACCGGGGCTCTCGCACGGACGAACTCACCGCCGCGTTGACCAGCAAGATCCCGGACGACTTCCTCGACCAGGCCACCATGCTCGGCGTCTTGGCCGCCGACAACAAGCAGGTGCTCGACGGCTTCAAGGACGCGACCCAGCGGGCCCAGAGCGCTCGCGAACAAGCGCAGGAAGCCGAACTCCGCGCCCAACAAGCCACCGACGCCGCAGCTCGTCTCGTCGGCGAAGTCCAGCAACGCAAGGACGATCTCGACGGCCGGATCAGCGAGGTCCGCCGGGCGCTGAACGGTCTCGACCCGTCCGATCGCAGACGCCTGCAAGGCCCCGTCGACACCGGTTCCTACCTCGGCCCGCCCGGAGCCGCGAACACCGCCCTGCAGGCCGCGCTGTCCAAACGCGGGTCCGACTACGAATGGGGTTCGAAGGGGCCGACGACCTTCGACTGCTCGGGCCTGACCCAATGGGCCTACAAGCAGGCCGGGATCACCATCCCACCCAGTAGTCGGACACAGTGGACAGTCGGGCGCGCGGTGTCCAGGAACCAATTGCAGCCCGGCGATCTCGTCTTCTACGACGACGGAAGCGGCGACCCGTCAACGATCCACCACGTGGCCATGTACGTCGGCGGCGGAAAGGTGGTGGACGCCCCCACCGAAGGACAGCTCGTCGATGTGCGCTCCGTCGAGGGCGACGGCCACTACATAGGCGCACGCCGGATCGTCGGCTGATCCTGCACCGCACCCGTCCGGACCAGGCCGGGGGTTCGGATCCCGGCTGCGGGCAGGCCGTATCCTCGTCCGGGGAGTGGGAGGTGCCATGCAAGGGCTGGGCGATCTCGAAGGCGCTGTGATGGATGTGCTGTGGCAGGCCGACGAGGCCATGTCCGTCCGCGCGGTGCTGACCGAACTGAACGCGACCCGCAACCTCGCCTACACCACGGTCATGACGGTCCTGGACAACCTGCACCGCAAGGGCTGGGTCGAACGCGAGTTGCAAAACCGCGCATACCAGTACACGCCGGTGGAAGGCCGGGAAGAAGCAACCGCTCGCGCCTTGCGGGAACTGCTGGACTCCAGCGGCGCCCCCGAAGCCGTCCTGCTGCACTTCGCGAAGTCGATGTCCGACGACGAAACCGCTGCGGTGCGCCGGGGCCTGCGGCGACGGCAGAAGCCATGATCCTCGCTCTAGCACTCCTGGTTGGCGTCGTGCTCGTCGCCAGCGGTGCGCCTGCCGTGCTCGATTGGATGATCGACCGTCGAGTCGATCCGCAGGCCGTGCTCGTGACCTGGGTCGTGTTGGTCGGGGCCACGTTCTCGACGGTAGTGGTCACCCTGGCCATCGTGCTGCTCCCAGCTCATGGGCCAGCCCCGATGCTCCTGCAGATGGCCCACCACTGCTGGACCGCCCTGCGACACGGCTACGCCCCGCAGCTTCATGAGCTCACAGCCCTGCTGCTGTTCGTCGTCGTCTCCGCCGTGGCCGTGCAAGTGGGGCGCGGACTGCTGCGGTACGCCCGCCAACAGCGGCAGTTGCACGCTCGTCAACTCGAACTGCTCCGGATAACCGCGAAACCCGAAGCAGGGTCGTTCCCCACGATGTGGCTCCCACATCCCCACCCGGTGGCCTACAGCGTCGCCGGTGCACCGGCTTTCATCGTCGCCACCAAGGGCATTCGGGACCACTCGGGGAAACCAGCGCAGCCGCTGTTCTTGAGCACGAACGCGCCCACCTGCGCGGACGCCACCACCTACTGGTGGGATTGGCCGAAACCCTGGCGAAATCCGTTCCCCGGGTCCCCCTGGCCCGCCGCTCCCCCGGCCTCGTGCGCACTGTGGTAGAACTCGCGGCCGACCGCGGCGCCGCCCGAGTCCACGGCCCGAACGCCGTGCGGTCGGCGCTGCGCACGATCTCCGGCGAAAGCACCGCAAGCCACCCGCCCCGCGGTGCGCTCGGCTTGGCCGACCACTGCGTGGCCCTGCGGCTCCAGCACCTCGACAAGCTCACATCCCGCCCGAGCCTGATCACGCGCGTCCTCTGCTCGGCAGCCGCTGGCCTCGGTGCGGCCATGGCACCAGCATTGATCGGTCTCGGCATGCTGGCGGGCGTCGGGATCCTCGCCTGTCCAGTGCTCTTCGCGAGCTGAAAGCCCTCCGCCGTTTGGGACGCGAACGCGGTCCAACCCTCACGCCGAGGCGTCGAGCGGTTTGCGGGCCACGAGCCGTTCGATGATCCCGAGTTTGAAGCGTTCGCTGCGTTCGACGTCGAATCCGGCGGCGCGAACCTGCTCCTTCGGGCGGCGGAGAAAATGTTCTCCTCCGAGCGGCACGGTGATCAGCTCGGCGGCTTTCTGCACGAGGCGCGCAAGCCCCGATGAGCTGGCCACGTGGTCGGCCAGCAGCAGTTGGCCACCGGGACGCAGCACTCGTTTCATCTCGGCGATCGCCTGCTTGTAATCGGGTATGGCGCACAGGGAGAACGTGCACACCACGGTGTCGAAAGTGGCGTCGGGAAACGGCAGCGCCTGGGCGTCTCCTTCGAGGAACTCGACAGGCACGTCGAGTTCTCGCGCACGCTGCCGCGCAATGCCCAGCATCTGCGGACTCCACTCGATGCCGGTCAACCGGATATCTCGCGAGTACGCGGGAAGATTGAGGCCGGTGCCGATGGCGACTTCCAGGACGTCGCCGGATGCTCGGGAGCACACCCAGTTCCGACTGTCGCCAGCCAGGAAGCGTTCGAAGTAGCGCATCTGGTTGTCGTAGGAGCGCGCTGACTTGTCCCAGTAGCGGCGCAACCTCGACGCACGGTCCCCGCGGGCATCCATGAACCGACGCTACCAGCCGCAGGAACTCGCAAACGTCAGCTCGGGGCAGCGAGTGGACGTCGGACGGCCCGGTCTTCCCGGGCATTTGGTCCCGCATCAAAGGGCGGTGCCGCAGCAGTGTCGGTAAGTCCGTAACCTTGAGCGCCATGAGCACGATCCGGTGGACGCAATTCGCGCGAGGGCCCCTCGCGCGGCTCGTCGCCGTGCTCACCGTGGTCGCCGGTCTCGCCTTGCTCCACACACCGCAGTGCGCGGACGGCATGACACCCGCCGTGCACATGGCTGCCGCAGTCGACCACATGGGTTCCGCACCTTGCCCCGCATCGGTGGCGGCCTCTGCGGACGCAGCCGGGGTGCACGACCAGCACCTCGGCACTGCGATCGTCGCGAGCCACGCCGGGGGCGAAGACGTGGCCAGCTTCCACAGCGGCATGCTGATGAGCTGCCTGGCCTTGTTGATCGTCGCCCTCGGGATGCTGGCGATCCTGCGCCGTCCCGACATGAGCGTTGTCATGCGGCTTCGCGAGACGGGTGTGCCCGCCACGCGGCCAAACCCGACGCCGCGGCCGAACCTTGCGCAGCTCTGCGTCCTGCGAACGTAGGAGAAGTCTGTCCACAGCACCGCACAGTGCTTCGTGCGGTCACGCCTCCGGCAATCCGGGGCCGCCACTTCGATACCCCTTTTCGCTTTCGCAGGAGCATTTTCCATGGATCTCATTGCTGTCTTGCTCACCGGCCTGTTCGCCGGTGGGGTCTCGTGCGCCGCAGTGCAGGGCGGGCTGCTCGCGGGACTGATCACCCGCCAACGCCGCAACGCCGACTCGGCTGGTGCCGGTAAGGGCACCGCTGCGCACACCGGCGCTGCGCGAACCCGGACTCAGACCCCGCTTACCCGGCTCGCCGACGACTTCGCACCCGTCGGCGGGTTTCTGATCGGCAAACTGGTCTCGCACGTGGTGCTCGGTGCCCTGCTGGGCGCACTGGGCAGCGTCGTGCAGCTCTCCGTCGGCACGCGTACCTGGCTGCAACTGCTCGCCGGGGTCGTGATCATCGCCTTCGGACTCGCCCAACTCGGCGTGCCCGGATTCCGCAACATCGTCATCGAGCCGCCGCTGTCCTGGATGCGCATCGTCCGCGACAGCTCCCGATCCCAGTCCGCCCTGGCACCAACGCTGCTCGGCGTGGTCAGCGTGCTGATCCCGTGCGGCGTGACGTTGTCGGTCGAGGCACTGGCGCTGGCCTCCGGCTCACCACTGGCCGGAGCCGCGATCATGGCGACCTTCGTCATCGGCACCAGTCCTCTGTTCGCCCTCCTCGGCTATGCCGCGCGGAAAGCCGCCACCGCCTGGCGCGGAAAGCTCGCCGTGCTCACCGGCATCGTCGTGCTGATCACCGGGCTGTACACGCTCAACGGCGGGCTGGAGCTCGCCGGGTCACCGCTGGCCGCCAGCCGACTCGCACAAGCGGCCACTGCCGAGGCACCGGCGGCACCCGGCACCGTGTCCGTCCAAAATGGTCACCAGACGGTGGTCGTCACCGCGAGCTCCGACGGTTACACCCCCACGAACGTGCAGATCCGGGCCGACCTGCCCACCACCCTGACCGTCCGCTCCGACAACGCCCAGGGCTGCGTGCGGTCCTTCATCATCCCGTCCCGCAACGTCGACCGGATCCTCCCAGCACAGGGCGACACCACGATCGAACTCGGTGCACTGCCACGCGGCCCGTTGGCCTACTCCTGCGGAATGGGCATGTACACCGGCACCGTCACCGCCAACTGACGAGGAGTCCCACCATGACCACCACCGCCACCTTCCGCGTCACCGGCATGCACTGCGGCAGCTGCAGCCTGCTCATCGACGACGTCCTGGAAGACCTCCCCGGCGTCCACCGCACCCGCACCTCGGTCAAGGACGGTCGCAGCGTCGTCGAACTCGACCTCGCCAAGTCCGGTCCTGCGGATGTCATCGCCGCGATCACCAGCGTCGGTTACCAAGCCGAACAGATCGCGTGACCGCGCGGGCGCGACCCTGAGCCGTCCCCAGGCTTGATCGTCAGATCAGTCACCACGTCAGTCCGGGCGTACCTTCCGGGCGATCAGCCGACCGGTCAGTCCGACGGCGAACATCACCAGCCCGGCGACTACCGCTTGCCACGGGAGTGTCACCACCAGCACGGCACAGCCGAAAGCACCGAGGATGTTCAGCCAACGCGGCCAGCGACGCTGGTCGGTGGGCTGGGTGAACGCCGAAGCGTTGGCGATCGCGTAGTAGACGAGCACCCCGAAGGACGAGAAGCCGATCACGCTGCGCAGGTCGAGGGTCATGACGAGGATGCTCACCACCACGGCGAGTGCCGTTTCGGCGTGGTGCGGGACTTTGAACCTCGGATGCACGGTGGCCAACCAGTTCGGCAGGTCGTGGTGGCGGGCCATGGCCAGGCTGGTGCGCCCGATCCCGGCGATGAGCGCCAGCAACGCACCCAGGCTCGCCACTGCCCCGCCGATGCGGACGACCGGCTCCAGACCACCGGCACCGGCGGACTGGACGGCCTCCGAGAGCGGGGCCACCGCGGCGGCTAGGCGGTCGGGTCCTGCGGCGAGCAGCACGGCGACGCCGATTACCAGGTAGATCACCACGGCGACGGCCAGCGCGGTGGTGATCGCGCGCGGGATCGTGCGCTGCGGGTCGGCGACTTCCTCGCCCATGGTGGCGATCCGGGCGTACCCGGCGAACGCGAAGAACAGCAGCCCGGCCGCCTGCAACGTGCCGTACACGCCACCTTGGCCCAGCGCCGCCCAGCCGCCGAGATGGGCACTGCTGGCCTGGCCGCCGACGGCGATCCCCACGACGACGGTGGCCAGCGCGAGCAGCGTGAGGCCGACCAGGATGCGGGTGAGGAACGCGGTCTTGGTGACACCGCGGTAGTTCAGCGCTGCCAGCGCGAGCACCCCGGCGACCGCCACCAGCCGCTGCGCCCACCACGGGCCGGGGACCGCGTAGGAGGCGAACGTGAGTGCCATCGCCGCGCAGGAGGCGGTCTTGCCGATCACGAAGCCCCACCCGGCGGTGAACCCCCACCAGTGCCCGAGCCGTTCACGCCCGTAGATGTACGTGCCGCCCGAGGTCGGATAGACCGCCGCGAGCTGCGCGGAGGCGGTCGCGTTGCAGTAGGCGATCACGGCCGCGATCACCAGCCCGATCAGCATTCCGGTACCGGCGGCCCTGGTCGCCGGGCCGAACACCGCGAACACACCCGCCCCGATCATCGAACCCAGGCCGATGACGACGGCGTCAGTCGTGCCCAGCCGCCGGGCTAATCCCTGCGTCGGCGAATTCATCGCACCCGCGCCGCCGCCCGCTGAAACTCCCGCATCCGGGTACGCCTCCCCAACCTCACCACGGACCCCGCAGGTCACGAAACCGATATCGGTTCCGTCACTGTAACCCGATCATCGGCGCAGGCGCTGGTACTGCGCTGCTGGCCCCCTGCGCGCGACACTGGTGGTGAGGCTCGCCTGAACACAGGCGTGCTGCGAGGTTGCGCCGCAGCACGGCTCGCTCGTATCGACCTCACCTTCCGACGCGGTGAAAGGAGTGCACCGTGGAACTGGAGATGGTCGTGGAAATCCCGCAGGGATCCCGGAACAAGTACGAGATGGACCACCGGCTCGGGCGGATCCGGTTGGATCGCACCCTGTTCACCGCCACGCAGTACCCCGCCGACTACGGCTACTTCCCCGGCACCCTCGCCGAGGACGGTGATCCGCTCGACGCGCTGGTGCCGCTGGATGAACCGACGTTCCCCGGTTGCACCATCCGAGTCCGCCCGGTCGCGGTGTTCTGGATGCACGACGAACAGGGCCCGGACGCCAAGATCCTCTGCATGCACGCGGATGATCCGCGCATGGATCACATCCGCGACCTCGCGGACGTGCCTCGCCACGACCTGGAGGAGATCAGCCACTTCTTCGACACCTACAAGGACCTGGAACCGCGCAAGAGCGGTCAGATCCGGGGGTGGCAAGCTCGTGTCGAGGCCGAGGCGGTCATCGAGGGCGCTTTCACCCGCGCCACCACCGGTGACCGCCCGGCGGGGCTACCAGCACCGCCGGTGGATGGACGGCTCGCCAGCACGCGAGGACACTAGGGGGAAGACTCGCCTGCAGCTGCGAAACACGTCGCTGACGGTCCCTCCAGCACCGGATCAGGAGGAACCGTGCGCGTGTTGAACTCCGGGCGGCGGGCCCGGCCGGACTGGGCGGAACGGGACCGCATCGAATTGCTGCGCCAACTCGACGAAGGCGGCTGCCTGGTGTGCCGGGCCCAAGCCGACGCCGAGCACTATTGGCGCCGCGAATACCTGCTGGAATCGCACAGCGAACTCCAGGTGCGCGCGCGGGTCGCCGCGGCGGGTGGGTTCTGCCCCGACCACACCCGGCTGCTCATGACCGACCCTGCTGGCACGGTCCAGTTTCCCGCGCTGTTCGGCGATGTCATCAACCACGTCCTCACCCAATCCGACCAGCACTCGGACCAGCGCGGGTGCGATGGATGCGACCAGGTCACCGGGAGTGCGCGGCGACGCGTGCGCACCGTGGCCCGATGGGCAGGTGACGAGGAGGTTCTCGATCGACTGCGCAGCGCGCGTCGGTTGTGCCTCCCACACCTGCTGGACGTGCTGGTCGAGGTGCCCGACCCGCTGACCGCGGAGGTGACGGCGCTGGCGCTCAAGCAACTCCGGGACACCAGCGGTGATGGCCTGGTCGACGCACTGGCCGGGTCCGACGCCGACCTGGCACGGCGAACACCGACCCTGCTGGCGGCCAATCTGGTGCGCACCCAGGCCGACGCGGACGCGCGAGCGCAATCCACATTGGACCACGTGCTGGCTGCGGTCCACCGGGGATGTTGCCCGCTGTGTCGGGCACGGGCGCACGCCGAGATCCGCTACACGGCATGGTTATGTCGGCAGTCAGCCGACAACCAGCTGGATTCCACCGAAGCCTGGCTGTGTCCGGCCCACCTGCTCGACGCGTCGGCGCTCTCGGCGACGGATGCTGGTCGGGTGGCCGAGCTCATGCGCACGCACCTCATCGACCGCCTGGACCGGCTCGCCGAGCACCTGGACGCCGCCCCCTCGCGCCACCTGACCATCCGCCTGCGGAAGGCCGCGCTGCACGCTTTCCGTCGACAGTGGACTGATGGCGCAGCGGTGCTGCGACGTCCACGGGTCTTCGTTTCGACGGCGGTCGAGACCTTCAACGGCACCTCCCCGCGCTGCGCAGCCTGCGCGGCGGGGCTGCTCGCCGACAGCCGCGAACAAGCGCTGCTGGCCGCAGCCCTGGAACACCGTGTGGTCCGGGATGAGTGGGAACGCGGCCACGGGGTCTGCGTCGACCACGTCAGCGACTTCGCCGATCCACTACCGCGCACCGTGCTGCGCAGCCGGTTGCGGCTGCTGGCGTGGGAATTGGCGGAAGCCCAGCGCAAGACCGGCTGGCGCACCCGAAACGAGCCCATCACGGCTGCCGAAACGTCCTGGCCGCGTGCGATCCCGCTGCTGTGCGGCGGCACCTACCTCGGCTGCGCTCCGGAGGAGATCAGGGGTGCGTCCAGCGATGAGCACACCGGGTGAGATATCCACCGCGGACGCTCAGCGTGGGGTCTCCGGTACCAGCTCGGCCAGCAGTCGGCGGACGCGGCGGTCGATCTCGTCGCGGATCTCGCGGACCTCGTCGACCGTTTTGCCCGTTGGGTCGTCGAGTTCCCAGTTGCGATAGCTCTTGCCCCGGAAAACGGGGCGAGCGCAGCCCATTGTGATCACCACATCAGCAGCTTCCACCGCTTCATCGGTGAGCGGCTTGGGGAATTCCCCGGAGAGGTCGACGCCGAGTTCGTTCACCACCTCGACGACGATGGCGTTGACGGTCTCGGCGGGAGCGGATCCGGCGGAGCGGACGAGGACCCTGCCTCGGGCGTGGTGGTGCAGGAGCGCGGCGGCCATCTGCGAGCGACCTGCGTTGCGCACGCAGACGAACAGGACTTCGGGGATGGCAGGCGCGAAGGCCCCCCGGTTCTTGGCCATGGCATCCAGCCGTTCGCGGGCGAAGCGGATGGCGAGTGCGACCAGGTGGGTGTGGATTCGGGCGGTGGCGTTGAGCTGGGTGTAGGACTCGGCGACGACGGCGCGGATAGTTTCGGTGGTGAAGATGCCGTTGAACTGCCGACGGAGGTCAGCGGCAGCCCGGTCGAGGAGTTCCGCGACGCGGCGATCGGTCAGCCGGTATTCCTCGGTGTCGTGGTGTTCAGGTGGTTGTTCAGGCATGGGCGGCTCCCGGGTAGTGGGGTTGGGGTGAACCGGCACGGCGTCCAAGACCGCGCCGAGCCACACCGACAGCAAACTGTCCAAAGTGGAGGCTAAGGGCGCGCTTCGAGGATCAGGTTGAACGGCGTCTCCGCGGCTCGCCGGATTCGGGTGAATCCGGCATCGCGGAGGAGTTCGGCCAACCGTGCTTGGCCCGCCTGGGCCCCAAGGGCGGTGCGCGGTTCCTCGGTCATCGAATGCGCTACGCAAATCACCGTTGACGCCGTGTAGTAATGGCGACCGACCGGGTTGAGGTTGTCCTCGACGTTGTCGCGGGCGTACGGCTCGACGAGCAGGAACGTCCCGTCCGGTTTGAGCGACTGGCGAATGTGCCGCGCGGCGCCGAGCGGATCGGGCATGTCGTGCAGCGCGTCGAAAACGGTGACGAGATCGTAGTCGGTGCCCGGGAAGTCGGCGGCGGCCGCCAGTTCGAACGACAGCCGGGATGCGAGACCGGCGTCAGCCGCGCGTTTGCGCGCCAGGTCGATCGAGCGGTCGTGGTAGTCGAAGCCGGTGATCTTCGACATCGGATACGACTCGGCGAGCAGCAGCGTCGAGGCGCCATGCCCGCAGCCGACATCGGCAACCCTCGCACCAGCCGCCAGCTTCGCTTCCACCCCATCGAGAGCGGGAATCCACGACGACACCAGGTTCGCCACGTATCCCTGCCGGAAGAACCGCTCGGTCCCCTCGAACAGCCCAGGATCATGTTCGTGCCAGCCGAAACCTGTGTTGGTCCGAAACGCGTCGATGATCCGATCGACGTTCTTCCCCACCGCTATCGGCATGTGGAAGGCGGCCGCTATCTGCATGCCCTCCGGCGCGGCCAGCGCGAACGCCTGTTCTTCGGTGAGGAAGAAGCGCTCGGTGCCAGGATCGTAGGTGACGTAGCCGCCCGCGGCCTGACCGCTGAGCCATTCACGGGCATATCGTTCACCGACGCCCGCTTCGGCTGCGACTTCGGCTGGCGTGGCTGGCATCACGGCCAGCAGCGACCGGTAAAGACCCAGCCGGTCACCGATCACCGCGTTGATCGCGTGAAAACTGCCGCCCAGGTCAGTGACGAAACTGCTCAGCAGCTCATCGAGCTTTTCCTCGTCGAAGGCCATGTCCAACACCTCCGTTGCCAAAAGGCCACGGAACAGCATCGCCTAGCAGTGACCCTCTGTCACAAGAGCACAACGACCCGGCGGACGACCGACTCGCCGTGACGACGGTCACCGGGGCCAGTCAGGAGAAGTTGTCCGCCAGGGCCGCCAGCTCGTCGAGGTCGTGCAATGTCTCCGACTCCGGCCGCGTCGGGAGCAGGAAAGTGACCTCGTCGATCCCGACGTCGGCGTAGCTGGCCAGCGTGGACATGTCTCGCTCGGCGCCCCAGATCATGAAAGGCACATCGCTGCGGCCGTTGTCGGTCAACCACTGGCGCACCCGGCGCAGCTGCTCCGGTGGGGTGGCCGCCTGGGGTAGCCAACCGTCGCCGAGTGTGCGTAACCGTTCCAACGCCCTCGGGCTCTCACCACCGATGTAGATCGGGGGGTGCGGCTGCTGGACCGGCTTGGGCCAGGAGAAGAGCGGATCGAAGTTGATGAACTTGCCGTGGAACTCGGCCCGCTCCTGGGTCCAGATCTGCTTGAGCGCGGCCAACTGTTCGTTCATCTTCGCGCCGCGGGTGGTCGGATCGGTGCCGTGATTGCGCATTTCCTCAGCCATCCAGCCCACGCCGACGCCCATGGCGACGCGGCCGTTGGAGATCAGGTCCAGGCTGGCGATCTCCTTCGCGGTGTAGATCACGTCCCGCAGGGGAAGCAAGAGCACTCCCGTGGCGAGGACGAGGTCACGCGTGACCGCTGCCACCGACGAGAGCGCTACGAAGGGATCGATGATGCGGTGGTAGTCGCGGGGCAACCCACCCTTGCTGCCCGCAGGCATCTGGTGCTCAACCGGAATGTGCGCGTGCTCGCTGACGATCAAGGAGTTGAAACCGCGCTCTTCCACCGCAGTGCCCAGCGAAGCTGGCCTGATGCCCTCGTCGGTGATGAACGTAGCGATACCGAACTTCATGCCCAACTCGCCCCACCATTCCGGAATACGATTCCAAGAGCCAACACCTCATGGCCACCCAGCCGGGCAGATCGATCGCCGCCACGGCGCTCGTCCAGCGTGCCTCCTTCGATGCCTGGGTGCTTACCAAAGGTTCCTTGGTATCTTCAGGTGACCTGGGAAGTTGGGTCAATCAGGCACTTTGCAGTGCCCGGGTTCCGTGGAGGTAACCAGTGGCCGATGCCGCATCCACTGCTGGCGCAACCAGGCCGCCCGCCCAGCTGTCGGGTGCGCAAGGCTGCCGCGCGCGCGAGGTCCTAGACCTCGTCGCCGACAAGTGGTCCCTCGGCGTCGTCGACACGCTCAGCGCGGGACCCAAGAGATTCAGCGAGCTCAAACGCTCCATCGAAGGCATCAGTCAAAAGATGCTGACCGTCACGCTGCGCGGCCTGGAACGCGACGGGATCCTCACCCGCACCGTGTACGCCGTCATGCCGCCCAACGTCACCTACGAACTCACGGCCGTGGGCCGCACGCTCCTCGATGCGACGAATCCCCTGGTCCAATGGAGCCTTCAGAACATCTCGGCGATTGATGCGGCGCGCGCGGAGTTCGACGGCAGAGCGGATCGACCAACGCGCTGATCTGCCGATGAGCGTGCATGTAGTCCGACCAGGAACGCCTCGTCGGTACACTGTGGACGTTGACTGCGAGGGGTGCGACACCGTTGAACCCGGTCTCGTCTCTTGGTGTTCGCGAGGGCGTCGGTCAGGTGCCGACGTAGGCCGCTAGGTGTTCGCCGGTGAGGGTGGAGCGGGCGGCGACGAGATCGGCGGGGGTTCCCTCGAAGACGATCCGACCGCCGTCGTGACCGGCTCCGGGGCCGAGGTCGATGATCCAGTCGGCGTGCGCCATCACCGCCTGGTGGTGCTCGACGACGATGACCGACTTGCCGGAGTCGACGAGCCGGTCGAGCAGGCCGAGCAACTGCTCGACGTCGGCGAGGTGGAGACCGGTGGTCGGCTCGTCGAGGACGTAGACGCCGCCGTTGGCGCCCATGTGGGTGGCCAGCTTGAGCCGCTGCCGCTCGCCACCGGACAGCGTCGTCAGCGGCTGGCCGAGCGAGAGGTAGCCGAGCCCGACGTCCGCCATCCGCGCCAGGATCTTGTGGGCTGCTGGCGTGTGCGCCTCGCCAGCGCCGAAGAACTCCTCGGCCTCGGTCACCGACATCGCGAGCACCTCGCTGATGTCCTTGCCGGTGCCGTCGCCACCGAGTCGATATTTCAGCACCGATGCCTGGAACCGCTTCCCCTCGCACTCCTCGCAGGTGGTGGCGACGCTGGCCATCACCGCCAGGTCGGTGTAGACGACGCCCGCGCCGTTGCAGTTGGGGCAGGCGCCCTCGGAGTTGGCGCTGAACAGCGCAGGTTTCACATCGTTGGCCTTCGCGAACGCCTTGCGGATCGGGTCGAGCAGCCCGGTGTAGGTCGCCGGGTTGCTCCGTCGCGATCCGCGGATCGCGCTCTGGTCGATCGACACCACGCCCTCGTCCGCGGGGATCGACCCGTGCACGAGCGAGCTCTTGCCGGAGCCAGCGACGCCGGTGACGACGGCCAGCACGCCGAGCGGGATGTCGACATCGACGTCGCGCAGGTTGTGCGCTGTCGCACCGCGGATCTCCAGCACGCCGGTGGGCTTGCGCACCTCCTCCTTGAGGGCGGCCCGGTCGTCGAGGTGGCGGCCGGTGATGGTGCCACCCGCCCGCAGCCCCTCGACGGTGCCCTCGAAGCAGACCGTGCCGCCCGCCGTACCCGCGCCGGGCCCGAGGTCGACGACGTGGTCGGCGATCGCGATGGTCTCCGGCTCGTGCTCCACGACGAGCACCGTGTTGCCCTTGTCCCGCAGCCGCAGCAGCAGGTCGTTCATCCGCTGGACGTCATGGGGGTGCAGGCCGATGGTGGGTTCGTCGAAGACGTAGGTGGTGTCGGTGAGCGACGAGCCGAGGTGGCGGATCATCTTGACGCGCTGCGCCTCGCCGCCCGAGAGCGTGCCCGACGGCCGGTCGAGCGAGAGGTAGCCGAGGCCGATCTCCACGAACGAATCGAGGGTGTGCTGGAGCTTGGCCAGCAGCGGCGCCACGGACCGCTCGTCCAGACCGCGCGTCCACTCCGCCAGGTCGCTGATCTGCATCGCACAGGCGTCGGCGATGTTGATCCGCTTGATCTTCGACGACCGAGCCGTCTCGCTGAGCCGGGTGCCGTCGCACTCGGGGCAGGTGGTGAAGGTGACGGCCCGCTCCACGAACGCGCGGATGTGCGGCTGCAGCGACTCCTTGTCCTTGGACAGGAACGACTTCTGGATCTTCGGGATCAGCCCCTCGTAGGTGAGGTTCACGCCCTCGACCTTCACCTTGGTCGGCTCCCGGTACAGGAAGTCCTGCATTTCCCGCTTGCTGAACTTGCGGATCGGCTTGTTCGGGTCGAGGAAGCCCGACTCGGCGTAGGTCCGCACCGTCCACCAGCTGTCCGACTTCCAACCGGGGATGGTGAACGCGCCCTCGGCGATCGACTTGGAGTCGTCGTAGAGCTCGGTGAGATCGATGTCGGAGACCGTGCCCCGGCCTTCGCAACGCGGGCACATGCCGCCGGTGATGCTGAAGCTGCGACGCTCCTTGACGGTCCGTCCGGCGCGCTCCATGGTGACCGCACCCGCGCCGCTCATCGAGGCGACGTTGAAGGAGAACGCCTGTGGCGAGCCGACGTGCGGCTGCCCGAGTCGGCTGAAGAGGATGCGCAGCATCGCGTTGGCGTCGGTGGCGGTGCCGACCGTGGAGCGCGGGTCGGCACCCATCCGCTGCTGGTCGACGATGATCGCGGTCGTCAGCCCGTCGAGGACGTCGACCTCGGGCCGCGCCAGCGTCGGCATGAAGCCCTGCAGGAAGGCGCTGTAGGTCTCGTTGATCAGCCGCTGCGACTCCGCGGCGATCGTGTCGAACACCAGTGAGCTCTTGCCCGAGCCGGAGACGCCGGTGAAGACCGTCAGTCGGCGCTTCGGGATCTCGATGTTGACGTCCTTGAGGTTGTTCTCGCGCGCACCGTGCACGCGGATCAGATCGTGGCTGTCGGCGACGTGCAGCGCGGGCAATTGCTCGTCCGTCCTCGGGGCCTTGCTCATCGTGTCCTTACCTTCTCCATCTGTGTTGCGCGGGCTCGCCTTCGCGGTCTCCGTTGGCGTCGCCTGGCTCGATCTGACCAGCGCCGAGCAGTATGTCTGGTTCTAGTTCGCTTCGGCCGGTGGCGTTTCGGACCAGCGGCCGTCGCGCGTCAGGCTCGTTCAGCTCGCGGCGGCGCGGGGTGACGCGGACAAGCCGGTGTGCGCGACGAACCGGTCACCCCGCCGCCCCAGTGCTGTCTGTGCTGGTCGATGGCCGGTCGGTTCAGCGCAGCTCGTTGATGCGGATCATGTTGCCAGCGGGATCGCGGACCGCGCAGTCGCGCCTCCCGTACGGCTGCTCGGTCGGCTCCTGGATGACCTCGGCGTCACCGGCCTGCAGTTGCTCGAAGACGCCGTCGAGGTCCCTGGTGGCCAGGTTGATCATGGCGTAGGTGCCCTTGGCCATCATCTCGGCGATGGTGCTGCGCTCGTCGTCGCTGATGCCGGGGCTGGCGGCTGGCGGGTAGAGCACGATGGACGTGCCGGGCTGGTCAGCAGGGCCGACCGTGATCCAGTGCATCCCGCGGTATTCGACGTCGTTGCGGACTTCGAAGCCGAGCAGGTCGCGGTAGAAGGCCAGCGAGGCGTCCGGGTCGTCGTGCGGGAGGAAGGTCTCGGAGATTGTGATGTCCATGCCGGTCACGCTATCCGCGGCTTGCTGACCGGCGCTTCTCGATTCCTGATCGGTCGGGTGACCTGTTTCGCCACGCACGAGGGCATCTCCAACGCCGCGCTCGCCGCCTGGTGCCGGTAGGTGCTGGGCGGCACACCGACCAACTCGGTGAAGCGAGTGCTGAAGGTGCCCAGCGACGAGCAGCCGACCGTGAAGCAGACCTCGGTGACGCTGAGGTCGCCACGGCGCAGCAGCGCCATCGCGCGCTCGATGCGCCGCGTCATCAGGTAGCTGTACGGCGACTCGCCGTAGGCACGCCGGAACTCGCGGCTGAGGTGCCCGGCCGACATGTGCACGCCGCGAGCGAGCGCCTCGACGTCCAGCGGCTGCGCGTACTCCCGGTCGATCCGGTCGCGGACGCGGCGCAGCCGCGCGAGGTCGCGCAGGCGCTCCGGCGAGGCGGGTCGGCTGGTCACGCGCGAATCGTGCCACACTGCGCGCCGGAACCGCGCCGCAACGCGTTTCTTGCCGACGGCCGTGCAGGTGGTTCGTCACCCCCGGCGTGGGGTGTGGTAGGTCTGCGAACGGCAAAGGAGCGGTTTTCCGGGTCTTTTGTGGACTTCCCACAACGCAGCGGCTCCGGCATGCGCGATGCGGGACATTGGTGTTGCCGACGGTGATCGAGCAAGGTACTAGGCGGGTGTAGGCGACGCTCCGGGCCCCGGGCGTCGCCTTCTGCACGTATGTGATTTGGGAGGCTTGGCCGGTGTTCAGTCGTGTCGCGATCGTCAACCGTGGAGAGGCCGCGATGCGGCTCATCCACGCCGTCCGGGATCTTTCGGCGGAAACCGGGACACGAATCGAGACGGTCGCGCTTTACACCGACGCCGACCGCAACGCGACTTTCGTCCGCGAAGCGGACATCGCCTACTCGTTGGGCCCCGCCTCGGCCCGCCCGTACCTCGACCACGCCGTGCTGGCGCGGGCGCTGGCGGAGACCGGGGCCGACGCCGCGTGGGTCGGCTGGGGTTTCGTCGCCGAGGACCCGGCGTTCGCCGAGCTGTGCGAGAAGATCGGTGTCACCTTCGTCGGGCCGAACGCCGAGGTGATGCGCAAGCTCGGCGACAAGATCGCCGCGAAGCTGATCGCCGAGGAAGTCGGCGTCCCGGTCGCGCCGTGGAGCCGCGGCGAGGTCGACACCCTTGAGGATGCCCTGCGCGCTGGCGACGAGATCGGCTACCCGCTGATGCTCAAGGCGACCGCGGGCGGCGGCGGGCGCGGCATCCGCATGGTCGCGTCGAAGGAGGACCTGGCCGACGCCTACGAGCGCACCAGGCAGGAGGCGCTGCGCGCCTTCGGCTCCGGCGTGGTCTTCCTGGAGCGCCTGGTGACCGGCGCCCGCCACGTCGAGGTCCAGATCATCGCCGACGGCCAGGGCACCGCGTGGGCGCTGGGCGTCCGGGACTGCTCGGTGCAGCGGCGCAACCAGAAGATCATCGAGGAGTCCGCCTCCCCGGTCCTGACCCCCGAGCAGACCGCCGAGCTGAAGGCGTCGGCCGCGCGGCTGGCGCTGGCCGTGGACTACCGCGGCGCGGGCACCGTCGAGTTCCTGTACCACCCCGGTGAGCGGCTGTTCGCCTTCCTCGAAGTCAACACCCGGTTGCAGGTCGAACACCCGATCACCGAGATCACCACGGGCACCGACCTGGTCAAGCTGCAACTGCACGTGGCGGGCGGCGGCAAGCTCGAAGGCACGCCGCCGGTCGAGAGCGGCCACGCCGTCGAAGCGCGGCTCAACGCCGAGGACCCGGACCGCGACTTCGCGCCCGCGCCCGGCCGCATCGAGCGGCTGGTGCTGCCCGCTGGCCCCGGCATCCGCGTCGACACCGGCGTCAGCGAGGGCGACCGGATCCCGGCGGACTTCGACTCGATGATCGCGAAGATCATCGCTTGCGGCCGGGACCGCGACGAGGCACTGGGTCGGCTGCGTCGCGCGATGCGCGAGACCACCGTGATCATCGAGGGCGGCGCGACCAACAAGAGCTTGGTGCTCGACCTGCTCGACCAGCCCGAGGTCATCGACGCGAGCGCTGACACGGGCTGGATCGACCGCGTGCGCGCCGAAGGCGGTCTGGTCACCCAGCGGCACTCCGCGATCGCCGTGGCCGCGGCCGCCATCGAGGCGTACCAGGACGAGGAAGAGGCCAGCCGCCAGCAGCTGCTTTCCACCGCGCACGGCGGGCGCCCCCAGGTGCAGCACCAGAGCGGCCGTCCGCTGGGCCTCAAGCTCCGCGGTGTCGGTTACCGCGTGAGCGTCGCCCGCGTCGGCCAGAAGCGCTTCCGCGTCGGCGTCTCCGGCGGCGGTGCCGTGCACCCGGCGGACGTCGAGGTCGAGCGGTTCGACGCGCACTGCGGCCAGATCGTGGTCAACGGGCACCGCTTCCGGCTGGTGTCGGCCACGCACGGCCCGATCCACCTGGTCGAGGTGGACGGCGTCGCGCACCGGATCAGCCGCGACGAGGGCGGTGTCGTCCGCTCCCCCGCGCCCGCGCTGGTCGTGGCGACGCCGCTGTCGGTCGGCGACGAGGTCGAGCCGGGTGCACCGATCCTGGTGCTGGAGAGCATGAAGATGGAGACGGTGCTGCGCGCGCCGTTCCGCGCTCGGGTCGGCGAGTGCCTGGTATCGGTGGGCAGCCAGGTCGAGACCGGCGCACCGCTGATGCGCCTGGAGCCCCTGACCGACGAAGCCGCCGAAGCGGAAGCCGCGGGCACCGTCGAGATCGACCTGCCCGCCGAGTCGTCGCAGCTGTCCGCGGCCGAGCGGGCCGAGCGCGGCCTGCAGGACCTGCGCAGCCTGTTGCTGGGCTTCGACGTCGATCCGCAGGACCGCAAGCGGGTGCTGTCCGATTACCTGGCCGCACGGGCCGAGCTCGGTGGCCGACCGCTGCCCGGCGAGCTGGACCTGCTGGCGGTGTTCGCCGATCGGTTGGAACTCAGCCGCAACCGGCCGGGCGATGAGCTCGACGTCGAGCCGAGCAGTCCGGTGCACAGCCCGCGGGAGTACTTCCACAGCTACCTGCAGAGCCTCGATGTCGAACGCGCTGGCCTCCCCGAGCGGTTCCAGGCCAAGCTGGGGCAGGTGCTCGGGCACTACGGCATCACCGACCTGGACCGCACGCCGGAGCTGGAGGCCGCGGTCTTCCGGATCTTCCTGGCGCAGCAGCGGATGTCGGCCGACGTCGCGGTCGTGTCGGAGCTGCTGCGGCAGTGGCTCGCCGGGGCGCCGCCGGTCGAGTCGCTGAGCGAACGCGTCGGGCTCGCCCTGGAGCGCTTGGTCGAAGCCACCCAGGTGCGTTTCCCCGCGGTGTCGGACCTGGCCCGCGGCCTGGTGTTCCGCTGGTTCGCCCAGCCGCTGCTGCGCCGCAACCGCGCCAAGGTCTACGCCGCGGTGCGCGACGGGCTGCGCTACCTGGACCACAACCCGGATGCGCCGGACCGCGCCGAGCGGATCCAGGCCATGGTGGCCAGCTCCGAACCGCTGGTGCGGTTGATCGGCCAGCGGATCGGGCGCCCCGGACGGGACCACGCGCCGCTGCTGGAGGTGCTGACCCGCCGCTACTACGGCAACCGCGGGCTGTCCGAGGTCGCCACGAGGGAGACCGCGGCCTACCGGTTCGTCACCGCCGAGCACGCTGGCTCGGAAGGCGTGACGCGCGTGGTCACCACCGCCGTCGACATCGACGCCCTGCCGGACGCCATCGGCGCGGTCGGCACGCTTGCTGCCGACGTCGCGGAGGACGGGCTGGTCGCCGACCTCTACGTCAGGTGGGAGCGCCAACCGGACGCCGACGAGATGGCGGTGCGGCTCGGGCAGCTGCTCGCCGAGCACCCGCTGCCCGCGGGCGTCCGCCGGATCACCGCCAGCGTCGCTGGCACCAGCGGCGCGGTGATGCACCACCACTTCACCTTCCGGCACGACGGCGCGGGTTTCGCGGAGGACCGGCTGATCCGCGGCCTGCACCCGCAGATCGCGGAGCGCCTGCAGTTGCAGCGGCTGCGCGAGTTCGACCTCACCCGGCTGCCGTCCGCGGACGAGGAGATCTACCTGTTCAAGGCCGTCGCGAAGAGCAACCCGGCCGACGAGCGGCTGTTCGCGATGGGTCAGGTCCGGGACCTGACCCCGCTGCGCGAGTCCGACGGCCGGTTGGTCGCGCTGCCCGCGGTGGAGGACGCGATCACCACGTGCCTCGACGCGATCCGCAACATCCAGGCGCAGCGCCCGCAGCACAAGCGGTTCGACACCAACCGGATCATGATGTACGTCTGGCCGTCGACCGAGCTGGCCACCGATGAGCTCGAAACGCTGGTCCAGCGCATCCTGCCGACCACCGCGGGCGCCGGGCTGGAGGAAGTCCAGTTCCTGGCCCGCCAGCGCACCGCCTCGGGCGAGTTGACCGAGGTCGCCGTGCGAATCACCCTGGCGCCGGGGCACGGCGCCCGCCTGCACGTCGGCGAGCCGTCGATGGAGCCGGTGCAGCCGCTGGACGACTACCGCCAGAAGGTGCTGCGCGCGGCCCGGCGCGGGAACGTCTACCCCTACGAGCTGACGGGCCTGCTCGCCGGACCGGAGGGCAGTTTCGTCGAGCACGACCTCGACGACCACGGCGCGCTCGTGCCGGTGGACCGGCCGAAGGGCAAGAACAGCGCCGCGATCGTCGTCGGCGTCGTCACGACACCGACTGAACGGCACCCCGAAGGCGTCACCCGCGTGGTGCTGCTCGGCGATCCGACGAAGTCGCTCGGCGCGCTGTCGGAGCCGGAGTGCTCGCGGGTGATCGCCGCGCTCGACCTGGCCGAGCGGATGCGAGTCCCGCTGGAGTGGTTCGCGCTCTCGTCGGGCGCGCGGATCTCGATGTCGTCGGGCACCGAGAACATGGACTGGGTCGCGGCCGCGCTGAAGCGGATCGTCACGTTCACCCAGGACGGCGGCGAGATCAACATCGTGGTCTCCGGGATCAACGTCGGCGCCCAGCCGTACTGGAACGCCGAAGCGACGATGCTCATGCACACCAAGGGAATCCTGGTGATGACGCCGGACTCGGCGATGGTGCTCACCGGCAAGCAGTCGCTGGACTTCTCCGGCGGTGTCTCGGCCGAGGACAACTTCGGCATCGGCGGCTACGACCGCGTGATGGGCCCGAACGGCCAGGCGCAGTACTGGGCACCCAACCTCCCGGCCGCTCGCGACGTGCTCCTGTCGCACTACGACCACACCTACGTCGTGCCCGGCGAGGCAGGGCCGCGGAAGGCTGGCACCACCGACCCGGTCCACCGCGACGTCTCCGAGTTCCCGCACGCGATCGTCGGCAGCGACTTCACCACCGTCGGCCAGATCTTCTCCGCGGAGCACAACCCGGACCGCAAGAAACCGTTCGACATCCGCACGGTGATGCGCGCGCTGTCCGACCAGGACCACCCGGTGCTGGAACGCTGGGCGGGCATGGCTGATGCCGCCACCTCGGCAGTGCAGGACGTGCACGTCGGCGGCTGGCCGGTCTGCCTGATCGGCATCGAGTCCCGGCCGGTGCCGCGGCGCGGGTTCCCGCCCACCGACGGCCCGGACACCTACACCGCGGGCACGCTGTTCCCGCGGTCGTCTAAGAAGACCGCGCGGGCGATCAACGCGGCGTCGGGCAACCGGCCGCTGGTCGTGCTGGCGAACCTGTCCGGGTTCGACGGCTCGCCTGAATCGATGCGCAAGCTCCAGCTGGAATACGGCGCCGAGATCGGCCGGGCGATCGTCAACTTCGACGGGCCGATCGTGTTCTGCGTGATCTCCCGCTACCACGGCGGTGCGTTCGTGGTGTTCTCCAAGGCGCTCAACCCGAACATGACCGTGCTGGCGCTGGAGGGCTCGTTCGCCTCGGTGCTCGGCGGCGCCCCGGCGGCGGCCGCGGTGTTCTCCGGTGAGGTGAACAACCGCACCGCGACCGACCCTCGGGTGACCAAGCTGCAAGCGCAGATCTCGACGGTCAGCGGCGCCGAACGGGCAGCGCTGACCACCCAACTCGCCGAGGTGCAGTCCGCCGTCCGCGCGGAGAAGCTCGGCGAGGTCGCCGCGGAGTTCGACCGGGTGCACAGCATCCAGCGAGCAGTCGAGGTCGGCTCGGTGGATGCCATCATCAGCGCCGCCGAGCTGCGGCCACGGATCATCGAGGCCATCGAGCACGGCATGAAGAATTGACGCTCCGCTCGGGTGACCTACGCCGCTGAGCCCAGCTCAGCGGCGTAGGTCACCAGGCTGCGGCCCGGCTCGCCGGGTATCGCGAAACGCCTTGTAGTGCAAGGCGAACTCGCGTCATCAGACCGTCTCAGGCACCGTCGGTGACGCGCACGTAGTCGATGGTCATCGTGTTGGGGAACGGGGTGCTGCCGTCCGGGTCGCCCGGCCAATAGCCGCCGACCGCCAGGTTGAGGATCAGGAAGAACGGTTTGTTGAACACCCATTCCCGGCCGCCGAGGTCGGCGGGAGTCCTGGTCTGGTAGACGTTCCCGTCGACCGACCAGACGATCTGCTCCGGCGACCAGTCGACCCGGAAGACGTGGAAGTCGTCCGCGAACGCGCCGGGGATCGAGTACGCCGAGCCGATGGCGTCGCTGCCGGAGTAACCGGGACCGTGAATCGTTCCGTGCACTGTGGACGGTTCGAACCCGACGTTCTCCATCACATCGATCTCGCCGCTCTGCGGCCAGCCGACGTTGCCGATGTCGTTGCCGAGCATCCAGAAAGCAGGCCACATCCCCTGCCCGCGGGAGATCTTGATGCGGGCCTCGAAACTGCCGTAGGTCTGGGTGAACCGCCCGGCCGTGTTGAGCCTGGCGGAGGTGTACTCGCAGGTACCGTACCAGCACTGGTAGTTGTTCGGGTTCTCCCGCCGAGCGGTGATCACCAGGTTTCCCTGGCCGTCGTGCACCGCGTTGCTGGTGCTGTTCGTGTAGTACTGCCGTTCGTGGTTGTTGACGTTGTCGCCGGTCTCCATCTGCCACTTGGAGGTGTCGACCGGGGTGCCCGCTGGCTGGTCGAACTCGTCGGCGAACGTGGCGGCCGCGGGCCCGGCATTCGATGTCGCCGCCGGTTGCGGGGTTCCGGCGGCCGGGACGGTAAGCGGGATGGTCAGGACCGCAGCAGCAGCCGCCGTGCTGAGCAGGACGGATCGGAATCGTCTGGAGAAGAGCCGTGTGGACATCAGGTCACCACCGACCACAGAGTTTTGTTGGCATGGGCAACAAATCATGGACCGGTCTAGACCAGGACGACAAGCGGCCATTCCGCCTAATCGGTTCTCCCCCAGATCCTCGCAACCAGCGCTTCCACACCGGCCGAGATGCGGCGCTATCCCGGGAAAAGCCATGCCATCGCGGCGAGGCTCTTGTCCACGTACTGGTTTCGTCCGGTCTCGACGCCGTATGCCAGGTCTTCCAAGACGCCGCACCTGGCGTAGAACACGGCGCGATCGCTGAGCGCCGCGAGGTCGTCGGTGTCGATGCGGTAGCTGCCGATGGCGGCGTGGAGGGCTGCCGGGCCCAGATCTCGGTAGAGCAGCCCGAAGTCGTGGGCCGGGTCGACGATCGCGGCGTCGCTCCAGTCGATGATGCCGGTCGCCGCCCACCCGACCGGATCGACCAGGACGTGTTCGATGCCCAGATCGTTGTGCGAGAACACGGGCACGAACCCGTCGTCCGGTGGCGGGGAGTCCAGGAACGCCTCGACCGGGCGGCGGTGCGCTGGCGGTATCTGTCCGACAACAGCCGGGTAAATCGCCGCGGCCTCCCGTCGCCACTCGGCCAGCGGGAGGTCGTCGGTGTCGACCAGATCGGCCATTTGGGCGGCCGGGACTGCGTGCAACGCAGCGAGGAACTCGCCGAGCGTGGCGGCGATGGACATGTCGTGCTCAGTTCGACGATGCCGGGGCAGGTCCAACAATGGCGTGCCGAAAACCTTCGGGTAGGCCATGCAGCCCTGTTCCGCGACCGTGAACGTCGGCTCGGGGACGGGCAGCGGCGCAACGGCGGCGACGGCCGCGAGCAAGCGAGCCTCCCGGTCAAGCTGCTCGGGGTCGGGCTCCTTGCTGAACCGCACGATCAGCTCGCCGTTGACCTCGTACGCCACGTTGTCCAGGCCCGCACCAACGGGAACCACGGAGTCGATCCGGTAGTCGGGCATGCGAGCAGCTACGACGCCACGGACGTCCGCGACTCCGAAGCGGTGAACGGCCATGCCCCAAGCCTATCGGTCTCGTGAAACCTGATCGTCCGCTATGGAGGCTCGTTGTCGAACGGCCGGTCGCGGTACTCCCCTGGCCATCAGGGATCGTCCAGTGTGGACCGTCCACATCCCCGGTCAGCGCCGGATGGGGAAGGCGGTGTTCCCGCCCGGCGCGCTGACCGGGAAGTTCGGCTTGTTCCCCAACTGCCCCACGTGGTTCATCACTTCCTGGGGTGAGGTGCCGTTGAAGAACTGCTGGTAGTTGTCGCCGAGCAGGGGGCGCGGGTTCGAGGCGCCCGCATAGGCCAGGACCTGGTTCTCGCTCCAGCTCTGCGGGTACATCGTGCTCATCTTCGGGCCGTTGGCACCCGGCCTCGTGTACTGGATCTCGTGGATCTTGTTGGGGTTGCCGATCGTGTTCCCGACCTGGGTGATGTTGCTCGGGAGATTGCCGTTGGTGTAGGCGTGCAGGCCCGTCGCGTTGTTGCCGTTCATGTCGCCCTGGAAGAGGTGGTCGACGAGGGGCTTCTTGTTGTTTCGCAGGTGGTCGGCGATGTTCTGGGCGGCCTTCCGCACGGCGTCGCGCTTGCGGTGCTTGTCCCCCAGCTGCTGCGTCCAGTTCTGGTATTCCTGGGTGGTGTTCCACTTGCAGGGAGCCAGCCCCAACGGGTCCGACCACGCGTGCGGATTGGTCACGTACGCGTAGTTGTTGGGACCTGCTTCCAGACCGACGGGGTCGGCGCTGAGGTACCGGGCGGTCGCCGGGTCGTAGTACCGGTGGAAGTTGTAGTGCAGGCCGGTTTCCGCGTCGAAGTACTGACCGGGGAAGCGCAACGGCGTCCCGCCGACCTCGAAAGCGTTGCCCCACAACGAGGTGCGCTGCACCCAGGCGATGCCGCCCTGGTCGTCGACGAGCTCGGTCGGAGTGCCGAGCAGATCGGTCACGATGAGGTGGAACCGCTCGTCGACCCACTCCTGCGGGCTGCGCTGCAGCAGCTCGCGCTGGATCAGGGGCCGGAAAGTGCCCGGCTCGTAGTCCCAAACCACGACTCGGCTCCGTTGTGCCGACACGTCGAACCGGGCCTGTTCGACGAGCACCGGGCCGTCCCAGGTGAAGTCGACCCGCTCGACGACCGTCGTGCCAGCGGGATCGAGTCGTTCCTTGGCGATGCGGCGTCCGAAAGCGTCGTAGCGGTACCGCCACCGCGTTCCGTCCGGCCGGAGCACGCCGACCAGGCGGTCATCCGAATCCCAGGAGTAGCGCCAGGTTCCGGACGGGCGCTGCCGGAGGACGAGTCGGCCCTGGGCGTCGTGCCCGTGCCGCGCGTGGCCCGCGCTGTCGACCGCAGTGCCGCGATACGTCCGCGCACCGAGCTGGTCCTCGTCGGTTCGGGTCGGCCACGCGGCGAGTGTCACGTTGCCCGCCGGATCGTAGGCGTAGTGCTCCGTCCAACCCGAACCTTGGACCGCGGTGACCCGGCCCGCGCGGTCCAACGCGTAGGTGCGGGGGCCGGTGAGCTGGTCCTGCACCCCGGTGAGCTGCCCGTCTGCTCGGTAGGCGTAGGAACGCTGTTGCGCGGGTCGCCCGGCAGGGGCGACCACCGTCTGGGACAGCAGCTGCTCCGTCGAGGTCCACGTCTGGCCGATGGCCAGGCCCGAAGCGAGGCTGCGGCGGACCTCGCGCCCGAGCGGGTCGTGTTCGAAGCGCAGCGTCCGCCCGGCGGTGCGCAGCGCGACCGGTCGGTCGGTTCCGTCGTACTCCCAGGCGCTTTCCGCTCCGGACGGCGTGCGGCGCCGGACCCGCCTGCCCAACGGGTCGTAGGCCGACGTGACGGTGCGGCCGTTGACCGTCTCCGCGACCACTCGGCCGAGCGGATCACGCTGGAAGGCCACTCGGGTCGCGCCGTCCGCCGCTTCGAGCAGGTGCCCGGACTCGCTGTAGCTGAAGGTCGTCGTGACCTGCCCTTGGCTGCGCTGGACCAAGTTTCCCAGCAGGTCGTACCCGAAACTGGTCACCTCCCCGACTCCGTTGGTCCGCTCGACGAGTTGTCCGGCCGCGTCGAGGCGATAGCTGACCGTGCTGCCGTTGAAGTCGGTTTCCCGCACCAAGTTCCCGGCCGGGTCGTACTCGTAGCGCCACACCTGGCCGAGCTGGTTGGTGACGGTGGTCAGCCGCAGTTCGGTGTCGTAGCCGAACTCCAGACGAGTGCCGTCCGGACGGATCTCGGCCGACACCAGGTCGAAATGCGCAAGCTCCGTCCTGGTCGTCTCGCCGCACTCGTCCGTGCTCTCCCGCAGGTTGCCCTCGCCGTCGTAGGCGTGCCGTTCGGTCGTGCCGTCCGGCCGCTGGTGCCAGGCGAGTTCACCGCCCACGGTCCACCCGAACCGCTGCACGCCGCCCACCGGGTCGACGACCGCAGCCAGCCGCCCGAAGCGGTCCCGCTCGTACCTGGTGGTCGCGCCGTTCGGATCGGTGACCGCTGCGGTCAGCCCGGCCGCGTCGGTTTCGATCCGCCACGTGTTGCCGAGCGCATCGGTTACGCCGGTGAGGTTGCCGCGCTCGTCGTAGGTGTAGCCGGTGGTCGCTCCAGCGGCATCGGTGGATCTGATCAGGTTGCCGCGGTCGTCGTAATCGCGACGCGACACCGCGCCGTCGGCTTCGATGAGCGTGACCGGCCGACCGGAGTCGTCGTACTCGCAGCGGAGCTGGCTCCCATCCGGCCTGGTGATCGCGATGAGGTTCCCGTCTGCGTCGTGATCGTTGCGGACGGTGCGGCCCAGCGCGTCGGTGCGCCGCAGCAGCCGGTCGGCGGCGTCCCACTCGAAGACGACCGCGTTGCCCAGCGGATCGACCTCCTTTACCACCTGCCCGGCTTCGTTCAGGTGGAAAGCGGACCGGTGCCCCAGCGAGTCCGTGGACCAGGTGATCCGGTTCTCGACGTCGTACTCCATGGTTCCGCTCAGGAAACCTCCGGAGCCCTCGGTGCGGACGCAGCGCCCGTCGTGGTCGTAGGTGTAGCGGTACCACTCGTCGTTGCGGTCGGTCCACCCGACGATGCGGCCTGCCGGGTCGTAGTCGAACCGCAGCGCCCGACCAGAAGCGTTGATCACCTCGGTGAGCCGATCGCCCTGGTAGCGGTAGCGCATCAGTTCCACGTCGCCGTCGCTGGCGGTCGAGTGCAGCGCCGTCACCAGGCCGTCGGTCGTCTCGACCAGGACCTGGTACCCGCCGCTGTGCCGGATTTCCAGCGGAGTTCCGGACTCGTCGTGGCTGAACTCGATCCGGTTCCCGTTGTGGTCGGTGACCGACGCCAGCACGAGCAGGGACGGATCGAACAGCAGCGTCCACCCCCGTTCCGCGTCCACGAGCACGTAACCGCCGTCGGTGCGCCCGAGCGACCGCGGCCCGCCGCGGTCGCTGCGGACCCACGCACCGGGTGCCGGATGCGGGTAGTGCTGGAGCGTGCCGTCCGCGGCGGCGAAGCTGACGCCTTCGTCATCGACCTCCAACCGCTGGTCGAGGGTCGACATCCAGCTGGGACCGAACCACCGGCCCGTCCGGTACGACGAGAAGTGGGTGCGCTCGACGACCAGGGGGAGCACGCCGAGGAATTCCGCGTCGGTCTGGCTCAGCACCATCTGCCCCGTGGAGACGTCGATCGGGTCCTTCTCGCACCGCAGGTTCTCCGGGGAGCGGGGGTTCGGCTCCTGGTCCCGGAGGGAAGGCCGGTTGTCAGCGGCGGCCGGATCCGTGCGGGCAGGCGATTTGGGGCCGCTCGACGAGGGCGAGCCGCCTGGGGTGTCGCTGTCCATCGCACGAGTCGACGCCGGGCCGTTGTCGGGCGTCGACTTGGTCGACGCCGGGCCGCTGTCGGACGCGGGCTTGGTCGGTGCCGGGCCTTTCGCCCGCGGGGCGGACGAACCGTCCGCCTTGAGCTTCCGCAGCGCCTCGCCCGCGTCGCCGAAGGAATCTCCGAGCTTCTTCAGCATCGGCGACAGCGCTTTGAGCGCCTTCACGAGTTTCGTCGTGATGTCGGCGATCTTGGCCGCGACCTTCGCGACCTCGGCGATCACCTGCGGCAGCACCCAGGCCATCGCGATGCCCAACGTCGCCAGCACCTGCAACGCCCAGCTCACGAGGTGACCGACGAGCTCGGCGATGATGTCGCGGACCAGGGTCCGCACCGCGGCGACGACCTCGCCTGCCGTGCCGATGCCGCTCGACGCGCCACTGGCGGCGCTCTGCGCGGCCGCGAGGAGCGCCGCGGTGTCCTCGCTCCGGGCGCGGTATGCGTCACCGGCCGCGCCGATCCAGCGCGCCGTGTCGTTCTGCACCAGATTGGTCATTTCGGCGCCGACGTCGGCCAGCTCCGTCGAGATGTTCTGCCAAGTCTCGGCATGGGCCTTGATCGCGTCCGGATCGCCGGTCAACGAGTCCAGCGCGTCCGACAAGGGGCCGACGTGCTCGATCAACCAACCCACGCCCGCGGCGATGATCGAACCGAACGGGTCCATCGCCATGCCGAGCGCGTCCAGGCCGGTGCCCACCGCCCCGAGGACGCCCGCAGCCCAGTCCCCCGACTCGATCGCCTTCGTCGTCTCGTCGACCGACTCCAGGATCGGCACACCGCTGAACGACTGCGTCGAATCCTCGCGCTGCGCCACCAACGGATTCGTCACGACACCACTCCAAGGACTAGGCGAACGGTACGGAAAGATCGATGCGGGCGGTCGGTCCAGCGCGTGCGCGTCCGCGCGAGCAACTGTCCACTGTGGTCAGCTGTCCGTCCAGCGCAGCAGACCGACGCGGGTACCCGATCCCAGCGGCGGCCTGGACGAGCGCAACCCCTGCTCCGATCCAGCTTCGCTCCTGAATTCCCCCAGACACGCATTGCGCCGGGCATCATCGCACCGGGCGCCAACGCCACACCAACGCCGCACCAACGCCCGGAGGTCCTGGGGGTGCGCAAAGTGCTGAGCTCCCGTCCGGCGACGCTGATCACAGGCGTTCCAGACCAGCGCCGCCTTGGACGAGGCGTTCACCCGGGACAGCTGGCACTCGCACGCCTACCTCGACCCCAAGACCAACACATTGGTGCTGGTGGCGCAGGGAACCTGAAACGCCGCACCGGCAATGACTGTCCAAATGCGACTGTGACGCGGTCGGATCCGCGCCGAAATCAGCGTCCTTACCACCGAATACGCCTGGTCGTCGGCCATGAGGTGGTTGCCGACCCCGAGCAGCATCAGCCCGACGGGTCGGGCGAGGTCCAAGGTTCGCGCGGACGCGGCGAGAACGGCCTCGGGATCGCGCAGATCCGCCTGCAGATAATCGGTTTCGCCATCCTCCTCGACCGCAGGATGTTCCCGCGCGCACCTTCCAGATGCGCGGGCGATTCTCTTGAAGAGATCAGCATTTGGAGATCGGTAGCTCCTGTGGACTCAGGCACCCACGGTTCCGTCGACACCCTCGCGCAGCAAGTCCGCGTGCCCGTTGTGGCGGCCGTACTCCAGGAGCACGTGCACCATCACCATCCGCAGTGATACCTCCTCGCCCCATCTTGGCTGGTACCCGGCCCCGTCCAGGGACGCAGCTTCCCGCTCGATGCGGCGCGAGTTCTCCACCTCGGCCTCCCAGGCTGCGAACGCCTCGTCCCTGGTCGACGCGCTCGCGTCGTACGCCGCCTGGAAGTCGATCTTGTCGGACCAGACCATGGGCGCGTCGTTGTCCTCGAACACTCGACGGAACCAAGCACGCTCCACCTCGGCCATGTGCCGCACCAGACCAAGCAGCGAAAGCGTCGAAGGCGGCATCGACTGCTGCCGCAACTCCTCGTCGGTAAGCCCTTCACACTTCATGGCGAGGGTTGCACGGTGATAATCGAGGAAAGCCCGCAGCATGTCGCGTTCGCTGCCAAAACTGGGCGGTCCTATACGGTTGTCGCTGGTCACTGGTCGTGCTCCCGTTCCGCGCCTGCATTCGGGGCCAGTATCTCGTCGGCTGTCCCCAGCCGATGACCGTCTGCCTGACCCGACTGTCATCACAGGGGCCGACCGGCGCAGGAATCAGCAAGTTCATCGTAGGAATCGATCTTCTGGACGACAGCCGTGACCGCACGACCCACCGGTGGCAGACTACGGCGCGAACGTTCAGTGGAGTGGTCGCTACGATGAGTCGCGCCAATCGCCGGTACAGCAGAAGGGGTTGACGCCGTGAGTCAGCCGGAGGCAGATGCCTTCCCTCTCGAAGGTGTGGATCTGGAGCACCCGAACGTCGCTCGGGTCTACGACTACTACCTCGGTGGGCAGGCGAACTACGCCATCGACCGCGTCTTCGGTGAACAGGCACTGGCCAAGTTCCCGTTCGTGCGCCCCGCGGCCAAGGCCAACCGACTGTTCCTGCACCGCGCCGTGCGCTACCTGATCAAGCAAGGGGTGCGCCAGTTCATCGACATCGGTTCGGGCGTCCCGACCATGGGCAGCACGCACCAGGTCGCCGACGAACTCGTGTCAGACGCCAAATGCGTCTACATCGACAACGAACCGGTCGCCGTCGCCCACTCGCAAATCCTCCTGGAACGCGAAGAGGTCACCGACCGCCACGCCGTGATCCAGGCCGACCTGCGCGACCCCGACCTGTTGTGGCGCCGCGTGGCGGAGACCGACGTCATCGACCTGGACCAACCGGTCGCGCTGCTGCTGATCGCCGTCCTGCACGTCACCCAACCCGGACCCGACGGCACCGACATCGGACCCCAAGCCGTGGCCCGCTACCGGGAACTGCTCTCCTCCGGCTCGTACCTGGTGATATCCCACGGCACAGCCGACGGGGTGCCCGAGATCCGCAAGCGCGAAATGGCCGAATTCGGCAAGATGTACGACAAGTCCGCCACGCCGGTGATCTGGCGACCGCACGGCGAGATCGAGAAGTTCTTCGGTGATCTACCGCTGGTCGAACCGGGCATGACCTGGACACCGCTGTGGCACCCGGAGGAAAGCGGCGAGAACGCACCGGTCGTCGAGTTCGACAGCCCCAACGACTCGGTGGTCTGGGTGGGCATGGCCCGCAAGCCCTGACGGTCGCTAGGATTGCGTGCCCGGCGCTACGCGGAGGTGGCAGGTGGGGAAGCGACTTCAGCTGCCTTCGGAGCAAGGCTTTTCCCGCCCGCGGGATGATCGGCGTTCGGGCCCGGTTCGGTTCTCCACCGCGGGTTTGCCGAGGTCGCAGCGGCTGGAGCTGTGGGAGCAGCACAACGCCTGCGCCCTCATCGGCTTGAGCTGCAAGAAGATCAACGAGGTGCCGCTGGAGGCGACTGAGCTCAACCTGTGGTTGCCGGAGCGTCGAGGTGGCCCAGGTGACGGGAAACCCGCACGTCGTCGAGCGCACGCTGCACCAGATCGAGCACCACCCCGCTTGCGCGGTCGTGCTGTACGTCGCGATGGCTGGTGAGGCGTTCTTCTACTACGACGATGGCGTCCGGATCCTGCGGCCGGGGCAGGCGGTGCTGTGCGACGCCGACGTGCCGTTCGTACGCGGCTTCGCGCAGGGACTCACCGAACTCGTGCTGAAGGTTCCGCGCACCGTGTTCGAAGGGCTTGACGCACCTGCGCCGTCGCGCGTCCCGCGCGTTTTCGACATCGCGGGCGGGCCGGGTGCCTGCCCTCCGGGCTATGCGCTCGCGAAGTTGATGCGTTCCGCGCTGGACGGCGTCGCGAACGAGGACCGGCATCGGATGGAGCGGGAAGCGCTCGGATTGCTGCGGGCGATGGTGGTCGGCGCGCGGGCTGGCGATACCCGGTCGCAGCTGTCCACGGCCCAGTCCTTCATCGAGCGGCATCTGACCGACCGCGGGCTGTCCGCGGCCCGTATCGCGGCGGGGATCGGGATCAGCGAACGACAGCTGTCCCGCCTGTTCAGCGAGCACAGCGGCCTGGCCCGCTGGATCACCGACCAGCGCTTGGACCGCGCGCGGGCAATGCTGACCTCGAAGCACGACCATCCCGCTGTCGGCGACGTGGCCCGCGCGTGCGGGTTCTCGTCCCAGTCCTACTTCGCCCGTGCGTTCAAGCAACGGTTTTCGGAGACACCCCGCGACGCGCGGCGCCGGGCCACGGATCGCCGGAGCTGACGACCGAAGTGGTGGCTGCGCACTTTCCCGCCAACCCCGTGCCCAATTCCGCCAGCGCGTGCTCCTGCGTGCTCTGCCGTGCGACGTTCTAGCCGTTGCTGGAACAGCTGGCTGCGCAGTGGTGCGGAGGAAAGCACGATGGCGATCTTCGACGATGGTCTGCCGGAGACCGAGGCCCCGGTCTCCGGGACGGTGGAGACGGAGGTGCTCATCGTCGGCTCCGGCCCGGCGGGCGCCTCGGCAGCGCTGTTCCTGTCCACGCTCGGGGTGGACAACATCATGGTCACCAAGTACCGGTGGACGGCGAACACCCCGCGGGCGCACATCACCAACCAGCGCACGATGGAGATCTTCCGCGATGTCGGCATCGAGGACCAGGTGCTGGCCGAGGCGACCCCGCACGAGCTGATGGGTGACACCGTTTTCTGCACCTCGATCACCGGGGAGGAGATCGGCCGCGTCCGCGCTTGGGGCACGCATCCCGCGAGGCACGCCGACTACGAGCTGGCCTCGCCGTCGTGGAACTGCGACATCCCGCAGACCTACCTCGAACCGATCCTGGTTCGCAACGCCACGACACGCGGCACCCAGACCCGGTTCTCCACCGAATACCTCTCCCACGTGCAGGATGCCGACGGGGTCACGGCCACCGTGCTCGACCGGTTGACCGGCCAGGAGTACACCATTCGCGCCAGATACCTCATCGGTGCCGATGGCGCCCGTTCCAAGGTCGCCGCGGACCTGCTGCTGCCGATGGAAGGGCAGATGGACATCGCAGGGTCGATGAACATCACGTTCCGAGCAGACCTCAGCGAATTGGTCGGCCATCGGCCATCCGTGCTGTATTGGGTGATCCAGCCCGGCTCCAACATCGGAGGCATCGGGGCAGGTCTGGTGCGCATGGTTCGTCCCTGGCACGAGTGGCTGATCGTTTGGGGCTACGACATCGCCGACGAACCGCCGATGATCGACACCGAGGCCGCGGCGCAGATCGTGCGCAACCTGGTGGGGGTGCCGGACCTCGAAGTGACGATCACGGGTAGCTCGTTGTGGGGCAACAACGAGCAGTTTGCGACGCGTCTGCAGTCCGGGCGGGTGTTCTGCGCCGGGGACGCCGTCCACAAGCACCCGCCGAGCAATGGGCTCGGCTCCAACACGTCGATCCAGGATTCCTACAACCTGGCCTGGAAGATCGCGGCAGTGCTGCGCGGGCAGGCCAGCGGGGAGCTGCTGGAGACGTACTCCGCCGAACGGGCGCCCGTGGCCAAGCAGATCGTGTTGCGGGCCAACAAGTCCGCGCGGGAGTTCGGGCAGCTGTTCGAGGCGTTGGGCATCGCGGGGGGCGAGACCGCTGCCGAGATGGTCGCGAAGATCGACGGGCGCAAGGCGAACACCCCCGAAGGGGCTGCCGAACGGGAGGCCATGGAGATCAAGAACTACGAGTTCAACGCCCACGGCGTCGAGCTCGGCCAGCACTACACCTCCACCGCCGTGGTCGGGGACGGATCGTCGCTCCCGGAGCGCGACCCGGAGTTGTACTACCAACCTTCCACCGTGCCGGGTGCGCGCCTGCCCCATGCGTGGGTCGGCAACAGCACCCGCAAGTGCTCCACGCACGATCTGGCGCCCTACGGCCGGTTCACGCTGTTCACCGGGATCAGCGGCGAACCATGGGCGGCGGCTGCCGCGAAGGTCAGCGCCGCACTCGGGGTGCCGATCGAGGCGGTCGTGATCGGCCCTGGCCGGGAGATCACCGACCTCTACTTCGACTGGGCTGTACTCCGAGAGATGGCGGAGGACGGCGCCCTGCTCGTCCGGCCCGACAAGCACGTCGGCTGGCGATCCCAACGGCTCGCCGACGACCCGGAAGATGCTCTGCTGAACGCCATGTCGACGATCCTGAGCCGGAAGGACTGAGCTGCGCATGTCTTTGGAATTCGAGCACCGCACTCTCGGCCAGCGGGTGCTGTTCGGCACTGGACGCGCCGCCCAACACGTGGCCGCCGAGGTGCGGCGGCTGGGTGCCACCTCGATCATGCTCGTCGCCGCCCCGCCGGAGCGGGAGCTCGCCGCGAAGGTCACCGCCGACATCGAGGTCGCGGTCAGCTACGACGACGTCGCGCAGCACGTCCCGGTGGACACGGCGATCAAGGCACGACACATGGCCGAGCAGCGGGGTGTCGACCTGCTCCTCAGCGTCGGTGGCGGGTCCACGACCGGGCTGGCCAAGGCTGTCGCACTCACCACCGGGCTGCCGATCATCGCCGTACCCACCACCTACGCCGGTTCGGAAGCCACCAACGTCTGGGGCTTGACCGAGGACGCGCGCAAGACCACCGGGGTCGACGACCGGGTCCTACCGGTCACAGTGGTCTACGACGCCGAGCTCACTCTCTCGCTGCCAGCCGACCTCTCGGCGGCCTCGGGGCTGAACGCGCTCGCGCATTGCGTGGATTCGCTGTGGGCACCGCGGGCAGACCCGATCAACGCCGCGCTGGCCACCGAGGGTATCCGCACCCTAGCGGCCAGCCTGCCCACGGTCGTGGAAAAGCCGCGCGACGTCGACGCCCGCGAACAACTGCTCTACGGCGCCTACCTGTCGGCGGTCGCGTTCGCCTCGGCGGGTTCCGGGATCCATCACAAGATCTGCCACGTCCTCGGCGGTGCCTACAACCTGCCGCACGCCGAAACCCACGCTGTTGTCCTGCCACACGTGCTCGCGCTCAACTCCGCAGCCGCTCCGGATGCAGTCGCACGCATCGCCGATGCCTTGGGCGGCACCGATGCCGTAGCCGCGCTCAACCAGCTCTACACCCGGCTCGGGGCACCCACCGCGCTGAAGGATCTCAGGCTGGCCGAGGCGAATCTCGACGAGGCCACCGACCTCATCCTGCCCGCCGTGCCGCCCTCCAATCCGCAACCCGTCACCTGGGACGACGTGCGGGCTCTGTTGCGGACGGCGTGGGCGGGCGCACCCCCGCAGGCTCGGGATGCGCGCAGCGAGCAAGCCCGCCGGGAGGAGGAGCTGACTTCCACGGTCCTAACCAGCTTCCGAAACGCTCCCAACGAACGTCTGCGGACCGTGATGCAGTCGCTGACCGCCCACCTGCACGCGTTCATCCGCGAAGTGCGGCTGACCGAGGAGGAATGGACCGCCGGTATCGAATTCCTGACCGCGGTGGGACACATCACCGACGACAAGCGGCAGGAGTTCATCCTGCTCTCCGACGTCCTCGGCGCCTCGATGCAAACCGTCGCGGTCAACAACCAGGCATACGGCGACGCCACCGAAGCAACCGTCTTCGGCCCGTTCTTCGTCGAGGACTCGCCCAGGATCGAGTTGGGCGGTGACATCGGCGGCGGCGCCACCGGCGAACCCTGCTGGGTCGAAGGCACCGTCACCGACACCGACGGCCTTCCCGTGCCAGGAGCGCGGATCGAAGTGTGGGAAGCGGACGCGGACGGCTTGTACGACGTCCAATACACCGATGACCGGGTGGCCGGTCGCGCGCACCTGTTCACCGACTCACGTGGTGCGTACCGGTTCTGGGGCCTCACGCCGACGCCGTACCCGATCCCGCACGACGGGCCGGTCGGACGGCTGTTGGACGCCACCGGTCGTTCACCCATGCGCGCGTCGCACCTGCATTTCATGGTCAGCGCCGAAGGACGACGAACACTCGTCACGCACATCTTCGTCCGCGGCGACGAATTCCTCACCAGCGACACCGTTTTCGGCGTCCGACCCTCCCTGGTCAAGGACTTCGCGCACCAGCCTCCTGGAACGTCCACACCGGACGGTCGGGGCCTGGGCGAGAGCTCGTGGTCGTGGGTGCGTTTCGACATCACCCTGGCGCCCGCCGATGAGCGGGAAACGCGGCGAGGAAGCAATGCCGCGAATTGAGGTTCTCGTGGTGGGCGCGGTCAACGCCGCGCATCACCGAACTCATCTCCATCCCGCCGGATAACGGGAACGAACAGCCGCGGTCAGGTCGAACCTCGGCCAGCGGGCTTGGGCGAACGCTTGGCCCTGGCCAGGTCGGCGCTTGATTTGTCGACCAGCGCCTGCATCGCGGCTTCGGCGGCGACCGGATCCCTCGCGACGACGGCATCCAGCACCTCGCGGTGGCTGGGCACCGGGTCGTCGGACGGGTTGGCGTCGTGCACCAGTTTGTCCCGCTCGGCGAGTCCGATGGCGATGACGCGGCCGATCTGCACCAGCAAGTCGTTGTGGGTAGCGGAAAGCAGCAGGCGGTGGAAGTTCAGGTCGGCCGTGACCATCTCGCCGATGTCGGAACCCGCGGCGGACATCCACCGCAGCGCGTCGTCGAGCGCGTCGAGGTCGGCGTCGGTGGCCCGTTGCGCGGCCAGCTTCGCCGCGGCCGGTTCCACCACGGCCCGCACCTCGGTGAGTTCGTCGAACAGGCCGGAGTCATCGGACGCCGAGGTCTGCCAGCGCATGACGTCGGCGTCGAGCTTGTTCCAGAGTGCGCGCGGTCGCACGAAAGTTCCGCGTTTCTGCCGTGCGTCGATCATGCCCTTGGCAGCCAGCACTTTCAACGCCTCGCGCAGCGCGGTCAGGCTCACGTCGAGTTCTGCCCGCAGCGCGGGCAGATCCAGCGTGGCACCTTCGGACAGCTCGTTGGAGAGGATGCGGCTGGCCAACGCCTCGACGGTCTGGCCGTGCACGCCGCGCGGCCTGTGCTCGCTCAATGGTCCGGCCCTCTCCTCCGCGGTTGATCAACAAGATGCTACGCCGTTCGGCCATTGGTAATAATTTACGAATAAATCTTGACACGGTCCCAGCCGGTTGTCAGCCTGTTGCCACTAAACGGTCGCCGGATCAAGGCAACCGAGTGGCGGCTGCCCATCAGACAAGGGGTTCATCGCGATGAACGAAGTCGGCCCGACCCAACGGCGTAGTGCGGGCCTCACCAGACGCAACTTCCTGAAGAACACGGGCCTCGCGGGGCTCGGCGCCGCCGGTACGGCCACCCTGCTCGGCGGGTGCGCCACCGCGGTGTCCTCGGGCCCGGTCCAGCAGACTTCCGGTGCTGTCACCGTCCAGTCGAATCTTTCGTCGCCGCAAGCGAAAGTGGCCATCGAGGCAGTCGCGGAGGCTTTCGGGGAACGGGGCGCGGCGAAGGCGGCGGTCAACACCGTGGCGTCGGAAACCTTCCGCACCCAGCTGCCGAGCTACCTGACGTCGGCGAACCCGCCGGACACCTACACCTGGTATCCGGGATCGCTGCTTTCCGGGTACGCGCAACGAGGTCTGCTCCTCGACGTCGGTGACGTCTGGCAGACCATGGGCAACTACAGCGACACCTTCCGCCGGTTGAGCAGCGACGGTGCCGGGCGCCAGATCTTCGTGCCCATCAACTACTACTGGTGCGGTTTCTTCTTCCGCAAGTCGAACTTCGCCCGGTGGGGCGTGCAGGCTCCGACGAACTGGAGCGAATTCCTCGCGCTGTGCGAGACCCTGCGGGGCAAGGGCGTCGCGCCGATCGGCCTCGGCGCGGGCGGCAATACGCAGTGGACCGCGTCCGCGTGGTTCGACTACCTGAACATCCGGATCAACGGCGCCCAGTTCCACCGCGATCTGCTCGCCGGGAAGCGGCGTTTCGACGACCCGAACGTGGTCCGGATCTTCGACCAGTGGCGGAGCGCCCTGCCGCACTTCGACCCGAACGGCACGGCGATCCCGTTCCAGGACGCGACAACGGCGCTGTTGCAGGGGCGCACCGGCATGCTGCTCACCGGTACCTACTTCGCCGACGCCGCGCCCAAGGACGCGCTCGACGACCTCGACTTCTTCCAGTTCCCGGTGCTCGACCCGGCGGTGCCGCTCGCGGAGGAGGGGCCGACGGACGGGTTCTTCGCCAGTGCCCGGACCGCGCACCTGGACGCGACCAAGGAATGGCTGAAGTACGTCGCCACCGCGGAGGCGCAGGAACTCTACATCCGGAACTCCTCCGGCACCGTGCTGCCGACCAACCCGGACGCGAAGGACTCCGGAACGCCGCTGGTTGCCAAGGGCCGGAAGATGTTGGAGAGCGCGGCGGACCTCACCCAGTTCTTCAACCGGGACTCCAGCGACGCCTTGCAGCCGACCGCCGACGTGGCGCTGATCAGGTTCATCCAGCGGCCCAACGAGCTCCCGTCCATCCTGACCGAGTGGCAGACCGCAGCCGAGAAGGTCTGGTCCTCCTGACATGGCGACGCTGTCCGCGGCGGTGCGGGCCGGGCGGCGCCGGGTGCCGCCCGTCCTCATCGCCTTCCTCCTGGTACCACTTGCCGTCGAGGCTTTCTGGGTCTTCTGGCCAGCGCTGCAGGGTTTCTACATCTCGCTGACCAACTGGGACGGGGTTTCCCCGCCGCGGTGGGTGGGTTTCGGGAACTACGCCGAGATGTTCGGCGACCCGATCTTCTGGACCGCCACGATCAACACGCTGCTCTGGCTGGTGCTCTTCGGCGGTCTCTCCGCGCTCGGCGGACTCGGTCTGGCCCTGCTGCTGCAACAGGAACGCAGGGGCGTTGGGTTCTACCGAGCGGCACTGTTCACGCCGGTGGTGTTCTCGCTGGTCGCCACATCCCTCATCTGGCAGGTCCTGCTCCAGCCCGACGGACTGGTCAACGACCTGCTGGGCGCGGTCGGCCTCGGCGGCTGGCAGCGTTCCTGGCTCGCCGATCCGGACACCGCGATCTACGCCGTCCTGCTGCCCGCGCTCTGGCGGCAGATCGGGTACGTGATGGTGCTGTACCTGGCGGGTCTCAAAGGCATCGACCCGAGCCTGTACGAGGCGGCCAAGCTCGACGGCGCCACCCGCACCCAGCAGCTCCGGTTCGTCACGCTGCCGCAGCTGCGCAGCGTCAACAGCGTTGTCCTGTCGGTCATCGTCATCGACTCGCTGCGCTCGTTCGACGTGGTGTGGTCGATGACCAAGGGCGGCCCGTACCACTCGTCCGAACTGCTGAGCACCTACATGTACGCGACGGCCTTCCAGTCGCTGCGGCTCGGTTACGCCTCCGCGCTGGCCGTGATCATCTTCCTGCTCGCGTTCGGCGTCATCGTGACCTACCTCGTCCGCGTCTTCCGGGAGGACAACCATTGACTCTGGCAACCGCACCGGTATCGTCGCCACAACATCCGCCGCGGCTGACCGCCCACCCCCAGCGGACCCGGAAATGGTGGCGGGGACTGCTCTTCCACAGCGGGGCCGGTGCGCTTTCGGTGCTGTGGCTGCTGCCAATCGTGCTCGTGCTGTTGACCGCCATCCGGTCCTTCGACGACATCGCGTTCAACGGCCTCGGCGGCCTGCCGCACTCGTTCACGCTCGCTCCGTTCGGCCAGGCGTGGGGCGAGGCCGGACTGGCTCGGGCGATGCTCAACAGCGCCGTCGTCACCGTGCCCGCGGTGGTGCTGGCCCTCGCGCTGAGCTCAGCCGCCGCGTTCGCGCTCAGCCGCTACCCGATTCCGTTGCGCCGCACCATCATCCTGCTGATGCTGGCCGGTAATCTGCTGCCACCCCAGATCCTGCTCGTGCCGGTGTCCAAGCTCAGCGAGCTGCTGGGGATCTACGACACGCTGTTCGCGTTGATCGTCGTGCAGGTCGGTTTCGGGATCGGCTTCTACACCTTCGTGCTGCAGGGTTTCCTGCGCGGCATCCCGGACGAGATCCAGCAGGCGGCGGTCATCGACGGCGCCGGGACGGTGCAGATCTTCTGGCGGATCATCCTCCCGCTGGCCCGCCCGGCGCTGGCCGCGCTCGGCGCGCTCGCGTTCACCTGGACGTTCAACGACCTGCTGTGGGCGATCACGGTGCTGCGCACCCAAACCGTGATGCCGGTGACGCCAGCACTGCTGGGCATGCAGGGCGTTTATGTCTCCACCTGGAACATCATCGCCGCCGGTTCGGTCATCGCGGCCATCCCGACCGTCGCGGTGTTCCTGCGGTTCCAGAAGCACTTCATCTCCGGACTGGCGATCGGCGCGGTGAAATGACCCAACAATCCACCCGGTGGACGGTGCGCATGGCGACCACCTCCTACACCGTGGCACTCGAACCCGACGGACGTTGGCTGGAACTGGTCGCTTGGGGACCGCACGGTGTCGAGGACGGCCCATCGCCGCTGGCGAACACCGGCCGGACGCACTTCATCACCGCGGCGGACGCGGCGCCGATCGAGTACGCGCCGCGCGGGCTGCGCCCGTTCAGCGGCGCGGACCTCGTGGTCGGCCCGGCCGGACAGGCCCGCGAGTCCTGGTGGCGGTTCGACGGCGCCGAAGAACCCGGCGACGTGGATCTCCGGTTGGCCTTCCTGGACGAGCTGACCGGGTTGCGGGCGGTGCTGTGCTACCACGCGCAACCAGGCACCGATGTGTTGTGCCGGTGGGTCGAATTCGCCAATACCGGTTCGGCGACGCTGGAGATCGAACGCCTCGACACGGCCGGGGTGTGCCTGCCGACCGGCCTGGCAGGCGCTCGGCTGACCTACCTCACCGGCCAGTGGTCCCAGGAGTTCCAGCGCCGCGAGATCACCCTGCCCGCTGGGCGGTTCCAGCTCGAAAGCAGGCTCGGCGTACCGGGGCACGCGTACGTCCCGTGGATCGCGGTGCAGGACGCTGGTTCGCCGGACGGACCAGCGTGGGGTGCCGCGCTGGCGTGGTCGGGTTCGTGGCGGATCGACGCCGACGTCGAACCCACCGGCATGACCCGGATCCGGGCCGGACGGCTGCCGCATCCGGGTCCGCTGCTCCTCGAACCCGGCGCCCGCCTGAGCACACCCGAAGTGGCGCTGGCGTTCAGCGTCGGCGGCCTGGACGGGCTGGCCGGGGTGTGGCACGAACACGACCGGTCGCTGGCCGGGGACCGGCGGCAGCGCCGCCAGGTGCTCTACAACTCCTGGGAGGCAACCGGTTTCGACGTGGACGGCGCCGGTCAGCTCGAACTGGCGCGGATCGCGGCCGAGATAGGGGTGGAGCTGTTCGTGGTCGACGACGGCTGGTTCATCGGCCGCGACGACGACACCGGTGGCCTCGGCGACTGGGTTCCGGAGCAGTCCTCCTTCGACGGGGATTTCGCCGCCTTCATCGACGCGGTCCGCGCGCTCGGCCTGGATTTCGGGCTGTGGATCGAGCCCGAGGCGATCAGCCCGAAGTCGCGGCTGTACGCCGAACATCCCGACTGGATCTACCGGCTCGACGGGCGGCCGTCGACCCTGATCCGCAACCAGCTGCTGCTCGACCTCGGCCGGGAGGACGTCTTCGAGTACCTCCGGAACACCCTGGACCGGCTGCTGACCGACTACCCGATCAGCTACCTCAAGTGGGACATGAACCGTCCAGCGGCGGAGCGCGGACGGCCCGGCGCTGGAAATGCCGACCTCGACGGGCAGCACGTGGCGAACTACCACCGGCTGCTGGAGCACCTGCGATCGCAACACCCGCACGTCACCGTCGAAGCGTGTGCTGGCGGCGGTGCGCGCACCGACCTCGCCACGGTCGCGCGCAGCGACGTGGTGTGGCCCAGCGACAACACTGGACCGCTGGACCGGTTGTCGATCCAGCACGGATTCCTGCTCGCGCACGCGCCACACCTGATGAGTTCGTGGGTGACCGACGCACCGGGTGTCTTCGACCCGCGCCCGAGGTCGATCCGGTTCCGCTTCGTCACCGCGATGGCCGGGGTGCTCGGCATCGGCGCCGACCTGTCCCGCTGGACACCGTCGCAGCTCAGCGAGGCAGCGGAACTCGTAGCGCGGTACAAGCAGATCCGGGAGGTGATCCACACCGGTGTGGTGCACCAGCTCGCGGGCCCGGACGAGCCCACCTGCGCGGTGCAGTACGCGGCGGACGGGAACACCGTGGTGGTGCTCGCCTGGAACACCGGCACGCTCGACGGAGCGCCGCTGGTTCCGGGTCGGTCCGCGCGAGTGCGGTTGCGCGACCTGGACGAGCGATCGTCGTATGTAGACAGATTTACCGGAAGCCGTTATTCCGGCGCGCATCTGGTGCACGCCGGTTTGCCCTTCGACTGGACACCGGAGCACGACGCCGACGTCGTCGTGCTGGACCGGCAATGACCGGCTGACTTCGCCCCGCGACAACGCCTGATTCCACCTCGTGATTTGACGCAGCAATGGCCCCTGCGCGCTCCGCCGCGGGGGTGCACCTGAGTCGGTAGACGACGGAATTGCAGTCCGGCACCGAACTTTCAACGACGAAAGGTGAGCCGCGATGCTCGATCGCCCCATCCAACGCCGATCCGGCCGGACCGGCCGAGGACTCCTCGCCGCCCTGCTCGCCGGGGTGCTGTCCCTGCTGTCCCTGTTCGTGGTGGCTGTTCCGGCCAGTGCGGGCGAGGACCAGGGGGCGCCCGATTATTACAACAGCGGTCTGGCACCCACGCCGTACATGGGCTGGAACACCTACTTCGGGCTCGGCGCACCGTCGGAGTCCGAGGTGAAGTCGGTCGCCGACTTCCTGGTTTCCAGTGGATTGCGGGACGCGGGTTACCGGTACGTCTGGATAGACGGCGGCTGGACGGCGCCGCAACCGCGTGACGCCCAGGGCAATCTGCTCGCCGACCCGGCGAAGTTCCCTTCCGGAATGCCCGCACTGGTCGACTACCTGCACAGCCGGAACCTGCTCGCGGGCATCTACACGGACGCGGGTGCTTCGGACGGCAAGAACTGCGCGGCTGGCAGCGGCGGCGGTTACTACGACGCCGACGCGAAGCGGTTCGCCGCGTGGCAGTTCGACGCCATCAAGATCGATTTCCTGTGCGGTATCGCCCAGAACCTCAAGCCCGCCGAGGTGTTCGCCGAGTTCAGCCAGGCCGTTCAGCGGGCGGGCCGACCGATGCTGCTCAACCTGTGCAACCCGGTCACCGACGAGTGGGACGTCCCGCACGGGCCGGACCAGGTCGCCGACATCGCCTACACCTACGGCCCGACGATCGCCGACTCCTGGCGCACCAGCACCGACGTCGCGTTCGGCACGCCGTACGAGGGCATCTGGAAGGACGTGCTCCGGAACATGGACCGCAACGCGGCCCATCCCGAGGCCAACGGACCCGGCCACTACAACGACCCGGACTACCTGATCCCGATGCGCCGCACCGAGCAGGGCAGCTACGAGCTCAACGAGGAGGAATCGACCACCCAGCTCGTGATGTGGGCGGAGATGGCCGCCCCGCTGATCATCGGCTCCGACCCCCGCACGCTGCCCGCCTCGATGATCGACGCGCTGAAGAACCCCGAGATCGTCGCAGTGAACCAGGACCCGCTGGCCATCCAGGGCGTGCGAGTGGCGACGACCGGTGACACCGACGTCTACAGCAAGGTGCTCTCCGGCAACGGCGAACGAGCCGTCGTCCTGCTCAACCGGGGTGAGTCACCGGCCCCGATCACGGTCAACTTCGCCGATGCCGGTCTGCACGGCCCGGTGGCGGTCCGCGACCTGCGGGCTCGCGCGGACCAGGGCGCGGCCACCGGTTCCTACACCGCGACGGTCCCGGCCCACGGCACGGCCTTCCTCCGGCTGCGCGGCACGGATCTCGTCCCAGGCACCGATCTCGGCGGCGACACCACGGCGAGCCCCGCGCTGGTGCGGTTCGACGACACCCACGCGATGGTGTTCGCCAGGGACAAGAACGGTGCTCTGCAACAGAGAACCCTGTCCGGCGCCACGTGGTCGGAGAATTGGCAACACCTCGGCGGCCCGACGAGCGGCCGGATGCTGGGCCAGCCCGCGGCTTTCGCCAGTGCCGACGGCCGGGTGGACCTGTTCGTCCGCGGCCTGGACAACGCCGCGTACCAGCGCACGTTCCGCGCGGGCAACTGGGGACCGTGGATCCGACTCGGTGGCACGCTCACCGACTCGCCATCGGTCGCCTTCACCAGCCCGGATTCGTGGACGCTGTTCGCACGCGGAGCCGACGGCGAGGTGTGGGCGCGGGAGCAGACCGGAGAATGGACCAGCGTGGGCGCACCGGACGACAAGGCGATCTACGGACGCCCCGGAGCGGCCGTGGACGCCAGCGGCACGCACATCGCCGTCCGCACCCCCGACGACAGCATCTGGGTGCGGTCGAAGGACAACTCGGGCACGTGGTCGCCGTGGTCCAGCATCGGCGGAACGGTGAGCGGCAGTCCAACTCTGGTGGCGAACGACGGCCGAATCTCCTTGTTGGCCCGAGCGAACGATTACACGCTGTGGCAGATCGACCGAACCAACGGAGCCTGGAGCGGCTGGTTCAAACGCACCGAATTCGCCAGCAACAGCCTCCTCGGTGCCATCGGCGCAACGGCCGGTGAGCAAGGCGCGGTGTGGACAGCGCTACGCGGACCAAACGGCCACATCTACCAAACAACCCTGTAAACAGGGCGCGAGCCTGCGGCTGATGGTGCGGTCCGAACACCGCACCGTGGCGATGCGCTCATAACCCGAGCCATTTACCAGGGCGTCGATGACATGCTCGAAGACCACGCGGTCGGGGATGCGCTTGCGGTGACAGCCCAGTGGATGCCGCGGGTCGAACGTCGGTTTCTCCAGCAGCAGCGCGGCGAAATGGACCCAGACTGGCTCGATGAGCGAGGATGGAGCACGGGCATGGTCGTCCTTGTGATCACGAAGCGTCAGGAACTTCATGATCACCCACGGCCATGCCCACCCCACTCTCGCTTCCACCCAAGATCAGCACCCGGCGCCTGCTGCCGGAGCGCCTTGGCGCGTGTGTTTGAACCCGTGCCTCCGGCCGTCCTGCTGGGGCGGTGTGCGTGCCAGATCTCCGGCGACGGATTGAGGACAGGCCGCTCAGATAACGGCTGCGGCGTTGTGGGAGTCGAGGAACGCGTGGAACTCGCTGGCAGGCAGGGGCGGGGAGAACCAAAAGCCTTGGCAGGCGTCGACCCCGAGGCTGTTGAGCAAGCGGTGTTGGGTGACGTTCTCCACACCTTCGGCGATGCAGGTCCTTCCCATCGCGCGGGCCAACTCCACAACAGCCCGGGCGATGCCCAGGTCGGCTGGGTCGGATCCCATTCCGGAGACGAACCGCCGGTCCAGCTTGACGATCTGGGCAGGCAGGTCCTTGAGCCGGGCGAGCGAGGAGTAGCCCGTGCCGAAGTCGTCCATGGCGAACCGCACCCCGGTCCGGGCGAGATCGCTCATGACCCTGCGCGGCGTCGCAGACAGGTCCACATAGGACGTTTCGACCATCTCCACGACGACGCGGTCCGGCGCGATGCAGCTCTCGGAAATGGCCGAGGACACCTCCTCGCCGAAATTCGGGGCGTCGGGACGAAGCCCGGAGATGTTCACGGAGACGCCTACTGGTTGGCCGTGCGGTTGCGCCCAACCTGTCGCTTCGCGCAACGCGCTGCGCAGCACCCAGCGGTCCAGTTCGGGGAGGAGGCCACCCTGCTCAGCCACCGGCAGGATGGTGCCCGGCGCCAACAGTCCGCGGTCCAGATGCATCCAGCGCACCAGTGCTTCGGCCAGGACGACGGAACCGTCCTGGGCGAGGATGGGTTGGTAGTGCAGCTGCAGGCGATCATGGCGCATCGCCTCGCGGAGGTCTTCCTCCAAGGTCAGCTGTCCCCTTGAGGTAGTCGGCCCGGTTCGCGATATGCGACCGTGCCCTCGCTTGGCTTCGAACATCGCCGCGTCGGCCGCGCGGATGGCCTCGTCGATCGTCGCGTCGTGGTGAACCATGGCAGCGCCGATGGAGGCGGTGACGCTGACGAGCCGATCTCGCAGTGGAATATCCGCGCGCAGGAGTTCGGACACCTCCTTGGTGAGCGCGTCGAGTCCCCCACAAGCGTCCACATCCGAACAGATCAACAGGAATTCGTCCCCGTAGAGCCGCGCGGCCGTGCAGGAATCCGGGAGTTCGTTGACGAGGCGCTGGGCCAGCGCCACGAGCAGTTCGTCTCCGGCGTCGTGGCCGAGCGAGTCGTTGATGCGCTTGAAGTTGTCGAGGTCGCAGAACAGCACGGCTGCTCGGTCGACGGCGCCGCCTTCGAGCATGGGGGTCAGGACTTCGTTGACCCCCTGCCGGTTGAGCATGCCGGTCGTCTGGTCGTGGGTGGCCTGGTGGTGCAAGACCTCGGCGTGCCGGACCTGCTCGGTGACATCTTGGAACACCGCCAGCCAGAACCGATTTCCGTTGTCGTGCACCGAAGCCGCGCACCGCACGTCGCACAGCACGGGCTGGCCGTCGGAGCGGGCCAGCACCCGATAGGAGAGTGGATCGCGGCGCCGCGATCCACTCTCCTGCACAGGATGCGAGATCAGCCCACCCGCGAGATCGCTGGGATGCATCAGCTCGGCTGCGACCTTGCCATGCAGCTGGTAGCCCAGCAGGTCGCACAGGGCGCGGTTGGCGTCGAGGACCTGGTCGGACTCGTCGAGCAGAGCGATGCCCACCGGAGCGAGCTCGAACAGGTCGGTGAACCGGCGCTGCGACCGCTGCCGCTGAGTTCGGGCCGCGGTCTCGTCCCGGGTCACCTTGATGAAGCCTTCCAGCTCGCCGGTCGGGGACCGCTGTGCCGTGATCACGACATGCGCCCAGAACCGGGTCCCGTCCTTGCGAAGCCGCCAACCCCGGTCGATGAAGAAGCCGTGCGCGACGGCTTGGCTCAACTCCCAATCGGGAAAACCGGCGGCGACCTTGTCGGGCGGGTAGAAGATCGAGAACTGCCGACCGATGATCTCTTCGCTGGCGTACCCCTTGATCTTCTGCGCGCCAGCGTTCCAACTGCTCACCCGGCCATCGACGTCGAGGGCGAAGATCGCGTACTCGCGCAGGTCTGCGGCGAGTTCCCCGATCAACGCCTCGGCCCGGACCTGCGCTTCCGACTGGCGGAAGCCACCACCGGGCTCGTCCCAGTCATCGCCCAACGCATCTTCGTCCGGGGCATTCACGGCATCTCCGTTCCACGCTCCGAAGCAGCGACCAGACCGACTACCGGGAACAATCCGGGGTGAGAGGGACGGGGCCCAGCACCGCGAATGGCCCTGCACGAACACGACGCAGCCGACGAACAACATCATCCAGCACGTCTCCGCCGTTGCTCGAACGGCGGACGGCGACGCTACCGTTGTGTGCGGAACACAGCAACCCCGTGTCACCCATCAGGTGCGCGGCGAAAAGGTGAAGTCGAGAACGTCGGTTCTGGGCGAGGAAACCGATGGCGTCGGCAGTGAGCTCGACAATTCTCCACCAACGGACCGACGCCGAGCCCGCTACCGGCGGGCTGCGAGTTCGCCGAGTCCTGCGGGTTCAACCTCGTTGGCCGGGCGTCGAGCCGACCTCGTTCCTCGCTGATCGACCCCGACCACCCCGGTCGATCCGCACTGGAAATGAGCCGGTCATGGGCGAGATTTTCGAACGTCCTCGGGGAAAATCGTGGGTGGCTTGCCGAGCTCGCCCGGGAGCAAGCGCGCTGCCGCTGGCCGCACCACCAGGCGCTTCGACCGCAGCAATCCCACGACCAGCAGCCGCCCCGAAGAAGAACAAAGTTGATCAGCGCGCGCCGACGAGTCGGTGGGCTTCTGCGTTGCATGCCCTGCATGTGGTCCACAGCCAGGGGATGTCGCCTACTTCGGCTCGCATCAGCTGCTGGCACAACGTCGTCACGCGCGTGCCTTCCGGGTAGCCGCCGTACGGTCGGGGATCCGTGCTGGCGTGGCGCTCTCCGCGAGCCGGGACCCAATGAAACGGATGCATCCACATCTCCTTGCTGCTGATCGCACCTGCGGGGAAGGTCTCGACTGATCGAACCGCGACTCGGGCCGCGCGTAATCAGGGGGCCGCGGCGATTGCCGACACCGCGGATTCCGCCGTCGAGATGAGGCACCGCTCGCACGGCAGGCAGCCGCCGGGTGGAATATTCCCGACCGAGCCACGAGGCAATGCGATCCCGCAAGCCGCACGGGCGACTCCCGCCTGCCAGTCCACGGCGACAACCGCATGTGCCTGACGCAGCGTCACACGCGGATGCCTACGCAGAACCCACACGAAGTCGGCAGCAGCCGACTCCTCGTGGTGGCGTTCGCGGGATGCGTACCCGGCAGGTCCGAGCGGCATAGGCACCTCCCAGTCTTCTACGATTAATCGTAGCTTGATACCGATCTCGCCGTCGAGCGGAAGGACGTGCCCGATGCACCACCGTGACCCGTCATCGAGAGAACTCTTAGCCCCGCAGGGGTGGAGAACAGCCGCGTCATGCGGCCCCAACGGCGGAAACTGCGTTGAGGTGAACCTCTCCACCCCCGGGCGTGTCGGTGTCCGGGACAGCAAGGGCCTCACCGGAGACGTCGTGCTGGACTTCAACACCGCGGCATGGACCGGCTTCCTCGCGGCAACGCGCTCCGGTCGCTTCGATCGCGGCTGACCGATCGTCGCGAATCCTTTTTGCGATTATTCCGCCCCAGTTCGGCGGCCGTCCGGGACCGAGCAGGCCAGGACGGCTCGGCCCGTCTTCCGGATGCTGGGACGTGCATTAAGGTGTTGTGCTTGCTGGTGGGTGTTGGCAGGAAGAACAGCGGAGGTCTGGTGCCGAGCACGGTTACCTCGCGACGCAGGCAACTCGGGAACGAGATCCGCCGAGCCAGGGTCGCGGCGGGAAAGACCCAGCAGGCAGTCGCCCAGCTGCTCGGGTGCAGCCAGGGCAAGATCAACAAGATCGAGTCGGGCATCGTCGCGGTCAAGAACACCGAGCTCAAGCGCATGCTCGAGGCGTTCGGCACCGGGAAGGCCGAAGCCGACGTGATGCTGGACTTGGCCCGCTCCAGCACCAGCCCGCGCAGCCAGTGGTCCGGTTACCGATCGGCCGTGCCGCAGTGGTTCCGCACCTTCACCGACCTGGAGCCCGCCGCCGCGGAGATCTTGAGCTGGCACGGCGAGCGCATCCCCGGACCGCTGCAATCCGAGCACTACATGCTCACCCAGTTCAGCGAGGACCGGGCAACCGATGTCACCGCGTTGGTGCGCAACCGGTTGGACCGCAGGCAGGTCTTCGACCTCCCGCGGCCGCCGTACTACCGCTTCATCCTCAGCGAAGCCGCCTTCCACCGCATGCCCGGCGGCCCCAACCCCTCCGTCGCCCTCGACCAGGTCGAGCATCTGCTGGACCTGCAACAGCGCTACCCCCGGGCCTACGTCCACGTCCTGCCCTTCGGCGTACGCCTGCCCTACGTGCCCAACGACTTCACCATGATGCGTTTTTCCGACGGCACCAAGGACTTCGTCTTCGTCGAGCACGTGGCGGGCGGTCTCTACCTCGACGATGAAGACGACTTCGACCTCTTCAACGACGCCTGGGACCGGCTGCGCGGAGCCGCGATGGAACGCCACGACACGGTGGAGTTCCTCCAGCACCTCGCCGACCAATTCCGGGCGCAAGTCACCTTCTGACCGGACGGTTCCCGTCAACAGCGGGAGCGGGACTGCGTTAGCAGGACCTGCGATTCAACAACAGCCGTTCGCTTCTTCAAACGGATGGATTTGGTCCACCCAGCTTGATCGCAACGGTGCAGCGCCGCGCTACGGTATCCGCGGTGACCGTGGTGAAGATCGGGGTGGAAGCGAGTGGCTGATATCAACTACGACGCGCCGCAGTCGGCGCGGATCTGGAACTACTGGCAGGGCGGCAAGGACCACTACGACGTGGACCGCGCTGCTGGCGACGCGTGGATCGCGATGCAGCCGGAGATCGTGTCGATCGCCAAGCAGTCTCGGCAGTTCCTGATCAGAGCGGTGCGCTACCTGACCGCGGAGGCGGGTATCCGCCAGTTCCTCGACATCGGCACCGGTTTGCCCACCGTGCAGAACACCCACGAGGTGGCCCAGGAGATCGCGCCCGAGTCGAAGATCGTCTACGTCGACAACGACCCGCTGGTGCTGACGCACGCCCGAGCGCTGCTGAGGGACACCTCCGACGCGGGCGTCACCATCGTGGACGCGGACTACCACAACCCCGAGTCGATCGTCTCCGATGCCCAGAGCGCCCTGGACTTCGCGCAGCCGATCGGGGTGATGTTCATGGGCGTGCTCGGGCATGTCGCCGAGTACGAGGAGGCCGTGTCGATCACTCGTCGGGTGATGGCGGCAGTGCCGTCCGGGAGTTGCTTGGTGCTGTGGGAGAACACCAATCTCACCGAGACCGCCCGCTATGCCGCTGAGGAATACGCCAAGAGCGGCGCGATCCCGTACCGGCTGTGTTCGCTGGAGGAAGTAGCTGGTTTCTTCGAGGGGCTGGAACTGGTCGAACCCGGCCTGACCCCGATCGACCGGTGGCGGCCCGCGGCCGACCAGATCGGCGCGGATGAGCCGTTGGATGCCCACGGCGCGATCGGCCGCAAGCCGTAGTCGCCAGAGCTGTTGCGGGTTCTGACGATTCGACCGCCAGGAACCAGTGCGGAGAACTGGTTCCTGGCGGAGCGCGCCGCGGTCCGCCCTGTTGTTGATCTTGGTCACAGTTGGCCCGACCGATTATTCCTGCTGTTAACCGAGAGTGGCCACGACGTGTGCGGCGGCCTCAGCGAGGAGGGCCTGGTCGTATTTGGCATCTTTGGTGGCCTTGCTGGACATGATCGCGATGACGAGTGGCGCGGACTGCGGGGGCCACACGATGGCGATGTCGTTGAGCGTGCCGTAATCACCGGTCCCGGTCTTGTCGGCCACGGGCCACCCCTGCGGTACGCCAGCCCGGATGCGTTGGGCACCCGCGCCGGTGGCATTGCGTTCCAGCAAGTCGCGGAGGAAGCCGCGCTTGTCGGCTGGCAGCGCGTCCCCAAGCACGATCTTCTGGTAGTCGGTGCCGAGAGCACGCGGTGAAGTCGTGTCGCGGGGGTCTCCTGGGATGGCTTCCACGATCGTCGGCTCGATCCGATCCATCCGGGTTACCGTGTCGCCGAGGCTGCGCGCATACGCCGTCAGCTGGGCCGGACCGCCGAGATCCCGGAGCAGGAGATTGCCAGCCGTGCCATCGCTGTAGCGGACCGCGGCGTCGCACAGTTGACGGATCGTCATCCCCGTGGCCACGTGCTGCCCGGTGATGACGGCGCTCTTCATGAGATCGGCTTCGGTGTAGGCAACGACCGTGTCCAGGTGCGACAGCGGATTGCGCGCCAAGACCGCCGCTGCCGCCAGTCCCTTGAACGTCGAGCAGAACGCGAATCGTTCATCCGCCCGGTAGGCAACCGTGGTGCCGGTCCCGGTGGCCAGGGCATACACCCCCAGGCGCACGTCGTAGCGGCGCTCCAGGTCAGCGAACGCCTGGGCGTGCTTGCCATTCGGGTCGGCGGGAGCGCTGGTCGGCGGCGCGCTCGACCCGGCCGAACCGCACGCCGCCACGACGGGAGCGGCCAGCAGCGCGCCCAGGATCGCCCGACGTCCGACGCGGATTTCTCGGTGCTGCAACGAAGTTCTCCGTTCGATCAACCGGCCGGATGCCCGGCCCGACGCCAATCAAGCAGCACTCCGCCAATAGCGCCAATCCGCGGCATGCCGCCGCGCGATAGCCGTTCGATATGTGTCCAGTTGCGGCCGGGTCACAACGCCGGAGCAGCCACGGAAAAATCCGCTCAACAACGGACGACTGTGTGCGGTGCAACGCCGTCCGGCCTGCTAGTTCGGTGTAGTTTCCGCGCAAGCGCAGCCGTTCGCGCTCGTCGAGCGCCTCCGGTTCCAGCGCGCAGCGCCTTCCGAGATTCGGTCCGCCCCGGGGCCGCCAGGATCAGATCGTCGACCGTGACCGGGACCCGCCGGGCCGCCACGCCGGATTCGCCCAGCAACCGCACGGGCCCGTTCGCCAGTCGTGATCACGTGGCTGGGAAAGGATTGGACGGGGTGATGCTCGGGCTTGTAGCTTGCAGTGGACCGTGACACCGCCCGAGGAGGTGAGACCCATGAACGCTGTATCGATGTGGGTGCTCCCCCTTCCCTTCACGGTCGGGCGATTGACGTAGGTGTCGCCGGGAGCGCCTCGACAACAAGGCACTCCCGAAAGGCAACACCTATGGACTCTCCGCAATTCACCGCCGAGCCGTCGTCGAACGATGCGGTCGAGCGCGATTTCACCGTGGGCGACGTCCCCGGACTCCGGTCGTCGGCCTCCGGTGCCGATCGCGCGCCCCTCATGTTCGACGTGATCATTGTCGGGTGCGGGCCGACTGGCGCGGTGCTGGCCGCCGAACTGCGGCTGCACGATGTGCGGGTACTCGTTCTGGAGAAGGAAACCGAGCCCGTGTCGTTCGTCCGCATAGTCGGTCTGCATATTCGCAGTATCGAGCTGATGGCAATGCGCGGACTGCTGGATCGCATTCTCGAACACGCAAGACTGCGTCCGGCTGGCGGATTCTTCGCCGCCATCCCCAAACCCGCGCCCAAGGGCCTGGATTCCGCGCACGCCTATCTGCTGGGCATCCCGCAGCCGGTCATCGTTCACCTCCTCGAAGAACATGCGATCCAACTGGGTGCGCAGGTCCGGCGCGGTTGTGCGGTGGCCGATTTCGAGCAGGACGACGAGGGTGTGACCGTCGAGCTGGCCGACGGCGAACAGCTGCGTTCGCGCTATCTTGTCGGCTGTGACGGCGGGCGCAGTACGGTGCGCAAACTGCTCGGCGTCGGCTTCCCCGGCGAGCCCTCGCGGACCGAGACGCTGATGGGCGAGATGGAAGTGGGTGTGCCGCAGGAGGAGATCGCCGCCAAGGTGACCGACATCCGCGAGACCCACCAGCGATTCTGGCTCCGGCCCTCCGGCGAAAGGGTCTACAGCGTCGTGGTCCCCGCCACGGGAGTCAGCGACCGCGCGGAACCGCCCACCCTCGAGGATTTCAAACAACAGCTGCGCGCCATCGCCGGAACCGATTTCGGCGTGCACTCCCCGCGCTGGTTGTCCCGCTTCGGGGATGCCACCCGGCTAGCCGAGCGTTATCTCCTCGGGCGGGTGCTGCTGGCTGGCGATGCGGCACACATCCATCCACCCACCGGCGGACAGGGCCTCAACCTGGGCGTTCAGGACGCATTCAACCTCGGCTGGAAACTGGCCGCGCAGATCCGCGGCTGGGCGCCGGAAACACTGCTGGACACCTACCAGGCCGAACGTCATCCGGTCGCCGAGGACGTGCTGGACAACACCCGCGCCCAGATGGAACTGCTGTCCACCGAACCAGGCCCGCAGGCCGTGCGCAGGCTGCTCACCGAACTGATGGACTTCGACGAGGTGAACCGCTATCTGATCGAGAAGATCACCGCGATCGGCATCCGCTACGACTTCGGCGCAGGCCCCGACCTGCTCGGCCGCCGCCTGCCCGACATCGACGTGAAACATGGCCACCTCTACGGTCTGCTGCATCGCGGTCGCGGCCTGCTGCTGGACCGCACCGAACGCCTGACCGTCGGCGGTTGGTCAGACCGGGTCGATTACCTCGCGGATCCCACCGCGGTACTGGATGTTCCGTGCGTCCTGCTACGCCCCGACGGCCACGTCGCCTGGATCGGCGACGATCAGCAGGACCTGGACGACCACCTCTCCCGCTGGTTCGGCAAACCCGCCAACTGATTTCGCCTGAGCAACCGAAAAGGGCCTGTGCGGAGGATCGAACGGCCAGAAGGGCGACCACTCGGATTCAGCAAGCCACGAAAGGTAAAGCATGAACCCTCGCCGTGCCAGACGGCACACCCGTTGAACCGAACCGAACAACACACCCACCGGTGAAAACCACATCCGGCTGATCAACGAGTCGATCCTCCAACGCGTTCAAATCCTCCGGACAGCCACTTGGACGGACGCCCGTTGGTGTCCTACTTGGACAGATACTCACCTCCCCTGACGTACCCCAGGACGCTAAGCAAGCTCCGGTATCAGTAGATGATGGATACGATCTGACAGGCGGCCTCGGCCAGTTCGTAGTCGCCGTCGATGCGGGCGTGAGCGAGTGCGGCAGCTGGCTCGACGCCACGGGTGCACAGTTGCCATGCGACCTCCGCATCGAGGCTGACGCGGGCGGCGGGCCGACCGGTGTCCGGCTCGGCCATGCACCAGCGGCTCTCCGTGGCGGTGGTGGTCCAGGTCCCACCGGCCGGGCCGTCGACGTGCACCTGGATCTGCGTGCCGACGGGGGCGGGGGTATCGCGCAGAGTACGGGGTAGAGCCCGCATGAAAGTGTCCAGGACCACAGACAGGAGTCGCGGGTCGGGGTCGGTTCCCTGCCCGATGGCGTGACGGATCTGCTGGCGATGGGCCCAGAACTCGGTGAAGTCCCGAGCGCTGTCGAGCCACCTGGGGGCCGGGTCGACACCGGCCCAGGAGACCCCTAGTGAAGGCTTGTCGGGGTCGGTGGTCTCGTAGAAGCGGACAGCCTGACCGCCGATCAGGTCGAGGGTGTCGGTGAGCGCGGCGGGGCTGACCCGGCGGTAGGTGTCGACCCACTCCTGGTTGATGCGGTGGATGAACGCCTCCAACGTCTCGCCCGGCGCGAAGGTAGGCCCGTCCTGGTGGCCGTCGCGGTCTCGGCTGAGGCGCCCGTAGAAGTCGCCGAGAATGTGCGCGGCAAGATCATGCACCGTCCAGCCCGGCACGGCCTCCTTGCGCCAATCGGCAGGCTCCAGCCTCCGCAGGGTTTCCATCAGCGCCGCCTGCTCCGGAGCGAACAGGGGACGGGCGTCGATCGGGGAACCTAGCCAGGACTGGCCGGGACTGAGTTGCGAACTCACAGTCACAGCGTCTCAACCGGATGCTCGATCCGCCATCGAATATCCCCGCTAGTTAAGCCAGTGAAGGCACCTTTGACCGACTATGCCGGTCGAAGGTGCCCTTCACTCGGAAAATTCGCTCAATCTGCCGCTCAGCATGAACTTGTTCGGGTACCCGCGACCAGGGAGGCGATGACGTCTACCGTGGACAGTGGGACGACACCGATTCCGGCGAGTTCTGCGGTGGCGTTGTCGGTCCACTGCGACAGGGCGTCGTCGACCGCGACGACGCGGAAGTCGCGTTCGGACGCGCCGATGATCGCGGCGCGGGGGCAGTTCGGGTAGTTCGCGCCGGTGACGACGAGGGTGGTCACGCCGCGGGCGAGCAGGTGCTGTTCCAGTTGGGTGCGGTAGAAAGCACCCCACCGGGGCTTGTACAGAACGTGTTCGTGGGGCCCGATCGCCTGGACAGTTCCGGCTAGGAGTGCGTCGGCGGCCAGCGGCGGTGCGCCCTCGGGCGCCAGCCCGTCGGCGAGCAGCGAGCCGGTGGAGTGCGGCCGGACGATCTCGGCACCGGCTGCGACCAGTGATCGTCGGCAGACATCGACGTTGCTGGCATCGGGCAAGTAGAGCCGCACCACGTGGACGATCGGGCTGCCAGCATCCCGGAAAGCCCGGACCAGCCGCCGGACGGCGGGCAGCACCTTGGTGGTTCCAGGGATTCCGTGCGGGCTTTCGGAGAGGAAATCCCGTTGCATGTCGATGGTCAGCAGCGCGCTGCGATCGAACTCGGGGCGAGTGTGTTCATCCATGGATGCCTCCGGCGCGACGATGGATCTGCGCCAGAGGTTAGGAACGCGGTGGCGGTGTGGCTTGTACGTCGTTGCAGATTTGGCGTCGTCGTGCGAACCGGCCCGGTGGAGCGCCGAACGTGGCGCGGAAGTGCCGGTGGAGGTGGCTTTGGTCGGAGAAGCCGCTGGCCGCGGCCGCGTCGGCGACGGTGTGGCCCGCGGACAGCAGGTCCTGGGCCTTGCGCAGCCGGAGCTGGATTAGGAATCCGTGCGGTGTCAGCCCGGTGGCCCGCTGAAAGGCGCGCAGGAGCCCGAAACGGGAGAGGCTCACTTCGGTCGCGAGGTCGTCGAGGCTGGGCGTGTGATGCAGGTCCGCAGCGAGGAATTCGCGTACCTGGCGAACCATCGCCAGCTGCTCGTCCGGCTTGTCCGTTGGCGGAGGACTGCTAGCGGTGTGACGGGCTAGCAGCTCTGCGAGGGCATCGTAGAATTGCTCCTGCACCTCAAGCCGATCCGCAAGCGGGGTTTGCATGAGTCGGTGGACTCGGCTGAGTCGTTGTGCGAGACGCGGATCGTTGCGCACCGGTTCCGCGAAACTGGGTGCGGGACCTGGTGTTTCGGCCCGTTTCGAGGTGATCTCCCGCAGCAGGGACGGCGCAACGTAGAAGACCCGGTAGTCCCAGCCCTCCTCCGCGCCCGGACGGCCAGCGTGCAGGACCTCGGCGTCCAGCAACAACAGGCTGCCGGTAGGCGCGTACTCGGTCGAACCGCGGTAGCGAACGGCCTCCACACCTCGCTCTACGACGGCGATCGCGTACTCGGCGTGGGCGTGAGGGCGGAAGTGGTGGGACCGAAGCGATGCTGAGACGAGACGGACCGAGTCGTAGCCAGGCGGGAACGAGTGGCTGACGTGGTCCACCACCATGACTTGGCTCCTCCACCCGCTCCCGGTGCGCCCCATCACCACGCAGTGTAAATCGGCCCCACTCGGACACGCCGATCGTTCTGGGTGGCTGCCTTAGTTACAGTAGTCTCAGTGTGACTAGATGGTGGCGTGAGGAGGCGCTGATGTGGCGGAGACCCGCGACGGAACCCCTGCTCGACGTTCTGGAAGTGCTCGACCGCGCGTTTCACCAGGACGTTCGGCCGCACGCGTGGGAGGTGGTGGAAGCGGCGATGCGATCCGGACCTACGGTGCACGCAATCCTCGACCACCTTGAGGAGACTGGTTGGCTCACGGGAACGTGGCAGAACCGGGACCGCGCCCGTCGCCGCTTCTACCTGCTGACCCCGCATGGCGCGAAGGGCGCTCGGAGGTTGTTGGCGACCTACCGACCTGGGGTGGAAACCGGATCGCAGACATCGCTCGGGCCGGATCCGATCCTCCGGGAATGACCCACTGCTACCGAGACCGCAGTTGCTCGCCGACGGCCGAGGCCGCCGCGAGGTCAGTCGCCAGCGCCAACCACCACCTCGGCCGTCAGGACGCCGACTCCGGGTCCACTCTGGACAGTTGAAGGCAGCAGATGTTCCGGACGTAGCGGTTGGCGTGTCCGTCGTGGGGCACGACCAGCGTGGGACGGGTGAGGATCTGCCCGTTGTAGCGGGTCGCCAGCAGCGCCGCGCATGCACCGAGGTCGGGGGCGATCTCGGCCCACGACAGCACCACCTGGTAACCGTCTTCGGAACGCGCGACGACCGCGAAGCTGAGGTGGTCCTTCTTGCGGTGGTCGTCGGTTCGCAGTCTGACCTCGGCCAACACGCGATGCAGGGGCACCCCCTGGACGCGGTGGACCTCTTGCACGTGGCGGGTGATGTAGCGGACGTTGACCGCTTCTTCCGCCTGGGCGTGCAAATCCGCGGTCAGCACCGTCCGGTCCTGGACGATGTCACCGGTGACCAGCACTTCGCCGGGCCGCAGCGGTGGCCGCGGCGCTGGGATCTCAACCCGACGGCTGCCAGGGGCCTGCGAAGGCAACGGCGAGCTCTCCATGACTTCACGCTAGATCGGATAGGAGCACTGCAACATCCTCCATCAGGTGCCATCTGAACTCCGCAGGTACGGATCAAAACCCGGATCACATCCTCATTCGCGGATCAGTATCACCATTTGATCCGCATTTGAGCTTTACCCGGTCCCGCCACTCCTCTAGTCTCAGAGCGACTAGCCCTCGGCGGACGGCCACCGGGATGAGTCTGGCCGCGATCAGCCGCGAAGCCGGTCTGCACAAGGACTGGCTGTGCCGCCACCTGGCCACCGTCGATCCGCACGCCGCGGAAGCAGCCCGCCAGGCCGCATCGAACCGACGTTTCGACGCACGCTGGCTGCCGGTGATCCGCGGGCTCGGCTTCGCCGACGTGCGCGGCTACCTCACCGACCGCCATCTGCTGCGGCACCAGTCCGTGCGGGCCATCGCCGTCGAAGTGGGGTTCAGCCGCAGTGCGGTGGAGACGGCGCTGGACCGCCACGGCCTGGTCAAAGTGGCCCACGCGACCTCCCGACGGCGCTGTGCCTCGCACGCTGCCGCCGTGGCAAACCGGTTCGGGTTCCCAGATGTCGACGCCTACCTCGCTGATCGGCGTGCGGCCGGGCTGAGCTGGCGGCAGATCGCGACCGAGTGCGATCAACCACCGTCCTGGCTTCGACGCCGTGCCGGACGGTCAGCATGAGCGCCTCCCCCAACCCCGCCAGGTTCCTCGGCGATCAGCTCGTCGACGAACTGCAGTGCCGCGCTGGCACTCCTGTGCCGCCAGGCCAACAAGACCGCGTCGAAGCCCTCCCGCCGCTCGCGTTCGGCCGCCATCGCCGCCACGATCGGCTCCAGCACCGCCCGTTGGGCCCGTAGCAAACCCCGCGGATCGAGCCCGCGTCGGTCCAGCAACGCCAACTTCATCAGCAGGTCCGAGCGCAGCTGCCGGACGTGCTCGCTGGGTTGCCGCAACCACTCGTCGACCGCTGCGCGGCCGCTGTCGGTCAACCCGTAAACCGTCCGCTGTGGCCCCGCACCGGTCTCAACCGCCAACGGCTCGATCAGACCGGCGGCCTCCAACCGGCCCAAGGCGCGGTAGATCACCGGCCGGGGAATCTGCCAGACCTGCCCCAGCGGCCCGCCCGACGCGGTCAGCGCCGCGATGGCGAAGCCATGCCTCGACTCTTCCCGCAGCACAGCCAGCACCGTCCACTCCGCCAACGCCCATCGCACAGCCCGAGCGTAAAGCCTCGACCGGAACACCGGACGCGACGACGGTGCCAACGCCAACGGCGGCGACCGGATCGGCGTCGTGGTGCTGGTCAGGCCGGGTAGCGCCAGCTCAGGTCGGCCTGCATCCAGCCCGGATAGGTGGGCGCGGGACGGCTCAACCCGTCGAGTTCTTCGAGGTCCTGCGCGGTCAGCTCGGTGTCCAACGCGCCGAGGTTTCCGGTCAGCTGCTCCGGGCGCCTGGCCCCGACGATCACGCTGGTCACCGCAGGCTTGGCCAGTACCCAGGCCAGGGCCACTTGCGCCACGGTCGCATCGTGGCGGCCCGCGATCTCGCGCAAGGCGTCGATGATGTCGAACGCGCGGTCCACGTCGACCGGTGGGATCGCCGCCTTGGCCCGGCGGGCATCCTCATCGGTGGTGCCGGACCGGTCGAACTTGCCGGAGAGCAGGCCACCGGCCAGCGGACTGTAGACCAGCAGGCCGAGCTGCTCCGCGGTCAGCATCGGCACGATCTCGGCCTCGATGTCCCGGCCGACGAGCGAGTAGTACGACTGCGACGCCACGAACCGGGGGAAATTCCGCAAATCGGATACGCCGAGAGCTTGGGACATCTGCCATGCCGCGAAGTTGGAGACGCCGATGTAGCGGACCTTGCCCTGGCGCACGGCATCGTCCAATGCGGACAGCGTCTCGGCGATCGGCGTGACCGGGTCGAAGTTGTGGAGCTGGTACAGGTCGATGTGGTCGGTCCGCAGCCGACGGAGGCTGTCCTCCAGCGCCTTCGTCACGTGCAGTCTCGACAGGCCCGCGTCGTTGGGGCCGGGCCCCATCCGGCCGATCACCTTGGTGGCCAGCAGGACGTCGTCCCGGCGGGACTTGAGGATCTCGCCGAGCATCGACTCCGCTTCGCCGTCGGCGTACATGTCGGCGGTGTCCACCAGGTTCACGCCCTGGTCCAGCGCGATTCCCACCAGCCGGTCCGCGGCTGCGACGTCCAGTGCGCCGATGATGTTCCACGGCGGGGCGCCCGAGCCACCGAAGGTCATCGTGCCCAGTGCGATGCGGGAGACGTACACGCCGGTGTTGCCGAGCTGGGAGAACTTCACTTTTGTCCCTTTCTGGATGTGCTGCCACGACGCTATGGCCGGTCGCGGGGACAATCCATAATCGAGTGTCCGGAATGCTTGCTCGATCGTCCGGAGGACCGCGTGGACCCGCTTTCCGAAATGCTCGCGCTGCTGGACATCCGCGCGGCGGAGCCGTCCCGGTTCGAGGCCGCCGGGCAGTGGGCGCTGCGGTTCGAAGGCCACCACCACGTCAAGGTGGGCGCGGTGTTGGCCGGGGAGTTCTGGCTCAGCGGTGACGAGCCCATCCACCTGCTAACCGGGGACTGCTACCTGCTCGCCAGCGGCCGACCGTACGTCTGCGCCTCCGACCTGGACCTGGTGCCTTCCGACGGCCAAGCGGCGTTCGACGGCGTCTACCCCGACACGGTGTACTACAACACCACGCCCGACGCTCCCGGGCGGACAGTGTTGGCGGGCGGAGCGGTGACCTTCGACTCCACTGCGGCCGCGTTGATGCTCGACTGCCTGCCACCGAGCGTGCGCATCGCGTCCGACAGCCACCGCGCGCAAGTCCTGCGCCCGATCCTGCAGTTGCTCGCCGACGAGACCGCTACCGACACTCCTGGGTCGGCGACCATGCGCGAACAGCTCACCCTGATCCTGTTCGTGCAGATACTTCGGACCTTGTTGGCGTCGGACATCCAGCTCGGCTGGCTCGGTGCGTTGAACGACGAGAACATCGGCGCCGCACTGGCGTTGATCCACCGGAAACCCGAATACCGGTGGACGGTGGCCGACCTGGCGTCCGCAGCAGGCATGTCCAGAAGCACCTTTGCGATGCGGTTCAAGACATTGGTCGGCGTGCCGCCGTTGGAATACCTGGCGCGCTGGCGAATGCAGTCCGCGATCCGCGCAGTGCGTGCCACGGACCGGACGATCGCGTCCATCGCGGGCGAATTCGGATACGGGTCGGAGGCGGCGTTCAGCAACGCCTTCAAGCGGATCACCGGCCACCCACCGACCCATTACCGGGCGCGGGGCGAACCCCACCCCAGCTGACGCTCCCCACATCGGGGTCTCCCGACCAGCGACCGAATCCGGCCGAGCCGGTCTCCGGGGCCGCCGCGACCAACCATCTTGGCCACGCAGCACCGGAGTCCTAAAAGGACCGTCCAGCGTTCAGCCCCTGTTCGAGACTTGACTGACAAGTCGCTGCACGACACGTGCGGCGGGTTCCATCGCGGCGATCTCGTCCGCGAGGACTCCGGCCCGAGCACGGAACGAGTCATCGCGGAGCACCCGGGCGACGGCCGCGCCGACCTGAGCGGCTTCCTGGATCACCACAGCGGCGCCAGCCGCCTCGACGCGCTCGCCGTTGATCCCCTGGTCGGCTCCCTGGGGCAACACCACCATCGGCAGTCCGCGGCTCAACGAGGCCAGCACGGTGCCCGACCCACCGGCGGCAACCACGATGCTCACTCCCTCAAGCAGCCGTTCCAGGGCGACGAAGCCGACCATCCGCACCCAGCTGCGGTCGACGTCGACGGCCTCGGGGTCACCATCTGGGCCCAGCGTCGCGATGACGTTGACGTCCACGGCCTCCAGGGATGCCAGGACGGCTCGCAGCACACCGACATCGGTGAAAACGGTACCCAGGGTGAGCAGAACCAGCGGCCGATCAGCACGCCCGCCGAAGTCCGGAACGTTCCACGGTTCTCCGTCGATGCGATGGGGCTCAGGACGCAGCGCGATGCGATTTTCCGGCGGCTGCCACCCATCGGGCTGCAACGACGGCGGGCACGGGTCGAGGAAGGCCGAGGGCGGTGTGGGCGTCAGCCCGCGGTCGGCGTACCGCGACGCGACGGTTCGGTGCATGGCCTGGAAAAACTCGTCGGGAGTGCTCGGCCCGATGCTCAAGACGTTCCACGGCACGCCCAGCTGAGCCGCGACCAGCGGACCCACGCAATCAAAACGTTCCGCGACGATCAAATCCGGTTTCCACGCCTCGGCCGCGTCGAGAGCTTCCGCGCTGCTCAGGTCGACTCGCGTGCCAGCGAAGAACTCGGCAACCGACTCGGGATCGGGATCGGACGCCGGGTCGGCTCCGCCGGTCCGACGCGCGACTTCGGCGAACAGCACGTCGGGCATGGGACCGGCGGGCAGGACGGGCAGATCGGGCCCGACGGCGCCCTCCATCCCACCGCTGGTCAGCAAGGCGACCTCGTGGCCAGCCGCGCGGGCCTCCCGCGACAGGGGCCCGAGGGGGAGCAAGTGGCCGTATGCCGGAGTGCCGGACAGCAGAATGCGCATGGTGCTCCAAAGAGGGGTGTCGGAATTCGTGCGCGTCTAACTGACAGATCGCCTTGCCACACGGGCGAATCCTTGCCGGGAACGTCGCCAGCCAGCGCGCCTCGTCATGCTAGCCGGGGCCACCAGAACCTCGCGCCAGCGGGCCGCGTCCGCGCCGACGGCGATCACCCTGCCGCTTGCTCGATGACGTCGACGACTGCCTTCGGATTGGTTGCGGCCACCGCGTGGGGCGAGCGCACTTCGGTGATCACGGCACCAGCGCGCTGTGCTTGGAAACGTTCCGCTGCTGGCGGGATCGCCTTGTCTTCGGTTGCCACGATGGCGTACTTGCGAATGTTCGCGGGCGCGGCGCCGGTGACCTTCTCCTCGAAGGCCGCAGCAAGGATCGGTCGTTGTCCAGCCGCGTCCACGGCCGCGTCGGCCGCCGGAGCACCGGCGGCGAACAGTTCGCGGAAGCTCTCCACGTTCACGTAGAGGTCGTCACCCGCTGGTCCGCTGATCGTGTGGGTAGTCGCCGGGCCGATCAGGGATCCTGGGAACTGCGCATTCAGCTGCCCCGCGGTTTCACCCACCTCCGGAATGAACGCCGCGACGTAGACCAGCGCTGTCACGTCGGTCGTCTTGGTCGCCAGCGCACTGACCAGCAGACCACCGTACGAGTGCCCCACCAGAATCTTCGGCCCCCGGATGGCGTCGACAACCCCTTCGACCGCGGCGGTATCCGATTCGACGCCGCGCAGCGGGACCGCCGGGGCGACGACTGGGAAACCCTCGGCTTGCAGCTCTCTGGTGACCTTGTTCCAGGCGGACGCGTCCTCGAAAGCTCCGGGCACCAGGACGACGGTCGGTTTCGCAGGCGCTGGCGCGCCTTGCGCGGCCGGCTGGTAGGTCGGCGTTGCGGTGCTTTGTCCTGGTTGAGCGGCACAGCCGGTGGCGAACACGGCGATGCCGAGCGCGGCAGCTACCGCAACGGAGGCACTCTTGACCTTCATCAACCTTCTCAATCAGCTAGCGCGACTCGTGAGCCGCATCAGGCGACGGTGGGACTTTCCTTCTCCGGGTTGGGTTTTCGCGGAATTCAGCGGGGATTTCCCTCGCGCGGCGGGATGACCAGGTCGACTGTCTTGCGGTCGATGATCTTGTGCGTGGGGTCGGCGAGTTCGATCAGGACCTTGTGCGGGCCGGGCGGCAAGCTCTGGATGATCAGTGGTTCGCCGCTGCCGTCGGCCCAGTGCCAGGCCGCGTCGTCGACGGTGACGTGGATGTGGCCGATGCGTGGTGAGACGTCGAGCGCATTGGGGCCGTAGACCGCAACGATGCGGAGGTTTTCGGCGCGGTAGCGGATCACGACCAGTCCCTTGGCCAGTTGGTCGGGCAGTGGCGTGTCCACCACGAGGTAGGGGGCTGGTTGGGACGGCAGCGGTACGACCGGTGCCGGTGGCCAGGTCGGTTCGCTCGCTGCTGCGGGGTGGGTGTCCGATGGCGTGGCCGGGGGCGGTGGAGCTGGTGCGGCACAGGACGCGGTGAGGACCACACCGGCGATGACGGCAGCGCTCGCGGTCAGCCTGCGGATTGAGTATTGGTGCGTCTGCGGTTTCATCGGAGCGTGGTCACCTCAAGGATGGCTGCGGCGAATGCGTGTGGGTTTTCCTGGGGAAGGTTGTGCCCAGCCCCAGGGATTTGATGGTGTACGCGGGGTCCGGTGAAGTGCTTCGCCGAAGCGGTGCCATCGGTGGGGGGCACGCTCCCGTCCGCCAGCCCGTCGAGGGTGACGGTGGCAACGGTTATCGGCGGTTGTTTCAGTAGCTGTGCTTCCACGTCGTCGTAGCGGGGGTCACCGGGTGCGGCCGCGAGTCGGTGTCGGTAGGAGTGCATGACGACGTCGACGTAGTCGGGGTTGTCGAAGGTTTCCGCCGCGCGGTCCAGGTCGGCTTCGGTGAAGTGCCATTCCGGCGAATTCCTCGTCCAGACGACCCGTGCGAGTTCTTTGGGGTTGTGGGTCAGTCCGGCTCGTCCGCGTTCGCTGAGGAAGTAGAAGAAGTACCAGTGGGCGGATTCGGTCGCCGGAGGATCCGGCGTCAGTGCGGCGTCGAGGTTCTGGATCTGGTAGTTGTTCACCGAGACCAGGCCCGCGCACCGCTGCGGCCACAGCGCCGCCGCCACGCAACTGCCGCGACCGCCCCAGTCGTATCCGGCGAAAACGGCCCGCGGGATGTGCAGTGCGTCCAGCAGGCCGATGACGTCCTGGCCCAGGGCGGCCTGTTGTCCAGATCGGACGGTGTCCGCGCGCAGGAACCTGGTCGGGCCGTTGCCCCGCAGGAAGGGCACGATCACGCGGAATCCGTGCTGGACTAGTTCGGGAACCACATCGCGGTAGCACTCGATGGAATAAGGCCACCCGTGCCAGAGCGTCACGACCTCGCCATCCGCCGGTCCGGCCTCGTAGTAGGCGACATCCAGCACATCGGTCCGGACGTGTTTGAGCGGGCCGAGAGCGGGCGAATCCGGTGCGCGGCCCGAGGAAGCAGCGACCGGCATCGCGCCGGGAGTCGGCGAACAGCCCGTCGCCGACACGACCGAAGCCGACGCGGCGGCAACCATGCGGGAAAACGCTCTCCTGTTCAGCATCCCACCACCCGCATCCGCGAGAACCAGTGGTGGCGAACCCTGCTCGATGACCGTGAGGTGAACCGGTACGACACGGAGAGCACGCTAGGAACCCGGCGAAGATCTTCGCGACCGTCGGGTGACGCAGCCGATGTACGTCACCGCCCTGTTCATCCGGGCGAGCACCCGCCGCTGGACGAGCCAAGTTTCGACAGGGGCCTTATACTGCTAAGTTGCACATAGAGACTTATATGACTGATGTTGGCACGCTCGGCCGGAGGAGGTCCGGATGACTGATCTGCTGGATGACGTTCTCGCCGCGCACGGCGGTGTGCGTCGTTGGCATGAGCTGTCGTCGGTGAGCGCGTCGATCGTCACCGGCGGGCAGCTGTTCGGGCAGAAGGGGCAGCCGCAGGACCCAGCACCCCGGCGGATGACCGTCGCCCTGCATCGGCAGTGGGCGTCGGTCCAGCCGTTCGGCGCCCCGGATCAGCGGACCAGCTTCAGCCCGCACCGGATCGCGATCGAAAAACTGGACGGGCGGGTCGTCGCCGAACGCCCGCACCCCGAGTCCTCGTTCGCGAGTCACGGCGCGGACACCGCGTGGGATCCGCTGCACCGGGCGTTCTTCAACGGCTACGCCCTGTGGACGTACTTGACCACGCCGTTCCTGCTGGTCATGGCAGGGTTCTCGGTGGTCGAGGCCGATCCGCTCGAAGAGGACGGCGAGACCTGGCGCTGCCTGCGCGCGACCTTTCCACCGGACGTGGTCAGCCACAGCTCGGTGCAGGACTTCTACTTCGGAGCGGATTTCCTGTTGCGCCGCCACGACTACCAGGGAGAGTTGGTCGGCGGTGGCTCCGCTGCGCAGTACGTGCACGACTACCGCGAAGCAGACGGCATCCGGCTGCCGACGAAGCGGCGGGCCTACCTCCGCGACGAGAACGGCCGTCCCGACCTCGACGCGTTGATGGTGTCGATCGATTTCGCCGAGGTGCGGTTCGAATAGTGCTGTCGTGAGTGGTCATGGCCGTTCTGGCGGCCAAAACCACTCACGACGTCGTCGAGAGTAGGAACCATGGGTGAACGTCGGAGCGGCTACATCGTGACCAACGATTCCGTGCGCCTGCACTACGTGACGGCAGGCGCCGGGGCCCCGTTGGTCCTGGTGCCGGGTTTCTCGCAGAGCGCCGCCGAGTTCGGAGCGCAGATCGACGATCTCGGGCGGGACCACCTGGTGGTTGCCGTGGACCATCGTGGACATGGCGACTCCGACAAGCCGCCGCACGGCTACCGGGTCTCCCGACTGGCCGCCGACCTGCGCGATCTCCTTGAGGCACTGGATCTTCGCGATGTCGCGCTGCTCGGCCACTCGTTGGGCTGCGCGGTCATCTGGTGCTACTGGGACCTGTTCGACCGCAGCCGCATCAGCCGCCTCGTTCTGGTGGACCAGGGGCCAATGGCCGCATTGGACCTGGCGCCAGCGGGTCAGGCCAGCGAGCTGGGTGCGATCTTCACCACGGATGCTGGTCTCGGGATCGCGGCCGGGCTGCGTGGCACCGATCCGATCGCCACCACGAGGTCCATAGTGGACATGATGCACACTCCGGCGATGAGCGAGGACGAGGTCGAGTGGATCGTCGAGCAGAACCTCCTCCTCCCCCGCGAACATGCCGCGACCTTGCACCTGGACCACTACGGCAACGACTGGCGCGACGTACTGCCGCACATCACGGTGCCCACGCTGGTCATCGGTGGCGAGGTCAGCATCTTCAGCCCCGCTGTCGCGCGCTGGGTCGCCGCGCAGATCCCGGACGCGCAGCTGAGGACGTTCTCCGCGGCCGAGTCCGGCAGCCACCTGCTGTTCCGGGAGAACGCAGAACTCTTCAACACCGTGGTTCGGGAGTTCCTTTCCAACGGTTAGACGGCGCAGACGCATCCACTCCGATAGAATGGACCACGAAGTCCAGAAATGAGGGGGTGCCATGCTGACCGCAAAGGGTGCCGCGACCAAGCGCCGCATCGTCGAGGCCGCGGCTGCCGAGATCCGCGAGCGAGGTGCCACGACCACCACGCTCGACGACATCCGCGCCCGCACCTCGACCAGCAAGAGCCAGATCTTCCACTACTTCCCCGGCGGCAAGGAGGAACTCCTGCTCGCGGTCGCCGAACGCGAAGCCGATCGGGTCCTGGAGGACCAGCAGCCGCACCTGAGCGACTTGGGCACCTGGCAGGCATGGCAGGACTGGCGCGACGCGGTCGTCTCGCGCTACCGGAAACAGGGCGTCAACTGCCCGCTCGGCGTGCTGATCACCGAACTGGGCCGCACCACCCCGGCAGCGCAAGCACTCACCGCACAGCTGCTCGACCAATGGCAGGCAGCGCTGCGCGCCGGTGTGCTGCGCATGCAGGACAACGACCAGATCGACCGGCGGCTGGATGCCGACCGCACCGCCGCCGCACTCGTCGCGGCGGTGCAGGGCGGAGTGGTCATCCTGATGTCCACGGCCCGCATCGCCCACCTGGAAGCCGCCCTGGACACGACCCTGGCGCTGCTGCGAGCCAGCGCAGTCGGGGTTGACGTACACCGATGACGTCATCCGACGGCTGCGGAGGCTGCCGCCGGGTGCCTAGCGTGGCCACATGCCACGCCGCACAGCACGATCCGCGCCGCATGCACCTCCCGAGGCGGGTTCGCTGAGGCACTCGTTGCCGCAAGGCGCCGTGGCATCGTCGCGGCCACGCCCGGTCCCATCGCACGAGGCGAGTTGGCCACCGACGTCGTTGGTTCCCTCACTTCCCAGCTCGCCCGCTAGCTCGGGTCGGGCACGTCACGCCCCCGACCAGCTGGCAATGGGATGGTCGTGATCCGCGATCGCGCGGGAGAACCTACGAATCGTCGCGGCCCGAACGTGCTCGATGTCCGGCCCCCACTCGGCCACGTCACCGTCGATGGCGCGGCGTGGTACTGCGCCTGCGACAGGGCGGCGTCCACCCGTGATCTTCCGTGAAACCGAATCAACAAGAGGAAAACCGCCATGTCTGAAACCACTTACACCGCAGTGGCCACTTCCACGGCGCAAGGCCGCAACGGCGGCCGTGCCACCTCCGATGACGGGCTGCTCGATGTCGGCCTCGCCGTTCCGAAGGCGCTGGGCGGTGCGGGTGGCGGCACCAACCCGGAGCAGTTGTTCGCGGCCGGGTGGGCGTCGTGCTTCGTCGGGGCGGTCCGGCGCGTCGCCAGCCGGAAGAAGATCGCGCTGCACGATCTCGCGGTGATCGCGGAAGTCACGCTGCACCACGACACCGACGTCGACGAGTTCCAGCTGAGCGCGGCGCTGCACCTGGAAGCCGGTGGTATCGACCAGGAAACCGCGGATGAACTCGTCGAAGGCGCACACCAGGTGTGCCCGTACTCCAAGTCCACCCGAGGCAACATCAAAGTCACGCTAAGCGCCACCGTCGCCTGACCGGGTTGACACCGGCCCGTTGGAGCCAGCCCGGTACTCCTCAAGGGGCACCAGGTTCCTGGACCAGGCCGACAGCACAGGTGTTAGGACCCGCCAAGCCTCCTCGGCCTCGTCGCCGCGGATGGACAGGGCGGGGTTGCCGGTGAGCACGTCGAGCAGGAGCCGACCGTAGGGAGGCAAGTCGGGCTGGGCCAGCTGCGCGGTCAGGCTGAGCGGCGCGAGGGTGCGCGCCCGGGAACCGGTCCCCATCACGTCCAGGGTCAGGCTTTCCGGATCGAGCCCGAATCGGAGCGCGTTGGGCAGGGCTTCCCCGCTGTGCCCGAACGGCAGGTGGGGTACCGGCCTGAAGTGCACCGCGACCTCCTTGCGGTCGCCGCCGAGCGCTTTGCCGCTGCGGAGCCGGAAATTCGTTCCCGACCAGCGCCAGCTGTCCAGTTCCAGCTCGACCTCGGCGAAGGTCTCGGTGCGGCGATCCGGGTCCACACCGTGCTCGTCGACGTAGGCGGGCACGTCGTGGTCGTCGATCCGGCCAGCCAGGTAGCGCGCGCGACGCGTGCGGTGCCGAACGTCCTCGTCGGTGAGGGGCCGCACCGAGCGCAGGACATCGACCTTCCGGTCCCGCAGGTCGCGCTCGCCGAGGCTGATCGGCGGCTCCATCGCTACCAGGCACAGCAGCTGCAACAGGTGGTTCTGGACCATGTCCTTGAGCGCACCGGCGCTGTCGTAGTACCCCGCTCTGCCTTCCAACGCCAGGTGCTCATCCCAGACGATCTCCACCTCGGCGATGTGCGCGCTGTTCCAGAGTGGTTCGAGCACGCGGTTCGCGAGTCGGCTGCCGAGCACGTTCTCGACGGTGGTCATGGCCAGGAAGTGGTCGACCCGGAACACCGCGTCCTCGGGCACGAGGTCGGCGAGCAACCGGTTCAGCTCCACCGCGCCGTCCAGATCCTCGCCGAACGGCTTTTCCAGCACGATCCGGCTGCCCGGCGGCAGGCCGACGCGGTCCAGCGCCGCGACCGCGGGCGAGAACAGCGCCGGTGGAAGGGCGAGGTAGACGGCGACGGGCCCATCACCGGCGACCGCGGACGCGACGGCGGCGGGGTCGGTGACATCGGCCCGGCTGAAGCGGGCAGCAGCCGCGACCGCCTGCCTCGTGTCGGCCGACCAGGCGTCGGCATGGCGGTCGAGTTGGGCGGCTGCCCAGGACCGGAACCGCGCGTCATCCCAGTCGCTGCGGTCGGCGCCGGTCAACTGGAACCGGTCGTCGAGGTGTCCAGCTGCCCGCAGGGCGGCCAGCCCTGGCAACAGGTAGCGCGCGCAGAGGTCACCCGACGCGCCGAAGATGGTGAGCCGATCGATCATGCTTCCCCCGCTCTCGCTCGGGCCAAGTTCACGCCGCTGGCGATGATGCCGATGTGGCTGAACGCCTGCGGGAAGTTGCCCATGAACTCGCCCGTCGACGGGTCGATCTGCTCCGACAGCAGGCCGAGCGGACTGGTCCGGGCGCACAGCGAGGCGTAAAGCCGCTCGGCTTCCTCGATCCGGCCCTGGCTCGCCAAGTTGTCCACCAGCCAGAAGCTGCACAGCACGAAGGCGCCTTCGTCGCCGGGTAGCCCGTCGGCCGATTGGTCGTGCCGGTAGCGGTAGAGCAGTCCGTCCCCGGCTGACAGCCGGTCGGCGATGGCCGCTGTGGTGGCCACCATCCGCGGGTGATCTGCCGGGACGACCTGCCGCAGCGGAAGCGCGAGCAAGCTCGCGTCCAAGCCGCCGCCACCGTCCAGGTGCTCGCGGAAGGTCTTCGCGTCCTCGTCCCAGGACTTGTCCAGGATCAGCTGGCGCAGCTGGTCGGCCGCCGCTCGCCAGGAGGCGACGGGCCCAGGCAGGCCGAATCGCTCGCCGATCCCCGCGGCCCGGTCCAGGGCCACCTGGCACATCCCGGCCGAGTACGTGAACACCCGGCCTTCGCTGCGCACCTCCCAGATGCCCTGATCCGGCTGTCGCCACGCCGTGCTGGCAGCTTCGGCGAGCCCGGTCAGACCGGCCCACAGCGCGGGCTGGAGCGCACCGCCGGAGCGCAGCCACTGGTCGGCGCAATCCAGCACCTCCCCGTAGACGTCGTGCTGCCGCTGGTCAGCCGCGCCGTTGCCCCAGCGCACCGGAGCGGAGTTCCGATAACCCGCCAGCTCGGCGTCCTCGATCTCGTCGGGGACCGGGTTGCCGCGCAGGTCGTACATGATCCGCGGTACCCGGCTCTGCTCGAAGGCGTCGAGCACCCAGCCCAGGAAGGCGTCCGCTTCGCTGCCGAAGCCGATCCGGCGCATCGCGAACACGGTGAACGCCGCATCGCGAATCCAGGTGTAGCGGTAATCCCAGTTGCGCACCCCGCCGACCGGCGCGGGCAACGAGGACGTCGGCGCCGCGACCAGCGAACCGTTCACCCAGTCATCGCACAGTTTCAGGGTGATCGCGGCACGCCGAACCAACGACTCCTCCGGGCCGCCGTAGCTGAAGTGCCCCATCCAGCGCCGCCACGCATCAGCCGTGTCCGCCAGCACCGTCTCGGTGTCGAACCGGTGGTGGCGGTGGAACCGACCCCAGGACAGCACCAGATCGAGACGCTCACCCCGGTGCAGCTCATAGGTGTTGTCCAGGGCCGTCAAGGGGCGGTTGGAGCGCAGGTGCAGGCGCAGGTCGGGCCGTCCGGGCACCCGCAGTTCCAGTCCGCTGAACAGGGGCCGGACCTGCGCGCCGCCGCGCGGCCGCAGGTCCATCCGCAAGCGGACATCGCCCGCCAGGACAACCGCGGAACGCACCAGTTCGGCCCGCTGCGCTGGAGCGTCATCCGTGAGATCGGCGCCCGAGCGAAGGGTCAGCGCATCGGTGATCCGGACCCGGCCCGTGGCACTGGCCAACTCGGTCGTCAACACCGCCGTGTCCGGCTCGTAGCGCTGCCGGGCCTCCACCAGGCCCTCAAGTTCGACGGTGAAATGCCCGCCTCGCTCGTGGTCCAGCAAGCCGCAGAACACCGGTTCGGAGTCGAAACGCGGCAGGCACAGCCAAGGGATGGATCCGTCGAGGCCGACCAGCGCGACCGTCGTGCCATCGCCGATGAGACCGAGGTCCTCCAACCGCAGGTAGCCGTCCTGCCGGACAACCGGCCGGAACGGCGGATCGGGATCGAGCATGGCGCCTCCTCGCCCCCTGGCGAAGGCAGTGGCCTTCGTCCGAGCTAGAAGGTGACCAGGACCTTCACGACGTCGTCGAGTTTCTGGTCGGAAACCTCGAAAGCCCGCTCCATTTCGTCGAAGCGGAACTTGTGCGTCGTCATGTGCGTGGGATCAACGCGTTTGGTCTCCAGCAGCCGAAGCAACCGCTGCATGCGCACCCGGCCGCCGGGGCACAGCCCCGTCGCGATCGTCTTGTCAGCCATTCCGACTCCCCACTCGACGCGGGGAATGCGCACGAAATCGCCTTCGCCGAAATAGCCGATGTTGGACACCGTCCCGCCCGGCTTGGTGATCTTGACGGCGGTCTGGAACGTCGCGTCCGCGCCGAGCGCCTCGATGGCCGTGTCCACTCCCTCGCCGCGCGTCAGATCGAGGATCCGCTCGATGACGTCCTCGCGCGTGAAATCCACGACGTCATCCGCACCGTAGATACGCGCCAGCTTCTGCCTGCTGGGAACGGATTCGACCCCGATGACGAGCCCCGCGCCGCGAAGCCGGGCCCCGGCCGTCGCCATCAGCCCCACCGGCCCTTGGGCGAGGACGGCCACCGTGCCGCCGATGGGGATGTTCCCCTTCTCGGCTCCCATGAGGCCGGTCGACAGCATGTCGGCGCAGTAGACGGCCACCTCGTCGGAAATGCCGTCCGGAATCTTCGCCAGGTTGGCATCGGCTTCGTTCACGTGAAAGTACTCGGCGAAGACCCCGTCCTTGGTGTTGGCGAACTTGAAACCGCCGAGCGGCGCACCGGACTGCGAGGGGTAACCGTTCTGGGCGGCCGCGCTCCCCCAGTCCGGAGTGATGGCGCCGACCAGAATCCGGTCGCCGGGTTGGAACACCCGCACTTCGCTGCCCACCTCGTGCACCACACCGACCGCTTCGTGGCCGAGCGTCAAGTTCTCCCTCGGCCCGATGCCCCCCTTGACGGTGTGGGAGTCCGACGTGCAGATGAGGGCTTCGGTCGTCCGCACGACGGCATCGCCCGGACCCGGTCGCGGTACGGCCTTGTCCATGAAGCCGACCTGGCCGATTTCCTTCATCACGAAAGCTTTCATCCGTCACCGCCCCCTTGGCCACCTCTTGCAGGCTCGCACCAACGGCCCGATCCCGCTCGGTGGGACGAAGGGCAGGGCGGCTTTGCCGCAATTCGTCCACAAGAGACATAGATCCGCGAGAATGGCACAACCACGAGGAAATCAACTTCCACCAACAACCAATTCCAGCCAGCAGAACGTGGTTCAGAGCACGACGGTGCTGGTCAGTTGGCGGGCTCCGGCTTGTTGCGGACTTGGAGCAGGGCGTGGATTCGGGCGCGGGCGGCGTGGTGCGGGCTGCAGTTCCCGTGCCGTGCGGCATCGAGGACCGCGGTCAGGTTCGCACCGATGGTTCGCACCCGTTCAACGGCCTGGTCGTGGCCGAGTCGGTCGATCTCGGATGCGGTGGCGTACAGGATTCCTCCGGCGCTGACCAGGTAGTCCGGCGCCCAGGTGATGCCACGGGAATGCAGCAGGTCGGCAACCGATTCGTTGGCGAGCTGGTTGTTGGCCGGTCCGGCGATGGCCGCGCACCGGAGCCGGGGCACGAGGTCATCGGTGAGTTGGCCACCGAGGGCGGCGGGGATGAGCACATCGACTTCGGCTGTCAGGGCATGCTCCGGGCTGGTCCACTCAGCGCCGAGTTCCGCTGCGACTACTCGCCGCGTCGTGTCGATGTCCGCGATGAGCAGTTTCGCTCCGGCCGCGGCGAGTTCGCGGGCCAGCAGGGTTCCGACGTGGCCGAGGCCGACCAGGCTGATCCGGCGGCCGTCGAGCGTGGCCCGTCCGTCGAGATGGGCGCACAGGGCCTGGAGAGCGGCCAAGACTCCGGTGGCCGTGCGCGGGGACGAGTCGCCGCTGCCACCGAGTTCACGGGGTCGGCAGAACACGCTCGTCGTGCGCTCACCGATGGTGGCCATGTCATCGGGTGTGGTGCCGACGTCTGGGCCCGTGGTGTACCGCCCGCCGAGGTTGTCGATGGCGTCGCCGACGTCGTGCAGGATGTCACGCCGAGCTGCCGGGTCGAGGACCTGTCCTGGCGGCAGCGCTACCACGGTCTTGCCGCCCCCTTGCCGAATCCCGGCGGCAGCGCACTTGTCGGTCATGCCCGCCGACAGGCGGAGCGCGTCGGTGAGACCGTCGGTCCAGTGCGGGTACTGCCAGAAGCGGCACCCACCGATGGCGGGCCCCCGCGCTGTCGAGTGGATTGCCACGATGATCGGCAACCCGCTGCGTTGGCCGCGGCGCACCACGACCTCCTCGTGCTCAAACCTCGATGCTTGGTGACCGCTGGTCGCATTCACGTGTTCCTCCAGGATTCGCAGGCGGAGAACCGAGCCCGAACAGATGATCCGCACTTCGCCTGAGACTCGCCCGTATGTACGACGTTATGGCGATGACCATACTGAAATGAATGGAATCAACTTGATAATCCGAACAAACGACCGGAATATCATGTTATTTTCCGGTCATGGACGAACTTGATTCGGCGATCCTGGCCGAGTTGCAGACCGATGCACGGCAGACCAACCGCGAACTCGCCCGACGGCTGGGCGTCGCACCCTCGACGGCCCTGGAGCGCGTCCGCGCCCTCGAACGGCGCGACGTGATCCGCGGCTACCACGCGGACGTTTCGCTGGCTGCGCTGCACCGCGGCGTGCAAGCCATGATCTCCGTGCAGGTACGGCCATTGCACCGGCAGGTGATCGATTCCTTCCAGGACTTCGTCGCGACCCTGCCCGAGGTGCTGTCGATCTTCGTGCTCGCCGGGAATGACGACTTCCTGCTCCACGTCGCGGTGCAGGATCTCGATCGGCTGCACGCCTTCCTCGTCGATCGGCTCGCCAAGCGCAAAGAGGTCACCGGTTTCAAGACATCGGTGATCTACCGCCACACCCACTCCACTGCGATCTCCGCACTGAAGTCGATCGAAACGTGACACGCTCGGCGACTTGTCGCCGAGCGTGTCACGTTTCGAACCTGGGATCAGCTGGTTTCGACGTGTGCTACCAGCCGATGGCGGTGCCGTCCTTGCGGTGGTCGGATGCGGCTCGGTAAACGCCGTTGACCGGACCGTCGGGACCGGTGGCGGCGGGCCAGTCGCCGGGTTCCTCCGGGGTGAAGTGGATGGCCTGGTAACCGCCCACGCTGGAACTCGACGGCGATGCGAGTTGGTGGCCCATCCCCGCGAGTTGGGCGCCGACGAGGTCGTGCAACTCGGGTTCCAGTTCGAGCTGGTCGTTGAAGTGGTCGTGGTAGAAGCGAGCGGCGTCGGTAGCGGCCTGGGGATTCATGCCCAGGTTGACCATGAACACCATTTCGAGGGCCTGGGCTTGGGCTTGTGCCCCGCCGCCCATGTTCCCGTAGGAGAGCACCGGTCGGCCGTCCTGGGTGACGAAGGCCGGGATCAGCGTGTGGAACGGACGCTTGTGCGGCGCCACGATGTTCGGCGAGGCGGGGTCGAGGTTGAACAACGCACCTCGGTTCTGCAGCGGAAAACCGAACCCCGGGATGGTGACGCCGGAGCCGAAGTTGGAGAAGTTGCTGTAGATGAACGAGGTCATGTTGCCCCAGCGGTCCGCCGTGCTGATGTAGACCGTGCCGGAGTTGACCGCGCCGGGGACCTGCGGAGGATGTGCCCGCTTCGGATCGATCTGGCGGCAGAGCTCGATGGCGTGCTCGTCGGACAGCAGCATGTCCATCGGCACGTCGACGACGTTCGGATCGCCGTTGTAGCGGTTGAGGTCGTCGTAGGCGAGTTTCTTGGCCTCGATGACGAAGTGCCAGAACTGCGGTGACCTCGGGCCGAGCTGCGCCAGGTCGTAGCCGTGCACCGGGGTGATCTGCTTGATGACGTTGAGCATGATCAGCACCGCGAAGCCCTGCGTGGTCGGCGGCAGCTGGTTCATCTCGTAGCCGTGGTAGTCCACTGTGAGCGGTTGCACCCACTCGGGTTGGAAATCCGCGAGATCATCCGCGGTGATCGCACCACCCACCGCCTTGCTCTTTTCCACGATGGCCTGGGCGATTTCGCCGCGGTAGAAGGCATCCGCGCCCCGCCGCTGCAACGCGCGGTAGGCGCGGGCCAGGTCCGGGTTGCGGAAGATGGAATACAGGTCGGGGGCTTTGCCGTCGATGAGGAAGGTGTGGGCGGAATCCGGGTCCTTGCTCAGCTTCTCGACCGCACCGTCCCACTGGCTGCGGATTCGTTCGGTGACTCCGAAACCCTGCTCCGCGAGTTCCACGGAGGGCTGCAGCACGGCGTGGAAATCCTTGCGGCCGAAGCGTTTCAACAACTGGTCCCAACCCGCCACCGCGCCGGGCACGGTGACCGAATCGATGCCGTCGTTGGGCATGCCGGTCTCCGGGGTGTAACCCCGGCTGCGGAAGTACTCCGGCGTCCACGCCGCGGGCGCCCATCCGGCCGAGTTGAGGCCGTAGACCGTGCGGTCGGCGGCGGAGTAGTGCAGGGCGAAGCTGTCGCCGCCGATACTGGCACTGAGCTCCTCGACCAAGCCGAGCATCGCCGCGGTGGCCACGGCGGCGTCCACCGAGTTCCCGCCTTCGGCGAGCACCCGCACCCCGACCTGCGCGGCAACCGACTGGCTGGTGGCCACGACCCCGTTGCGCGCGAGCACCTCCGAACGGGTCTGCAGGCCCCAACCCGACGTGCGGCTCCCCCGTACCGCGGTGATGGTCGAGCCCGGCTCAGGAATCGACGCCGTCGGCTGCCCGAACGGCGTTTCGCTGAGGGTAGGACTGCCAGTTGTACTCATGGCCGCATTCTCGGGTACGGACTCGGCTGCCGCGACGGGCACGCCACCCATCGCGGAGAGCGCCACGGTGGCACCACTTGCCTTCAACAGGTCACGACGAGACGGCCGGATCACATCGCCCACGAGCGTTCATCCCCTTCCTGACGTCGCCATGACCAACACCTAACGCGCACTCGTTAGCGCAAACAAGAAAATCGTTTGCGATTAGGCCATCTGGTACAGGTCATGTCTGCTGACGGGACGCCAGCGCACCGCCACTCCACGCCGCTGCGAAGACAAGCCCCAGACCGCGGGTCAGGCGGTGGGGCGTCGTGGGTCGCACAAGGATCTTGGTGACCACTGTGGATCTTCCGCGTCGGATCCGCGGTGGGCGCCTGCCCGTTCATGACGTCGGTCCGTGAAGAGAATTCGGCTCTACCATCGGGTTTTTCGCGAAGATCCACCGATGTTGCTTCGTTCGGGGCGTTGTTCGTTCGTCGGGTCTCGTCGCACGGGTGAACTCCGGTTGCTGGGGTCTGGTGGCCTCCCTAGCGTCTGGGCTGCCTGCAAGTCCCGGATATCCAAGATCTACCGGGCATTTCCCCGCTTCATAGGAGGAACGGATGACAGCGATGGTTGCGCCGAACCCCGCGCAGTCCATGTACGGACTGGGCGCGAGCACGGCTTCCGGCCAGGTGCCCTTCGGCTCGATGATCCAGCCGCAGATCGGCCAGATCCAGCCACAGGCGGCCCCGGTCGTGCCACCGGCAGCGATCCTGCACGCCAGCCAACTGGCGGCCGCGGCGGTGCTGGATCTGGTGCCGTACGTGATCCAGGCACGACTGGTGCAGATGTTGCCGCAATTCCAGTTCGGTGCGCAGTGGTTCCAGCCTTGGTCCGGACAGCAAGCGCTGTGGGGCCAGCAGGTTCCGTGGACCCAGCAGGCGCAATGGACCCAGCAGATTCCGTGGTCCCAGCAGGCCCCCTGGGGCCAGCAGGCTTCGTGGGCTCCCTGGAGCCAGCAGACTTCGTGGACTCCGTGGACCCAGCAGGTCCAGCCGCAGTTCGGCGGTGCGGTGGGTTCGTTCCTGTGACCGGATGAATCCGATGTGAGGGAGGTGCCCGAGACCGTGATCGGCTCGGGCACTTCTCCGCCCCGGTCACTGCCGCGGCCCTGGTCACAACGGGCCACGGCAGCAGTCGGTTGCCGGTGGCGCTTTTCGGGATGACCAATGCGACGGCGAGAAGGGCCGTGGAGACGAGATGACTGAGCAGACCAACAGGAGCGGCGCGGCGAACGGTTCGTCCACCGACGCCCAGGCTTCCGCCGAGCAGCGCGGTGGCCAACAGGCGAAGCAGAAGGGTGGCCAGCAGGCGCGCGGGCGGAAGAGCCGCCCAGCACGGGACAACGGCCGGGTTGAGCCGCGGCGGGACCGCTACATGGTGGCGGCCGTTCCGCAGCGCGAACTGCCGCCCGGCGTGGCAGCGATCAGCATGGACACCCTGTGCGACGCGTTGGAACGGCGCAACGGCTCGGGCACCGTCCTCAAACGGCTGCGCCCCGCCGCGAAGATCAACGGTGCGCTGGCCGCGCCCACCTGTCCGGAAATCGTCGTGATCGAGGCAACCGCCGAGCAGGCCAAAGCCCTGGAGTCCACCCAGGTGCACGTCGAACGGGACTGGTCGCTGACCTACAGCGCCCCGACCCCCGGAGTCGACGGGCTTTTCCTGCACGACCCGAGCATGATCGTCCCCCTCGGCGAGGACATCACGAACCTGCCCTTCCGCGTCACCGACGATGACGGCAAACCCGTGGCGGGTGCATGCGTGTACCTCCTCGGTGCCAGTTGGCCGACGCAGGCGGTCACCGACCGCGAGGGTCGCGCCACCATCACGCTGACCGGGGACACCGCGGAGCAGGTCCAAGCCGTCTACGTCAAACCGGCGGGACAGCACTGGGACCGCTGGCTGGTCCGCCCGGCGCTGACGAGCACCGACGACAACCTGATCACGCTGACCCCGCTGGGGAACACCTTCCCGGACCTGTCCGAGCGGCAACACCTGAGTTGGGGCCACAGCGCGCTCGGACTGGACCGCGTCCCGCCGACGTTCCGCGCCTACGGCGTCAGGATCGCCACCATCGACTCGGGAGTCGACACCGAGCACCCCGACCTCAAGGGCAGGATCCGGAGCGGACTCAACTTCGTCTGGGGCAAGGAACGGGACTGGGCCCACGATCCGGTCGGGCACGGGACCCATTGCGCCGGGATCATCGCTGGCCTGGACAGCGAGAGCGGCATCGTCGGCATCGCCGTGGACGCGGAACTGGACTCCTGCCGAGTCCTGCCGGGCGGCCGCGCCAGCGACCTGATCGCCGCGCTGGACCGCTGCATCGAACAATCCATCGACATCGCGCACCTCGCCGTCGCGTCCCCCAACACGTCGACACTGGTAGCGCGCAAGCTCTTGGATGCCTACAACGCCGGTATCGCCTGCATCGCGCCCGCCGGGGACACCGCCGGACCGGTCGCCTTCCCCGCCAACCTGCCGACCGTGTTCACCGTCGGCGCGCTGGGAGCGCTGCGCACCTACCCGGCCGACACGTCCCACGCCACGCACCCGGCCATGCCGGTCACCCCCGACGGCCTGTACTCGGCGGGGTTCAGCGCCGCGGGTCCGGAGATCGACGTATGCGCACCGGGCGTGGCAGTCCTGTCCGCAGCGCCGGGGAACGGTTATGCCGTCCTGGACGGCACCAGCTTGGCTGCGGCGCACATCGCCGGTCTGGCCGCGCTGGTCCTCGCGCACCACGAGCACTTCCGCGGCCAACTCCCGATGCACGGTGCCGCGCGAGTGGAGCACCTGTTCGACATCCTGCGCGCCAGCTGCCGCCCGCTGGCGGCCCCCGGCTCGCCGGACGCCCTGCGCACGGGACGCGGCATTCCCGACGCGCCGACCGCCCTCGGCCTCACCCTCGGTGCCTTCGCCCCACCCACCACGACACCCCTGACCACCACCCAATAGACATCGTGAGTGCGCAAGCCGGGGGCAACCCGGGTTGGGCCGCACCCCCAGGGTGTTGGGGTGAGCGTTGGCCGGGGGCGGCCAC
>NZ_JALBWV010000033.1 GCF_022678645.1 Saccharopolyspora soli | reverse complement strand
ACACACCCCCCCCCCCGCCCCCCCCCCCCCCCGGGCCCCCCCCGCCGTCCGCGGGGGGGGGGGCCCCCCCGCGGGGGGGGGGGCCCCCCCCCGCCCCCCCCCCCCCCCCCCCCCCCCCCCCCACCACTGGTCAGCGCCAGTTGGACTGCACCGCTCGCTGCAGCGCGGCCGGTTGTTGGGGTCGGGCGGTTGCCGTTGCCACACCTTCCGGGACTGGTTGGGGCAGCGGTTCGCACGTGGTGTCCGGGCCGTTGCCTGGTTGGCGGGCCGGTAGCTTGCCGGTGGCCAGGTAGTCGGCGATCTGGTCGTCCAGGCAGGCGTCGCCGCTGAGCGACCCCGAGTGCGTCGTGCCGCCGGGCAGGCTGATCAGGCTGGCGTTGGGGAAGCGCTTGCGCGCCTCGATGGCGCCGGGGAACGGCGTCGCGGCGTCCAGTTCCTCGCTGATCAGCAGCGCACCGGCAACCTCGCTGCCATCGACGTCGACCGGCTTGCCCGGCTTCGCGGGCCAGAACACGCACGGCGCGTTGTACCAGGCGTTCGCCCAGGCTTCGAACGGTGCCTGCTCGTGGACGGCCCAGTTGTCCTTCCGCCAGGTCTCCCAGCTCTTCGGCCACTGGACGTCGGTGCACTGCACCGAGAGGTAGACCGCGAAGCCGTTGTCATCGCCGGGGCTGTTGGTCGCGTCGTAGATCGTCTTCAGCGTCTGCCAGTCGCCGTTGTGCACCCAGCCGGAGAACGCCTTGGCCCGCTGGTCCCAAACGGACTGCGCGTAGCCCGCGGTGAGGAACAGGTCGGTCCACTCATCGGAGCCGATCACGCCACCCGCTGGCTGCTGGTCCAGTTTCGCGAGCTGTTCGTAGTACACCTTTTCCACGTCGGCACCGGTGGTGCCCAGGTGGTAGACCGAGTCGTACTTGGCGATCCAGTCGAAGAAGATCTTGATGTTGCGGTCGAAGGCCAGGTCCTGGTTCAGATTGGCCTGGTACCAAACGTCGTCGGCGTTGACCACGCCGTCCAGCACGACCCGGCGCAGCCGCTCGGGGTGCAGCGTGCCGTAGACCTGGCCGAGGTAGGTGCCGTAGGAGAAGCCGTAGTAGTTGATCTGCTCGGCACCCAGTGCTTTGCGGATGCTGTCCATGTCCTCGACGACATCCGTGGTCTTGATGTGTTCGAGCAGTTTGCCGGTGTTCCCGCAGGCTCGGGCGTAGCCCTCGGAGCGGTCCAGCCAGGTGTTCTCCAACTCCGCGGTGGTCGGCACGTAGTGCGGGCGGTCGTAGGAGAAGTAGTTCGGGTCGCAGGAGAGCGCGGGTTGGCTGGCCCCCACGCCGCGCGGGTCGAAGCCGATCCAGTCGTAGGCGCCGCCAGCGCCCTTGGGCACCGACGCCCCGAGCGTCGACAAGGCCAGCCCGCTTCCGCCCGGCCCACCCGGATTGACCAGCATCGCGCCTTGGTACTGGTCGTCGGGCACGGTGTGCTTGATCCGGGACACCGCGAGCGAGACCTGCTCACCCGCCGGATCCGCGTAATCCATCGGGACGGCCAGCATCGCGCATTCCGCCCCGGCCTTCTGCAGGTCCTCATCCGCGCACTGTCCCCATTGGATCGGTGCTGGGTTGAATTCCGGTGCTGGCGCGGCAGTTGCTCCGACAACCGGTGACAAGCCGACCAGCAGGCCGACTGCCAACCCGGCAGTGACTACTTTTCTCACGATTGTCCCCGTATGTCCAGTTGTGTTCGCCCAGGTGGCGATCAGTGTGGACAGTTAACGGGATTCGTCCGGGTGGGACCCGGATTTTGGCGAAAATTGGCCCTCTCGGGCCCGTTTCGCCTCTGCCGCGGAGCAACGACGAGCCCGCAGTGTGCGTTGGATCTCGGGCTGTGCGGACACCAACTCGGCCGAGTGAAGGGTGAGGGGCACCCGTGACCAAGTTACTTGGTCACGGGTGCCCCTCACCCGGACTTCCCTTCCCAGTGCGCTGATCGGCCGCACCCTTTTCCACCGGCAGATCTAATCCGTGCGCCCGCTTACTTCCTTCAACGTTTCCGTCAGGGGCGCCAGGGGCTGGGTTTGTTGGTGGCCGGTCGGGTTGGGTCTTGGTGGTTGGGGGCGCCGGGTTCGTCGGCGCGCAGCGGGACCAGACCTGCCGTGATGGCGCGCATGATGCGGTCGCGGGCGCGTGCCGCGTCGCCGACCCGGTCGGCGGCCAGGTCGCCGAGCTCCACCGGTGCTCCGAAGTGGACTTTCAGCTTCGGGCGGCGCACCAGGGCCCGCAGCCACGAGGCGAACAGGATCCACACGTCGTGCGCGCTTTCCACCCGGACCATGCCGTAGCACATCGTCTCGTGGGCGCCCCACTGGCTGATCGGCACCACCGTGGCGCCGGATGCCAACGCCATCCGGGCCACCCCGGTCTTGCCGTGCTCCGGCCACATGTCCGGTTCCAGGGTGATGCGGCCTTCCGGATACATCAGCACCGGGTGGTGATCGCTGGTCAGCGCCGCGATCACCCGTCCCAGGGCCTCGCCCGCGGTGCTCTTGCCGCGGTCGGCGCGGACATGTCCGCAGCGGCTGAGCACCTTGCCCAGCACCAGAGTGTCGAACAGCCCGCCGGTGGCGAGGAAGCGCGGTGCGAGCCGTCGGGTCCGGCACGCCGCGATCAGCACCAGCGGGTCGATGTTGCCGATGTGGTTGGCCGCCAGCAGCAGCGGTTTGCCGCGCACCTCGTCGGGCACGTCGCCGGTGACCTCCAGCCGCCCGGTGAGCCCGATGATCGCCCGGTCCACCCACATCAGCGCTCGCCAGAACAGCGGCGCGTCCCGGAACAGGTTCTCGCGATCGTTCCGGCGTGTCGGCTCATGCGGACCGGACGGTAGGGCAACCATGATGTTCGAGGATCCCACGCGTGCTGGCCCGGTTGGAGCGGAACACCCGAAATAACGTCTGACCAGCGATCTCACGTGCCTGGTGTGACGAGAGAGGCGGCTGAGGATACCGTGTGGGGCATGGCGAGCCGGACATCGAACGGGGGACGTGGCTCGACGCGCGGTAAAAACGCGACCAAGAGTAGCGGCTCCGCGGCCAGGAGTGGTGGCTCGGCCAAGTCGAGCACCAGTCGCAAGAGCACCGGGAGCGCCAAGCCGCGCCCCGGATCGACCCACGCGCCCCGCCGACCAGCGCCGAAGCGATCCGCGAGGGCGCGTTCCAGCGGTGGCGGAGGCATCGCCCGCGGCATCGGCGGAGTCGTCCGCGCGATCGGCAAGACCAAGGATCTCGACCCAGCGCACCGGCGCGACGGGTTGGCGCTGATCTTCCTCGCGACCGCGGTGATCGCCGCCGCCGGTGTCTGGTGGCGGGCCGGTGGTCCGGTCGGGCACTGGTTCGACTGGGCGCTGCGCTCGGTCATCGGCATGGCGGCGTGGGCGCTGCCGATCGTGCTGCTGGTCACCGCTTTTGTGCTGATGCGGACCGAGACCAGCGCCGAAGCGAGGCCCCGAATGGTGATCGGATCGATGCTGCTGATCCTCACCTCGCTCGGCGTCCTGCACATCCTGTCGGGTTCCCCGTTGGACCCCGAAGCTTGGCCGAACGCGGGCGGTGCTCTCGGGTTCGTGGCTGGCGGCCCGCTCGCGCACGGCCTGACCGGTTGGGTCGCCGTCCCGGTGCTGGTGTTGATCGGACTGTTCGGGCTGCTGGTGCTCACCGGCACGCCGGTGCGCGAGGTCGGGGCGCGGTTGCGCGGCCTCGGGCGCGACGACGGGGCCGAACCAGCGGCTGCTGCCGAGGAGATCGAGGCGGACCCGGCGACGGTCAAGTTGCGCCGCCCGTCCCGACGCCGTCAGGCGGCGATGTCCAGCGAGGACCGCCAGTTGTCGCTGGACGACGTCCCCGCCGAGCAGCCGAAGTCTTCGAAGCCGAAGGCCGCCGCGGTACCAGCTACCCCGGTCGCCGAGGAGAAACCGAAGAAGACCAGCGACAAGCCCCGGATCAGCCGCAGCGTCGAGGGCGACTACCAGCTGCCACCGCTGGACGTGCTCACCGACGGCGATCCGCCGAAGAGCCGCAGTCGCGCCAACGACGCCATGATCGAGGCGATCACCGCGGTGTTGGAGCAGTTCAACATCGACGCCCAGGTCACCGGCTTCACCCGCGGTCCCACGGTGACCCGCTACGAGGTCGAGCTGGGTCCCGGGGTGAAGGTCGAGAAGATCACCGCGCTGACCAAGAACATCGCCTACGCGGCGGCGACCGACAACGTCCGGCTGCTGGCGCCGATTCCGGGCAAGTCCGCGGTGGGCATCGAGGTGCCCAACAGCGACCGGGAGATGGTGCGCCTCGGCGACGTGCTGCGTTCTTCCGAAGCGACCAAGGACACCCACCCGCTGGTGATGGGCCTGGGCAAGGACATCGAAGGCCACATGGTCACCGCAAATCTGGCGAAGATGCCGCACCTGCTGGTGGCCGGTTCGACCGGGTCCGGCAAGTCCAGCTTCGTGAACTCGATGCTGGTGTCGCTGCTCGCGCGGGCCACCCCGCAGGAGGTCAGGATGATCCTGATCGACCCGAAGATGGTGGAACTGACCCCGTACGAAGGCATCCCGCACCTGATCACGCCCATCATCACCCAGCCGAAGAAGGCCGCCGCCGCGCTGGCCTGGCTGGTGGAGGAGATGGAGCAGCGCTACCAGGACATGCAGGCCAACCGGGTGCGTCACATCGACGATTTCAACCGGAAGGTGAACTCCGGCGAGATCACCACTCCGCTGGGCAGTGAGCGCGAGTACCGGCCGTACCCGTACATCCTGGCCATCGTCGACGAGCTGGCGGACCTGATGATGACCGCGCCGCGCGATGTCGAGGACGCCATCGTGCGGATCACCCAGAAGGCGCGGGCTGCCGGTATCCACCTGGTGCTGGCCACGCAGCGCCCGTCGGTGGACGTGGTGACCGGCCTGATCAAGACGAACGTGCCGTCGCGGCTGGCGTTCGCCACCTCGTCGCTGACCGACTCGCGGGTCATCCTGGACCAGCCGGGGGCGGAGAAGCTGATCGGCATGGGCGATGCGCTGTACCTGCCGATGGGTGCGTCCCGGCCGGTGCGGGTGCAGGGTTCGTTCGTCGCGGACGACGAGATCCACCGCATCGTCACGTTCACCAAGGACCAGGCCGACCCGGAGTACACCGACGGAGTCACGGCGGCCAAGGCGGGTGAGAAGAAGGAGGTCGACTCCGACATCGGCGACGACCTCGACGTCCTGCTGCAGGCCGCCGAGCTGGTGGTGACCAGCCAGTTCGGGTCCACCTCGATGTTGCAGCGCAAGCTGCGGGTCGGGTTCGCCAAGGCCGGTCGGTTGATGGACCTGCTGGAGTCGCGCGGCGTGGTCGGGCCGTCGGAGGGCTCGAAGGCGCGCGACGTGCTGATCAAGCCGGACGAGCTGGAAGGCACGTTGTACGCGATCCGGGGCGGGCCGCCACCGGACGTCGAGTGAGCACGGGCGTCCCCGCATCTTCTCCGGATGCGGGGACGTTGCCGTTTTCCGCATTTTCACCAACATTTTCTCATTAGGTTTTCGCTTCGTTCGCATTACTCCGTTTGCGTCTTCTCAATTACGCTGAACGGAATTGTTCGGACGGGTCGACCATCCCGTTTTGTGCGATATTCTCCGGCCCGCTGGGGGCATTTGTCCGCCGCGATTTCGAAGGGCTGCTATCGCATGGTCGTCCGGAAAGTTCACGCCTGGTTACTGGTGCTGTTGTCCGTGTTGTTGCTGGTCGGTTTCCAGCAGTTCGCTTCAGGTGTCCCGGTGGCCCAGCAGGACCCGGCTCCGTCCGATGTGGACCATGGTGAGCTGTTGCGCGTCGGCGGCAGCAGCTATCCGCGCCTGGTGCGGTTGCAGCATTCCGGCGAGGCCAACGGCCGGGTGCTGGCCAGCATGACGACCTACGTGGACCGGGCCGGTTTCGCGGTGATCTACGAAAGCCGCGACGACGGCGCGACTTTCCAGCAGCTCGGCGAGATCCGCGATCCGGAGGGCGCGGACGAGAAGGGCATGTGCTGCTCGACGCTGTACGAGCTGCCGCAGCAGGTCGGTGACATGCCAGCGGGCACCCTGCTGTGGGCCGGAACCGCCGGGATCGGCGCGGATTCGGAGCAGCGGCACAGCAGCATCCGGGTGTGGCGCAGCGACGACCAGGGGCGCACCTGGAGCTTCCTGTCGACCATCGTGCAGGCGCCGGTCGGACCCGGTGTGTGGGAACCGGAATTCACCGTTTCCGCGCGGGGCGAGTTGGTCGCTTTCTATTCCGACGACGGCGATCCGTTGCACGACCAGAAGATGGTCCAGGTGCGTTCCACGGATGGCCGCAATTGGACCGACCTGCGGGATACGGTGAAGAACGACGAGTTCACGGTGCGTCCCGGAATGGCCGGTGTCCGGCAGTTGCCGGATGGCACGTACGTGATGGTTTACGAGGTTTGCAACTACGATCCGGTGCACATTTGCACGGTGTGGATGCGCACTTCCCAGGACGGTTGGGATTTCGGCGACCCCTATGACCTGGGTACCGAGATCCTGTCGGAAACCGGTGGGCAGCCGCTGGGCACGCCGACGATCACGTGGGCGCCGGGGCCGGGACCGAACGGCCGACTGCTGCTGGCGTACCAGATGCTCGCCAACGACAACGGCGGTTGGGCGCCGGGCAACGGGCGCACGCTGATGGTCAACGACAACCCGTCCAACCTGGCCCGGGGCTGGCGGGAGATCCCGTCGCCGGTGCAGATCAGCTACAACCAGGGCAGCGTGTGCCGGAACTTCAGCCCGACGCTGCTGCCGACGCTGGACGGACGGTCGGTCATCCACACCACCACCGATTTCGAGAAGGCCATCGGCGGGCCGTGCGAGGTGTACTACGCAACTGGGCCGATCGATCCGGGGACGGCGGCCACCGCCCACGACGTCCAACCCATCGACCCCCGCCCCGGCCGCTGACGTGCTGGGCACACAAGAGGGGCGCGCCCGGACTGAACTGGACGCGCCCCTCTCGCTGGTGGTGCTCAGCCGTTGGCACCGAATTCCACGACCTGCCCTTCGGCGTTGAGCGCGCGGTAGGCCAGCAGCGAGCCGTTGCTGGCGTGCACGGGCACGATCTGCGCCAGGTCCACGGCGTCCGCAGTCGAGGTGCTGGCACCGCCGAACTCGCGCACCGCGTAGTAGTAGATGTTCGCGGTGCTCCGGCATCCCAGGTCGCTGCCGCACACCGAGTACATGTCGGCGCGGAAGTTGTCGTCGATCTCCTTGCGGTTGGCCTCGCTGAACCGGTCCTGCGCCTTGTAGTTGCGGTAACCGAAGTCGTGCCGGTCGCAGCTGGTGCGGAACTCGTAGCCCAGCGGTTCGTCCGGCGACATCGAACAGCCGTCGGACGACCAGTCGAGCTGGTCGGCGTAGGGCTGCTCGGTGCGGGTCTCGGTGAACGAGTCGAGGGAGAGCTCGAAGAGGTACTCGTCGGTGACCTCCCGAAGCTTGCCCGGACTGAGATCGGCGTATGCGGTACCGGCGGTGAGCAACAGGGCCCCGGTGGCGGCGGCGGTGGCGAAGAACCCACGACGAGCAGGGGAACGGTCCACGGCGAGTCTCCTCGAATCCGAACTGATCACTCCCCGTGTTATAGCCGGTGCCCGAGGTGCTTGCGGGGCCCTTGTGCAACGTGCACGAGAACGGTGGACGAAGCGTTCGACCAGTCGGGTCAAGAAGGTGCGTCCGGTGCTGCGATCAGTTCAGGTCGAGGAGCATGCGGGTGTTGCCGAGGGTGTTGGGTTTGATGTTCGCCAGGTCCAGGAACTCCGCTACTCCCGCGTCGACCGAGCGGCGCATTTCTTCGTGGATCTCCGGGGTCACCGGGGCGCCGTTGACCGTGCGGAAGCCGTGACGTCCGAAGAACTCCGTTTCGAAGGTCAGCACGAACAGCCGGGCCAGGCCCAGCTCGCGGGCCAGCCCGACCAGTTGGCGCACCAGGCGGTGGCCGACACCGCGGCCCTTGACCGCCGGGTCCACGGCCACCGTGCGGATTTCGGCGAGGTCTTCCCAGAGCACGTGCAGGGCACCGCAGCCGACGACGCGGCTGGGGCGGTCCGGTTCGGTCAGTTCCGCGACCCAGAACTCCTGGATGTCCTCGTAGAGCGTGACGAGTTCCTTGGCCAGCAGCACCTCGCCCGCATAGGTGTCGACCAGGGACTTGATCGTCCGCACGTCGGCGATCCGAGCCCGCCGAATTATTATCGCGGACGACGTATAGTCATTCATGCGACCATCGTAGCGCCGCGATCTGGTGGCAGCATGCGCATTACCGCACTCCTAGCGGCACGCGCCCAGTCTCAGCAGCATGCGGGTGTTGCCGAGGGTGTTCGGCTTGACGTGGGCGAGGTCGAGGAACTGGGCCACGCCTTCGTCCGGCGAGCGGCGGATCTCCTGGTAGACCTCCGGCGGCACCGGGGTGTCGGCGATCGGCAGGAAGCCGTGGCGGCCGAAGAACTCGGTCTCGAAGGTGAGCACGAAGATCCGGGACAGCCCCAGGTCGCCCGCCGCGGCGATCAGGCGCGACACGAGCGCGCGGCCGATACCGCGCCCCTTGGCGATCGGATCGACCGCCACGGTGCGGATTTCGGCGAGGTCTTCCCAGAGCACGTGCAGGGCGCCGCAACCGACGATCCGGTCCTCCTGCTCGGCCACCCAGAACTCCTGGATGTCCTCGTAGAGCGCGACGAGTTCCTTGCCCAGCACCACCTTTCCCGCGTAGTGGTCGATCAACGCCTTGATCGCGCGAGCGTCGCGGACGCGGGCTGGGCGTACCTCCACGGGATCTGTCACGTTAGGTAAGCCTAACCAGCATGAGGATCAGGTAGTGATCATCGGACCGTAATCTTGGCCACCGCCGCCGATCCCGCCGCCGACGGGCTCGTGCGCAGGGCGGGGGAACTGGGACGTTAGGCTCGACGCATGCCAACCGAGCAGAATCACCGCCGAGTCGCCATGGTCACGCTCGGTTGCGCCCGCAACGAGGTCGACTCCGAAGAACTCGCCGGTGGCCTGCACGGTCGGGGCTGGGACCTCGTCGACGTCGACGCGGCCGATGTCGTGGTGGTCAACACCTGCGGCTTCGTGGAATCCGCGAAGAAGGACTCCGTCGACACGCTGCTGGCCGCCGCCGACACCGGCGCGAAGGTCGTCGCGGTGGGTTGCATGGCCGAGCGCTACGGCGCCGAACTCGCCGAGCACCTGCCGGAAGCCGACGCGGTGCTCGGCTTCGACCACTACGCGCAGCTCGCCGACCGGCTCGACGACGTCCTCGCTGGCCGCGCCGTCCAGCCGCACCAGCCGCAGGACCGGCGCAAGATGCTGCCGATCACCCCGGTCGCCCGGCCCGCCGCGGCGGCCGAGGTCGCGGTGCCGGGCCACGGTTGGGTCCCGGCCGCCCGCTCGGTGGCACGCCGTCGGCTCGACGACTCGCCGGTGGCCGCGTTGAAGCTGGCTTCCGGCTGCGACCGCCGCTGCTCGTTCTGCGCCATCCCGTCGTTCCGCGGTTCCTTCCTGTCCCGTCCGCCGGAAGAGGTGCTGGGCGAGGCCGCGTGGCTCGCCGAGCAAGGCGCCAAGGAACTGTTCCTGGTCAGCGAGAACTCCACCTCCTACGGCAAGGACCTGGCCGACCCGCGGGCGCTGGAGACGCTGCTGCCGAAACTCGCCGCCATCGAGGGCGTCGACCGGGTGCGGGTGTCCTACCTGCAACCCGCGGAGACCCGACCGGGTCTGGTGCGGGCCATCGCCACCACGCCCGGCGTCGCGCCGTACTTCGACCTCTCCTTCCAGCACTCCAGCGAGCCGGTGCTGCGCCGGATGCGCCGGTTCGGCTCCACCGAATCCTTCCTGGAACTCATCGAGCAGGTCCGCGCGCTGGCCCCGGAGGCGGGCATCCGCAGCAACGTCATCGTCGGCTTCCCCGGCGAGACCGAGGACGACTTCGCTGAACTCCAGGACTTCCTCACCCGCGCCCGGCTGGACGCCATCGGTGTGTTCGGCTACTCCGACGAGGACGGCACCGAGGCCGCCGACTTCGACGGCAAGATCGACTCCGACACCGTCGACGCCCGCGTCGAGCAGCTTTCCGACCTGGTCGACGAGCTGATCGCGCAGCGCGCCGAAGACCGCATCGGCACCGAGGTGCGGGTGCTCGTGGAGCGCGTCGACGACGACGAGTGCGCCGGTCGGGCCGACCACCAAGGACCGGAGGTGGACGGCGAATGCCTCGTCGCTGATCCTGGAGAGGTCAGGGTGGGCGATGTGGTGCGCTGCCGGGTGGTCGCCAGTGAAGGCGTCGATCTCGTGGTGCGTCCGATCGACGGCACGCCCGCACCGAGCAGGCCCGGGGAGCAGCCATGACACCCCCTGTGTCAACCTCAGTCCTCCGCAACCGCACCCCAGGGGACCGTGACGCAAACCAGCCACAAGAAACAACGAAGCGCGAGATTGAGCCCGACGCAACCACCACTGAAAATTGCGGAGAGGCGGACAAGTCATGACCGCCGATGGCGCGGCATCGAATTCCGCAGCGGCGCGGCCCGAGCCCGAAGCCGTGCCGCTGGTCAACATCGCCAACATCCTGACCGTTTCCCGGTTGGCGCTGGTACCGGTGTTCCTGGTGGCGCTGTTCTGGGCAGACGGCCACGACACGCTGTGGCGCTGGATCGCCACCGGGGTGTTCGCGATCGCCTCGATCACCGACCGCATCGACGGCGACCTGGCCCGCAAGCGCGGCCTGGTCACCGACTTCGGCAAGGTCGCGGATCCGATCGCGGACAAGGCGCTGACCGGCGCCGCGCTGGTCGGGCTCAGCCTGCTCGGCGACCTGGGCTGGTGGGTCACCTGGGTGATCATCGGGCGGGAGGTCGCGGTCACGCTGCTGCGCTTCTGGGTGATCCGGCACGGCGTCATCCCGGCCAGCCGCGGCGGCAAGATCAAGACATTGCTGCAGGCCCTCGCGATCGGGCTCTACCTGCTGCCGTTCGGCGCCTGGGCCGATCTGCCGCGCTGGGTGGTGATGGGGGCGGCGCTGATCGCCACCGTCGGCACCGGGCTCGACTACCTCGTGCGCGCGGTCCGGCTGCGCGCGGCCGGACGGGCGAAGGCGAACGCGTGATCGTCGAGCAGGTCGGGCTGTCGTTGTCGCGGGTGGCGGCGCTGCTGGAGACGTTGCGGCGGCGCGGTGAGACCGTGGCGACCGCGGAATCGCTGACCGCCGGACTGGTTTCCGCGGTGTTGACCGATGTGCCAGGTGCCAGCGACGTCGTCCGCGGCGGACTGATCGTCTACGCCACCGACCTGAAGGCGGAGCTGGCCGGAGTCGATCGTGATCTGCTCGACGCCTACGGCGCCGTGCACCCGCGAGTCGCGGAAATGCTCGCCGAAGGCGCGCGGCGGCGCTGCACGGCGGACTGGGGGATCGGACTCACCGGGGTCGCCGGGCCGGACCCGCAGGACGGCGTGGCGCCGGGCACGGTGCACCTCGGGTTCGCCGGGCCCGGCGGTGCGACGGTGCGTTCGGTGCGGCTGGACGGGGATCGGCACGCCGTGCGGGCTGCGGCCGTTCGGGTGGCGCTGGAACACTTCGCCGACCTGCTGCGTTGACGGTGAGGACGTCGTGCGCTGGGTGGAGGGCGCGCGTCGCCGGGTTGGGCCGATCGATCACCACACGTTCGCCCTGGGCGGACTTGACGTCGATCGTTCTCGTTCCGGCCCTCGGATGAGTAACGTAGGGGGCGTTCACGCGTAGTGCACGCGGTAGGCGACGAAGGAAGGGAGGCGCGCGATGACCGTATTGTTGCGGGAGGCGGTCGGTGAACGGCTGCGCCGCGCCCGGACCGCACAGTCTCGGACCTTGCGGGACGTTTCGCGCGCTGCCCGGGTGAGTCTCGGATATCTCTCCGAGGTCGAACGGGGCCGCAAGGAGGCGTCCAGCGAGCTGCTCGCCTCGATCTGCGACGCCCTGGACCTGCCGCTGCCGGAACTGCTGGTGACCGTGGCCGGTGATCTCGACGGAACGATGGTGGTGCCGTCGGTGGTCGACCAGCCGACGACGGCGGCGGAGATCGACGGCGGTCGCCTGGTGCCCAGCCTGATCGGCACCGAGCTGTCCGAAACCGACCTCGCCCAGCAGCAGTTGGCCACCGCGGAGGCTGGCACGGACGCCGAGCCGCGCGCCTGCGCGGAGCGCTTGCAGCCGATGCTCAGCCAGCGCATCAGCCCGCCGGTGCGCAAACCCGGTGGTGTGGTGGTCGCGGCCTGACGGCGCGGAAGCGAAGCGGCCCGAGCGTTGATCGCTCGGGCCGCGCTAGTGCGCCGTCAGCTGTCCGATTTCTGGCTTTTCGGGCCCCGGTGTCGGGTGGGGCGGGTGTTGCTGGTTCGATCTCGGGTGGTGACACCGGGTAAATCCCGGAGATCTACCGTGTTTGGTGGAAGCCGACACGACTACCTGACACGATGGAACCAGCGGGCCCACCCGGTGTGCGGTGGTGTTCGCACGGGGCAGCCGAGCAGCAGAAGAAGGCAGGCGGAGGAGATGGCCAATCCGTTCGTTAAGGCCTGGAAGTACCTGATGGCGTCGTTCTCGTCGAAGGTCGACGAGCACGCCGATCCGAAGGTGCAGATCCAGCAGGCCATCGAGGAAGCCCAGCGGCAGCACCAGAGCCTTTCCCAGCAGGCCGCGTCGGTGATCGGCAACCAGCGGCAGCTGGAGATGAAGCTCAACCGCCAGCTCGGCGAGGTCGAGAAGTTGCAGGCGTCGGCCAAGCAGGCGCTGGTGATGGCCGACCAGGCTCGCGCAAACGGCGACGAGGCCACCGCCCAGAAGTACGAGGAGACCGCCACCCAGCTGGCCAGCCAACTGGTCACCGCCGAGCAGGGTGTCGAAGACCTCAAGACGTTGCACGACCAGTCGCTGGGGGCGGCCGAGCAGGCCAAGCAGGCGGTGGAGCGCAACGCCCAGATCCTGCAGCAGAAGATCGCCGAGCGCACCAAGCTGCTCAGCCAGCTGGAGCAGGCCAAGATGCAGGAGCAGGTCTCCGCGTCGATGCGGCAGATGACCGAGATCGCCGCACCTGGCAACACGCCGTCGCTGGAAGAGGTCCGGGACAAGATCGAGCGCCGCTACACGACCGCGCTGGGCGAGGCGGAGCTGGCGCAGAACAGCGTGCAGGGCCGGATGCTCGAGGTGCAGCAGGCATCCCTCGACGCGGCCGGTGCCAGTCGGCTCGCGCAACTGCGCGCTTCGATGGGTAGCAGCCAGCCGCAGGTGACCGGTGGACAACAGCAGCAGGTCACCAGCGGTTCGGAGACCGCCGAACCGGCCACCAAGCCGCAGCAGCAGCAGAACCCGCAAGCCGGTCAAGCCTGAGCGAGCGCGGCGTGAAGTCCCGCAAGCAGGAGCTGGCGCAGTTGGGCGAGGCCGCGCTGGAGCAGTTGCGCGGCCCCGTCTTCTCCGAGGTGCGTCGGAAGTTCGCCAGCTGGCGTGATCCGCGGGCCCGACTGATCCGACAGCGCAAACGAGCCAAGCGAACGGCCACCGGCAGCGCGGTTACCGCCGGTGTGTTCGGTGCTGGCTCGGCTGCCTCGGCGTCGCTGCCGGAGATTTGGAGCTCGTTGGGTGACCTGGCCTGGTTGTTCCAGGGCACGGCGACCTTCGGACTCGGCGGGATCGCCGTGATCAGCGGGGTGGGAGCGGTTGGCGCGGGGTTGAAGTACCGACGCCTGAAGCGGACCCCGCTGCCCGAACCGCTACCGGAACCCGTGGCGTTGCCCCCGCAGGGGTCGGCAGCGCGGGATCCCATGCAGCGCCTGCGCGATGCGGAGCTGAGCTTGCACGGTGCGTTGGCGCAGCTGACGTCGGCGGGCGCGGGTAGCGCCGCAGCCGATGCTCGCGGCACCGCGGACAGCGCAGCCGCGGAGCTGCGGCGAGTCGCGGAGCGACTGCTCGCCGTGGAGGCGGCGATCCGGCACGCGCCAGCGGCGGAGCAGTCCGCGCTGCGGGCTGACGTGCAGCGGCTGCGGGCGGAGTTGGACGAGGGCATCGACGGGTACGGCGGGTTGGTGGCTGCGGCGGGGCGGGCGGTGGCCGCCAGCGGCGCGCCGGAGCAGAAGCACCTGCTGCAGGACGCGACGGATCGGTTGGCCGGGCTCGCGGCCGGTCTGCGGGAGCTGTCCGGCGGTGGTGTGCCCGCGCCGGAGCAGCCGGAGCAGCAGCGCCGATCCGATCCGGCGTGACGCGACACGCCGCACTGCAATTACCGCTGGTAGTCGGTGTTTCGTTGGATTCGTAGCGGTTTTGCTTGATTGTGTGATGCGAAATAGTAATCTTCCCCCAGTCATCACATGCCGTGGCAGGAGATCCACCTGACCGAGCGGCTCGGGGGAGGACGATGTGGCGTTGTGGACCGTGCACGGCAACGGTCGACGCCTGGTGCGCGATGCCGTCGTGGCCTCCGAGGAACGGCTGAGCTGGCCGCTGACCATCGGTTTCGGGTTGCAGCACCTGCTGGCGATGTTCGGCACTACGACCCTCGTGCCGCTGCTCACCGGCTTCCCGGTGACGACCACCCTGCTGCTCTCCGGTCTCGGCACGCTGCTGTTCCTGCTGCTCACCCGGAACCGGGTGCCCAGCTACCTGGGCGCGTCGGTGGCCTTCGTGGTGCCCCTGGGCGCGGCGTCGGACGAGGCCGGTGCGAGCCCGTCCGCCCTGCTCGGTGGCGTCATGGTGGTCGGCCTGGTGGTGATCGCCGTCGGCGTCGCGGTCAAGGCGCTGGGCGTGCGGCTGCTGGAGTCCGCGATGCCGCCCGTGGTGACCGGGGCGATCGTGCTGATGATCGGTCTGAGCCTCGCGCCGCAGTCGGTGTCCTCGTTCGACCAGCAGCGGGTGCCCGCTGCGCTGACGTTGGGCACGGTCGTGCTGCTCACCGTCATCAGCCGGGGCATGGCCGGGCGGGCCGCGGTGCTGATCGGCGTGCTGGTCGGGTGGGGCTATTCCGCGCTGGCTGGCGATCTGGCCCAGGAGCGGGTCGACGAGCTGATCGCCGCGCCCTGGTTCGGACTGCCCCAGCTGATCACCCCGCAGGTGCACATCTCGGTGATGCCGTTCGTGCTGCCGCTGGTGGTGGTGCTCGTCGCGGAGCACGTCGCGCATCTGAAGGCGGTCGCCGCGATGAGCGGCCGCGACCTCGACCCCTACGTCGGGGACGCGCTGATCGGCGGCGGGCTGGCCACCACGTTGTCCGGCTCGGCGGGCGGCTCGGCGCTGAGCAGCTACGCGGCGAACATCGGGGTGATGGCCGCGACCCGCGTCTATTCGACGGCTGCGTGCCTGGTCGCGGCGTTGGCCGCGATCGTGCTCTCGTTCTCCCCGAAGCTCGGGGCGTTGATCAACACGATTCCGCTCGGTGTGCTCGGCGGTGCGACGCTGGTGCTGTTCGGACTGCTCGCGCTGGTCGGCGCGCGGATCTGGCTGGACGCGCGGGTGGATCTCGCCGACCCGGTGAACCTGGTGGTGCTGGGTACGGCGGTGATCGCCGGGGTCGGTGATCTGACCTTGCAGGTGGGCGAACTCCGGGTCACCGGCATGGTGTGGGGCTCGGTCGGCATCGTGCTGGTCTACCCGCTGCTGCGCCGCCTCGCTGATGCCCGCAACGCCGCCCGCGAGCGCTGACCCCGAGCCTTCTCTGCAGCACCTTCGAACCTCCATTGTGGACGATTCGATTGGCTTGCCGACCGATCGAGGCGTTGATCGGATGCGGTGATCGGTAAGGCCAGGTGTCGCGAAGTTCCACGAGGAATTGCGATCACGGGCTCCCGAGCACCGCCTGCAGGAGGCCGGGGAAACGCGTCTCCATGTCGTCGCGGCGCACTCTGACGATCCGCTTGCGCCCCTCGGTGGTGGTCCTGGTCAGGCCTGCCTCGCGGAGGACGCGGTAGTGGTGGGAGATGGTCGGATTGCTCAGGTCGAGGTCGGCCTCCTCGATGAGGACGGCGCAGTCGATCGGCTCCGTGGCGCGGTACAGCGCGGTCATGAGTGCCCGCCTGCTGGGGTCGGCGAGCGCGTTGAGGATGACGGTGAGATCGAAGGAGTCGACCGAGGGCTCGGGCAGTGTGCGCGGCATCCGTGGCCTCCGCTCAATTCTTTGACGGACATCGAATCATAGTCTAGCTTTCATCATGTGATGATTCGACAAGAATCAAATGACTTGCCGTCCTGGCGCCTGGCCGTCCTCGCCGTCGGCACGTTCGTGCTCGGCGTCGACGGCTTCGTGCTGCCCGGGCTGCTGCCGCCCATCGCCGCGGATCTGTCGGTGAGCGTTGCCGCCGCCGGTCAGCTGACCACCGCGTTCGCCGTTACGTATGCGGTCGGGTCGCCGATCATCGCGACGGCGACCGGTCGGATGGATCGGCGCGTGGTCATCGGTGTGGGCATGGGCACCTTCCTGGTCGGCATGGTGCTGCAGGCTGCGGGGCCTTCGTATGTGGTTGTGCTGGTCGGCCGCATCATTGCCGCGCTCGGCGCGGCTGCGTTCCAGGCCAACGCTTTTGCCGTGGCCGGTGTGCTGTCCCGCCCCGAGCGCAGAGCTCGGTCGTTCGCGATGGTCGGCGCGGGTTCCAGCCTCGCTTCGGTGCTCGGCGTGCCCTTAGGGCTGTTGATCGGGCAGTGGGTGGGCTGGCGGGGTGCGATGTGGACGATCGTGGCGCTCGCTGCCGTCGCTGCGGTGCTCGCCGCTGTCGGCGTGCCGTCCGTAACGCTGCCTGCGACTTCGCTGCGGAGCAGGGTCTCGGTGCTCGTCAACCCGCGCATTCTCGTCCTGCTGGTCGTCAGTGCGCTCGTGCTCGCGCCGAGCTACCTGGTGTCGTCCTACGCCGCGGCCGTCGTCGGTGTGAGCACCTCGGCCAGCAGCGCGGTGCTGGTCGCGCTGTTCGTGTTCGGCGCCGGTTTCTTCACGGGCAATCGCCTCGTCGGACGGTTTGCCGACCGATTCGGCTCGCTGGCTACCCTCATAGCGGCGCTGGCCGTAACGATCTGCACGACCGCCGCCTTGAGTGCCGTTGCGCATTGGTTCGTGCCGACCCTCGTCGCGCTGTTCGCCCTCGGCCTCGTCGGATCCTTCCTGTTCATCACGCAGCAGAACCGGGTGTTCGTCGCGGGTGGGGACGTTGCCGCCGTCGCGCTCGGCTTGAACGGATCGATGAACTACGTCGGAACGGCAATTGGCGCGGCCGTCGGCGGTGTGGTCCTCTCGCTCGCCGGAGTCCGCTGGCTGGCCCCGGCCGCCGCCGTCGTAGCTGCCATCGTGGTCGGCATCACCTGGCTTACAGCGCCCGAGCGGCGCATGGTGGCCAGCCCGGTCGCCGCAACGACGGCGGGCGGCCAACGATGATCGGTGAGGACGTGCTGCTCTTCGCCCGCGCTGAAGGACAACGACCCCGAGGTCCGAGATCGCCAAGGTAATCCTCATCAAGACGGCAAGAATGCTGGAAACGTCCCCCGGTCGACCCGCCCTACCGTGCACTCGCCGACACCGGCTCCTGACCAGCGGCTATGCCTGACTGTGGCCCCTTTTCGGCGTGTTTCGCTTGAACACGCGATCACGGTTGGCAGTGCGGGCAGTGGTAGGTGACGCGGGCCTCGACGTCGTCGCCTTGCGAGCCGCGCCGGACCGGGCCGCCGCAGCGCAGGCAGGTGCGTCGGCCGTAGACCCAGTGCTGGGTGCCGCGCCGGAGGCTGTTGGTCGTGGACTGCTCGGGATGCCAGGCGTTGCGCAGCAGGAGTTCTCGGCACAGCCGCACCGCACGGGTCGCGTCGATCTCCGCGACGGGCGTCCACGGCGACCGGCCCAGCAGGAAGCACACCTCCGTCTTGTACAGGTTCCCGACCCCGGCCAGCACCGTTTGGTCTAGCAGGGCGCGACCGAGCTCGCGGTCCGGGTCGGCGGTCAGCCGTCGGATCGCCTCGGCCGCGTGCTCGTCGTCCCAGGCCGGATCGAGCAGATCCGGCCCCAGGTGGCCGACCAGCCGAGGTTCCGCCGAGGTCGGCAACCAGTGCAGGTCGTGCAGGTTGAACCCGACCGCGACGCGCTCGGCGGTGCCCAGCACCGCCCGGACCTGGTGCGCGGGCCGCCGCCACCGGGCACCAGGGGAGTAGAGGTGCCAGGCGCCGTCCATCCGCAGGTGGCTGTGCAGCGTGTGGTCGTCGTCGAAGCGGATCAGCAGGTGCTTGCCGACCGGCCGCACCTCGCGGACCCCGCGACCAGCCAGGTCCATCGTGGACAGTCGAGGATGCCGCAGCTCGCCGCGGGTCAGGACCTGCCCGGCCAGCGCCTCGTGCAGCCGGTGGCAGGTGAGGAAGACGGTGTCCCCTTCGGGCAGGGCCGACTCACCGCCCCTCGACCGCCAACTTGAGGCCCAGACCGATCAGCACCGTCGCGGTGATCCGGTCCAGCCAGGCGCGCACCCGCTGCCGCTGGAACAGCGCGCGGGCGCGACCGGCGACCCACACCAGCACGGTGGACCACAGCAGCCCGATCAAGATGTGCGTCGCGACCAGCAGCGGACCCCAGGCGAACGCATGACCGGTCGGCAGGAACTGCGGGAGCAGGCTGATGTAGAACACGCCCACCTTGGGGTTGAGCAGGTTCGTGGCCAACCCGGAACGCAACGCCGCCCCGCTGGTCAACCCGACCGGGGCGTCCGGGATCGCCGCGTCCGGCTGCTGAACCCTGTTGCGGGGCAACGACTTCCACAATGCCGAGCCGCCCAGCCAGAGCAGGTAGACCGCGCCCGCCACCCGCACGACGTCGTAGGCCAGCTGGGAGGCGGTCAGCAGCGCTGTCAAGCCCGCGACGCTCGCCGTGCCCCAGACCACGCAGCCGAGGCTGATGCCGAGGTACGTCGCCACCCCGGCGCGGCGTCCGCCGAGCAGCGAATGCCGCAGGATCAGCATGGTGTCCAAGCCTGGCGTCATCACGCCGATCAGGGCCACGAGGACAAAAGCGGAGAACGCCGCAGTGCTCATTCGGTACCTTCCAGCAGTTCGTCGTCGTCCTGCTCCGCGCGGCGCGGGCGGGCGGCCCGCAGAATCCGGGCCAGCACCAGGTTGAACGCGAGTGCGACCTCGCGCGCACCCGGCGTGCCCCACTGGTGGATCGGCATGCACGCGCCCTGCGCCTGCTGCACCGCCAGCCGATCGGGCAGCGCGACCGGCATCACCAGCGGGCCGAAGATCTCCCGCAGTTCTTCGATCCGGAACTGGTGCTCGTGGGAACGCGGTCGCACCCGGTTGACGATGACGCCGAGCGGTTGCAGCTCGGGGTTGTTCGACTGCCGCTCGGCTTGCACGGCCTCGAACGCCCGCTGCACACCGGAGACCGCGAAGATCGTCGGCTCGGTGACCAGCAGGGCGCGGTCGGCGGCGATCAGCGCCGAGCGGGTCAACCGCCCCAGCGACGGCGGGCAGTCCAGCAGCACCAACTGGTACGGCAGCTCATCTTCGGCGCTCGGGTCGTCCAATTCGGACAGTGCCTCGGTGAGCCGGGACAGGTGCCTGCCGTCGGGGTGGTGTCCGTTGTGGCTCTCGGCATCTTCGGAACCCACCAGGACATCGACCTCGGCGCCCCACGAACTGCCGGTCACCGCGGCGCGCACGTTCTCCGGGCGCGGATCGGCGAGGACGTCGCTGAGGCCCTTGGTGGTCCGCCCCGGCTCCAGGCACGCCGTCGCGTTGCACTGCGGATCGAGGTCGACGACGAGCGTCCGAACTCCCCGGCGCATCGCGGCCGAGGCGAGGCCGAGCACCACGGTCGTTTTGCCCACGCCACCTTTGAGACTCAGCACTGCCACCGTCTGCACGGTCGTAGCCTACGGAACCGGCGGCCGTCCCAGAACTTCTCCCTGAAACTTGCTCGCGGTGGCTGCAAAGATTCTGCGGGCTCTGGTTGGTCCGCACGCCGGTGAAACCGGACGACGTCCCAGCATTACGCTGCTAACCATGAGATCCGACGCCGTTCACCAGGTGCTGGAAGCCGAACTCGTCGAAGCCCGGCGGCGCGGTGGCGGACGCCCGCCGCGGGTCCTCGACGTCGGTGGTGGCAGCGGGGTGTGGGCGGTGCCGTTGGCTTCGGCGGGCTGCTCGGTGACGGTCGTCGATCCCAGTCCCAACGCGTTGGCCATGCTCCAGCGCCGGGCGGTGGAAGCCGGGGTGGCCGACCGGATCACCCCGTTGCAGGGCGACACCGACGCGTTGTCGGCGATCAGCCCGGAAGGCGGCGCCGATCTGGTGCTCGCGCACGGCTTGCTGGAGGTCGTCGACGACGTCGACACCGCGGTCGCGGCGCTGGTGGCAGCTACCAAGCCAGGCGGCGCGGTGTCGGTGTTGGTCGCCAACCGGTACGCGGCGGTCCTCGGCTGGGCGCTGGCCGGGCGGGTGGCCGAGGCATTGCAACTGATCCAGGCTCCGGACGGTCGGCTCGACGAGTCCTCGGACACCTTGCAGCGGCGGTTCGACACCGATGGCCTGCGGGAGGTCCTGGCGGCGGCCGGGTTGACCGTGGAACTCGTCCAGGGCCAAGCGGTCCTCAGCGATCTGGTGCCCGGATCGGTGCTGGACAACAACCCCAGAGCCGCGGAAGCGATGGCCGAGTTGGAGCGAGTGGCGGCGCTTCGCCCACCGCTGCGGGACATCGCGACCCGCCTGCACGCCATCGGCCGCGCACCCGCCTAGATGATTGATTCCAGACTCGTTTTTCGTGCCAATACGCGGCGGAGGGGCTGTCCTCGCGAGAAGACCGCTCAGAACCCGCGGCGGTGCAAGCTGAGAGGGTGGGTTAAGCGCTGCGCGCTTGCGGCAGCCCACTCCACCGTCACGTGGAGTATCGCGGCTGCGGCCCAATCAAGAATCAACCAGCTAGCAACGGAGCCTGCTGCGGTGCGCCGGGCGACTGCGTTGCGTCAAGGGAGTTCAACGGCGAGTAGCGGGGAGTTGGCCCGGCGCCGGGCATCGGATGTACCTGACTCGGGCATCCCGCGGGCGGCCCCGCATCTGTACCCTTCAAGACGTCGCTTCGGCCGAGTGCAGCAGCGGCTTCGGGGGCGGGCTTGGGGCAGAACGCGGATCGATCACTGCCCCGAGGGGATGATGTCGGCAACCTCGCACAGTTCCAGTGCCGGGACCGGGTAGTCGTCGCGTCGCTGGAACCGTATCCTCGGTGTTGACGCCCCCAAGCGTTCGCCGGTCCCCAACCTGGGTGGGCAACAGCCCGCCGGGTCTCCGGCGCCACTGAGAGACCTGTGCCGGAGGAGGAGTCATGCCACTCTCCGAGCACGAGCAGCGACAGCTCGAACAAATCGAGCGCGCGCTCTACGCCGAGGACCCGAAGTTCGCCTCCACCGTGCGCGGCGGACGGCTGAATCGCCCATCCCGACGTCGGCGGCTGCAGGGCTTTGCCGTCTTCGCGCTGGGATTGGCCCTGCTGGTAATCGGTGCGGTGATCCCGGCCCTCAGACCGGCCGACATCCCCGTGTTGAGCGTGGTCGGCTTCCTCGTGATGTTCGGCGGAGCAGTGATCGTCCTGTCCGCGTTGCGCGGTGGCGGGGACGACGTGGAATCGGTGCCGGAGAACGGCGGTGGTGGTCGGCCGAAGCGGGGCCCGAATCGCAGCGCTGGGCGCAGCTCCTTCGCGCAGCGCATGGAGGAGCGCTTCCGCAGGCGCTTCGAGCAGTAACTGCTCATGATCTGATGATCGTCGCCTGATCCGCGGGATCGGTGCGGCGATCTTCGCTGTACGACAGCGCCGATTTCGCTGAAACGCGGCCGCGAGCGTTACGCGCGGCGGCCGCGTCGTGTCAGAGCGCGCGGATCGGTGCCGAGGCGAGCCGCTTTTCGCCGCCGTCGCGGGTTCTCAGCAGTGCCATGCGGGTTCCGCTACGCAAGCCGATCCGCGCACTCTTAGAGTCTTTGTTCTTGTTTTTGAAGCGGCGTAGCCGCTTAGCCCACCCTCGAAACCGGCACCGCCGCGGGTTCTCAGACTGTGCCCACTGGCGTTCTCTGGGAGGACCTACCTCGACGTGGTGTATTGGCATACATGATGTCGGGGATCCCGGACCGAGACGGCGTCTGAGGTTCCGCCACCCGCGCCGCCACGCAAAACGAGCTTGGAAACAAGCGCTTATAGGTTGGCTTGGCGCAGTTGTAGCACCGAGCGCGGGAAAAGCCGCGAGCGCCAGTCCAGCGGCGCTGCGCGGCGCAAGCTGTCCAGCACACTGCGCAGCGATTCCGGCAGGGTCGCGTCCGGTTTTTGCCCCGGCGGCGCGTACCACTCCCGTTCCACCGCCACCACCAGCGCTCGCATGGCGATGGCACCGGATTCGTCCAAGCCGTGTTGGTCGATCAGCCCGGTCGCTACCCGGCGCGCCGTGTCGGCAGCCGCTGGTCTGGTTCCGCGATCTCGGAACTCGTCCAGCACCTCCTGCCACGCGAGCCCGGCCGCCCCCTCCGTGCCTTCGGCGATCGCGTGCAGCCGCCGTCTCCGGCGCACCTCGCGCACCACCGCGGGCGTCGCGAGCAGCGCGAATGCGAGCACGAGGACGCTGATGGTGATCTGCCACGGGCTTCCGGCCTCGGCCTCGCGGGGTGTGCGCGCGGTGCCGCCGATGTCGGCACCGTCCGGACGTTCCGCTCCGGGCACCGAACTTGCCGTCGGCGGCGTGCTCGGCAGGGCCTGGCCGGGCAGCGGTGCCTGCGGCTGCACCGGGTGCAACTCGCTGTTCAGGAACTGCGGCAGCGAGGTGCGGCCGTCGTCCAGCGGGGTCGGGTCGAAGGTCTGCCAGCCCCAGCCGGGGAAGTACGCCTCCACCCAGGCGTGCGCGTCCTCGGTGGTGATCACCCGCTCGTCGCCGTCGCGATAACCCGAGGTGAAGCCGATGGCCACCCGGGACGGGATGCCGACGGCGCGCAGCAGGACCGCCATCGACGAGGCGTACTGCTCGCAGAAGCCGCGCTTGCCGCGGAACAGGAAGTCCGACAGGGCGTCCCCGCCGGTCGACGGGGCGGTCCGCAGGTCGTAGCGGAAACCGTTGGCCGGGTCGGTGAAGTACCGGTTGAGCGCGACCGCCTTGTCGAACTCGGTCGGCGAGTTCGCGGTCAGCTGTCGGGCCAGGTCGGCCACCTGCGGCGGGATGCCCGCGGTGTTCAGGTAGGCCGGGGCGACCGCCATCGGCCCGCTGGCGTTGCGCAGCTCGTCCGGGGTCGGGTCGGAAAGGATCGCGCGCTGGACGTACGGGCGGCTCTCCTGGTTGGTCTGGGTGAACACGATTCCGGCGGCCGGGTCGTAACGCCAGTTCGGCCCCATCCCGGAGACGGCGACCGGCATGCCGAACACCGGCAGCCACGGATCGCGGTAGCCAATCGGCTGGATCTCGACCCGCTCCGGGGTGCCGCGGTTGATCGTGGTGCCCTCCGGCAACGGGAGGTTGACACCGGCGTCGACGCCCTGGGTGAGGCCCTCCAGTTCCCAGCCGCGCTGCGGGTCGAACTTCCGCAGCGTCATCGCCCGCAGGTAGGAGTCCTGCCGCATGCCGCGGATCCGGAACAGTTCGACGACGCGGTCCCGGTTGAGCTGGCCGCGCAGCGAGGTGAACGGTTGCAGGCCGATGCCGTCGGTGCCGCCGAACTGCTCCGGCACGGCGCCGGGCAACCGGCCCTCGGTGCCGACCCCGGTGAACGCCGCGCCGGTGAGCAGCGCGATCACCCCGGCGGTCCCGGCCACCGCTGCCGTGGTGCGGCCGAAGAGCGTGTGCGCGACCTGGCTGCGGTCTTCGTGCCGCCGCCACTTGCGGTGTTGCCCGCCGGAGGCGAGCAGCAGGGCGTAACCGAGTGCCCCGGCGACGAAGGTCCACCACGGCAGCATGTCGTCGGCCAGCGATGCGGGGATGGCGAACACGCACAGCAGCACCAGACCGGTCACCGCTGGGCTGCGGAAGGTCACCACGATGACGTCCACGACCACCGCGACCACTCCCAGCCCGAGGCAGACCAGGGTTTGCAGCGCTGGTTCGGCGGGCACCGGCGGCACCCCGGTGCGCACCAGCTCACCGGCTCTGGACAGCAGGTCGCCCAGTTCGCCGATGGCGGCCGGACCGGGCAGCACACCGAGCACGGCCCGGTCGGCGAACAACGCCGTCAGAACCACCAGCAGGCCCATGAGCTCCGCGAACACCGTCAGTGCCAGCGGCCAGCGGACCCGTCGCGCCACCGCCCCCACCGCTACCACGGCGAGCACGGTGAACACGGCCGGGAAAAGCCACCGGCTGTCGGCGAGCACGCCGGAGAACGCGGTCGCCGCGCACAGCACCGAAAAGGCGCCAGCGGCGGCGGCCACCAGTGACGTGTCGATCGCGCGGGTCATCCGGTTCGCGGTCACGTCCCGACCTCCGATTCCGGCGCGGTGGTCTCCCGGCACAGCTGCTGCCAGATGTCGGCGATCGAGGTGCTCGGTCCGGCCGCGATCACCACGGTCCAACCCGCCGCGCGCAGCCGCCGGGCGGTCTGCTTCGGGTCGAAGCCGCCGCCTGCTTCGCCCTGCCAGGCGTGGACATCCAGCAGCAACGCGAGGCTCCGAGTCTCTTGTGGACGGAGCTTGGTCAGCTCGGTGACCGCGGCGGTGGTCGTTTCGCCGAGCACCGCGATCAACTCGTGCCCGCTGCCCGGATCGCGGGTGGCCACCAGATCGCGTTGCGGCGACGTGCGCACCGCGGCCAGCGCGTCCAGCACCGCGTCGTCGTCGTGCCCGCCGTCGGTCGGTCCCGCGCCACCGGCCAGCACATGCCCGTCCTCCGTGACCAGCCGAACCTGCTGGCCGTTCTGGTGCAGGTGGAGGCAGATGCTGGCCGCCGCGGAGATCGCCCACTCGACGCTGCTGCGCGCGCCGCTACCCCGATGCGCGGCCGTCCGCCGGTCGAGCAGCACCGTCACGCCGCCGTGCCACGGGCGTTCCTCGACGCGCACCATCAGCTCGTCGCGACGTGCGGTGGACTTCCAGTGCACCCGGCGGATGTCGTCGCCGTGCCGGTACTGCCGCACCATGGCGTCGTCTTCGCCGTGCCCGGCCCGCAGCCGGGTGGTGCCGTCATCCCCGGTGCCCAGGCCAGAACCGGCGGGCAGCCCGGAGAGCTGGAAGACCTTCGGCACCGCGACCAACCGGTCGCGGTCGGCCAGCTCCCGCTCGAATTCGGAGAGCCCGAACGGGTCGCCGATCCGGGTGCGCAGCGGTCCGATGTGGTGGATGCCGCGCAGGGTCGGTTCCACCGAGTACTCCAGGACCGTGCCGCCGTGCCGCGGCACCGAATCCAGCCGGAACCGCGGTCGCCCGCCGAGCGCGTGCGGGGTGTTGTCCTCCAGCACCAGCCCGCCGACCGGAAGCCGTCCGCCGCCGGTGACGTGCAGTTGGACGGTCGCCTTGGCGCCGACCGGGATCCGCGGCGGCACCACCCGCCGCCGGGCCCCGATGCCGAACCGGATGCGGCTGGACAGCAGCAGCGCCAACAGCGGTAGCGCGACCACGAACGCCGACACCCGCAGCAGATCCCGTTCGTCCAGCACCAGCGCGCACACCCCAGCGGCCGCGCCCGCCGCCAACAGGCAGCGCCCGCGGATGGTCAGCCCCGCGAGCACGGCTTACCTTCGTCCGCTGTCGGTGTCGCCGCGCGGCACCGGGATCCGGTTCAGCAACTGCCGCACCAGATCCGTGGCCGAACGGCGCGCGGCGCGGGCCTCACTGGTCAGCACCAGCCGGTGGGCGAGCACCGGGACGGCGATGGCCTGCACGTCGTCCGGGATGACGAACTCGCGACCCGCGAGCGCGGCCTGCGCGCGGGCGGCGCGGACCAGTTGCAGGGTCGATCTGGGCGAGGCGCCCAGTCGCAGTTCCGGCAGCTGGCGCGTGGCGGTCACCAGGTCGATCACGTAGCGCCGGATCTCGGTGGACAGGTGCACCTGCCGCACGGCTCGCAGCATGGCCTGCACCTCGCTGCTGTCGGCGACCGGGCGCAGGTCGCGCAGCGGATCGTGCCCGGCGTGCTCGTCCACCATCGCCAGCTCGGCCTTCGCGTCCGGGTAGCCGATCGACACGCGGGTGGTGAAGCGGTCCCGCTGCGCCTCGGGCAGCGCGTAGGTGCCTTCCATCTCGATCGGGTTCTGGGTGGCGATCACCATGAACGGCGCGTTCAGCGGATAGGTTTCCCCGTCGACGGTGACCTGGTTCTCCTCCATGCACTCCAGCAGCGCCGACTGGGTCTTCGGGGAGGCCCGGTTGATCTCGTCGCCGACCACGATGTTGGCGAACACCGGGCCTGGCCGGAACTCGAAGTTCTCGGTCTGCCGGTTGTAGATGGACACCCCGGTGATGTCGCTGGGCAGCAGGTCGGGGGTGAACTGGATGCGGCTGACCGCGCAGTCGATGGACCGGGCCAACGCCTTGGCCAGCGAGGTCTTGCCGACCCCCGGCACGTCTTCGACCAGCAGGTGACCCTCGGCCAGCATGGTGACCAACGCGACCCGCACCACCTCGGGCTTGCCGACCAGGACCTGTTCGACGTTGGCGGCGATGCGCTGGATCGTGCCGTGCAGCCGGTCGATGCCGGGCGCCTCCAGGGCATCCGCGGTGTCGCCGGTCGTCGGGCTGGACAGCTGAACCTTGGGCGTCACGCCACCTCCTGCACGTTGCGGCACACGATCACCCGGCTCGGGAAGTCGGCTCGCCGGAACGATCGCGCATGCAAGCCTCCAAAGTCTGCGGCCGGTGGGCGGCTGCGGCGGCCCGCGCCAGCGTCCTCCGGACACGCCGAAGATCATCCGATCGACTCCGGCGTGCACGTGCAGTGTGCCAAACCGGCGGTGTCCGGCGGGACACCCTCACCAACCTCGAGGTGGATCGGCCGCCCCACTCCGCCCCACCGCCGAGCCCGTCGGCGGCCGGATCGAGCGGGCTCCGAGCATAACGGCGCAACACGACGGATTGATCAAGGTTGGGCCGCGGAATCCCCCCACTTCGCCCCCACGGTGCGCTACCTGCGCAAACGGTGTCACTACTGCCGGGGGAACCGGGGCAACTCGTGTTGACGGTGGAGCGAAGTGGGGTACTGTGGGGGAAGGTGGGGCAAACGGGGGTCCCGCCGCTTCCGGTGGCCACTGATCATCGAGACCAGCGGAAGCACGGGCTCGGTGGTTGGTCCAGTCGATCAGGACCGGGACGTGGTCCGGTCGTCGTGCGGACGGCCTGGGCCGGGGGAGGTGGACCGGGATGTTTCTCGGCACCCACCACCCGAAGCTCGACGACAAGGGGCGTTTGACGCTGCCGGCGAAGTTCCGGGAAGCACTGGCGGGGGGGTTGATGGTCACCAAAGGTCAGGACCACTGCCTCTACGTCTTCCCGCGCGACGAGTTCGAGCAGATGGCGCGCAAGGTCGCCGAGGCCCCGTTCACCAACGAGGCGGTCCGCGCCTACCAGCGGTACCTGTTCGCCGGAACCGACGAGCAGCAGCCCGATGGCCAGGGTCGGATCTCGATCGCGGCGGAGCTGCGGCGCTACGCCGGGCTGACCAAGGAATGCGTGGTCATCGGCGCGATCAACCGCCTGGAGATCTGGCACGCGGAGAGGTGGCAGAGCTACCTCGACGAACACGAGGAGGGCTATGCGCAGGCACGTGAGGAGGTGTTGCCGGGCGTGTTCTGAGCGTTCCGCCGACCGGCCCAACGGACGTTGACGGCGGCGATCCGGGTTTCGTGAGGCCTCGGTCCGCTCGGCTATCGCATGCCTGGTGCATCTTCCCCGGCACCAGGACGCGACGGGCGGGCGGGGACCTGACGGGATCCGGGAATCCAGGGGGAAAACCGAACAGCCGCCGCGCGCGCGCCCACGGGTCCGCGCGCGCGGCTGGCGGCTCTCGACGAAACGGCACGCGGGAGGGAGGCGCCGTGGCCGATCAACGGCATGATCAGGGCGCGTCCGCCCGCGACCGGCACGTGCCGGTGCTGCTCGACCGCACCCTGGAACTGCTCGCACCGGTGCTCTCCCGCGACGGCGCAGTGGTCGTCGATGCCACGCTCGGCATGGGCGGGCACTCCGAGGCGATGCTCGCGGCCCACTCCGGCCTGACCCTAGTCGGGCTGGACCGCGATCCGGAAGCCCTGCGGCTGGCCGGTGCCCGGCTGGCGCCCTACGCCTCGCGGATCCACTTGGTGCACGCGGTGTACGACCAGTGGGCCGAGGTGTTGGCCGAGCTCGGGTTGTCCGAAGTGGACGGCGCGCTGTTCGACCTCGGGGTGTCCTCGCTGCAACTGGACGAGACCGGCCGCGGGTTCGCCTACGCGCACGATGCGCCGCTGGACATGCGGATGGATCCGGGCGCGCCGCGCACCGCCGCGGACGTGCTCAACACCTACCCCGCGGACGAGTTGGCGCGGGTGCTGCGGACCTACGGCGAGGAGAAGTTCGCGACCAAGATCGCCGCCGCGATCGTCCGGGAGCGCAAGAAAGAACCGTTCACCAACAGCGCGCGGCTGGTGCAGCTGCTCTACGACACCGTTCCGGCGGCCAGTCGGCGAACCGGCGGGCATCCGGCCAAGCGCACCTTCCAGGCGCTGCGCATCGAGGTCAACGCGGAGCTCGACGTGCTGGAGAGCGCGTTGCCCGCGGCGTTGGACTCGTTGGCCGTGGGCGGCCGGATCGTGGTGCTGTCCTACCACTCGCTGGAGGACCGGATGGTCAAGCGGGCTTTCGCCGAGCGGTCGAAGTCGCGCACGCCGGTCGACCTGCCGGTGGAACTGCCCGGCCACGGGCCGGAATTCCGATTGCTAACCAGGGGTGCGGAACTCGCCGGTGAGCAGGAGATCGAAGCGAACCCCCGCGCGGCGTCGGTGCGGCTGCGAGCCGCGGAACGGATCAGCCCGAGGGGGAACGCATGAGTAGCCCTGTGTCAACCCCAGTCCTCCGCAACGGCACCTCAGGGGACCGTGACGCAAGCCAGCCACCAGAAACCCCGAAACGTGAGATTCGTGCCGGACGCGGCCACCACTGTGAATCGCGGAGAGGCGGCACGGGAGGCGGAAGAGTGACATGACGGCACCTGCACGCGCCAAGAACGCTGCTTCGCGGACGGGGTCCAACGAGCGAACGCAGCAGGCCGCCCAGAAAACCGCGCAGAAGTCCGGGCCGGAGAAGCCGCGGGCGCGTTCAGCCGCGGCCGAACGCGCTTACGCGCGCCGGGAAGAACGGCGGGACCGCTCGTTGCGGGAGCCGTCCGATCGGCGGCCGAGTCAGCTGCGTCAGGGCGTGGAAGAACGGCGGCCGTCGAAGCCGAAATCGCGACCGAAGGCCAAGCAGCTGCAGGAGCGGGTTTCGCTCTCGCGGTTGCCGCTGGTGGTCGTCGTGATGTCGGTGCTGGCCACCGGGCTGGCCGCGACGTTGTGGCTGTCCATCGCGGCGGTCAGCGGCAGCTACCGGTTGCAGGACGGCGAGAACCGGATCAACGAGTTGAACGAGCGCAAGGAGCGGCTGCTCAGCGACGTCAGCTCGATGAGCTCGACACCCGAGATCCAGCGCCAGGCGGAAGCGTTGGGCATGCAGCCCGCGCCGCCGCCCGCGCACCTCGTCCCGCAGCCGGACGGGTCGGTGCTCGTCGTCGGTGAACCGAAGAAGGCCACCGCAGCGCCGCCCCAGGCTCCGCCGCCGGTCCAGCCACCGGTCGATCCCGCGGCGCCGCCAGCGAACGCGCCGGACCTGGTCCAGCCGCCGCCTGCCGCGTTGGCAGGGCATTGATGGCTCGCGGGTCGACCAGGACCATCCAGGGGCGTACCGCGCGGACCAACGTGGCCGGTAGCAACCGGCGGCTGCGGGTCGGCCGGTTGCTGCTGGTGATCGCGCTGGTGTTGACCGGTGGCAAGCTGATCCAGGTGCAGGGCGTCGAAGCCAGTGACCTGTCCGAGAAGTCGCAGCGGCAGCGGATCGACAGCCAGCGCATCCCGGCCGAGCGGGGCTCCATAGTGGACCGCAACGAGAACGTGCTGGCGTTCAGCAGCGAAGCGCGGCAGCTCTACGCCAACCCGCGGCTGCTGACCCAGACCTTCGACGAGGCGCACGCCAAGGACCCCTCGAAACCCACCGCGGTGCAGTACAAGCAGGAGATCGCCCGGTTCATCCCGCAGGTGGTGCACGGCAAGATCACCGAGCAGGAAGTGCTCGACGCGCTGTTCAAGGACGTCGAATTCACCTACTTCGGCGCGGAGGTCGATCCGAGCCAGGCACGCGTGATCAACGAGAAGTACCCGCAGATCGGGGCGGAGTACCGGGCGACCCGCGAATATCCCGCCGGGGACGTGGGCGCGAACATCATCGGCGCGGCGAACTGGCGGATGGACGAGAAGCGGGTGCAGGGCCAGATCGGCTTGGAGGCCAGGCTGGACCCGGTGCTGGCCGGGACCGACGGCGTGAAGGTCTCGGACACCGCGATGGGGTCGAACCTGGTCATCCCCGGCACCGAGCGGGAGTTGGAACCCGCCGTCGCGGGCTCGGACGTGCAGCTGACCATCGACTCGGACCTGCAGTTCATGGTGCAGCGCGAGCTCGCCGACTACGCCCGGAAGGCCGGGGCCAAGACCGCCAGCGCGGTGGTGCTGGACGCCAAGACCGGCGAGGTCTACGCGCTGGCCAACGACAAGACCTTCGACCCGCGCGGTTCCTGGGCCGAGAACACCGGCAACCCGGCGGTGACCACGCCGTACGAGCCGGGCTCGGTGAACAAGGTGATCACCGCGGCCGGGGCGATCGAGAACGGCGTCGTCAAGCCGGACACCGTGCTGCAGGTGCCGGGGTCCATCAAGGTCGCCGACCGGACCGTCGAGGACGCCTGGCCGCACGCCACTATTCCGCTGACCTTCACCGGGGTGCTGGGCAAGTCGTCCAACGTCGGCACCCTGATGGTCGCGCAACAGCTCGGCGAGCAGCGGTTCTACGACCTGGCCCGGCGCTTCGGCCTGGGCCAGCGGACTGATCTCGGGCTCGGCGGTGAGAGCGCGGGCAGCCTGCCGCCGCGCGAATCCTGGTCCGGATCGACCTTCGCGAACCTGCCGATCGGCCAGGGCCTTTCGATGACGGTGCTGCAGATGGCCGGGATGTACCAGGCGATCGCCAACGACGGGGTGCGGATGCCGCCGCGCATCATCGCCGCGGATATCCGGCCGGACGGCACGCGAGTGGAGCGGCCCCGACCGGAAGGTGTGCGGGTGGTCAGCCCGGAGGCGGCGCACACCGTGCGGGACATGCTGCGCTCGGTGGTGCAGAACGCCCCGCAGCCGCAGCGCGGCACCGGTCCGCAGGCAGCGCTGCCCGGCTACCAGATCTCCGGCAAGACTGGAACAGCGCAGCAGATCAACCCGGAGTGCCGCTGCTACAGCAATTCGAAGTACTGGATCACCTTCGCCGGGATCGTGCCAGCGGACAACCCGCGTTTCGTGGTCGGGCTGGTGCTGGACGGGCCGACGTCCGGCACTCCGGAAGCCGCCTCGGCGGCCCCGCTGTTCCACAACATCGCGGCGTTCCTCACCCAGCGCTACCAGATCCCGCTGTCCAAGGAACAAGCCCCGGTCCAGATCCTCCAAGCGAACTGACTGGCTCCTTCGCCGCACCGCGCCCGGTCGACCATGCCCCGGCTGAGGTGCCGGGGCATGGTCGTCGGCGTCAGGGGACGCCTTCGGTTTTGCGCTGGGGGGTTTGGGTTTCGGCCGGTGCCTTGACGCGGGACAGCGTCAGGAACAGCAGTGCTGCCGCGAAACCGCAGAAGGCCAGCAGGTACAGGCCCGCCGTGTCGGAGCCGAGGGTGTCCTCGATCCAGGTCTTAGCGACCGGGGCCACGAAACCGCCCAGGTTGCCCAGCGAGTTGATCAAGCCGATGCCCGCCGCCGCAGCCGTGCCGGTCAGGTATGCCGCCGGGAACGTCCAGAACACCGGCTGCACCGAGATGTAGCCAGCGGCCGCCACCGCCAGGCCCGCGATCGCCAGCACCGGGCTGCTGAAGTACGCCGACGCCGCGATGCCGATCGAGCCGCCCGCGACGCTGGCCGCGGCCACGAAGCGCTTCTTGGGCTGGGCCAGCCGGTCGGCTCCGGTGGACACCGCGATGTTCACCAGCAGGGCCACCGCCCACGGAATCGCGGTCACCAGCCCGACCAGCAGACCGACCTTGCTGCCCACGGCTTCGGCCACCTGGGTCGGAAGGTAGAAGGTCATGCCGTAGACGCTGCACTGGATCAGGAAGTAGATCAGGCAGAAGTACAGCACCCGCCGGTCCACCAGGGCCGACCACAGCCGGTGCGGGCTGTGCGCCTGCTTGGCCTCGGCTTCCCGGTCTACCGCGGTTTGCAGCGCGGTGCGCTGCTCGGGCGACAGCCACTTGGCGTCCGCGGGCTTGTTGTCCAGGTAGAAGAACGCCCACACGCCGACCACGCAGGCGATCAGGCCCTCCACCGCGAACATCCACTGCCAGCCGAGGAGGCCGCCCACGCCGTCGAGTTCCAGCAGCATTCCGGACAGCGGCCCACCGAGCACCGACGCCAGCGGGATGCCGAAGTAGAACAGCGCGTTGCAGCGCGCCCGGTACGCGTGCGGCACCCAGTAGGTGATGAACAGGATGACGCCGGGGAAGAAGCCAGCCTCGGCCACGCCCAGCAGGAAGCGCAGCAGGTAGAAGAGGAACTCGTTGCTCACCAGCGCCATCGCGGCCGAGATGATGCCCCAGGTCACCATGATCCGGCACATCCACCAGCGGGCCCCGACCCGCGTCATGATCAGGTTGCTCGGCACCTCGAACAACGCGTAGCCGATGAAGAACAGCCCCGCACCGAGTGCGTAGGCCGCCTCCGAGATCCCGGCGTGCGCCTGGAACTCCTCCTTGGCGAACCCGATGTTGACGCGATCCAGGAATGCGATCACGTACATGAAGAACAGGAACGGCATCAGCCGCACCATGACCCGCCGGATCGCGGTCGTGAGCGCCTCGTCGTGCGCCCGCTGGCCGGTTTGCACCCTGCCTCCCCACTGAGGTGTGAGTGTTCGAAATATCGAACCTCGTTCGTGATACGGGTCACGAGCGTAGAGTCGCTGCTCGCGCACGTCAATGGCCCAGAGCTGAGCGTTCGGTATCGCAACCATCGTTCGAAATAGCGGATCGCGCGAGCGGGGCTATTGCGCACCGGCCGCTGAGCTGGTTACGTCGCAGACGTCTGACCAGGGACTAACGATGGAGGTCTGATGAGCCACACTTTCCCGCCAGCTCATCAAGACCGACCTGGTGCGGGTGTCCCGCAAAACACCGAGGAGGACGAATGAGCGCGCCGCGGCGCAGTGCGAGTTGGTTCGGTGCCCACGGCCGGGCCGGGATGACCGCCCGGTCCTGGGTCAAGAACCAGGGCTACAGCGACGAGGTGTTCGACGGGCGGCCGGTGATCGGCATCGGCACCACGTGGTCCGAGCTGGCCCCGTGCAACGCCCACCAGCAGCGCATCGCCGAGGCGGTCAAGCGCGGGGTGTGGCAGGCGGGTGGCTTTCCGCTGGAATTCCCGAACATGGCGCTGGGCGAGACGCTCATGCGGCCGACCGCGATGCTCTACCGCAACCTGCTGGCGATGCAGGCCGAGGAGACCATCCGCGCCAACCCGCTCGACGGCCTCGTGCTGCTCTCCGGTTGCGACAAGACCACGCCCGGCCTGCTGATGGCGGCGGCCAGCGTCGACCTGCCCGCAGTGATGCTCACCGGCGGGCCGATGCTCAACGGCAAGTACCGGGGCACCGACATCGGTTCGGGCACCGCTGTGTGGCAGGCCGAGGCCGACCTGGTCGCGGGCAAGATCACGCAGGAGGAGTGCTTCTTCATCGAGGGCTGCATGTCCCGCTCCAACGGGCACTGCATGACGATGGGCACCGCGTCCACCATGGCCTGCATCGTCGAGGCGCTGGGCATGCAGATGCCCTACGCGGCGACCTGGCCCGCCGTCGACGCCCGCCGCTACGCCACGGCGCAGCAGACCGGGCAGCGCATCGTCCAGATGATCGAGGAGGACCTCAAGCCCTCCGATGTGCTCACCCGCGACGCGTTCCGCAACGCGATCCGGGCCAACGCGGCGATCGGCGGGTCCACGAACGCGGTCGTGCACCTGATCGCCATCGCCAAGCGGGTCGGCGTGGAGCTGACCGTCGACGACTTCGACAACGACACCCGCGACGTCCCGACGCTGGTCAACTTGCAGCCCAGCGGCAAGTTCCTGATGGAGGACTTCTGCTACGCGGGCGGGTTGCCCGCCGTGCTGAAGGAGCTCGGGGACCTCATCGACGGCTCCGCGGTGACCATCACCGGCCGTTCGATGGGCGAGAACATCGCCGACGCGGAGGTGCACAACCGCGAGGTGATCACCACTTTCGACGAGCCGTTCCAGGCCGTCGGCACCGGTACCGCCGTGCTGCGGGGCTCGCTGGCGCCGGACGGTGCCGTGGTCAAGCAGTCCGCGGCATCGCCCCGGTTGTTGCAGCACCGCGGCCCGGCGATGGTCTTCGAGGACGTCGACGACTACTACGCGGTGTGCAAGGACGACGACCTGGACGTCGACGAGAACACGGTGCTGGTCGTCCGCAACGCCGGGCCGAAGGGCTATCCGGGCATGCCGGAGGTCGCCAACGTGCCGGTGCCGAAGAAGGTCCAGGACCGCGGGTTCGACGACATCGTGCGGATCTCCGACGGCCGGATGAGCGGTACCGCCTACGGCACGGTGATCCTGCACGTCACCCCGGAGGCGGCTGCGGGCGGACCGCTGGCCTTCGTGCGCACCGGTGACATCGTCAGCATCGACGTGCCGAACCGCCGCCTCGACCTGGAGGTGCCGGAGGAGGAGATGAACCGCCGCCGCGCGGAGTGGAAGGACCCCGACAACCCGTACCCGCGCGGCTACCAGCGGTTGTACTACGACCACGTGTTGCAGGCATCGGACGGCGCGGACCTGGACTTCCTGGTGGGCAAGTCCGGCAGCTACGTCCCCCGCGACGGCCACTGAACGTGGGGGGGGGGTTTTTTGGGGGGGGGGGGCCCCCCCCCCCACCCCCCCCCGGGGGGGGGGGCGCCCCCCGGGGGGGGGGGGGGGGGGCCGGCCCGGGGGGTGTTTTTGTGGGGGGGGGCCGGCGCGCCGGGGGGGGGGGGGGGGGCGGCGGCGCCCCCCCCCCCCCCGCCCCCCCCCCGCGCCGGGGGGGGGGGGGGGGGGCCCCCCCCCCCCACACCCCCCCCCCCCCACGGCATGGCGATCAGCGACCGGCCGGGACCTGCGGGTCGCTCCAGCCCAGGTAGTTGTTGAAGTAGGAGAGGTCGTCGGCGTGGCCGATCGCGCCGCCGACGCTGGTGGCGTAGAAACCGCCTTCGCCGTCGGCGACCCCGACGTGCCCGTACTGGCTGATGTCCCAGTACACGAACGCGCCCTCGGGCGGGGTGGAACCGTCGGTGTGCGCCTTGCCCGCTCGGACCGCGCCTTCCCAATGCGCGATCGCCGACGGCCAAACTCCCGTTGTGCCCCAGGCGTTTTCCACGGCCTTCTCGCAGAGGCCCTGGTACGAGGTATCACCGATGCGCTGCTGGAACCACTCGATGGCGCCCTGCGCGGTGCCATCGGCGGGGTCGAGCTGAACTGCCTGCGGGGCGGGCTGGGCGAGCACGCTCGGTGCGGCGAGCGGAGTGAGCAGCAGGGCCGTGGCAACACCGCAGGCACCGGCTAATCGAGCGAGATGATGCTTGTTCACGAAGTCCTCCCGGAACGCAAAAATCTCCAACGGCCGGGAGAACGCTATCGATCACCGCCGCCGAACACCACGAAGATGACCTGAACAGCCGATGGCGGAAGGAGGCGGTGTCAACGGGTGAGGCAGGCGTGCAGCCTGCGCAGCCCTTCGGCGATGTCCGGCACTGCGATTCCGCCGTAGCCGAGGACGAGTCCGGGACTGCCTTTCGCCCGCCGGTACGGGCTCAGCGGGAGAATCCCGACACCATTCGCACCGGCGCGTTCGCAGATCGACTCGTCGTCGGCGTCCGGAGGCAGCATCGCCGCCAGGTGCAGGCCCGCCGTGACCGCCACCGGTTCCAGCAGGTCGGCGAAATCCTGTTGGAGCATCGAGGAGATCCGCGCGTACCGGGCGGCGTAGTCGTTGCGGGCCCGGCGGATGTGCCTGGCCAGCAGTCCTTCCTCGATGAACGCGGCGAGAGCGGCTTGCAGCGGCAGTGAAGTGTGCAGATCCACGACGTACTTGGCGGCCCGCAGCGCCGTGTGCAGACTGCGCGGCGCGATCAGGAAACCGACGCGCAGCGTGGGGAGCAGGACCTTGGACATCGAGCCGACGTAGATCACCCGGCCCGCTCGGTCGAGGCTCTGCAGTGGTTCGATCGGCCTGCCGGAGAACCGGAACTCGCTGTCGTAGTCGTCCTCCACCACGACAGCGCCGACGCGTTCGGCCCATTCGAGTAGCGCGGTGCGGCGCGGCAACGACATCGGCATGCCGAGCGGGAACTGGTGCGACGGCGTCACGTACACGATTCGGGCGTTGCCCGGTATCCGGTCCACCAAGATGCCTTCCGCGTCCACCGGCACGCCGACCACCTTGGCGCCCAACGCGCGGAACAGCTGACGTGGCGGCGGATAACCGGGATCCTCCACCGCGACGCAGGTTCCCGGCTCGATCAGCACCCGGCCGATCAGGTCGAACGCCTGTTGCGCCCCACTGGTGACCAGCACGTCGTCGGCGCTCGCCCGAACCGCGCGGGAAACCCCGACGTGCCGGGCCAGCGCGCGGCGCAGCCCGGCATGGCCAGCGGGGTCGGCGTACATCGGCGAGCCGACGCTGGACGTGCGGAACCAGTGCGCCAGCAGCCGCCGCCAGGCCGCGTAGGGGAACAGCCGGACATCGGGAATTCCCGGTCGGAAGTCGAAATCCGGGATGCTCGGGTCCATCTGGGGCACCCGGATCCGCTCCCAGGTCTTCGCTGGCCGGATCCGCTGGGCATCAGCCGCCTGCGCTGGTCGGTCGAAACCGCCCGGCAGAACGTAGGTGCCCGACCCGGTGCGACCGGCGACGAAACCCTCGGCGGTCAGCCGGTCGTAGGCGGCGCTGACGGTGTTGCGGGACACCGACAACCGTCGAGCCAGCTCGCGGGTGGGAGGCAGCGCTTCGCCGGTGCGGAGCCTGCCATCCAGCACGGCGGCCTTGATCTGCCGATAGATCTGCCCGGTCAGGTCGACCCGACCAACCAAGCTCACGTGGAACTCCACAAGCACCGAGCCTAACCCGAAATCGGCCCAGTGGATTTCGTCATTTTTGGATCTGCCGCTGGGCCGATGCCGATCCATACCCTCGGTATGTGGACATCGTGAACTTGCACCGACGCGCTGTGCAGAGCACCGACGACGTCGTCGCCGAGATCAAATCGGACCAGTTGAGCCTGCCCACACCGTGCGCGGACTGGACGCTGCACGGCCTGTTGCGGCACATGGTGAGCGAGAACCTGGGCTTCGCCCACTCCACCAAGGCTGATCCGGAAGTGTCCGATGTGGACTGGAATGCCGGGTGGCTGAGGGCCGAACCGGCGGAGGACTACCGGCGTTCCGCCGCCGAGCTCAGCGCCGCCTTCGCCGCCGAAGGCGTGCTGGAGAAGCAGGTCCGGATTCGGGAGTTCGGCGTGTTCCCCGGCGAGGTGGCGCTGATGTTCCACTTCGTGGACGTGGTGGTGCACAGCTGGGACGTGGCCAAGACGATCGGAGCCCACTACGAACCGGACGAAGACCTACCGGCGACGGCGTTGGAACTGGTGCGAGCGAACCCACCAGCCCGCGACGGCGGAGCCTTCGCCCCGGCGGTGGCAGTGCCGAAAAAGGCATCACCCCTGGAAGAACTGATCGCCTACCTCGGCCGAAACCCCACCTGGCCAGCAGCTTGAGCCGGACCGAGCCGTTACGTTCTCACGGCATAGTGGGGTAGTCGATGACCGTGATCGGCTCTTCGATTCCATCCGATGGCGCGTTTTGAAGTTCGGCGAGGATCGCGTCGGCCGATCCTGCGCTGAGATCAGCCAGTGCTATGTGCAGGGAACGACCTGCGGCACGCACCTGTGCGAGTGTTCGGGGAAGTGAGTGCAGCAGTTCGACGGCCACCGGGCGATTTTTCGTCCAAAGCTGTTCGAAATGTCCGAACACGACGCGCGATGCGTTGACCTCGGCGATCTGGCGAAGCAGGAAAGGAGCTGGCAATCCCAAGTTTCGCACCAACATCGTCGACTTGTTGATGTCGCGAACGGAAATGGCTAGTAGTGGCTTTCCGTGCTCATTCTGCCATTGTTGCAGTAGGGATGGCGGGAGATCGACGTGAAGTGCGACTTGTGCGGAGATGGTGCCGTCGCGGTAGTGTTCGACGTTAATTGCTGGTCGGCGCAGGGTCTGCAACGTGCGGTCGTCGATGTTTGATTTGCTCAGTCCATCCCAGTTGAGCAGATACTGTTCGAATGGAATTCCGCCATCGGCGGTATCGCCTCCGATCTCCGTGTAGTTCTCCTCGACCTCCGCCATGCCGTCTTCGTAGTCGAACTTGATGACAAGCGGATGTCCGGTGTGATCTGCGAGGAATTTCCACAGCGACTCGTTCAGCAGCGTCTGCGCCGGATTGCGCGGACTGTTCCTGGGGCCGAGGTGGTAGTAGTTGACGGTCTCGTCGTCTCGGAGAACGGGTTTTCCGAGCGTGAGATAAGTCTTGCATGGTGCGCAAACAAGATACCCGAGGTCGCTCATGGATTCCTCATTCGATCCTTCCGCTGGCCAGGTTTCCCTTTCCGATTATCCTACCGGAAGAGTCGCAAAATATCAGATTGACGCCTTGGTAATCAGTCGTGTCTCGGCGGCCACGCCACCGGTCCACCCATGAGTTCAGCTCCGCTGTGCTTGTTCCTTCGGGGACTTGGTAGAAGATTTCTCCGCCATCCTCGCCGAGTTGTTTGCACGCTTTTTTCGTGTTCGTGTTGAAGGAGTTCTCGGTTCCGTTCAGGGCTTTGTTCTCCCGATTTAGGACATCATTGCCGTTGTTGTCCTGGAAGCGGATGTCAGGTCCGGGTGCGTTCTTCTCGTCTACGAATGGCTTGGTGCCAGGGGGTCCGTCTCGGAGTGAGGCGATCGCAGCCTCGCGGGTCATGCCGCCACGTGAGTCTTCGATGACCTTCCTGATTAGGTCTTCCTGCTCGTGGGGTGGCAGGTTGTCGAAGGGATCGTCCGGGTCGGGGTGGCCGGTACCGGGGGTGTCCGGGGGGTCGTTGGGTGGGTCGTTTGGGTTTCTTGGGGTGTTCGGGTTGTTGGGGTTTCGGGGTTTGTTCGGGGGTTGGGGGAGGGGGTTGCCGTGGGTTATTTCGTTTAGGATCTTGCCTATTCGGCCTACCAGTTCGCCTAGTTTGTCCAGTAGGGGTAGGAGTTTCGTCAGGGCTCGGATCAGCTTGACGATCATCTCCGCCACTCGGACACCCCAGCGGGCTATGCGCAGTGACGCTTGTTCGATGATCAGCGGTAGGGCCGATCCCCTGGACGCGAGGGCTTCGATCGCCCAGGCCGCCAGGCGGCCCGCGCATTCGGCGATGAAGTCGCGGATCGTCGCGCGCACCATCGCGACCACGGTGCCCGCCGTTTCCGCCGCCGAGCTCAGACCGCTGGCCGCTTCGGATTGGGCTCGGATGAGCTGGGCCGTGGTGGCGAGCCTGGCGCGGTAGGCGTCCGCTGCCGCGCCGGTCCAGCCCGCGGTGCCGCGCTGCACGTCGGCTTCCAGCGTGTCCGCTGTCGTGCGCAGCGAATCCGCGATGTTGCGCCAGGTTTGCGCGTGCGCGCGCACCGCGTCGGCGTCGCCGCCCAGCCAGTTCAGCGCATCGGTGAGTGGTTGGAAGTGTTCGATCAGGAAGGACAGCGCCGCCGAGAACATGCTGCCCAGCGGATCCGTGATGGTCGACAGGGTTTCCAGACCGGCGCCCACCACGGCGAATCCGACGTCCGTCCAGTCGCCGGTTTCGATCGCCGCGACGACATCCGCTACCGCTTCCAGCAGGCCGACTCCGGTGTACCACTCGGACGAATCTTGGGGTTTGCTGACCAGTGGGTTGTCCACCGGGGGCCGAGGCGGATCCGCGTCGTTCACCGGGCTCACCAGCCGAGCTCGTCGATCAGGCGCTTCAGCGCATCGGCGATCTCGGCGTCCTGGACCTCCTGGTCCTCGACCGCATCGCGCAGTGCGGTCGCCAGCGCCGCGATCGCCTGCTCCGCCGATCCCACGGTCGCCGCCGTCAGCGCTCCGGTGATGGACAGCTTCAACGGCAGGAACGCGCAGGTCACCCCGTAATCGGTGCCACCGAGGTGGGCCCCGCGCGCTGCGTCGACCGCTTGTCCGAGCGCCTCGGCATGGCCGTCCAGCTGGTCCGCGTGGGCCCGTAGTTGGTCGGGTGGCAGCGTGAAGCCCTCGGACATGTCTCCCCCTCGCAAGGTGTCAGCGCAGGAACGTCTCGTCGCTGAAGTCGCCGTCGTCGTGGCCGGTGTGGGGCTGCGCGGGACCCGGCTGTGCGGAATCCGGCTGGGGGCGCGACGCGGCCGCTGGCGGAGAGGGCGGCGGTGGATCCGGCACGAGCCGCAGGCGGTTGGCGGCCGGGCCAGGCGGTTGGGGGAAGCGCTTGCGGTAGGCGTCGATCACGGCACCGGTCGAGGACTGCTCGCCGACGGTGCTCCGGGTGGCCTCGGCCACCTGGTCGGCGATCTTCGACTGCGCGCGGTGCAGCACGGCCATGAATTCGCGGCTGAGCTCGGCACCGGTCATCGACCGCGACTGTTCGCCGAACCGGACGTCGATCGGCACGCCCTCGGAGTTCACCGTCACCGCGACCGATCGACTGCTCTCCGTGACGCGGATCGCGTCGATCTGTTGCCGCATCGCGGTGAACTGCGCCGCTTTCTCCCGCAGACCCTCGGACCACTTCTGGACCGCGCGCTCGGCCTGCTCGGGATCCCCGCCGAAGTCCGGCGACATGCGTCCTCCCCCCGTCCGCGGAAAAGCGAGACAGGGGAGTTCTACTGCACCGGCGAGCCGTGTTCGGGCGGCTGAGCAGCGGTTGGGCCGAACGATCCAAGCTCCACTGCGTTGAACGGGTGACCGACCATGAGGATGCTCATCCGAGTGCTACCGGTAGCCTGTCGCGACGTGCCTTCCGCGGTCGCGACAGCCCCGCCTCGCCCATCCCACGTCGAGCCGGTGGACATCGATCAGCTCGCCGACGAAATCGGCGCGCGCATGCTTCGCGCGCCTGGTCACAGCGCCGCCGCGGCGCCGGTGACCGGGGCGACCCTGCGTGCCCAGCACGTCCGCCCCGGCGATCTCTTCGCCGCCCTGCCAGGCACCCGCGTGCACGGTGCCGATTTCGCCCAGCACGCGCTGGAGTCCGGCGCTGTCGCGGTGCTCACCGACCAGGCCGGGGTCGAACGCGTCGCGCTCCTCGACCATCCCGCGGTGCGCGACGGCAGCGTGTCGTTGCTGGTGCACGACGATCCGCGCGGGGTGCTCGGGGCCGCGTCGGCGTTGATCTACGGCGATCCGTCGCGGCAGTTGAAGGTGCTCGGGGTGACCGGCACCTCCGGCAAGACCACCACCACCTACCTGCTGGAGTCCGCGCTGCAGGCCGCCGGGTTCGGCACCGGGCTGGTCGGCACCGTGGAGACCCGCATCGCCGGTGACCGGCTGGACAGCGCCTTCACCACGCCGGAGGCCCCGGACCTGCAGGCACTGCTGGCCGTGATGGTCGAGCACCGGGTGACCTACGTGCCGATGGAGGTCTCCAGCCACGCGCTGGCCATGGGGCGGGTGTCCGGCACCCGGTTCGCCGTCGGCGCGTTCACCAACCTGTCCCAGGACCACCTGGACTTCCACCGCGATCTTGAGGACTACTTCCAGGCCAAGGCGCTGCTGTTCGACGGCCGGGCCGAGCACGAGGTCGTCTGCGTGGACGGAGAGTGGGGGCGGCGGTTGGTCAAACCGAACACCATCACGGTGTCCACCGAAGGCGACGCGACTTGGTCCGCCAGCGACGTCCAGGCGTTCCCCACCGGGGAGCAGACCTTCACCGCGCACGGCCCGGACGGCCTTGAACTGCGCGTCCGGCTGCGGCTGCCCGGCCCCTTCAACGTGGCCAACGCCCTGCTCGCGATCGGTGTCCTGCACGCGGCGGGCGTGCCCACCTGGGCGATCGAGCGCGGCCTCGCGGAAGTCGACGTGCCAGGTCGCATGGAGCGTGTCGCGCTCGGGCAGGACTTCACCGCTGTGGTGGACTACTCGCACAAGCCCGGCGCGGTGGCCGCGGTGCTCGACGCGGCTCGCGCGCAAGTCGACGGCAACGTAATCGTCGTGCTCGGCTGCGGAGGCGACCGGGACGTGGCGAAGCGACCGCTGATGGGCGAAGCGGCGGCCCGCCGCGCCGAGCTGCTGATCGTCACCGACGACAATCCGCGCCGCGAAGACCCGGCCGACATCCGGGCGGCCATGCTGGCCGGTGCGCGCGACGTACCCGCCGACCAGCGCGGGGAAGTGATCGAGATCGGCGACCGGCGCGCGGCCATCGCCGCGGCCGTGGAGCGCGCCAAGCCCGGCGACATCGTCGTCGTCGCGGGCAAGGGCCACGAGACAGGACAGGAGGTGGCGGGCGTGGTGCACCCCTTCTCGGACCGGGAAGAACTCGCCGCCGCGCTGCGTCTGATCCTGGGCCAGCGGCCCGAGGATCCACAGAAAACCGGTGTTCGTCGGGGGCAGGGCGACGAGGAGGCAAGTTGATCCGGCTCAGCCTCGCTGACATCGCGGATGCGGTGGACGGCAGGCTTCATCGTGCGGAAGGCTCGGAGATCGTCAGCGCGGGCGTCGAGTTCGACTCCCGCAAGATCGAACCCGGCGGGCTGTTCGTGGCCGTGCCGGGAGAACGGGTCGACGGGCACGAGTTCGCCGCGCAGGCCGTGGCGGATGGTGCGGCGGGTGTGCTCGCCGCGCGGGAGGTCGACGCCCCGGCGGTGATCGTGCCGCCGGTGCCGGTCGCGGATCGGTCCGGTGTGATGGCGCTGGCAGGTGACACCGACGGTTCCGGTGCCGCCGTGCTGGCCGGGCTGGCGAAGCTGGCCCGCCACGTGGTCGACCGGCTGCCGCGGCTCACCGTGGTCGGCGTCACCGGCTCGTCCGGGAAGACGTCCACGAAGGATCTGATCGCACAAGTGCTGGAGCCGATGGGCCCGACGGTCGCGCCGCCCGGTTCGTTCAACAACGAGCTGGGCCACCCCTGGACCGTGCTGCGCGCCGACGAGGACACCCGGCACCTGGTGCTGGAACTGTCCGCGCGCGGCGTCGGGCACATCGCGAACCTCTGCGAGGTGGCGCCACCGCACATCGGCGCGGTGCTCAACGTCGGCCACGCGCACGTCGGCGAGTTCGGCTCGCAGGAGGCGGTGGCGCGGGCCAAGGGCGAACTGGTCGAGGCGTTGCCCGCGGACGGGGTGGCGGTGCTCAACGCCGACGACCCGTTGGTCGCGGCGATGGCGGACCGCACCGAGGCCCGCGTGGTGCTCGTCGGGGAAAACCCGGACGCGCACGTGCGAGCGGAGGACATCGAGGTCGACGACCAGGCCCGGCCGACCTTCACGCTGGTCACCGAGCTGGGCAAGGCGCAGGTGAGGTTGCCGCTGTTCGGCGAGCACCACGTGGGCAACGCGCTCACCGCGGCCGCGGTGGCGCTGGAGCTCGGTGCCACGGTCGAGCAGGTCGCCGAGCGGCTCGGCGCGGCGCGCCGGGTGTCGGCGCGGCGCATGGAGGTCACCGAGGCCCCGAACGGCGTCACGGTCGTCAACGACGCCTACAACGCCAACCCGGAGTCGGTGCGTGCGGCGTTGAAGACGCTGGCCGCGATGACGCGCGGACGCCCAGGTCGGGCGTGGGCGGTACTTGGACCGATGGGCGAGCTCGGCGAAGCGGACGCCGAGGCGCATGACGAGATCGGGCGGCTCGCCGTCCGGCTGAACATCGACCGGCTGGTGGTGGTCGGCGAACAGGCCCGGGTGATGCACCAGGCGGCATCGCTGGAAGGGTCGTGGGGAGAGGAGTCGGTTCTGGTGCCGGACGTCGATGCGGCCGTCGCGCTGCTGCGCGCCGAGCTGCGTCCCGGTGACGTGGTGCTGGCCAAGGCATCCAATTTCGCCGGGTTGTGGCGGGTCGCCGATGCCCTGCTGGCCGAGGGAGATGCGGGGTGGCGGACGACGTGAAACCGATCTTGGTTGCCGCCGCGGTCGCGCTGGTGGTTTCGATCCTGTTCACCCCGTACCTGATCCGGGTGTTCTCCAGGCAGGGCTTCGGCCAGGAGATTCGGGAGGAGGTGCAGAGCCAGCACGCCGCCAAGCGCGGCACCCCGACGATGGGTGGCGTGGCGATCCTGGTAGCGATGTGGGTCGGCTACCTGGTCGCCCACCTCACGGTCGGCGATCAGATGACCGCGTCCGGGCTGCTGGTGCTGGGCCTGACGACGGCGCTGGGCATCGTCGGGTTCCTCGACGACTTCATCAAGATCCGCAAGCAGCGCAACCTCGGGTTGAACAAGACCGCGAAGCTGGTCGGCCAGTTGGTCGCCTCGGTGCTGTTCGCGATCCTGGCGATCCAGTTCCCCAACGCCAACGGTGTCACCCCGGCGTCGGTGGAGCTGTCGTTCCTGCGGGACATCGCGGTGATCTCCTTCGGCGCGGTCGGCTTCGTGATCTTCGCCTACGTGGCGATCAGCGGCTGGTCCAACGCGGTCAACTTCACCGACGGCATGGACGGCCTGGCGGGCGGCACCGCGGCGATGGTGCTGGCGACCTACGTGCTGATCTCGTTCTGGCAACTGCGCAACGACTGCTTCGCGATCAACGGTCCGACACCGGGCTGCTACACGGTGCGCGACCCGCTGGACATCGCGGTGGTCGCGGCGGCGGCGATGGCGGCCTGCGTCGGGTTCCTGTGGTGGAACGCCGCGCCCGCGAAGATCTTCATGGGCGACACGGGTTCGCTGGCGCTGGGCGGCCTGTTGGCCGGGCTTTCCATGGTCACCCGCACCGAACTGCTGATGATCGTCATCGGCGGGGTGTTCGTGGTCGAGGCGCTGTCGGTGGTGCTGCAGATCGCGGTGTTCCGGACCACCCGACGACGGCTGTTCCGGATGGCCCCGTTCCACCACCACTTCGAGCTGGCCGGGTGGGCGGAAACCACGGTGATCATCCGGTTCTGGGTGCTGGCCGGGATCAGCTGCATGTTCGGCGTGGGCCTGTTCTACGCGGACTGGCTAGCCCTAGCCGGAATCCTCCGCTGACAGAAGAAGGGGGCCTCGTGGTCGTTTTGCGGAACCCGCGGCGGTGCGAGTGTCGTAGGTGGGCTAAGCGGCTGCGGCGCTTCGAAGAACAAGAGTGAAGACGGGAACTGGGAAGGTGCGCGGGTTTCGCACATCGGGCCGGGAGCGGCTGCATGACCTGGCAGCGCTGTTCGGCACGCTGCGAATTCGCGCGAGCTGCTAAGGAGACGAGTCGGTGGCAGGGCGGTTCGAGGGGCTGAACGTGCTGGTGGCCGGGGCCGGGGTGTCCGGCCGCTCGGCCGCCGAGGCGCTGCTGGCGGTGGGCGCGGCGGTGACCGTCACGGACGCTTCCGCCGACCGGCTCGCCGCCCTGGCGTCGCTGCAGGCGCAGGGCGCGGCGCTGGTCGAGGGGCTGACCGAGCCGCCGACCGGCGCGGATCTGGTGGTCACCAGCCCCGGCTGGCGCCCGGACGCGCCGCTGCTGGCGGCGGCGGTCGCGGCGGGTGTTGAGGTGATCGGCGAGGTCGAGCTCGCCTGGCGGCTGGACCAGGACAGCGGTGACCCGGCGACCTGGCTGGCGGTCACCGGGACCAACGGCAAGACCACGACCGTGAGCATGCTGGAGTCGATCCTGCGCGCTGCCGGGGTCGACGTGGTGGCCTGCGGCAACGTCGGGCTGCCGGTGGTCGACGCGGTCCGCGCCGGACACCGGGTGCTCGCGGTGGAGCTGTCCAGCTTCCAGCTGCACTGGTCGGACTCCGTCGCGGCGTTCGCCGCCGTCGTCCTCAACGTCGCCGACGACCACCTGGACTGGCACGGCTCCCTCGCCGCCTACGGGGCCGCCAAGGCGAAGGTCTACTCCGGCAGCTCCGTTGCCGTCGCCAACGCCGACGACGCGTGGTCGACCCGGCTCGCCGCCGCTGCCGCGGCGGACGCCAGGCGGGTCTCCGTCACGCTCGACGCTCCGCGGGACGGCCAGCTCGGCGTCGAGGACGCCTCGCTTCTCGATCGCGCCTTCGGCGACCGGGTGGTGCTCGCGGCGCTCGCCGACGTGCACCCGGCGGGGCCGCACAACGTGGCGAACGCGCTGGCTGCGGCGGCGCTGGCGCGCGCCTACGGCGTCCAGCCGGGCGCGGTGGCCGAAGGGCTGCGGGCGTTCCAGCCCGGAGCGCACCGGTCGGTACTGGTGGCCGAGGCCGCCGGTGTGTCCTATGTGGACGATTCGAAGGCGACCAACCCGCACGCCGCGGACGCGGCGCTGCGCGCGCATCCGCGGGTGGTGTGGATCGCGGGCGGACTGCTCAAGGGCGCCGAGATCGAGGAGTTGGTGGCGGCCAACGCCGCTCGGCTGCAGGCCGTGGTGCTGATCGGTCGGGATCGGGATCAGTTCGCCACCGCACTGGCCCGACACGCCCCGGATGTGCCGGTCCGCGAGGTGGCGGCGGGGGACGATGCGGGCATGCTGCAAGCTGTTCGTTCGGCCAACGAGTTCGCCCGACCGGGTTCGGTGGTCCTGCTCGCCCCGGCCGCCGCGTCGATGGACATGTTCACCGACTACGCCCACCGGGGCCGGGCCTTCGCCGACGCGGTGCGAGCCGTGTTGGCCGATGCTCCGGCAGCGTCCACGCACGGCGGGTGATCCGCGGTGACCACTGCGACGAAGCCCGCTGCCGCTCGAAGCGCGAAGAAACGCGCCGGGCTGACCGTGCTTTCGCCGCTGACCGCGTGGCTGACCCGTCCGCTGGCGTCGTTCCACCTGCTGCTGGCGGTGTTCGGCCTGCTGACGGTTTTCGGCCTGGTGATGGTGCTTTCGGCCTCCAGCGTCGATTCGTTCAACAGGGACGGCTCGTCCTACAGCGTCTTCGGCAAGCAGGTGATGTACTGCCTGGTCGGGCTGGTGGTGTTCTACCTCGCGCTGCGGGTGCCGGTGCGGTTGTTGCGCCGGTACAGCCTGATCCTGCTGACGATCTGCCTGGTGTTGTTGGTGCTGGTGCTGACCCCGTTGGGCACCGAACTCAACAACGCGCGGAGCTGGTTCGTGGTGGCCGGGGTGTCGTTCCAGCCGGTGGAGTTCGCCAAGGTCGCGTTCGCGGTGTGGGGCGCGCACGTGCTGGTCACCAAGCGCGGTCTGATGGCGCAGTACCGGCATCTGCTGGTGCCGGTGGTCCCGGCGGCGTTGCTGATGTTCACGCTGGTGATGTTGCAGCCCGACCTGGGCTCGACGATCACGCTGTTCGTGGTGCTGCTGGCGCTGCTGTGGTTCGCCGGGGCGCCGCTGCGGCTGTTCCTGGTCATGTTGCTCGGCGCATTGACCGCTGGCGTGGCGCTGTCGGTGGTCGCCGAGTACCGGTTGGCGCGGCTGACCAACTTCCTGGACCCGCAGGCCGACCCGACCGGGCAGGGCTACCAGATGATGCAGGCGCAGTACGCGCTGGCCGACGGCGGGTTGTTCGGCCGCGGACTGGGGCGCGGCTGGTCGAAGTGGCAGTACCTGCCCAACGTGCACAACGACTTCATCTTCGCGGTGATCGGTGAGGAACTCGGGTTCGTCGGCTGCGCGGTCGTGCTGGTGCTCTTCGGCACCACCGCCTACGTGGGGCTGCGCATCGCGTTCCGCAACACCGACCCGTACATCCGGCTGGTGTCGGCGACGCTGACCACCTGGCTGGTGGGGCAGGCGGTCATCAACGTCGGCTACGTGGTGGGCCTGCTGCCCACCACCGGGCTGCCGTTGCCGCTGATCTCCTCCGGCGGATCGTCGGTGGTCACCAGCATGCTGGTGTTCGGGCTGCTGGCGAACTTCGCCCGGCACGAACCCGAGGCGATCGCCGCGCTACGGTCTTTGGGTCCGGGTCGGGTCGGCAAGCTGTTGCGGTTGCCCACCCCGGCGCCGTACCGGCCACCGGCCAAGCGGCGTCCGACACGACCCACGACCCCACGAAGCCGACCCGGCGCGAAGAGCTCCGGGGCGGCGGCAACTCGCCGGGGAAGCGGGGACCTCCGCGCGCGCGGCGCGCGCAGCGGCCCCGGATCCCGGGCGCAGACACGAGGAGGACACCGTTGAGCGGGGAGCAAACGGTCCGCATCGACCAGGGTGCCGTGGGCGACCCGCAGAGCGCCGCCGTGGGACGGCGGGCGCTGTCGGTGGTGGTCGCCGGTGGCGGCACCGCCGGGCACATCGAGCCCGCGCTGGCGCTGGCCGACGCGGTGCGTCGGCTGCGGCCGGACGCCCAGGTGACCGCGCTGGGCACCGAACGCGGCCTGGAGAACCGGCTGGTGCCAGCCCGCGGCTATCCGCTGGAGCTCATCCCGCCGGTGCCGATGCCGCGCAAGGCCAGCCCGGAACTGCTGAAGCTGCCGCTGAAGGTGCGCGAGTCGGTGAAGCAGACCCGCGACGTGCTGGACCGCGTCGGCGCGCACGTGGTGGTCGGCTTCGGCGGCTACGTCTCGCTGCCCGCGTACCTGGCCGCGCGCGGTCGGGTGCCGATCGTGGTGCACGAGGCCAACGCGCGGGCCGGGCTGGCGAACAAGGTGGGCGCGAAGTTCGCGGACCGGGTGCTCGCGGCGACCCCGGACAGCGGTCTGACCGGGGCGCAGACCATCGGGATCCCGCTGCGCGAGTCCATCACCAGGCTGGACAGGTGGGCGCTGCGGGCGCAGGCCCGCGCGCACTTCGGACTGCACCCGCACGCGCCGGTGATCCTGGTGTTCGGCGGCTCGCAGGGCGCGCGCACGCTGAACGTCGCGTTCTCCGGTGCGGCGGAAGCGTTGGGGCGCGCCGGAATCGGTGTGCTGCACGCGCACGGACCGAAGAACACCATTGCGGTGCAACAGGTTCCCGGCGCACCGGCCTACACCGCGGTGCCCTACCTGGAGCGGATGGACCTGGCGTACGCGGCGGCGGACCTGGTGGTGTGCCGCTCCGGCGCGATGACCGTCGCGGAGGTCTCGGCCGTCGGACTGCCCGCGGTGTTCGTGCCGCTACCGCACGGCAACGGCGAGCAGGCGCTCAACGCGCAGCCGGTGGTGAGCGCCGGTGGTGCGCGGCTGGTGGCGGACGAGCAGCTGACCACGCAGCGGGTGATCGACGAGGTGCTGCCGCTGGCGCGCGACGCCCAGCGGCTGCAGGAGATGAGCCGGGCCACGCTGGGTACCGGGCACCGCGAGGCCGACCACGTGCTGGCGCAGATCGTGCTGGAGGTGGCCGGACAGTGACCGAACCGTCCACTTCGGACCTCGCTCGGGTGCACCTGATCGGCATCGGTGGCGCCGGGATGAGCGGTATCGCCCGGATCCTGCTGGCCCGCGGGCAGCAGGTGTCCGGTTCGGACGCCCGCGACTCGCGCACCGTGCTCGCGCTGCGGGCGCAGGGCGCGCACATCGGCATCGGCCACCAGGCGGAGCACCTCGACCAGTTCGACGCCGACCCGACGGCGGTCGTGGTGTCCACGGCGATCAAGCCGGACAACGCGGAGCTGGTGGAGGCGCAGCGGCGCGGCATCGCCGTGCTGCGCCGGGCCGAAGCGCTGGCCGCGCTGATGGCGGGGCACCGGGTGGCCTGCGTGGCGGGCACCCATGGCAAGACCTCCACCACGTCGATGCTGACCGTGGCGCTGCAGCATTGCCGGTTCGACCCGTCCTTCGCCATCGGCGGCGACCTCAACGAGTCCGGTGCGAACGCGCACCACGGCGACGGCAGCATCTTCGTCGCGGAGGCGGACGAGAGCGACGGCTCGTTCCTGGTGTTCGCGCCGTCGGTGGCGGTGGTGACCAACGTCGAACCCGACCACCTGGACCACCACGGCACCGCCGAGGCGTACACCAAGGTCTTCGAGGAGTTCGTGCAGCGGATCGAGCCGGGCGGGGTGCTGATCGCCTGCGCCGACGATCCGGGGGCCGCCGAGCTGGCCGACCGGGCGGCCGCGGCCGGGATCCGGGTGCGGCGCTACGGGACTTCGGTGACCGGCGACGGTGACGCGCGGCTGGTCGGTTACCGGCCCCAGCACGGCACCGGAGTGGCGGCCGTGGAACTCGACGGTGACCGCGTCGACGTGCAGGTTTCGGTGCCGGGCGAGCACATGGCGGGCAACGCGGTCGCCGCGTTGCTGGCCGGGCTGGAACTCGGCGCGCCGCTTGCGGATCTGCTCGACGGGCTCGCGGCCTTCGGCGGGGTCCGGCGGCGGTTCGAGTTCAAGGGCCGCGCCGACGGCGTCCGGGTCTACGACGACTACGCGCACCACCCGACCGAAGTGGACGCGCAGCTGCGCGCGGCTCGGCCGGTGGTCGGCGACGGCCGCTTGGTAGTGGTGTTCCAGCCGCACCTGTTCTCCCGCACAGCGGCGTTCTCCGACGAGTTCGCGACCGCGCTGGGACTGGCCGACGAGGTCGTGGTGCTCGACGTCTACGGCGCGCGCGAGGATCCGCAGCCGGGTGTCACCGGCAAGCTGATCGCCGACCAGGTGCCGCTGTCGGCCGAAAAGGTGCACTACGAGCAGTCTTTCGCGGCGGCCGCGCCGCTGGTCGCGAGCCGGGCCCGGCCCGGTGACCTGGTGCTGACCATGGGGGCCGGGGACGTGACGATGCTCGGCCCGGAGATCCTCGCCGAGCTCGACCGGCACGCCGGGCAGGACCGCGCCGCCGGGGAGGAATTGGGGTGACCCCAACGCGTCGTCGCGCGACGGAGCGCCCCGGGCCGCGCAGCACTCGGGGCCGCCCGGTGCGGGGCGGCCGGACGATCCTCCCGAAGTGGCGGCGCTGGGCGCTACCGGCGGTGCTGGCGGCGATGACGCTCGGCGTGGTCGTGCTGTACTTCACGCCGCTGCTGGGCGTCCGGTCGGTCGAGGTCGTCGGCAACGCGACGCTCGCCCAGGACCAGGTGGTGCGGGCGGCTGGCATCGAGCCGGGCACTCCGATGCTGCAGGTGGACGTCGACGACGTCCAGACCCGGCTGCGGGCGATGCCGAAGATCGCGGCGGCCCAGGTGTCGCTGGCCTGGCCGTCCGCGGTGCGGGTGCGGATCATCGAACGCATGCCGGTGGCGTTCCTGGTGGCGCGCAACGGGATCCAGCTCGTGGACGCGGACGGGGTGCCGTTCGAGGCGGTCGCGCAACGCCCGGCCAGCCTGCCGGAACTGCGGGTGCGGGAGGCTTCGCAGAACGACCCGGCGACCCGAGCGGCGTTGACGGTCCTGATGGCCCTGCCCCAGGCGCTGCGAGCCGAGGTCAGCGCGATGATCGCGGAGCAGCCCAACGACGTCCGCCTGCTGCTCAGGGGCAACCGAGAGGTCCACTGGGGATCGCTGGAGGAAACTCCCTGGAAGGCAGCGATCCTGCCAGCGCTGCTGACCCGACCGGGCAAGACCTACGACGTCACCACCCCGGCCTTGCCGACGGTGGCGTGATTCGCCGATTTCGCGGGAAATCGCCCGCGTGGCCGCGTCGCGGACCAGCCGCGCACCCCAGGTGCCCGTGCTCAAGATCATTTGTGTGGCGCTACCGTGTGATTCGTGTTCAGGGTTAGTGGCGACGCGCCGGACTCCGTCTTCTCCGGCAATGCCAGCGCATCGCAGCCGACCAGGCGGCTGCGCGTGGTGCGTCCGTCGTCCGCCCGTTCCGCGCCGCCGGTGGACATGGCCGAGGCCGAGGAATTCCTGCGGCTGTTCCACGCCGAGAACCGCGAATCCGGATCGCTGCAACAGCGGCTGGACCGGATGCGCTACGAGGTGGACACGATCGGCACCTATCGGCACTCCCAGCAGGAACTGACCTTCGGCGCGCAAGTGGCGTGGCGCAACAGCGCTCGCTGCATCGGGCGGCTCTACTGGCGGAGCCTGAAGGTTCGCGACCTGCGCGACGTGCACACCGCGTCCGGCGTTGCCGCGCACTGCGTCCAGCACCTGCGGATGGCCACCAACAACGGCAAGATCCGCCCGGTGATCAGCGTGTTCCCGCCCGAGACGCCGCAGCGCCCGGCACCGCGGATCTGGAACGAGCAACTCGTCCGCTACGCGGGGTACCAGCGACCGGACGGCACGGTGCTCGGCGATCCGCGCTACGTGCGCTTCACCGAAGCCGTGCTCAGCTTCGGCTGGCAGCCACCGCTCCGGCGCACCGCGTTCGACGCGCTTCCGCTGGTGGTGGAGACCGTCGACGAAGGACCGCACATGTTCGCCCTGCCGCCGGAAGTGATCGAAGAGGTCCCGGTGACCCACCCGGAGCTGCCCTGGTTCGCCGAGCTGGGCCTGCGCTGGCACGCGGTTCCGGTGATCAGCCACATGCGGTTGAACATCGGCGGCGTGCCGTACCCGGCGGCGCCGTTCAACGGCTGGTACATGGGCACCGAGATCGGCGCCCGCAACTTCGGCGACAGCGATCGCTACAACCTCGTCCCGCTGGTCGCCGAGCGGCTGGGCCTGGACACTTCGCGCGAGGACACCCTGTGGCGTGACCGCGCGCTGGTCGAGCTGAACCGCGCGGTGCTGCACTCCTACCAGCAGGCCGGGGTGACCATCACCGACCACCACACCGAATCCAAGCGCTTCCTGACGCACCTCGCCAAGGAGGAGGCGGCGGGCCGCAAGTGCCCGGTGGACTGGTCCTGGATCGTGCCCCCGATGTCAGGCTCGCAAACCCCGGTCTTCCACCGCTACTACGACGAAGACCACCAACGCCCGAACTTCTACATCGATGAAGACGCCACCCACCGAGCACTAAACGGCGGCCCACCCCGCTTCGCCTGACGCCCCGAAGGCGAACGCTCGCGGCGCCGACGGACGCTGCTCGGCTGCCGGTCACGCCCCGTAGACAGTGTGGGACGTGGTCACCAACCGGCCGCCGACCAACGGCATTGTCTACTGTGGACTCATCGGGAATTCCGGTAAAGGTGGGAACAGGTGTTGGTGGCCACCAATGGCGCATTGACGTGGTCGTCGCTCGGTCAATAGCGTCAGCGATCGTTTTCCGGGATTGCTCTCACGGGGGTGATCGAGGTGGCGAACGGATCTACTGGCACGTCATCCTGCCGCTGAGCCGTCCGATGCTCGCCGCGTTGGCGGTGCTGCTCTTCCTGGCCAACCGGAATTCCTTCCTGTGGCCGCTGGCGGTGGCCCAGGACGAGTCGCTGCGCGTCGTCCAGGTCGGCATAGCTTCGCTGCAAGGCCAGTACGCCTCGAAGCAGCACTACGTGGTGGCCGCCGCGATGCTCGCGGCCGTGCCGACGGTCCTGGTGTTCTTGCTCGGCCAGCGGTGGCTGGTCGCCTCCCTGAAGACCACCGGCCTGCGCTGAACACCAGGTCCCTGCGCCGGGGAGGGACTGAGGTGTCGTCGGGCGTGTCGAGTGCCGCGGTGGTGTGCCGATTTCTCGCGAAATCGCCAGCAGTCGAGCACCGGACGACCGTTCCAGGACTGCCTGGCGAAACGGGCATTGCGTGGTATGGCATCCGCGGCCGTCGTGAAGTGCGAAACGCCCGCCCGTTCCATGCGGTGGCAACGGCGACCAGGGACGGTGTCGGGGGTGCGCCGTAGGCTCGCCGCATGCGGGCATCGAGGTTGGTTTCGCTGCTGTGCCTGTTGCAGGTGCGCGGCTCGATGACCGGGCCGGAACTCGCCCGCGAGCTGGAGGTTTCCGAGCGGACCGTGGCGCGGGACGTGCTCGCGCTGGCCGAGGCCGGGGTGCCGGTGTACGCCGAGCGGGGCCGGACCGGCGGGTACCGGCTGCTCGGCGGCTACCGGGCCAAGCTCACCGGCCTGCACCAGGCCGAAGCCGAGGCCCTGTTCCTCTCCGGCGTGCCGGGCCCGGCGATCGACATGGGGCTGGGCGAAGCCGTCGCCTCGGCACAGCTCAAGGCGTCGGCGGCGTTGGCACCGCCGTTCCGCGATGCGCCGCAGCGGGTCGGTCAGCGGTTCCACCTGGACGCCCCGCGCTGGTTCCGCGAGGTCGAAACCCCGGCCGTGCTACCGGAACTGAGCCGCGCGGTGTGGCGCGACCTCCGGGTGACCGCGTCGTACCAGCGCGGCGAACGGGAGGTGCAGCGCCGGATCGAGCCGCACGGCCTCGTGCTCAAGGCCGGGGTCTGGTACCTGGCGGCCCGCTGCGAACAGCGGTTCCTGACGTACCGGGTGGACCGCTTCCGCAGCGTCGAAGTGGCGGAGGAGACCTTCAACCGGGACGAGACCTTCGACCTCGCCGCGTTCTGGGAGCGCAAGTCGGAGGAGTTCGCCCGCTCGCTGCTGACCGAGACCATCGAAATCCGGATCAGTCCGATCGGCCTGCGCAAGCTCCACGCGACCACCGACGGAGCCGGTGCCCGCGCCGCCGAAGCCGCCGTGGGCGAACCCGACACCGAAGGCTGGATGACCACGACGCTACCCGTCGAATCGCTCCAGATCGCCTACGACCAACTGCTCCAACTCGGCCCGGAAGTGGAAATCCTCGCCCCACCCGAACTCCGCCACCAGTTCGCCAGCGCCGCCACCCGCCTCGCCACCCTTTACGGTGATCTTGGTCGAGGTGAAGGGCACCTGTGACCGAGTAAGCCGGTCACAGGTGCCCTTCACTCATCACCCGTCAGCGGTAGTCGTCGGGGTTTCCGGGTTTGCCGGGCCACTCGACTTCGAGGGCGTAGCGCCAGCAGTCCGGTTGGGAGCCGTCGGTGTCGGTGAAGCCGTAGACCTTCGCGAGGTATCCGCTCGACAGCGACTCGGTGTTCCAGCGGGCCACCTCCGGGTCGGTCGCCAGGGCGACCACCGCGCGGCCGACGAAGGCGGGCGACTCGGCGATGGCGAAGCCCGGCGGGGCGGTGGTGGACTCCCGCCAGTTCTCCTCGGTGACGCCGAAGTGCTCCAGCATCATCTCCGAGCGCAGCCAGCCCGGCGTCAGCGAAACCGCAGTGCCGCCGAACTCCTTCAACTCCTCCCCCTGGGCCCGGGCCAGCCGGTGCATGGCTGTCTTGGCGATGTCGAAGAACGCTCCGCAATCGCTGCGGTAGTACTGCTCGTTCACCTCCGCCGTGCCGTCGGTGAGCTCCACGACGAGCCCGCCCGGCTGCTTGCTCAGCAGTGCCAGCGCGAAGTGGCTGGTGATCATGTGCGCTTCGATTCCGGTGCGCAACCGCTGGAGGCCCTTGGTCAGGTCCTGCTGCCAGATCGGTTTGTGCCAGTCCATCAGGTGCTCGCCGCCGAGGTCGTTGACCAGGACGTCCAGTCGGCCCTGCTCCGCCTCGATCCGCTGCACCAGCCCGCGGACCTGCGCCGGGTCGGTGTGGTCGACCCGGACCGCGATGCCCCGGCCGCCCGCCCGCGTCACCAGTTCGGCGGTGTCCTCAATGGTCTCCGGCCGGTCGTAGTCCGAGCGCTGCTCCCGCGTGCTGCGCCCAGTGCCGTAGACGGTCGCACCAGCTGCCCCCAGCTCCACGGCGATGCCGCGCCCCGCGCCTCGGGTCGCCCCGGCCACCAGCGCGACCTTGCCGTGCAGTTGTCCAGTCATGTCAGGAATTCCTCCTGTTCCAGATTCGGTCGAGCAGCGACCATGGCAGCGAATCCGGACACCTCCGGTCGGGATTTGCCAGGCGAGTCCGAAACTGCCTGCCTCGACCGGGTGAGCAGGGCTCGGGGTACGGTGTTGGTGGTGATCACGTCCGAGACGTGAGCACCGCACCAGGGGAGGAACAACACTGGGCTCGCCGCGGCGGGCGGACCGCTGGTCAACAACGAAAACGGTCGAGGCGGAAGCGACGAAGGTGCGCGGCACAACACACCTGCCACGGATCCCGGCGTGGCTGCTGGACGCGGGGGTAGTTGGATGCCTACCGTCCGGACCACGCACGGGATCGGCTGCACCTCGAATCCCGTGCTGGCAGCGACCGGGCGGACCCGCGTCGGCGACCGCTGGACCAGCGGCCGACGTAGCGAGCGCAGAGCCACGATCAGGAAGGCGGATCCGATGACGCCCCCGCACAACTATCTCGCGGTGATCAAGGTCGTCGGCATCGGCGGCGGCGGCGTCAACGCCGTGAACCGCATGATCGAGGTCGGGCTCAAAGGTGTCGAGTTCATCGCGGTGAACACCGACGCGCAGGCCCTGCTGATGTCCGATGCCGACGTGAAGCTGGACATCGGCCGCGAGCTGACCCGTGGTCTCGGAGCTGGCGCCGCGCCGGAAGTCGGTCACAAGGCCGCCGAGGACCACAAGGAAGAGATCGAAGAGGTCCTCAAGGGCGCCGACATGGTGTTCGTGACCGCTGGTGAAGGCGGCGGCACCGGCACCGGCGGCGCGCCGGTCGTGGCGTCGATCGCGCGCAAGCTCGGCGCGCTGACCATCGGCGTGGTCACCCGGCCGTTCTCCTTCGAGGGCAAGCGCCGCGCGGCGCAGGCCGAACAGGGCATCAAGGAGCTCCGCGAGTGCTGCGACACCCTGATCGTCATCCCGAACGACCGGCTGCTGCAGCTCGGCGACATCGGGGTGAGCCTGATGGACGCCTTCCGGTCCGCTGACGAGGTGCTGCTCTCCGGTGTCCAGGGCATCACCGACCTGATCACCACGCCCGGTCTGATCAACCTCGACTTCGCCGACGTGAAGAGCGTCATGTCCGGCGCTGGCAGTGCGCTGATGGGCATCGGCTCGGCGCGCGGCGAGGGCCGGGCGGTGCAGGCCGCGCAGAAGGCGATCAACTCGCCGCTGCTGGAAGCGTCCATGGAGGGCGCGCACGGCGTGCTGCTGGCCATCGCCGGTGGCTCCGACCTCGGTCTGTTCGAGATCAACGAGTCGGCGTCGCTGGTGCAGGAGTCCGCGCACCCCGAGGCCAACATCATCTTCGGCACGGTCATCGACGACTCGCTGGGCGATGAGGTGCGGGTGACCGTGATCGCCGCCGGGTTCGACGCTGGCACGCCGACCCACAAGAAGCTCGACCCGACCAGGGTCGGCTCCCGGACCGAGGACGCCGAACCCGCTGGGAGCGCCGAGAAGCCCGCACCCGTGGCGGAGCCCGAAGCTCGCCCGGCGCCGCCGCAACCGACGCCGCAGGCGGAGCAGCCGGTCGCGCCGCCGGTCGTGCAGCCACCGACGCCTCCGGCGCAGCCGGAGCCCGCACCGGAAGCGTCGCAGCGCCCCGGACTCGGCCAGCGCACCGGGCTGTTCGGCAGCGACGGTCCGGCCACCGGTCAGCAGAACGTGTCGGTGCCCACCCGCGCCAGCGGCGGATACCCGACGCACGGCGGCACTTCCAGCCGCCCCGGCGCACTGCCGAACCGCGCCGTCCCGGTGAACGACGACACCGACGACGACGTCGACATACCACCGTTCATGCGGCGCTGACCAACGGTCCGGCCGCACCGCACGGCGCATGAGCGAGAATCGACACCGGAAACCACCTGGTTCCGGTGTCGTTTTTCGTGCGAGCCCGTTCGGGCCCGCTGGTGGGAGGCTGAGCAGCAGTGCGGATTCGGCGCGTGATCACCACGCGGGAGGGCGGCAGTTCCCGGCCGCCGTTCGATTCCTTCAACCTCGGCGGCAGGGTCGGAGATGACCCGGCTGCGCTGGCCGCGAACCAGCGCAAGTTGGCCGACGGAATCGGTCTGCCCGAACAGCGGTTGGTCTGGATGGAGCAGATCCACGGCCGCACCGCCACCATCGTCGACGGGCCGCAGTCGGCTCCGGTCGAGGCGACCGACGCGCTGGTGACCGCCGAGCCCGCACTGGCGTTGATCGCGCTGACCGCGGACTGCGTGCCGGTGCTGCTCGGCGATCCGGAATCCGGCGTGGTTTCGGCCGTGCACGCCGGTCGAGTGGGCGCCCGCGTCGGGGTGCTCGTCGCGGCGCTGAAGGCGATGCGGGAGGCCGGGGCCCAGTTGGACCGCATCGAAGCGCTGCTCGGCCCGGCCGCCTGCGGCGATTGCTACGAGGTGCCCGCCGAGATGCAGGCGGACGTCGAGAAGCACTTGCCCGGCAGCGCGTGCAAGACCCGCAAGGGCACCACCGGGCTCGATCTGCGCGCCGGACTCTGGGAGCAGTTGGCCGCCGCCGGGATCGCGCGGATCGGCGTCGATCCGCGGTGCACGATGGAATCTCCGGAGCTCTACAGCCACCGCCGGGACGGCGGGCGCACCGGCCGGTTCGCAGCGGTCATCTGGGCCGAGCCGGAGGATGTGTCGTGAGCGACAGTTCCTGCTCCGCTGACAACGCCGACCGGGCTCGGGCGTCCTGCATTACAGATCGGGTGCGGGTGCCCCGCAAGAACAGGAGGGCTGCATGAGTAGCGCTGTGCCAACCCCAGTCCTCCTCAACCGCACCCCAGGGGACCGTGACGCAACCCAGCCACAAGAAACCGCAAAACGCGAGATTCGTGTTGGACGCACCACAATTGTGAATCGCGGAGAGGCGGAACTGGCATGAGCGAGCCGTCGCGGCGCGCGGAGTTGGCCGAGTCGCTGCGAGAGGTTCGGGATCGGGTCGACCGGGCCTGCCGCGCGGCCGGTCGGCGACCGGAGGAGGTCGAGCTGCTCGCGGTGACCAAGACCTTCCCCGCTTCGGACGTGGCCCTGCTGTCCGATCTCGGGATGGCCAGGTTCGCCGAGAACCGGGAACAGGAGGCGCGTGACAAGGTCGCCGAGTTCGCCGCGCTGCGCCCGGCCGCCGCGGTCCGCTGGCACATGGTCGGTCAACTGCAGCGCAACAAGGCGCGGGCGGTGGTCCGCTGGGCCGACGTCGTCGAGTCGGTGGACAGCGAGCGGCTCGTCGAGGCTCTGCGCCGCGCCACCGCCAACGCGCTGGACGCCGGTGAACGGCAGCAGCCGTTGGACGTGTTGTTGCAGGTCAGCCTGGATGAAGCGACCGGCCGTGGGGGATGTCGTCCAGCGGATGTGCCCGCACTGGCCGACAAGATCACGCTAACGGGTGATCTTAGGCTGCGCGGTGTGATGGCTGTCGCCCCGTTGGGTGGCGAACCGGGTGTGGCATTTGACACACTTTCCGCGATCTCTGAGCGGCTGCGCAGAGATCACCGTGAAGCTGTCGAAGTGTCTGCGGGGATGTCCGGTGACCTGGAAAGTGCCGTTGCGCACGGCTCGACCAGGGTGCGTGTCGGAACCGCGCTGCTAGGAAGGCGGCGGTTAACCTCGCCGTAGCCGTGAACAGGGGGGTCGAAGGTCGGCCGCCTCGTGCTCGGTGTTAAGGAGTCGCAGAGGAAGGGCATGCCGATGAGCGCTTTGCACAAGTTGAAGGCCTACTTCGGCATGGTCCCGGCCGACGAGGTCGACGATTACGAAGACGAAGTCGGCTACCGCGACCGGTATGCCGACTCCGACCGCGACCTCTACGACAGCCCGTCCGACCGGGTCGGGGGACGGCGCCGGGTCGGCACCCGCGGGGGATATCAGGCGGAAGCCGACGCCGAGCCGGAGGGCTTCGTCGAGGAGTACCGCGAACCGGCGCCGCGGTCGCGTCGGCAGTGGACGCCGGATCCGCCGGTGGCGCGCAGCAACCTGTCCGCCGATCCGCCGCGGGAATCGGTCTCCCGGCTACGGGCGGTCACCGACACCGGCACCCAGTTCAACTTGAGCAAGATCACAACGCTGCACCCGCGCAGCTACAGCGAGGCCCGCACGATCGGCGAGCAGTACCGGGACGGCACGCCGGTGATCATGAACCTGACCGAGATGGAGGAGGCCGACGCCAAGCGGCTGGTCGACTTCGCCGCTGGTCTGGCGTTCGCGTTGCGGGGTTCGATCGAGAAGGTCACCAACCGCGTGTTCTTGCTCTCACCGCCGAACGTGGACGTCGCGGCCGAGGACAAGCGGCGGCTCGCCGAGGGTGCCTTTTTCAACTACGGGTGAGTGGTGGCACAGTTGAAGCGTGAACCCGGTGCAGATCGTCCTGTTTTACGTTCTGTTCTTCTTCTGGCTGCTGCTCACGGCCCGTATCGTGATCGAACTCGTTCGGGTGTTCGCTCGCGATTGGCGGCCCGTCGGGGGGGTTGCAATCGCGTTGGAGAGCATCTACACAGTGACCGACCCACCCGTAAAGTTGGTGCGTCGGGTGATCCCGACGGTCCGGATCGGCGGCGTCGGACTGGACCTATCGATTATGGTGCTGCTGCTGGTCGTGTTCATACTGATGCGACTGGTGCAGCCCGGGTGACGGGGAACCCGGGCTACCCGCAGCCGAGGAGTGCGTGAGGTGATCTTGTGGGCTTGACCCCCGCAGACGTGCATAACGTCGCGTTCAGCAAACCTCCGATCGGTAAGCGGGGCTACAACGAGGACGAGGTGGACGCATTCCTCGACCTGGTTGAAGCCGAGCTTGCCCGGCTGGTGGAGGAGAACAACGACCTGCGCAGCCAGGTGGAGCAGTTGGAGGCCCAGCTGCAGTCCGCGCAGGTCGATCTGGACGACGCCCGCAGTCAGGCGTCGGTTCCCCCACCTCCGGCCGCCCCACCGGAGGAACCGCGCCGGCTCACCCCGGTCCCGGCGCCGACCGCCGTAGAGCAGACTTCCCCGGGCGGCGATCATCACGTGCAGGCCGCCAAGGTGCTGGGCCTCGCGCAGGAGATGGCCGACCGGCTGACCGGCGAAGCCAAGGCCGAGGCCGACGGCATGCTGTCCGAAGCGCGGACGAAGTCCGAGCAGCTGCTGTCCGAAGCCCGTTCGAAGTCCGACAGCTTGGTCAACGAGTCGCGGACCCGCGCCGAGACGTTGCTCAACGATGCCCGCACGCGGGCCGAGACGTTGGAACGGCAGGCCCGGGAGAAGGCCGCCACCCTGGAACGCGATGCGCAGCGCAAGCACGCTGAGGTGATGGGCAACATCACCCAGGAGAAGAACGCGCTGGAGAAGAAGATCGAGACGCTTCGCACGTTCGAGCGCGAGTACCGCACTCGACTGCAGACCTACCTTGAGTCGCAACTGCGCGAACTGCAGGACCGCGGCTCAGCAGCTCCCGCCGACAGCAGTGGCGGGCGGTCTTCCAGCCAGCAGACCAGCTACAGCTTCGGGGCGCGTGCGGCCGAAGCTGGCTGATCACGTTCGCTCGCATCGGCGGCAACGGGCCCGAACCGCCCGTTGCCGCCGACTTGCATCCGGGCTGTTCGGCGAGGGGGTGTGAGCGCGCGTGCTGTTGGTCGTGCTGGTGCTGGTCTTGGTGGCCGGTGGCGTGCTGGCCGGTGCGGTCGTCTCCGACCAGCCCGACCTGGCGTGGTTGTCGGTCCTGGTCAGCGTCCTCGGTGTGGCGTTGCTGACGGTTGATCGGTTGCGGCGTCGGTCGGTTTCGGCGCGTGCGAAGCCGAAATCCGATCCGGCGGAGCCGGGAGAGGAGCGCAGCAACGCGGCGGCAGTGGCGGACCCGGCCGCCGAGGTGCTGGTGATCGACGAGCGGCCGCGTTACCACGTGCGCACCTGCGAGCTGATCGGTGATCGGAAGACGATCGCGCTGACGTTGCGCGAGGCGCGGGAACTCGGCTTCACACCCTGCGCCCACTGCGCCCCGAACGCGACGCTGGCCTCGGAACGCCGCAGACCTCGCAAGCTGGCGGACCGCACTCTCGATTGAGATGTGGGGGGATCCCGCAACGAGACGGTGTCCGCCGTCGCGCGGAACGGGGATGGTCGACTCCGAAACCGCGGACCCGTGAAAATTGGTGGCGGACTGCCGGTACTCTGGTGTAGCCAGGCGATGATCCGGCCATCACCGGGGAGCTTCCGGAAGAACGGGCAGCGGTCGCTGCCTCAGTAGAACCGGACGGGTCCGGCCCGTCATAGCCGGTAACGAGCGGTCGTCGGCGGTCGTCGACGGCAAGCGGGGTGGTACCGCGGAACTCGTGCGAGCACGCGCACGAGGTGTCGTCCCCGCGTGGACACCGAACCCTCGGTGCCCGTGCGGAAACGGACACACACCGCGAGGAGCGCATCCGCGATGGCTTATCCCAAGGTTCAGTTCGGCGCCGCCGGTGAGCGCGGCGTGGCAGCTCAGCCCGCGTTCCCGGACATCGAGCGCGAGGTGTTGGATTTCTGGGCCGACGACAAGACCTTCCAGGCGTCGGTGCAGGCCCGCGAGCCCGGTGTCAACGGTTCCAACGAGTTCGTCTTCTACGACGGGCCGCCGTTCGCCAACGGCCTGCCGCACTACGGGCACCTGCTGACCGGCTACGTCAAGGACGCGGTGCCGCGCTACCAGACGATGCGCGGTCACCGGGTGGAGCGCCGGTTCGGCTGGGACTGCCACGGGCTGCCCGCCGAGGTGGAGGCGGAGAAGCAGCTCGGCATCACTTCCAAGTCCGAGATCGAGCAGATGGGCGTCGCCGCGTTCAACGAGGCGTGCCGGACCTCGGTGCTGCGCTACACCGCCGACTGGGAGGACTACGTCACCCGGCAGGCCCGGTGGGTGGACTTCGACAACGACTACAAGACGCTCGACCTGGACTACATGGAAAGCGTCATGTGGGCCTTCAAGACCCTGTGGGACAAGGGCCTGGTATACGAGGGCTTCCGGGTGCTCTGGTACTGCTGGCGTTGCGAGACACCGCTTTCCAACACCGAAACCCGGATGGACGACGTCTACCGGCAGCGGCAGGACCCGGCGGTGACCGTCGGGCTGCGGCTGAAGGCGACCGGCAAGGTCTTCGACGGCGCCCTGGCCCTGGTGTGGACGACCACGCCGTGGACGCTGCCGTCCAACCTGGCCGCCGCGGTGCACCCCGACGTGGAATACGTGCTGGTAGCGCCCGCGAACAGCGCCGAGCGCTACGTGCTGGCCGAGGCGCGGCTCGGTGCGTACGCGCGGGAACTCGGCGAGGACATCGCGGACCACGTGCTCGCCCGGTTCCGCGGCACCGAGTTGCTCGGCACCGCGTACACGCCGCCGTTCGACTTCTTCTTGGGCCGGGAGAACGCGCACCAGGTGCTGTCGGCCGACTACGTCACGACCGACGACGGCACCGGCATGGTGCACATCGCCCCCGCCTTCGGTGAAGAGGACAAGGTCGTCACCGATGCCGCGGACATCGAGCCGGTGGTGCCGGTCGACGCGCACGGCAGGTTCACCACCGAGGTGCCGCCGTACGCGGGCTTGCACGTCTTCGAGGCGAACAAGCAGATCATCCGCGACCTCAAGGAAAAAGGTCTGCTGCTGCGGCACGAGACCTACGACCACCCGTACCCGCACTGCTGGCGCTGCGACAACGCGCTGATCCAGCGGGCGGTGTCGTCCTGGTTCGTGGCGGTCACCCAGTTCAAGAACCGGATGGTCGAGCTGAACCAGCAGATCAACTGGGTGCCCGAGCACATCCGGGACGGGCAGTTCGGCAAGTGGTTGCAGAACGCCCGCGACTGGAACATCTCCCGGAACCGCTACTGGGGTTCGCCGATCCCGGTGTGGGTCTCCGACGACCCGGCCTACCCGCGCACCGACGTCTACGGCTCGCTGGACGAGTTGGAACGCGACTTCGGGGTGCGGCCGACCAACCTGCACCGCCCGGAGATCGACGAGCTGACCCGGCCGAACCCGGACGACCCGACGGGTCGGTCGACGATGCGGCGGGTGCCGGAGGTGCTGGACTGCTGGTTCGAGTCCGGTTCGATGCCGTTCGCCCAGGTGCACTACCCGTTCGAGAACGCGGAGTGGTTCGAGCACCACTACCCGGGCGATTTCATCGTCGAGTACAACGGCCAGACGCGCGGCTGGTTCTACAACATGCACGTGCTCGCGACGGCCCTGTTCGACCGCCCGGCGTTCTCCAACGTGGTGGCGCACGGCATCGTGCTGGGCCACGACGGGCTGAAGATGTCGAAGTCCAAGCGCAACTACCCGGACGTCAACGAGGTCTTCGACCGCGACGGTTCGGATGCGATGCGCTGGTTCCTGATGTCCAGCCCGATCCTGCGCGGCGGGGACCTGGTGGTCACCGAACGCGGCATCCGCGACGCGGTGCGGCAGGCGGTGCTGCCGCTGTGGAACTCCTGGTACTTCCTCGCGCTGTACGCCAACGCCGCGGGTGTCACAGGTGAGTCCAGTGTGGACAGCAAGCACGTGCTGGACCGCTACGTGCTGGCCAAGACCAACGAGTTGGTCGGCGACGTGCAGTCCGCGATGGACACCTTCGACCTGGCTGGTGCCTGCGCGAACGTGCGGAATTTCCTCGAAGTGCTGACGAACTGGTACGTGCGCCGGTCGCGCGACCGGTTCTGGGCCGGTGACCAGGACGCGATCAACACGCTGCACACCGTGCTGGAGGTGACCTGCCGGGTGGTGGCGCCGCTGCTGCCGCTGACTGCCGAGGCGGTCTGGCGGGGGCTGACCGGCGGTCGGTCGGTGCACCTGGCGGACTGGCCGCTGGTCGACGAGCTGCCCGCGGACGCCGCGCTGGTGACCGCGATGGACCAGGTGCGCCAGGTGTGCTCGTCGGCGTTGGCGCTGCGCAAGGCCAACAAGCTGCGGGTGCGGTTGCCGCTGGCCAAGCTGGTGGTCGCCGCCCCGGAAGCCGAGGTGCTGCGACCGTTCGCGGATCTGATCGGCGACGAGGTCAACGTCAAGGAGCTCGAACTGAGCACCGACGTCGCCGCGCACGGGCACTTCGAGATCGCGGTCAACGCGCGGGCCGCCGGTCCGCGGCTGGGCCGGGACGTGCAGAAGGTGATCAAGGCGGTGAAGTCCGGGGAGTGGCAGCGCACCGGGAACACCGTGGTCGCGGCGGGCATCGAGCTGCAGGACGGCGAGTTCACCGAGCGGCTGGTGTCCACCGACACCGGAGCCGCCTCGGCGTTGCCGGGCGGCGAGGGGCTGGTCGTGCTGGACACCGAGGTGACCCCGGAGTTGGCCGCCGAGGGCCTGGCCCGCGACGTGGTCCGAGTCGTCCAGCAGGCCCGCCGCGAGGCGGACTTCGAGGTGTCGGACCGGATCATCGCCACGGTGTCGGCGCCCGCCGAGGTGCTGGACGCGGTTGCCGCGCACCGCGAATTCATCGCGGGCGAAACCCTGGCGAACGCGATCGAACCGGGCGACGTGGCGGACGGCTTCACCGGCACCGTCGGCGACGGCACCGAGATCAAAGTCTCCGTCACCAAGCTCTGACGAAGTTCCGTTCGAGGTGAGGGGTACCCGTGACCAAGTTACTTGGTCACGGGTACCCCTCACGCTTCACCGGATCCGGTGTGGCGGCGGGTCGTTCTCACTTCTTGGGAGCTTGTTGCCCGGTGCGCGGTGGTTTTCTAGGGTGCTGGGTCGAAGGTCATGAGTACCAGCGTCAAGCCCCGGCTTGCTGGTCGGCAACCCTCCTACCGCGGTGGGGTGCCCCGGGTGAGGACCTGGCCGGTCGCGCAGGGCGGCTCGGCAAGCGCGGACCCTTCCTGCCGGGTCCGGTGAGGCCCGAGGAGGGGCATCGTGTCGTCTGCCGTCATCGACATCCCGACGCAGTCCAATGTGGAGTACCGGATTCCCGCCGTGGTGGGGGGCGCGCTGCGGGTCCCGCTGGTCACCGGGGAGAGCGTCGGTTACGCCAATCTCGATCACGCGGCCAGCGCGCCGTGCCTGGAGGCCGTGCGGACGGCGGTGGACGAACTGCTTCCCTGGTACGCCAGTGTGCACCGCGGCGCCGGTTTCGCGTCCCAGGTGTGCACGCGGGTTTACGAGAACGCTCGCGACGAGCTGCGGGACTTCGTCGGTGCCCGGCGCACCGACTCGGTGCTCTTCACCCGCAACACCACCGACTCCCTCAACCTGCTGGCCCGAGTGCTGCCACGCGGCACGTCCGTGGTCGTCTTCGACACCGAGCACCACGCCGCGCTGCTCCCGTGGACCGGTCCGCGGGTGCGCCGCATCGCCGCGCCGGAGACAGCAGCGGACGCGGTCGCCGTGTTGGACGCCGCTCTGGCCGAGTGCCCGGAGGGGCCGCGACTCGCGGTGCTCACCGGCGCTTCCAATGTCACCGGCGAGCTGTGGCCGGTCGCCGAACTCGCGCGGGTGGCTCGCCGTCGCGGCGCGCGCACCGTGCTGGACGCCGCGCAACTCGCCCCGCACCGGCCGGTGCGGATCACGGAGCTCGATGTCGACTACGTGGCGCTGTCCGGGCACAAGCTGTACGCACCGTTCGGCGCTGGCGCGTTGATCGGCCGCGCGGACTGGCTCAACGCCGCCGAGCCGTACCTCGCCGGTGGCGGCGCTACCCGGTCGGTGCAGGAACGGTCCGTGAGCTGGACCACCGGCCCGGAGCGGCACGAGGCCGGATCGCCGAACACTGTCGGGGTGCACGCGCTGGCAGCGGCCTGCGAGACGCTTTCGGCGAACTGGGCGAACATCATCGAGCACGAGGAGACGCTGCTGGGCCGGTTGCGGGCGGGGCTGCGCGCCGTGCCGGGGGTTCGGGAGCTTAGCCTGTTCGGCGCTGATCACGACCGGGTCGGCGTGGTGAGCTTCACGGTGGACAGCCAGGATCCCGCTCTGCTCGCCGCGGCGCTGTCCGCGGAGCACGGCATCGGCGTTCGCGACGGGTTGTTCTGCGCACATCTGGCCACGCGTCGGCTGCTTTCGCGGGCTGGCTCGGACGCCGACCGCGCGGTGCGGGTCAGCGTCGGCCTGGGCACCACGAACGAGCACGTCGACCGCTTCGTCGACGCCCTGCGGCGGCTGGTGACCGGTGGACCCACTTGGCGCTACGAGCAGGTCGACGGTCGCTGGGTCCCGTCCGACGATCCCCGTCCGACACCGGGGTTCCTCGGCTGAGCCAGCTTCCGCGATCCGGAATCCGGGGCGCGCGAAATCGCCACCTTGTGCGGTGCGCGGGACGCAGGCGGGGAGGCTCCGCTACTCGCACCGCGAGTGAGTTCAGGTACTGCCGCGATGCATCCGCTGCGGTTCAGGGACAATGGCCGTCGTGAGCACCGAGCCGTCCTCCCAAGGGCAGTCCTCCGCAGAGCGCGCGGACAGCGAAACCGTCGCAGCGCAGGTCAACGAGACGCAGACCGACGCGGCAGATCCCGGCAAATCGCCGCGCGTCGGGTCCCGGCGGCTGCTCGGGTTGCTGTTCGGGGTGGCTGTGGTGGCCTTGGGCATCGACATCGTCACCAAGATCGCCGTGGTGGCCAACCTGGAAGGCGGCCCGCCGGTCCGACTGCTCGGCGGCCTGCTCTACCTCGACGTGCTGCGCAATCCCGGTGCCGCGTTCTCGCTGGCCACCGGCATGACGTGGCTGTTGGCGCTGCTCGCGATCGCGGTCGTCGTGGTGATCATCTGGCTGGCGCCGAAGCTGCGTTCGCTGGGCTGGGCGGTGGGCCTCGGCCTGGTGCTCGGCGGTGCCTGCGGCAACCTGGCCGACCGCATCTTCCGCGCCCCCGGCCCGCTGCAAGGGCACGTGGTGGACTTCCTGTCGGTCTTCGCGCCGGGCGGCGCGGTGTGGCCGGTGTTCAACGTCGCCGACAGCTGCATCGTCTGCGGCGGCATCCTGGTCGTGCTGATGTCGTTGCTGGGCCGGGACTACGACGGCACGGTGCACCGCCGGAAGAAGGCTGCGGAGAAGTGAGCGATCTCCGAACCCTGCCGGTGCCCGAAGGGCTGGACGGCATGCGGGTGGACGCGGGCCTTTCGAAGCTGCTGGGGCTGTCCCGCAACGCGGTCGCGTCACTGGCGGAGTCCGGCGATGTGCTGCTGGACGGCAACCCGGCGGGCAAGTCGGACCGGCTGGTCGCGGGGGCGTGGCTGGAAGTGGTGCTGCCACCGGCGGAGCAGCCGTTGCAGGTCGTCGCGGTGCCGGTGGAAGGGCTGAAGATCCTGCACGAGGACGACGACATCGTCGTGGTGGACAAGCCGGTCGGCGTCGCGGTGCACCCCAGCCCCGGTTGGGAAGGGCCGACGGTGGTCGGCGGGCTCGCTGCGGCGGGTGTGCGCATCGCGACCTCCGGCGCCGCCGAACGGCAGGGCGTCGTGCACCGGCTCGACGCGGGCACCACCGGCGTCATGGTCGTCGCCAAGAGCGAGCACGCGTACTCGGTGCTCAAGCGCGCGTTCAAGGAACGCACCGTGGACAAGCGCTACCACGCTGTGGTGCAGGGACATCCGGACCCGAGCCGCGGCACCATCGACGCGCCGATCGACCGGCATCCGCGCCACGACTACAAGTTCGCGGTCGTCACCGGCGGCAAGCCGAGCATCACCCACTACGAGACGGTGGAGGCGTTCCGGGCGGCGTCGCTGGTGGACGTGAAGCTGGAAACCGGTCGCACGCACCAGATCCGGGTGCACTTCGCGGCGATCAAGCACCCGTGCGTCGGCGACCTCACCTACGGCGCGGACCCGGTGCTGGCCCGACGTCTCGCTATTACCAGACAGTGGTTGCACGCACGTGGCCTCTCGTTCGAGCACCCCTCCGGTGGCTGGGTGACGTTCGAAAGCGAATACCCGGCCGATCTCCAGCACGCGCTGGACGCGCTCCGCGATCAAGACGGCTGATTTGGGTACCGTGGCGGGCAAGCCTGCGACGACAAAGGGGGCTTGATGGCACAGTCACGATCGTTCGAGGGATCAGACGCACCGACGCCGCCCAGCGGCATGCCGGTGATCGACCCCGGCTCGGACGCGGACACCCCGCCCGCCGGTTTCACCAGCCTCGGTGACGTGATCAGCGCCGAGGACGTCGGCACCGCGTCACCGTCGGTGCTCGGCGGCCCGGAACCGGAGCGCTCGAACGACGATGCGGGGGAATGGCCGACGCTGCAGTACCGCAGCCGGGACAAGCCCGAGCGGCCCAAACGCGCCAATCCGCTGGACTTCTTCCGCCGCGACAAGCAGTGAGCACCGGCCGCCGCCCGCAGTGCACCTCAGAGGGCTTTTAGCTCTTCGACCACCTCGCGGACCGAGGACTTGGCGTCGCCGAACAGCATCGTCGTCTTCGGGTCGGTGTAGAGCGGGTTGTCCACGCCCGCGAAGCCCGCGCGCATCGAGCGTTTCAGCACGATGACCGCCTTGGCCTGGTCGACGTTGAGGATCGGCATGCCGTAGATCGGGGAGTTCGGGTCGCTGCGGGCCGCCGGGTTGGTGACGTCGTTGGCGCCGATCACCAGCGCGACGTCGGTGCGGGCGAACTCGTCGTTGATCTCGTCCATCTCCTTGAGCTGTTCGTAGGGCACGTCCGCCTCGGCGAGCAGCACGTTCATGTGACCGGGCATCCGGCCTGCCACCGGGTGGATCGCGTAGTCGACGGCGACACCCCGGTCGGTCAACAACTTCGCCATGTCCTGCACGGCGTGCTGGGCCTGCGCGACCGCCATGCCGTAGCCGGGCACCACGATCACCTGCCCGGCGTACGCCAGTTGGATCGCCACATCGGCTGCGCTCACGGCACGCACCGAACCACCGGTGACCGCCGGAGCGGTCGTCGCGCCACCCCCGAACCCGCCCGCGACGATCGACGGGATCGACCGGTTCATCGCCTTGGCCATCTGGTCGGTGAGGATCGAACCGGACGCGCCCACCAGCATGCCTGCCACGATCATCGCGGTGTTGCTCAACGCCAGCCCGGCCGCCGCCGCGGACAGCCCGGTGGAGGCGTTGAGCAGCGACACCACCACCGGCATGTCGGCCCCGCCGATCGGCAGCACCACCGCGATCCCGGCGACCCCGGCCAGCACCAGCAGCGCGACGAGCAGCCACTCGGCGTTGCCGCCCAGCCCGATCGCCACGGCGCAGCCGACCGCCCCGGCCAGCAGCAGGACGTTCAGCGGCAGTTGCAGGCGGCCGACCGTGATCGGGCGGCCCGGCACGATCTCCTGCAGCTTGCCGAAGGCCACCAGGGAACCCCAGAACGAGACCGATCCGATGATCGCGGCGAACAGCGTCGAGACCGAAACGAAGGCGGGTTCGCCCTGGAATCCGGCGGTTTCGCGGAACTCCACCCAGGCGGTGAGCGCCACCGCACCGCCGCCGACACCGTTGAACAGCGCCACCATCTGCGGCATCGCGGTCATCTTCACCCGCCGCGCGGCGGGCACCCCGATGACCGAGCCGAGCACCAGGCCCAGCGCGATCAGCCACCAGTTGCCCAGCCCGGGGGTGAGCAGCGTGGCGACGACCGCGACCACCATGCCAGCCGCCGCGATCGCGTTGCCGCGCACCGCGGTGCGCGGCCCGGTCAGTCCCATCAGGCCGTAGATGAACAGCGCGAACGCCAGGATGTAGAGCACCGACCGCAGCGTGATCACTTCTCGGCACCCTTCCGCGCCGCGTCCGGCTTGCGCTTGAACATGCCCAACATCCGGTCGGTGACCAGGAATCCGCCGACCACGTTGATGGTGCCGAACACGATCGCCACCAGCGCCAGCAGCTGGGAGCCGAGACTGTCCACACCGGACCCCAGCACCAGCACGCCACCGAGCAGCACGATGCCGTGGATGGCGTTGGTGCCGGACATCAGCGGGGTGTGCAGGGTGTTCGGCACCTTCGAGATCACCGCGAAGCCGACGAACCCCGCCAACACCAGGATCGCCAGATCAGCCAGGAACATCGCTCCTCCTCCCCGTGTCTGGGTGAGGGGCACCCGTGACCGAGTAACTGGGTCACGGGTGCCCCTCACCCGGTTGTCGAAGCTCGTGTCGGATCCGGTCGGGTGATGCAGGTGGCGGCCAGCACCTCGTCTTCGAAGTCGGGGGCGAGGCGGCCGTCGACGAGCATCGATTCGAGCAGCGCCTGGACGTTTCGGGCGTAGAGCTCGCTGGCGTGTTCCGGCATGGTCGCCGGGAGGTTCAGCGGGGTGGCGATGGTGATCTCGTGGTCCACCACGGTGCGGCCCGGCTCGCTGAGCTCGCAGTTGCCGCCCGCCGCGCCGGCCAGGTCGACGATCACGCTGCCCGGTCGCATCCGGCGCACCGCCTCGGCCGGAACCAGCTTCGGTGCCGGGCTGCCCGGCACCAGGGCTGTGGTGATCACCACGTCGAAACCGCTGATCGCCGAGTTCAGCCGGTGGGTCTGCTCGGCGCGTTCCGCCTCGGTCAGCTCGCGGGCGTAGCCGCCTTCGCCGACCGCCGCCACACCCAGGTCCAGCCACTTCGCGCCCACCGAACGCACCTGGTCGGCGACCTCCGGTCGCACGTCGTAACCCGTGGTGCGGGCGCCGAGCCGCTTCGCGGTCGCCAACGCCTGCAGTCCGGCGACCCCGACGCCGAGCACCAGCACCGATGCGGGCTTCACAGTGCCCGCCGCCGTGGTCAGCATCGGGAAGAACCGGGTGCATTCGTTCGCCGCCAGCAGCACGGCCCGGTATCCGGCCACGTTGGCCTGCGACGACAACGCGTCCATCGACTGGGCTCGGGAGATGCGCGGTACCAACTCCAGCGCGAAACCCAGCACCCCGGCCACGCGCAGCTGCTCGGCGATGTCCGGTTCCGTCAACGGCGCCAGGAATCCGATCAGCACCGATCCGGTCGACAACCGGTCGATCTCGGCGGCACTCGGCGGGTCGACCTTCACCACGACATCGGCCGACCACGGGTCACCGATGCTCGCGCCCGCCTTGGCGAACGCGTCGTCTGGGATCAGCGCGGCCTGTCCGGCACCGGCCTCGACGACGACCTGGAGCCCCTGCGCGCACAACCGCTCCACCACGCCGGGCACCAGCGCGACCCGGCGCTCACCCGGTGCCGTCTCGCGCGGCACACCGACGCTGGTGCGACCGCCCTCGGGAGAGGTCATGCATCCAGGTGTCCACATCAGAGCGCTAACCGCAAGGGCACACGCCCGTTCGGACGCGACGGATCACCGGGAAAGACGTCAGAGGTCGGTTATGTCCCAAGTCAGGGTGCGTTGGTCGTCGCCGGGGCGCGGCGTCCAGCGGACCGCGGTGAGCTCCGTGGACTCCGGGAGCACGTACACCGTGTGGCCGCCCGCGGTCTCGCCGGAGGGCACGCCGATGCGGTGCGGCGGGCGGGAGGACAGCGACACCGGGGCCTTCGACACCGTGGCGCCGTCCTTCGTGACCAGCTCCAGGTACAGGTCGGGCAGCGAGGCGAACGGGATCGTCCCGCGGTTGGTCAACTCGGTGTGCACGACGACCGCTCGCTCGCCGTCCTGCAACTCGTAACCGGCTGCGGTGAACAGGAAATCCGCCGGATCCACGACCTCGACGAGCATGATGGTGATCCGCTCGCCCTCCAGACCCTCGACGTCGAGCTTGCTGCCGACCTTGCCGGTGCGCACCGGCTGCGGCGCTGGCTGGCCCGGCCGCTGCTGGTCGCCGCGCGCCCACGAGGCGGATCCGGGCGGTCCCCAGACGTTCATCGGGTCCTGCTGGGTCGGCTGCTGCGGGAAGGACGATGGCGGCGGGCCAGGTGGGACGAACCGCTGGCCGCTCGGCCCGCCGTAGGCGGGCGCCGGGTAGCCACCGGTGGGCACCGGATAGCCGCCGGACGGTTGCGGGTAGGGGCCGGAGTGCTGCACCTGGTGGCCACCGCTGCCGGGGCCGGAGACCTGGTACGGCCCGCTGGCCATGTTCTGCGCGGCCCACTGCTGCGCGGCGGCGACCGCGTTGCGGATGCCCTGGGCATCGCACTCGACACCGACGATCAGCGGTAGACCGGTGGTGGACAGGGCAGCAAGACGCGCGGCGACGTCACGCACATCCATGCCGAGCCGACCGGCGATCTCGGGAACCGCCGCACGGCCCATCTCGGCGACGACGCTCAGCAGACGTACGTCCACGGGATCAGGGCCAGCCACGTCGTGCCACGCTACCCGCTCCACCAGACCACAGCGTCAACGGCACGGTGATTTGCTCCCGCAGTCCAGGCGGCGTCTGAGGTTCCGCTACCCGCACCGCTGCGCAAGATGAGCCTGGAACTCCCCGGAGACGCAACGCCGGGGGAATCTCCGGTCGCGTCGGGGTCGGGAGTTAGGCTGGCAGCTCTCCCCAGAGCCGCCGCGAAGGAGGACTTCCCCGTGCCTGTCGACCCCTTCGTCCACCTGCACGTGCACACCGAGTACTCGATGCTCGACGGTGCGGCGAAGGTCGCAGCGCTGTTCGCGGAAGCGCAAAGATTGGGCATGCCCGCGGTGGGCATGACCGACCACGGGAACATGTTCGGCGCGGACGAGTTCTACCAGCAGGCGAGGAAAACCGGCATCAAGCCGATCATCGGCATCGAGGCGTACTTGGCGCCGGGCAGCCGGTTCCACAAGAAGCCGGTGTTCTGGGGTGAGGCCAAGCAGCGCGGCACCGACGAGTTCGGTGAGGGCGGCGACGTCTCGGGTGCGGGTGCGTACACGCACATGACGATGGTGGCGGCCAACGCCACCGGGCTGCGCAACCTGTTCACGCTGTCCAGCCGCGCCAGTTTCGAGGGCTACTACCGCAAGCCGCGCATGGACCGCGAGCTGATCAGCGAGTACGCCGAAGGCATCATCGCCACCACCGGCTGCCCGTCCGGCGAGGTCCAGACCCGGCTGCGGCTGCGGCAGTACGACGAGGCTTTGCAGGCCGCGGCGGACTACCGGGACATCTTCGGCAAGGAGAACTTCTTCCTGGAGCTGATGGACCACGGCCTGCCGATCGAGCGCTCGGTGCGGGAGGGCCTGCTCAAGATCGCCAAGGAGTTGGACCTCAAGCCGCTGGCGACCAACGACAGCCACTACGTCACCGCCGACCAGGCCGAGTCGCACGGCGCGCTGCTGTGCGTGCAGTCCGGCAAGACCCTCAGCGACGAGAGCCGGTTCAAGTTCGACGGCAACGGCTACTACCTGAAGTCCGCCGAGGAGATGCGCGAGTACTGGGACAAGGAGGTTCCCGGGGCGGCGGACAGCACGCTGCTGATCGCCGAGCGCGTCGAGTCCTACGAGGACGTCTGGAAGTTCCAGGACCGGATGCCGCGGGTGACCGACGGCAGCGGCAAGACCGAGCGCGACCTGCTGGCCGCCGAGATCGAGCAGTACCTGCCCACCCGCTACCCGGACGGCCCGACCGAGGAGTGCCGGGAGCGCATCCGGATCGAGTTGGACGTGCTCGACACCAAGGGCTACTGCGCGTACTTCCTGGTGGTCGGCGACCTGACCCGGTGGGCCAAGTCGCAGGGCATCCACGTCGGTCCGGGTCGTGGCTCGGCGGCGGGATCGCTGTTGGCCTACATCCTGCACATCACCAACCTGGACCCGCTGGAGCACGGGCTGATCTTCGAGCGGTTCCTGAACCCGGAGCGCGACTCCCCGCCGGACATCGACCTCGACTTCGACGACCGGCGTCGCGACGAGGTGCTGCAGTACGCGATCAACAAGTACGGCCGGGACAAGGTGGCCCAGGTCATCACCTTCGGCAAGATCAAGACGAAGGCGGCGATCAAGGACGCCGCGCGGGTGCACCACGGCCAGCCCGGTTTCGCCATCGCGGACAAGATCTCCAAGGCGCTGCCGCCGCCGATCGCGGCCAAGGACATCCCGCTGTCCGGCATCGTGGACCCGCAGCACGAGCGTTACACCGAAGCCGCCGAGGTCCGCAGCCTGATCGAGACCGACCAGACGGTGTCGCAGATCTTCGACACCGCCCGCGGCCTGGAAGGGCTGATCCGCAACGCCGGTGTGCACGCCTGCGCGGTGATCCTCTCCTCCCAGCCGCTGCTGGGCACGGTTCCGCTGTGGGCCAGGGACGACGGTTCGATCATCACCGGCTGGGACTACCCGTCCTGCGAGGCCATCGGCCTGCTGAAGATGGACTTCCTGGGGCTGTCCAACCTGACCATCCTCGGTGATGCGCTGAAGATGGTGCAGGAGAACCACGGCGTCGAGATCGACCTGTCGACGCTGGGGCTGGACGACAAGACCACCTACGAGATGCTCGCCCGCGGGGAAAGCCTGGGCGTGTTCCAGTTCGAAGGTGGCGGCATGCGCGAGCTGCTCAAACGCCTGCAACCGACCGCGTTCGGCGACCTGGTGGCGGCCAACGCGCTGTACCGGCCGGGGCCGATGGATGTCAACGCGCACCTCGACTACGCCGACCGCAAGAACGCGCGCAAGGAGATCGAGCCGATCCACCCCGATCTTGAGGAGGATCTGCGCGACATCCTCGACGAGACCTACGGCCTGATCGTCTACCAAGAGCAGATCATGGCGATCGCGCAGAAGGTGGCCGGTTACAGCCTCGGTCGAGCGGACATCCTGCGCCGCGCGATGGGCAAGAAGAAGAAGGAAGTCCTGGACCAGGAATTCGAGGGCTTCCACGCCGGTATGCAGGCCAACGGCTACCGCGACGAGGCCATCACCAAGCTCTGGGAGACGGTGCTGCCCTTCGCCGGTTACGCGTTCAACAAGTCGCACGCGGCCGGTTACGCGCTGGTGGCGTACTGGACGGCGTACCTGAAGGCCAACTACCCGGCCGAGTACATGGCCTCGCTGCTGACCTCCAACGGCGACAACAAGGACAAGATGGCGGTCTACCTCGCCGAATGCCGCCGGATGGGCGTCAAGGTGCTCTCCCCGGACGTCAACGACTCCAAGGACACCTTCGCCGCCGTCGGCTCCGACATCCGCTTCGGGATGAGCGCGATCCGCAACGTCGGCTCCAACGTGGTGGCCTCGATCGTGAAGAGCCGCAGCGAGAAGGGCCGCTACGTCTCGTTCACCGACTTCCTGGACAAGTCGGAGATCCTGGCCTGCAACAAGCGGGTCATCGAATCGCTGATCAAGGCCGGTGCCTTCGACTCGCTGGGGCACACCCGGATGTCGTTGGCCCAGCACCACGAAGCCGCGGTGGACGCGGTGATCGGGCTCAAGCGGCAGCAGGCGATGGGCCAGTTCGACCTCTTCGGCGCGGATCCCTCGGACGACAGCGCGGACGCCTCGCCGCTGGCGCACTTGGCGTTCACCCCGGAGGAGTGGCCGCGCAAGCAGTTGCTGTCCTACGAGCGGGAAATGCTGGGCCTGTACGTCTCGGCGCACCCGCTGGACGGCGCGGAGCGGCTGCTCGCCCCCTACCAGGACACCGGGATCGCCGAGCTGGTCGGCGGCGAGCGGGAGTTCGGCGGCGGCAAGGAGCAGCTCAAGATCGCCGGGATGATCTCGGGAATCCAGCGCCGCATCAACAAGAACGGCCACCCGTGGGCGATCGTCACGCTGGAGGACCTGGACGCCAGCGTGGAGGTGCTGTTCTTCCCGAAGTCCTACGAGATGTACGCCGACTGCCTGGTGGAGGACACCGCGCTCGCGGTCAAGGGCCGCATCAACGAGCGCGAGGGCACGATCAGCGTGTTCGCCTCGGACGCGGTTCCGGTGGACATCTCCGCGGCCGAGACCGATCCGGGCACCAGCCCGGCGTTCGTGATCAAGGTGCCGGTGGGGCGGGTCGACCAGTCCCTGGTCGCGGAGCTGAAGCGGACGCTGCGAGCGCATTCCGGCACCACCCCGGTGCACCTCAAGCTGCAGACCCCGCGCGGCACCACCCGCCTGGCCCTGTCCAGCGACTTCTTCGTCTCCACGGAGAACGGTCTGCAGGGCGAGCTCAAGGGACTGCTGGGCGCGGGCTGCTTCGAAACCGTCTGACCCACGCGTGGCACGTCGCGCCGATGGATGAAATTTCCAAATTCAGGGAAAATCGGGGGCCTTTCCGTCTGGTTTTGGGTTCCCGATTTCAGGGCAATTCGGGAACCCGGCTCCGACGTCGCGCGATGCTGCTGAAGGTTCTCTCAGATCGGTGTGACAGCGGGGCGTAAACGGTGTTCGCTGGGGTTCGGGGGCAACGCTGCCGAACGCGAAGGAATCCGATGTCCACCACCGAGTCGCTCGCCGAGCTTCCCGTTTTCGATGCCGAGTTCGTTCGGGACCTGCACGCCCGGTTCGAACACATCCGGGCCACCACGCCGGTCCAGCGGATGGTCACCCAACAAGGCTTGCCGATCTGGGTGATCGTGCGGTACGAGGAGGCGCGTGCCGCGCTGGCCGATCCCCGGTTCAGCAAGGAGACCACCCGCACCCGCGAGGTGATCAACGCGAAGCTGCCACCGGACTCAGACCGCCGGGAACTCGTCAGTGAGCTCGCCGAGCACTTGCTGAACATGGACCCGCCGGACCACACCAGGCTGCGCAAGCTGGTGGTCAAGGCATTCACCGCGCGCCGGGTGGAGAGCATGCGGCCACGGGTCGCGCGGCTCACCGATGAACTGCTCGACGGGATGGCTGGGAAATCCGAGGTCGATCTGCTGGACGCGCTCGCGTTCCCGCTGCCGATTCGAGTGATCTCCGAACTGCTCGGGGTGGACGAGACCCGCCGCGACGAGTTCCGGACCTGGACCAACAGGCTGCTGGACGCCTCGGACGCCGACTCGGGCGCGGCGCAGGCCGCCGCTGGCGCGATGGCCCAGTACCTGGTCGAGCTCATCGAGACCAAGCGCCGGGAACCGGCCGATGACCTGCTCACCGCGCTGATCGAGGCCACCGAGGACGAGGACCGGCTCAGCGAGGCGGAACTGATCTCGATGGTCTTCCTCCTGCTGGTCGCTGGGCACGAGACGACGGTCAACCTCATCGGCAACGGCGTGCTGGCTTTGTTGCGCAACCCAGATCAGTGGGCGGCGCTGCGCGCGAACCCGGAGCTGGTGACCGGCGCGGTCGAGGAGATGCTGCGCTTCGACGGTCCGGTGATCCACGGGACGTTCCGGCACACCGTCGAGCCGGTCGAGGTCGGTGGCGTGCTGATCCCGGCGGGCGAGATGGTCTGGGTCGGCCTGACCGCGGCGAACAACGACCCGGAGCGCTTCCCGGAGCCGGACCGCTTCGACATCAGCCGCGACGCGCACGGGCACCTGGCCTTCGGCCACGGCATCCACTTCTGCCTCGGTGCGCAACTGGCCCGGTTGGAGGCCCAGATCGCGCTGCGCCACCTCGTCGAGCGCTTCCCGAACCTCAGCGGCTCTGGCGCGCTGGACGACGTGCAATGGCGTTTCAGCACGCTGATCCACGGACTGCGCGAACTGCCAGTCCGCCCGGCCGGGAACTGATTTCCGCCAGGAGTTTCGGCGCGGTCTTGCGGGATCCGTTGACCGCGCCGCTTCTCCCGTGCGGCTCAGCGCCGGGCGATGATGGTGTAGGGGCCGACCTCGCGTTTGGTGAAGGCTGAGGAGTCGAACACCGCCGGGTCGAAGTAGACGTCGTAGTCCCGGACGTTCGGCTGTTGCGGGAAGGCGTCGCCCTTCAACTGCAGCACGAGCTTCCCGGCCTGGTTCGCCGGGACGTCCACAGTGGAATAACGGTTGGCCGGGTTGTTCAGGATGAAGACGTTGGGCGTCTTGAACCGGCTGGCGTGCATCATGCGCAGCAACTCGTCGCTGGTCTTCGCCGTGCTCCACCGCTGGATCTCGGCGGCGCGCTCGGCGTAGTCCGCCAGCGGGTTGGCGTAGTGCGGCGTCTCCTGCTGGAAACCCCAGTAGGGCTTGAAGGACATCAGCTTGTAGTCGGTGGTCAGCAGCAGGTTCTGCGTCGGCTCGCGCCCGGTCAGCTCGGCGATCGCGCGGATCTCGTCGTCGGTCCACGAACCGAGCTGGGCCGGGTCCCGCTGCCCCATCGCGTTGTCGCCGGTGGGGTAGTAGTCCTGGTAGGCGCGGTCGGCCGAATCCGCCAAGGCCAGCCCGATCGCGCCCTGGTTGATGGTGATCGCGCCGAGCAGCCCCAGCGCGCAGCCGACCATGCTGATCCGCAACGCGTACCGGGCGTCGAGCTTGCGCCGCAGGTAGCCGATCAGTTCCAGCAGCCCGAAAACACCGCCGACGGCCAGCGTCACGTCGAGGATCACGTTGAGCCGGAACGCCAGCAGCGTCGTCTTGGCGACCAGCGCGAGCGTCGACAGCACGAACCAGCCGTAGACCGCGAGCACGATGGTGAGCATCGCGGCAGCCACTTCACTGCGCCGACACCGCAGCAGCAACCACACCAGACCGGCCAGGCACAGCACCCCGAACGCGGTGCCCTGCAGCATCGGCACCGGCAGGAACGCGCCGTCGGCGGGCAGGTAGTGCTGCGCGGCGCTGCGCGGGTTGGCCAGCAGGAAGTGCGTCGACAGCAGGTACGGCAACCACACCAGCAGGGCGATGACCAAGCTGACGATGCCGATCGGCAGCAACCGCAGGAACAACTGCCGCACCGTCGGCCACAACGGCTGCCCCTGGTGCACCCGGAAGGCACCGATGAGGACCGCCATCAGCACGACCATCAGCACGGCGAACGCGAAGTGCAGGGTGTAGGTGATCGCCGCGAAACCCACGTAGCCGCCGATGCACACCAATGTCCACCGTGGAGCGTTCTCCTGCCTGCGCAGCGCGTGCCAGGCCAGCACCGCGACCGGCGCGAGCCACGCCGCTGAGGGCCACGCGTAGGGCTCCTCGATGCCGTGCAGCATCCCGGCCAGCGCCGTCACCAGCGCGGCGAGCAGTGCGAGGCGACGCCGCACCACGACGCTCCACAGCGTGAACGCGACGACGGTGGTCACCGCCACCCAGGCCAGCGCATACGGTTTGTACGCCGCCCAGCCCTCCCAGCCGATGAGGTTCGCGAACCGGCCGCCCAGCCAGAACCAGCCGCCGGGGTAGTAGGGCGAGGTGTCCGCGTAGTTCATGTCCGCCAGGCCCGGAGTGGCCGCCATCCGCGTCATGTACTGCATGCGGAACCCGTTGTCCACTGAGGACCCACCGTAGTAGAACCTGGTGGACTGCAACGGAATGGCCAGCGCGAGCGTGCTGAACGCGCTCAGCGCGACCCAGGTGCCCAGCAGTCGTGCCCAGCGCGGCGAACGCCGATGCCCGAAGGCCAGCAGCAGGAACAGCATTGTCAGCACCAGTGCGCTGCTCACGGTGGCGAGCGCTTCCGGTGCGTAGCTGGGCTCGCTGATGCCCAGCCGCACGACGGCGAACTGCAGCAGCAGGCTCACCACCGCTGCTACGAGCGCGCTCAGCAGCAGTTCGACCACGGTGCCGCGCAGCGGCAGCCGGACGGCCGAGTCCCGCCTCGGTTCGTCGATCGGGCTCGGGCCGGTCAGCAGCGGACTCGGCAGGATTCCCACCACTTCACGCGTCCTTCGGCGTAGCTGGCATGGGGGCTCGCGCAGAATAGTTGATGTGCGCCGCGCACCCCGCCATCGGGTGATGCGGCGACGGCGCGGTGGAGCGCTAGGGTGGCGCAGCAGAACGGTCGTGGTAGCTGCCAGGAGGAGGTGGCGGGTGGCGGACAGCCCGGTGGAGCCCAGCGGCACGCGCGCTGCCCCGCAGCGGATCGAGCCCGCGAGCGGGGTCGAGGACTTGGTCCCGCGGCTCGTCGCGCCAACGCCCGGCGTGGTCGTCAAGGCCGACCTGTTGCCTGCGTTGAGCGCGTTGTCGCTGGTCTCGCTGCTGGGCCTGCCGATCGGCTGGGTGTGGTCGCGGCTGGCGCCGCCGCAGGAGAGCGTGCTCGGCGAGCACGGCACGCTGACGCCGTTGCTGGTGGAGAGCTACTACCACGAGTTCGACGCCATCGCGATCTTCGCGCTGCTCGCCTTCGCTGCCGGACTGCTGACCGCGGCAGTGCTGTGGCTGATGCGCGGTCGGCGCGGCCCGGTGCTGCTCATCGCTGGTGCGCTCGGGTCGCTGGTCGCGTCTTGGCTGGGCATCCAGATGGGTGCCTCGTTCGCCGCCGGGCTGTACGCGATGCCGTCGAATCCGCAGCTCGGCGACCTGATCACGGTCGCCCCGGAGATCAGCACCCACTGGGTCCTGCTGCCCCAGCCGATGGCCGTCGCGCTCGGCTACGGCCTGGCAGCCTCCTGGAACGGCCTGGACGACCTGGGCCGCCGCCTGCACTGACCGGATCCCGCTCGCCCGGTCAGGGGAAGGTTCGCAAATTTCGCCAGAAATCGCCCGGTTTCAGGCCGGGGCGCCGCGGAAGCTCTGGGTGATCTGCTCCAGCGTGTCGATGGAAACCGCGTCCGGCACGTTCTGGTCCGCGGCGGTGACGAACACCACCGAGCTCTGCCCGTCGCTGTTCGTGGCGAGGACGCTGACCAGCACCGACGCGGAGTCGCAGGGGCCGGGTGCGGTCAACGTGACCTGAGCGGTGACCCGAACGGCGGGCGTGGTGCCGCCGGCGAGCTGCAGTTGCTCCGGCGGCCCCGGCACGATCACCGGTGCGTGGCCGTCCCGCGTGTAGGCCAGCGCGGCGAACTTCTGCAGGGTCTCGTTGGCGACCGTGGTGTCGTCCGGACCGTTGCGCGCGGTCGCGCCCGCCGTCGCGCGGTAGCTGTTCGCGTCGCCGGGGCAGAAGCCCAACTGGTAGTCGGCCACACCGGTCATCGTCACCGGATCGTCGGGTGGGCCGAAGCCGTGGATGTTGTCCGGGTTGGGGTCCAGCTTCCAGTTCGGCGGCACGTCGTACACCGCACCCCGCCTGGGCACCGACACCACCTGCCAGCCGGGCACCACCGGCGTCAGGTTCGGATTGGCCACCGCCGACGACGGCGACGCCGCGCTGGTGGTGGGCCGGGTCGGCGTGCTGCTGCGGGTGGGCGCCGCGGTCGGCGCGGCCTGGTCTCCGCCACCACTGGTGCTGAGCACGACGACGGTGGTGACGATGGCGATCACTGCGACTGCGGCGAGCGCGATCGCGGCGATCAGCGGGCCACGGCGTTTGCCCGGCGGCGTCGGTGGTGCCGGATAGCCGCTGGCCATGTTCGGGTAGGCGTACGGCTGAGCCGGGGGTGGCGGCTGCTGCGGCGGCTGGGCCTGGGAGAACGCCCCGAAACCCTGGTACTGCATACCGGGCTGCTGCCCGGACGGTCCGGGACCACCGGCCACGGGCTGCCCGGTGTGCGGATCGTACTGCTGCCGGTACTCGTTGGAGCCCCAATTGCCCGGTGAAGACATGCGGCGATCTTAAGAGAGGCGCGGATTGGTTTGCGTGGCGGTGCGGGTAGCGGAACCTCAACAGCGCTGTGCGGGGACACCCCGCACCCCGGGCTATCTCGTCTCCGGGATTCCCGACATCAGGTATGTCCGATACACCACGTCGGGGCTGTCCTCGCGGGGAGAACCCCAGAGGGGTGGGCCACCGTGAACCTGCGGCGGTGCAAGCTGCGAGCGCGGTTGAAAGCGGCTACCGCAGCTAGCCTGACGTCCGCCTGCGGTCACGCTCTCTAAAGCCTGCCCGCGAACCGCCGAGCAGCACTCAACACAGCAGGAACCACCGTGGATTGGCGGGTCAGTTGACGCTGGTGTGTTGGGCGAACTCCGTCAGCGGCGCTGGGACCGCGCGGAGTTCTCGGAGGAATTCCGCCTCTCGCAGCAGCAACCGGCGGACTTCGCGCAACCGCGCCAGGGGGTCCGTCTCCGCCAGGAGGTCCTGCCGGTCTTCGACCGTCAGCACGCAATCGTCGGCCAGCAGGTAGGAAAGCGTCGCCGCGTCGGCGTCTTCGCCGGGGGTTTCGCGCGGCCCGCCGCGCAGTCCGGTGGCGTGATACCGCTGGTAGGCCGCGCGGGCGGCGGTGGTGAGGTGTTCGCGGCGTGCTGGCGAGTCGTTTTCCGGGGCGGTGTCCGGCAGCCACTCGACGTTGGCCATCACGTACGGCGCGGCGCTCCGGTCGATCTGCAGCAGGCGGAACCGCCGCTCACCGTTGGCGCTGACGTCGTAGCGGCCACCCGGCAGCTGTCGCACCTGGTCCAGCAGCGCCGAGCAGCCTACGTCGTACATCGAGTCCACGTTGTCCTCGCCGACCTCCCAGCCCTGCTTGATCGCCACCACGCCGAACCGGCGGTCCGGGAGCTCCTCGCGGAGCAGGTCGGTGACCAGCTGCCGATAGCGCGGTTCGAAGATGTGCAACGGCAGGTGGCCGCCCGGGAGCAGCACGGAACCCAGCGGGAACAGCGGCAGCGTGTCCATCACGTGCCCCAACCTACTTCTCCGCTGCTCGGAAAGCAGCGTTGCGGATGTTGTGGGAGTTGCTCCTCGTCGGCTCAGCCCGGCGGCCGGAACACCGCGAACGGGTCCGTGACCTGGAGGTCTCGCGAGGTGAACTGGAACAGTGCGGGCGGACGGCCACCGGCTGGCCCGGCGGGCAGCGTGCGGCCGGTGGGTTCCAGCACGCCGCGCCGGGACAGCACGCGTTGCAGGTTGGTCGCCGCGACCTGGTAGCCGAGCGCGGCGGAGTAGATCCCGCGCAGCTCCGAGACGGTGAACTCGGCGGGCGCCAGCGCGAAGCCGATGTTGGTGTAGGACAGTTTGGCGCGCAGCCGGTCCCGCGCGGCCAGCACGATCTGCTCGTGGTCGAAGGCGGTCGCGGGCAGAGCGCCCACCGGGTGCCACCGGGTGTCGGCGGGCACTTCGGGGTCGATATCGGACGGGACGAGTCCGAGGAAGGCGGTGGCCACCACCCGCCGGCCGGGCACCCGGTCCGGGGCGCTGAACACCGAGAGCTGCTCGACGTGGGAGAGCTTGTGCACGTCGACCTTCTCGGCCAGCTGCCGCCGGATGGAACTCTCCACGTCCTCGGTGGCGGCCAGCCGTCCGCCGGGCAGCGACCAGCGGTGCACGTGGGGTTCCCTGGCGCGCTGCCAGAGCAGGACTTGTAGCTGGTCATCGCGGACTTGGAGCACCCCGGCCAGCACCTCGTGACCAACGTCGCTCTTGTCCGCACAACTCGCGGTGTTACGATGTGACACGTTTTCGATTATAAGGCGAAAACCTCGGAGTGGTTGATCCGGGGTGCTAGCGGAGCTTCCGGGCGAGCCTTTCCGGATGCCCCGGCGAGGAGGGCGAGATGGCCACGACTGCGACTTGGGAGCGCACCGAGACCGGTTACACGGGCGTGCGACCGACCGCTGACTGGGCGCGCGAGGTGCGCAGACTGGCCGACGAGCGGGATGCGGTGCTGCTCGCGCACAACTACCAGCTGCCGGAGATCCAGGACGTCGCCGACCACACCGGCGACTCGCTCGCGCTCAGCCGGATCGCGGCGGACAGCGGCGCGAGCACGATTGTCTTCTGCGGCGTGCACTTCATGGCCGAGACCGCGAAGATCCTCGGCCCGGACAAGACGGTGCTCATCCCGGACGCGCGCGCCGGTTGCTCGTTGGCCGACTCGATCACCGCCGACGACCTGCGGGCTTGGAAGACCGAGCACCCGGACGCCGTCGTGGTGTCGTACGTGAACACCACGGCCGAGGTGAAGGCGGAGACCGACATCTGCTGCACCTCGTCGAACGCGGTGGCGGTGGTGCGCTCCATCCCGGCGGACCGCGAGGTGCTGTTCTGCCCGGACCAGTTCCTCGGCGCGCACGTCCGGCGCGAGACCGGCCGGGAGAACCTGCACGTCTGGGCCGGTGAGTGCCACGTGCACGCCGGGATCAACGGACCGGAGCTCGCCGAGCGGGCGGCCGCGAACCCGGATGCCGATCTGTTCATCCACCCCGAGTGCGGCTGCGCGACCTCCGCGCTCTACCTGGCCGGGGAGGGCACCGTGGCCAAGGAGCGGGTGAAGATCCTGTCCACCGGCGACATGCTGCACGCCGCGCGGGCGACCGGGGCGCGTTCGGTGCTGGTGGCCACCGAGGTCGGGATGCTGCACCAGTTGCGCCGCGCCGCACCGGAGATCGACTTCCGGGCGGTCAACGACCGGGCGTCCTGCCGGTTCATGAAGATGATCACCCCGGCGGCCCTGCTGCGCTGCCTGCGCGAGGGGGCCGACGAGGTGCACGTGCCGCTGGACGTCGCCGAGCGCGCACGGGCCTCGGTCGAGCGGATGATCGCGATCGGCAAGCCGGGAGGCGGCGAATGAGCTGGGAAGCGGGTGCGGATCTGCTCGTCGTGGGCACCGGGGTCGCGGGCCTGACGGCGGCGCTGCGGGCCAGGGAGTTGGGCCTGCGGGTGCTGGTGGTCAGCAAGGACTCCGCTTCGGCGGGCAACACCGGCTGGGCGCAGGGTGGCATCGCCGTGGTCCGGCCCGACGAGCTCGATCCGGGCGACAGCCTGCGCGAACACATCGAGGACACGCTCACCGCTGGGGTGGGCCTGTGCTCCCGCTCGGCAGTGCGGGAGATCCTCTCGGAGGGCGCTGCGGCGATCAGCCGGTTACGTGCGGCCGGTGCGCACTTCGACGTTGGCGCGGACGGCGCGTTGGCGCGGACGCGGGAGGGCGGGCACAGCGCGTTCCGGGTGATCCACTCGGGCGGCGACGCCACTGGAGCGGAGGTCCAGCGCGCGCTGTCGGAAGCCGTGCGCGGCGGTGGGATACCAGTGCTCGAACAGCACTGCGTGGTCGAGTTGCTGCGTGGCGACAGCGGAGCTGTGGTGGGGGCGCTGGCGATGGATGCCGAGAGCAGGCCGGGCGTGCTGCACGCTCCAGCGGTTCTGCTGGCGACCGGTGGGCTCGGTCAGCTCTACGTTGCCACCACGAATCCCGATGTGTCCACTGCGGACGGTGTTGCGCTCGCGTTGCGGGCCGGGGCGTCGGTGGCGGACCTCGAGTTCGTGCAGTTCCACCCGACCGTGCTTTACGCGCCGGGCGGACCGCGTGGTCGTCGTCCGCTGATCACCGAGGCGGTGCGCGGCGAAGGCGCAGTGCTCGTCGACGTGCATGGTCGACGCGTCATGGACGGTGCGCACCCGCTGGGTGATCTGGCACCGCGCGACGTCGTGTCGGCGGCGATCAACCGGCGCGCCGCCGAAACCGGTGCGGAACATGTGTTCCTCGACGCGACGAGCATCGGCGCCGGGTTCGCCGAGCGGTTCCCGACGGTCTACGCGGCCTGTCGGGCGGCTGGGATCGATCCGGTCCGGGAGCCGATCCCGGTGGCCAGCGCCGCGCACTACTCCTGCGGCGGTGTCTTGTCCAGTGTGGACGGTCGTACCGGGGTCACCGGGCTCTACGTCGCTGGTGAGGTCGCTTGCACCGGCCTGCACGGCGCGAACCGGCTGGCTTCCAACAGCCTGCTGGAAGGGCTCGTGGTGGGCGGCCGCGCGGCCGCGGCCGTGGCGAAGGACCTCTGCTGCGGGCTGCTGAGCCGCAAGGGCGCAGGTGAGATCGTCCAGCCCGCGATGGCAGTGGTCGACCGGGATCTGTTGCAGCGCACCATGAGCCGGTACGTCGGCATCGGGCGCGACGACGAAGGTCTGGCGACCGCCACCAGGGTGCTCGACCACGCCGCCGTCGTCCGTCCGCTGCGGACTCGGCAGGCGGTGGAGGACTCGTCGTTGGCGCTGACCGCGCAAGCGTTGCTCGCGGCGGCTCGGCAGCGGGCCGAGTCGCGGGGCTGCCACCGCCGGACGGACTTCCCGGAGACCGATGACCTGCGGTGGCGGCGCAGCACCGTGCTCCGGCTGGACGCCTCGGGGTGGCTGATCCACACCGCGGCCGGGATCGAGAGGACGGCAGCATGACGATCGATCAAGACGTTGCCCTCGAAGTGGTGCGCAGGGCACTGGCCGAGGATCTGCGCTACGGGTCGGATGCGACCACCGAGGCGACCGTCTCGGCGGACGCGATCGCCGAGGCCGGGTTCAACACCCGCCGGGCCGGGGTGGTCGCAGGACTACCGCTGGTGCGACTGGTGCTCGACGACGTGCTGGGCGCAGAGTCGTACACGGTGCTGTCCGAGCGTTCGGACGGCGATGTCCTGGCACCCGGCGACTGCGTCCTGCGGGTGAAAGCGCCGGTCCGGGGCCTGCTCACGGCCGAACGCACGGCGCTGAACCTGCTGTGCCACCTCTCGGGTATCGCCACCGCGACCGCCGAGTGGGTAGCGGCGGTGGCGGGGACCGAGTGCCGGATCCGGGACAGCCGCAAGACGTTGCCCGGCATGCGGGTGCTGCAGAAGTACGCGGTGCGCTGCGGTGGCGGCGTCAACCACCGGATGGGCCTCGGCGACGCGGTGCTGATCAAGGACAACCACGTCGTGGCGGCGGGCTCGGTGGTCGCGGCGGTGCGGGCCTGCCGCGCGCACGCGCCGCAACTGCCGATGGAGGTCGAGGTGTCCACACTGGACGAACTCGATGCGGTGCTCGCGGAGGACGTGGGACTGGTCCTGCTGGACAACTTCACCCCGCAGCAGTGCGCCGAAGCGGTGCGACGCACCCGCGCGGTGTCGCCCAGCACGGAACTGGAGGCATCGGGTGGCCTGACCCTCGACGTGGCCCGCGACTACGCGGAAACGGGTGTCCAGTACCTGGCGGTCGGCGGCCTGACCCACTCCTCCCCAGCCCTCGACCTCGGCCTGGACATGTAGTCACTCGGTAGCGCTCGACAAGATCCCGATGAACCCGGTGCCACACGTCGTGCCCGAGACTCGTCTATTCAGAATCACAGCAGTGCGTCGAAGTTGCTGCGCCACCGCACTGCCTGCTGGTTGTCGAGGTGATGTCGCCGGGCTCCATCACCGCCGATCAGACCGACAAACCGGCCGCGTACGCGGCTGCGGGCATCGAACACTTCTGGCGCATCGAGAGCAGCGCACAGGACGAACGGCGACTGACCGCATTTCGCTACCGGCTCGACCCCACGACCCGGAGCTACGCTCCCGCTGGCGTGGACACCGACAAGCTGGCCGTGTCCGACCCCGTCGACCTGCGAATCTCATTCGCGAGGCGTCGAACGATCTTTTGGTGCGGACGGCTCAGTGCGGGACGCACGACGATGGCCCCGTCGACGATCTCGATGTCCGTGCACATCTCCGCGGGCAGCGCGTCGTACCCTGCGGCGTCGATTCCAGTGCCTGGTAGCAGCATCCAGTTGGGAATCATCGCGGTTTCTCCAGCAGGCGGTGGGTTCGGGTAGGGCTTGTGACTCGGAGTTGCACCGGAGATTACGCTTCGTGTCGGCTTTGTCTTTCGCGGCTTCGACTGATCGGGGGTTGGGATAGCTGTGGATACTTTGCAGTCCGAGCGGGTGCTTCCTTCGCCGTTGTTGGGCGGGATCTACCGGGCCCGGCGGCCCACCGGGCCCATCGTCGGGTTGGTCGTGGTGGTGGCCTGCCTGCTGGTGGGGCAGTCCGTGGTGGCGCTGGTGCTGTTCCCGCTGTTCGGGGTTTCGCCGGACGTCCTGGTGGGCGCCAGCATGGGGTTGGTCGATCAACTGGCGTTGATGCTCAGCTTCCTCGGCGCGACCGGGCTGCTGGCGTTGTGGATCTGGGGCAAGGAACGCCGTCCGTTCGGCAGCGTGGGGTTCTTCCCGGCCCCGCGCGTCGGCATCCACCTGTTGCTGGGCGCTGTCGTGGCGGTTGTGCTGCTGTCCGTGCCGGTGGTCGTGAACATCCTCAGTGGACAGTTGGATGCCAGTGCGTTCCGCACCGCGCAGGCGGGTGCCGCGGTCGTCGCGCTGGTCGGGTTCATCGCGCAGGCCAGCACCGAGGAGATCATCACCCGCGGCTACCTGATGCAGGTCACCTACCGGAAGTGGGGACTGACCGCCGCGATCGTCTTCCAGGCGGTGGTGTTCACCGTGCTGCACGGCGTCAACACGAACGTCAGCGCGATCGGCTTGCTCAACATCCTGCTGATCGCGCTGGTGCTGGCGTTCTGGGCGCTGGCCGAGGGCGGCCTGTGGGGGGTGTGCGCCTTCCACGTGGTGTGGAACTGGTGCCAGGGCAACGTGTACGGCATCGAAGTGTCCGGAATGGACATCCAGACCACGATGCTGGACATCAGCGGCGCACCGGGCAGCGCCGACTTGCTCACCGGGGGCCGCTTCGGCATCGAAGGCAGCCTGCTCACCACCGCGGTCCTCGCCCTGGCAGCAGCGCTGGCCGTGATCGCCTACCGCCGCAAGCTCACCGCGATGCGGGCGAGGTGAAGGGCACCATTTACCTAGTTAGTTGGTGAGAGGTGCCCTTCACCTCTGACCCGAACGGGGAACGGCGGGTTCAGATCTGGACGGCGACCTCGTAGGTGTCCACGCCCTCGATGGTCTGGCCGCTGGCCAGGGCGGCCTTGCGGCGCATCCGGTTCGCCGACTCGGCGCTGTCCTCCGCCGCCTGCTCGTCCGCCCACAACGTCACCGTCATGGCCCTGCCGCTGTCGCGGTCGACCAGGACGAAGGCACCGCGGAAACCGCCCAGCCGCTGGAGTTCCGGCCGCAGCCGGTCGACGCCCCGGACGAGTTGGTCGAGTGTTTCGGACGGGCCGGTGTAAGTAGCCACTCGCGCCTGCATGATGGCCCCCTCGGATCGCGCCCAGGATGCGCCCGCCCGGCACCCATCGCACGTCCGCCAGGAGTCGTGAGTGGTCATGGCCGTTCTAGCGACCATTACCGCTCACGACTTCAGAACCGTCGGTTGGCCAGCACCGGGACGGCTTGGCGGGCCTGCTCGACCGCAGCCGGGTCGAGGTCGACGACCAGGACGTCCGGCGCGTCGGCGAGTTGGGCGTGCACCTGGCCCAGCGGGGTCGCGACCAGGCTGTAGCCGATGCCGGTCGGCGCCTTGCCGCTGGGCTCCCGGCCGACGCTGCGCGGGTCGGCCTGGCCGCAGGCCACCACCCACGACGTGGAGTCCAGCGCGCGAGCGCGCACCAGCAGTTCCCACTGCTCGCGCTTGCCCTCCCCGGAACCCCAGGACGCCGAAGTGACGATCACCGACGCACCCTGGTCGGCCAACGTCGTGTACAGGCCGGGGAAGCGCACGTCGTAGCAGGTCGTCATGCCGACCTCGGTGCCGTCGAGGTCCACCACGACGGGCTGCGCGCCCGGCGCGACGGTCCGCGACTCGGCGAAGCCGAACGCGTCGAACAGGTGGATCTTGTCGTAGCTGGTGTCCAGGCCGCGGCCGGTGATCAGCAGAGTGTTGGTGACCCGACCGTCCTCGGTGGGGGTGAACATGCCCGCCACCACTGCGATACCGGCCTCGTCGGCCAGCCGCCGCACCTCGGTGGCCCACGGCCCGTCCAGCGGTTCGGCCAGCGGGCCGAGCTTGATCCCGAAGCAAGCCATCGTCGCTTCCGGGAAGACCGCCAGCTGGGCCCCGGCTTCGGCAGCCCGCCGCACGCCATCGGCGACCAGCTCCAGATTGGCCTTGGGGTCTGGGCCGGACACGATCTGGCACAGCGCAATCCGCATAACCACAACCATCCTTCGCTACCCGTTACGATGTTTGTATACACGTTATATGCAAGGGGGACAGGTGCCGTCCGGACGCGAACTCGCTTATGACCATCTCAAGGACACGGTCCTCAGCGACCCCGCCATGCAGGGGCAGTTCGTCAACGAGCAGGCGCTGGCCGACGAGATCGGCGTGTCCCGCACTCCCATCCGCGAGGCACTGCTGCTGCTCGCCGCCGAGGAACTGGTGCAACTGGTGCCCAAGCGCGGGGCTTACATCGCACCCGTCGGCGGCCGGGAGATCCGCGAGCTGTTCGAGATCCGCAGCATGATCGAGTGCTACGCGGCCCGCCGCGTCATCGAACTCGACGCCGTTCCGCTGGAACCGATGCGCGCCGAACTGGCGGGCCAGCGCCAACTCAGCGGCGACGACCAGGCCCGTGCGTTCATCGACCGCGACCACCGCTTCCACGCCGCGCTGGTGTGCGCGGTCGGAAACGACATGCTCAGCAAGACCTACGACGCGCTGCGGGCTCGCCAGATCCGCGCGGGCATCGTGGCCCTGTTCAGGGCCGGTGGGCGGCGGAAGGCGGTGCTCGCCGAGCACGAGGCGATCCTCGACGCGCTCGCCGCGGGCGACCCGGAGGCCGCCACGGCGGCGATCACGGCGCACCTGTCCGCGACGCAGCAGGTCCTGCTCGCGGGATGAGCCGTGGTTCGGTCGAACCACGGCGGTCTCGTTCTCAGCCAAGATCAGCAGCTCGCTGCGCGTTCGAGCGACCCAGGGACAGGCCGATCAGGGTGACAACGCAGGTTGCCGCGAGGTAGATCGCCGGTGCCACCCAGGTGTCGAAGTACGCGAACAGCGACGTGAACAGCAGCGGTGCCAGCGCGCCGCCGATGACGCCCGCCAGCGTGTAGGCCAGCGACGAGCCGGTGGAGCGCAGTGCGGTGCTGAACTGCTCGGACACGAAGGCCGCCTGCGGGCCGTACATCAGCGCGTGCCAGATCAGGCCGACGATCACGCCGACGATCAGCAGCGGCGCCGATCCCTCGCCGACCATCGGGAAGAACACGAACGGCCACACACCCGCGCCGATCGCACCCACCATGTAGACCTTGCGCCGACCGAACCGGTCGGACAGCGCTCCGGCCAGCGGCATCAGCCCGAGTTGCAGCGTCGAGCCGAGCATCACGCCGGTGACCGCCCAGCTCTGCGGCACCTTGAGCTGCTGGGTGGCGTAGGTGAGCACGAAGACGGTGAACAGCGCGTAGAGCACGTCCGGTCCGACGCGCGAGAGGATCCCCGACACCAGCGCGCGCGGCTCGCGGGTGAAGACCTCGCGCACCGGCGCACCGGCCTGCTCGCCCTTGTCCTGCAACTCCTTGAAGACCGGGGTCTCCTCCAGCTTCACCCGGATCCACAGGCCGAAGAGCACCAGCACAGCGGAGAGCAGGAACGCGACCCGCCACCCCCAGGACAGGAACTGCTCCTGGGTGAGCGCCGCGGACAGCGCCGCCAGCACGCCGTTGGCCAGCAGGTTTCCCGCGGGCGGGCCGACCTGGGCCGCCGAGGCCCAGAAGCCGCGATGCTTGTCGCTGCCGAACTCGCTGGACAGCAGGACCGCGCCGCCCCACTCGCCGCCGATGCCGACGCCCTGCGCGAACCGCAGGACCACCAGCAGCACCGCGCCGAGCGCGCCGACCTGGCTGTGGGTCGGCAGCAGCCCGATGAGGACGGTGGAGATGCCGGTGACCAGCAGCGTGATGACCAGGACCTGCTTGCGGCCCAGCATGTCGCCGAGGCGGCCGAACACGAAGCCGCCCAGCGGTCGGGACACGTAGCCGACGGCGTAGGTGGAGAACGCCAGCAGCGTGCCGGACAGCGGGTCGTGGCTGGGGAAGAACAGCTGGCCGAACACCAGTGCCGACGCCACCGAGTACGCGGCGAAGTCGTACCACTCCAGGGAAGTGCCGCTGAGGCTCGCGATGAATGCCTTCACCAGGTCCCGGCGAGCTGGGCGGTCGGTAGTCGGGGGCGCGTGAGTCATCGGGGGTCCTTGTCTCCGGCGGGTGGTCTTCCGGGCGGGAGCGACCAGTGGACGCCGCGCCCAGGTTACTGTGATACCAAATGTATACAACACGTATGCGTATACCGGAGGGCATTGTGTTTCCACTGCGTTTCAATGTCAACGACGACGTCGTCGAGGTCCGCGTGACGACGCTGCTCAACGGCGGCTATGCCGGTCGCAGCCAAGAGGACGTCGCCGCGCACGTCGCCGAGCTCGCCGAACTCGGCGTACCCGCGCCGACCAGGACGCCCTGCCTATATCCGGTGGCACCCTACCTGGCGATGCAGGTCGACGAGGTCCAGGCGCAGCACGGTCGCACCTCGGGTGAGGCGGAGTGGGCGCTGGTCGTCGCCGGGCCGGAGGAGCGGGACGTGCTGCTGACGGTGGCCTGCGACCACACCGACCGGGCCCTGGAGGTGCACGGCGTGGCGTGGAGCAAGCAGGCCGGGCCGGATGTGCTGGGCCGCAAGGCATGGCGGCTGGTCGACGTCGCCGACCGCATCGACGAGCTGACCCTGACCGCCTGGGCCGGTGGCAAGCAGATCCAGCAGGGCACCCTCGCCGAGCTGCTCACTCCGCAGTACTGGCTCGACGACCTGCGCGAACGGGGCTTGCTGCAGCCGGGCACCGCGCTGCTCTCCGGGACGATCCCGATGGACTCCGAGATCGACCAGTTCGCCGATTCCTGGCGGGTCGAACTCGGCGACCCGAAGACCGGCGACGTGATCGCCTGCGAGTACCAGGTCAGCCGCATGCCAGACCCCGTGGCATGACGGGTCGTGGGGGGGGGGAAAAACCCCCCCCCCCCGGGGGGGGGGGGCACCCCCCCCCCCCGGCAACAGAGCGCCCCCCCCCCCCGCCCCGCGGGCGGGCGCGCGCCCCCCCCCCCCGCGCACGCACCGG
>NZ_JALBWV010000032.1 GCF_022678645.1 Saccharopolyspora soli | reverse complement strand
TTCTCGGCGTCCCCCTTCCTGGGCGGGGGGCGCCCCCCCCCCCGCCCGCGCGCCCCCCCCCCCCCCCCGCGGGGGGGGGGGGGGGGGGCCCCCCCCACCCCCCCCCCCGGGTTTTTCCCCCCCCCACGACAGCGCCCGGCAGGAACTGGACCCGACCCGGCGCGCGGAGTTCTACCGGCAGGCGCAACGCGCCTACGTCGCCGATCCGGGCTTGGTGTACCTGGCGTTCATCGACCACAGCTACGTGATGCGCGAGGGCGAGTGGTCCGGCTACCAACCGCCCGTCGAGCCGCACACGCACGGGACCACCTGGGGCCCGTGGTGGAACATCGAGTCCTGGAAACCGCAGCCATGAGCCGCGCGATCGGCCGCTTGGTGTTGCGGCGGATCGGGTTCGCCGCCCCGGTGCTGGCGATCGTGGCCTTCGGCGTGTTCCTGCTGGCCGCGGCCTCGCCGTTCGACCCCGTCCACCAGTACTACGGTGTGCAACTCTTCGGCGCGTCCGCCGAAGATGTCGCCCAGGTGCGCGCCCGGTTGGGGCTCGACGATCCCGTGCTCGTCCAGTTCTGGCGTTGGGTCACCGGGGTTTTCGGGGGTGATCTCGGGGTGTCGCGGTCGTTCCGGCAGCCGGTCGCGCAGGTCATCGCGGAACGTCTACCGTGGACGGTTCTGCTGGCCGCGACCGGACTCGCGCTGGCAGTGCTGCTCGCGCTGGTGCTGGGCACCGTCGCCGCCTGGCGGCAGGGCGGCTGGATCGACCGGCTCGTCACCGCCATCGGGCACGCGTTGGAAGGCGTGCCGCCGTTCGTGCTGGCATTGCTGTCGATCGCGGTGTTCTCGCTGGGGCTCGGCTGGCTGCCGGTGGCGGGGCTGACCGATGCGGGTGCGGCGGTGTCGGTCGGGCAGGTCGTCGAGCACCTGGCCCTGCCCGCGCTGGTGCTGGGCATTTCCCAATCTCCTTGGCTGGTGCTGCACGTCCGGCAGTCCATGCTGACCTCGCTGGCCGAGGACCACGTGACCGGAGCGCGGGCGCGGGGCCTCGCGGAAAGCGTCGTGGTGCTGCGGCACGCGTTGCCGACCGCGCTGCTGCCGTTCGTCACGCTGATCGGCGCGCGGATTCCGGAGTTGGTCACGGGTGCGGTGCTGGTCGAGGAGGTCTTCTCCTGGCCGGGCCTGGCCGCCGCCGTGGTCACCGCCGCGACCGCGGTGGACTACCCGCTGCTGGCGATCGTGACGTTGGTTGCCACGGCGGCGGTGCTGACCGGATCACTGCTCGCTGACGTCGCCGCGATCCTGCTCGACCCGAGGGCGGCTACCGATGGCTGAGCCCGCATCGACCTGGCGGCCGGTGGGCCGCAACAGGATCGGGATGCCTCGGGTCCGCACGCGGGCTCGGCTGTTGGGTTCGTCGGGAGTCCTCGCGGTGCTCGTGCTGGCCGCGATCGTGGTGCCCGCGCTGCTGGGCAGCGAGTCCGTGCGCTACGACTCGATCCGCCTCGCACCTGCTCCGGCGCACCCCTTCGGGACCGACTCCAGCGGCCGGGACCTGTTCGTGCAGTCGCTGTCGGGCTTGCGGATTTCGTTGCTGGTGGCCGGATTCAGCGCTGCGGTGTCCACTGTGCTCGGTTCGCTGGTCGGTGCCGTCGCGGGCGCGGTCGGTGGGTGGCCGGACCGGTTGCTGATGCGCCTGGTGGACACCATCAACTCGGTGCCGCACCTGCTGCTGGGCATCGTGATCGTCGCGCTGTACCGGGGGAGCCTGGTCGCGGTGATCCTCTCCATCGCCCTGACGCACTGGACGACCGTGGCGCGCATCGTGCGTTCCGAGGTGTTGTCGCTGCGGCAGCGGCCGTTCATCGACGCGGCGATCGCGGGCGGATCGTCGCGGTGGCGGATCCTGTTGCGGCACTTGCTGCCTGCGATCGTGCCGCAGGCGGCGTTGTCGGCCGTGCTGCTCGTGCCGCACGCGGTCTGGCACGAGACGGCGCTGAGCTTCCTCGGACTCGGCCTGCCGCCGCACCTGGCGAGCATCGGCAACATCCTCGGCGACGGGCAGGACGCGGTGCTGCTCGGTGCGTGGTGGATCGTGCTGTTCCCGTCGGTGCTGCTGGTCGCCACCACCTTGGCGGTGTCCGGGTTGGCCGCGACCTGGCGCGATCTGGTCGTGCCGCGACGGCGATCGGAGTTGGCGCTGTGAGTGGACCACTGCTCGAACTCGACCGGTTGTCGGTGCGCTTCCTGTTGGGGCGGCGGGCAGAAGTGCGTGCGGTGACCGATGCGACGCTGCAACTGCGCCCCGGTCGGGTGCTCGCCCTGGTGGGGGAATCCGGATGCGGCAAGTCGGTGCTGGCCGCGGCACTGCTGGGCTTGCTGCCCGGCAACGCGCAAGTGCGCGGCGAGGCCGTGCTGCGGGGCGGCGTCGAGTTGCTGTCCGCGCCGGAAGCAGTGCTGGCCGGGCAGGTTCGCGGTCGGTTGATCGGCTTGGTGCCGCAGTCCGCGAACACCCACCTGACCCCGGTGCGCACCGCGCGCCGCCAACTCGTCGAGACGATCCGAGCGCTGCACGGGGAAACCGGAGCCGACGAGCTCGCCGAACGGGTCGGGCTGAACCCCGTGGACCTCGACCGGTATCCGCACGAACTGTCCGGCGGGATGGCGCAGCGGGTCGCGATGGCATTGGCGCTGGCCGGAAATCCGCAGGTCATCATCGCCGATGAGCCGATCACCGGGCTGGACCGGCCGCTGGTGCACCGCACCGTCGACCTGCTCGCCGAGGCCGCCACCGACGACCGCGCGGTGCTGCTGATCACCCACGACCTGGCCGCGGCGCGGCGGGTGGCCACCGACGTCGCGGTGATGTACGCCAGCCGCATCGTCGAGGCCGGGCCTGCTGCACAGGTGCTCGCCGATCCCTGGCACCCCTCACCGCCGGACTGCTCGCGGCGCTGTCGGACGGCGGGTTCCAGCCGATCCCCGGTCACCCGCCAGCGCTGACCGAACTGGACCGCATCGAACAGGAATGGGGCTGTGTGTTCTGCCAACGGTGTCCCGACGTGCCGGGATTCGCCGCGTGCACGGGCGATCCGGAACTGCGCGAGCACGGCGGCCGGTGGGTCGCCGCGCACCCGCCGTGCTGAGCGCGACCGGCCTGGTCGCCGGATACCGGCGCGGTGAGCCGGTGCTCGACGGGGTCGACCTGGATGTTCCCAGCGGTGCGGTGGTCGGTCTGGCCGGTCCGAGCGGGTGCGGGAAATCCACGTTGGCCAGGGTTCTCGGGCTGCTGCACCAGCCGTGGTCCGGCCGGGTCGTCCTCGACGGCGAACGCGTCACCGGCTTCCGGCACGCGACCCCGCGAGCGCAGCGCACCACGATCAGCATCGTCTTCCAGCAGCCGCGGCCCGCGGTCGATCCGCGGTTCACGCTGCGGGAGATCGTCGCCGAACCGCTTCGCGCCACCGGAAGCGCTGGGGACGTCGACGCGCTGACCGACGAGGTCGGGCTGACCCCGGAACTGCTGTCCCGGCGACCGCACGAGGTCAGCGACGGCCAGTTGCAGCGGGCCTGCTTGGCGCGGGCATTGGCGTTGCGGCCTCGGTACCTGATCTGCGATGAGATGACCGCGATGCTGGATGCGTCCACGACGGCAGCCTTGGTGCGGGTCGTGGACCGGCACGTGCGCGAGCACCACACCGGGGTGCTCGCGATCAGCCACGACGAGGATTTGCTGCGGTATTGGGCGGCGCATGTGGTTCGCTTGGGCCACGCGATGTGACATCGTGGGGCCGAACGCGGTCTCGGGGGGACCGCTCGAATGACGACCGATCCGAGGAGTCGACGTTGAGCGAGGGCGAAGGCACCACCTTCATGCAGTGGCGGGAGCGGGCCCAGACCGAAGTCCGCGATGACCGGCCGAAGATGCGCGCGGTCATGATCACGGCCGCGATCGTGGTAGTCGTCGGGATCGCGGTGGGATCGGTGATCCTCCTCCTGTCCTGACCCCCAGAACCCACCCGCACCGCGATGGAGCGAAGTGAAGGGCACCTATTACCAAGTTGGAGAGTGCGCGGCTCGTTTTGCGTGGCGGTGCGGGTAGCGGAACCTCAGAGGCTTTCTCGTCTCCGGGATCCCCGACATCATGCATGCCGATACACCACGTCGGGGCTGTCCTCGCGAGAAAGCCTCTGAGAACCCGCGGCGGCGCCGGTTGCGAGGGTGGGCTAAGCGGCTTCGCCGCTTGCGACGGCCCAGGTGCGTGCGTCCGTTGGGTGTCGCGGCTGCGGTCTACCACCGGAAGCGGCTACCGCCGCTTGCTTGACGACCGCCCAATCCGCGCGCCCTCCAAGTTGGTAACACGTGCCCTTCACCTCTCACTCGAACGCGCAAAACGAGTTCTGGGATCGCGCAGATGGAGACCTCACTCCGGGGCGTCGTCGAGCCTGGTGACCTGCAGGCGGGCCACCCGGTGGCCGTCCATCGCGCGAACCGTGAAGCGATGGCCGAGGGCCTCCACGGACTCGCCCTCGTTCGGCACCCGGCCCAAGCGGCTGACGAAGAAGCCCGCCACGGTGTCGTAGGGACCTTCCGGCAGTTCGATCCCGGTCTGCTGCTCGAAATCGGCGCGGTGCAGCAGGCCGTCGGTCTCGAAACTGCCATCCGCCCTGGGGCGCACCGGTGCGGCGCTCGGGTCGTACTCGTCCCAGATCTCGCCGACGACCTCCTCCACCAGGTCCTCGACGGTGACGATGCCCGCGGTCCCGCCGTATTCATCCACCACCACCGCGAGGTGCCCGCCGCCGCGCCGCCGCATCTGCGTCAACGCGGCCAGCACCGGCTTGCTCGCCGGTAGCGCGGTCGCTGGCCGGGTCAGGTCGCCGACCGTGCGCGCCGCGGCGTGGTCGTCGTGCGTGGTGGTGAGCAGGTCGCGCACGTGGATGACCCCGACGACGTCATCGGCGGTGTCCCGGATGACGGGGTACCGCGAATGCGGCTTGCCTGCCACCTCGTCGATCGCATCGGTCAACGACATGGTGTGGTCGAGGAAGTCCACCTCGGTGCGCGGCACCATGACCTCGCCGAGCACCCGGTCGGTGGCCCGGAACGCGTCGCTGAGCAGCCGCCGCTCCTCGACGGTCAGCTGCTCGTTGGTGCGCACCATGTCCCGCAGTTCTTCCTCGCTGACCTCGTCGGCGGCGTCGCGCGGCTCGATGCCGATCAACCGGACCACCGCGTTGGTCGACTTCGACAGCAGCCAGATCAGCGGCCGGGACAGCGCCGCCAACCGGTCCAGCACGCCAGCGGTGACCAGCGCGACGGCCTCCGTCCGTTGCAGCGCAAGTCGCTTCGGAGCGAGTTCGCCGAGCACCAGCGACAGGTACGACACGAACAGGGTCACCACCACCAGCGCCAGCGACGCCGCCAGCCCGATCGGCAGGCCCCACCCCGCCAGCACCGGCTCGATGCGCACCGCGATCGTCGCGCCGCCGTAGCTGGAGGCGAAGAACCCGGCGAAGGTGACGCCGATCTGCACCGCGGACAGGAACCGGTTTGAGTCCTTCCGGAGCTTGGCCACTCGAGCACCGCGCCGGTCGCGCTCGGCGAGCTTGCGGACCTGGCTGTCGCGCAGCGAGACCAGCGCGATCTCGGCCGCGGCGAAGTAGCCGCCGAAAAGCACGAACAGCAGCACCAGAGCGACGTTCCACACGACGCTGTCCATCTTCCGATTCTTCCATTTCCGGCGGTCGCGGGCGCTCCCCGAACGCTCCCGAGGCACCCGCGTGAGCAGGGAGCTTTGACCTCCGGCGGTGCTGGAAGGGGCGTCAGGAGGTCGCTCGCCAGTACTGGCGCTTCTGCACGTCGCGGACCAGGATGCCCCGCTCGGCCAGCTCGGTGCGCAGCAGCGCCGCTTCCTTCCCGTCGCGCTTGCGCAGCGCGCGCTCGCGCGCTGCCAGCAACGTGTTGATCCGCAGCGACAGTTCCGGGGTGTCTTCGACCCACAAGCTGTAGTGGCCCGCGAACGGATCCTTGTCGCGCCACGGGTAGCCGTGCTCGGCGAAGGCCCGGCGCAGCGCCCGCTTGTCCAAATCGGACTTCTGCCGGACCAGTTCGCCACCGGAGGAGTCCAGCAGCACGAGGTGCTTGCCGTCCACGAAGACCGAGCCGATCACGGCGCGCTCGGTGTGCTGCTCCGATCGCCCGACGGTCAGCGTCACCTGTTCCGCGGAGATCGTGACCGTGAGCCGCTCCTGCGCCATCAGCCCGGCGAATCCGAAGCCGATGACCGCGCCGATGACGATCGCCCCGACCGTGCCCCAGGGATCGGGCACCGACGCGGCCAGCTCGAACACGCCCTGGAACGGCGCCCACGGCAGCGCGGTGACCCAAGCCGCCACCAACCGCAGCAGGAAGACGGCCAGTGCCCCCAGCAACGGGCAGATCACCCACGAGCCGCGCCGGACCAGCACGTGCTCGGCCACTGTCGTCGCATCGGGGTCGGCGGCCATGCCGCCATTATCGCCACCGCCGCACCCGAACCGCCGCCACCCGCCAAACCCAGCGACAGGTCGTCGTGAGCGCGTAGCCGGGTTGGAGCCCGCTTTCGCACTCACGACCACAAGAAAGGGCCCGAGGCGCCCAACGGCACCTCGGGCCCGGTCCCCCTCCCCTCAGGTCAGGCTCCTGCCTCGCGGAGCAGGATGTCCACCGCTGCGTCGTTGCGGACGGTCTCCTGCTGGATGACCTCGTCCGGCGGGTAGAAACCGTCGATGCCGCCGCCGCTGGCCGGGTACATCTCGAAGGTGAACGCCAGGATCTTGTGCTGGCCCCACATCCAGTCGAGGCTGTCGCCGTCGGTGATGTAGAGGTCGCTGGACTGCTGCGGCGTGTAGCCGTTGGAGCCGGCCATCTCGCCGCCGATCCGCGCGAACCGGTCGTACTCCTGCTGCGTCATGCCGTCGGTGACGTCGTCGGAGGTGTGCCCGAAGGGCCACAGCACCAGCTCGGAGTAGGTGTGGAAGTCGATCGCGGCCTTGATCTGCTGCGCGCCGCCGACCACCCGCGAGTCGACGAAGTCGCGCATCGCCGCGGTCTCCGGAGCCGACCACTCCGCGGTGCCCCGGTAGGTCTCGTCGTTCGGGTCGTCGCTGGAACCACCGCAGCAGCCCCACAAGTAACCCCAGTTGCGGTTGAGGTCGGTGCCGGTGTCCTGCCGGTTCTTGCGCCAACCCTGGTACTGGCCGGACTCCACGTCGAAGACCGAGCCGTCCGGGTTGACCACCGGGATCACCCAGATCTCCCGGTTGTCGACCACGTCCTTGATGGCCGGGTCGGCGTAGTTGTCGGTGAACCGCTGGGCGATGTGCAGGCACATCTCGGTGGTCAGGTGCTCGCGGGCGTGCTGGTTGCAGTTGAAGAGGACCTCGGGCTCGTCCTCGTCCTGCCCGACGTTGTCGCTGATCTTCAGCACCGGGATGTCGCGGCCCTCGAAGGACTTGCCGATGCTGGACTTCGCCGCGATGTCCGGGTGCTCGCTGGCCGTCGCGTCGAGCTCGGCGACCATCTCGTCGTAGTTGTGGTAGCCCTGGTCATCGGGCGGGAAGTCGCCCGGCACCCGCTGCTCGCCGCTGAGCTGCTGCAGCGCGTCGGCGACCTTGGTCTCCTCCCGCAGCGCGAACCCGGCGGCCCGCAGCTGCTCGGCCTGGGCGGGGGTGGCCTCCACGGTCGCCACCCCGTCGGACACCGAGAGGACCTGGGCGCCGGTGCGGTTGATCTCGGTTCGAGCCTGGCTGTCGGTGTTGGGGACGGTGTAGATGGCCGAGTCCTGCGCGGCGGTCGCGCTCGTCGGCTCCGCGGACACGCTGGCCTGGATCGGTGCCAACAGGACCAGGCATGCGGCGGCCGCCACCGTCACCGCCTTGCGCCGTGAGCTGAACATCGGGTCTCCGATCGATCACTGGTTGTGATGTTGGAAGGTTGGAGGAGCGACCCGATGTTGGCAAGCCACTGGCGAACAATGGCCTGCTGTTGACATTTTCCCATTTCGGACGGTTGTCGTGGATGGTCGGCGAGCAGGTTCGCGGACGGCTCCGAACCGCGGCGATTACCCTGGTCGTGTAGCCCCGGGGACCGAAAGGACGCTCATGCTCACCCGTACCGACCTGCGCGGTCGTGTTCCGTCCACCTCGAAGCTGCGCGCGACCCTGCCGCGCGCCGAAATGGACGTCGAGCACGTGCTGCATCTGGTTCGGCCGGTGATCGAGGCGGTCCGCGACCGCGGGGTGGACGCGGTCCTGGAGTTCACCGAGAAGTTCGACGCCGTTCGACCGGAACGGGTGAGGGTGGCGGCCGGGGAGCTGCGCCGCGCCCTCGACGAGCTTGACCCGGCGGTGCGCGCGGCCCTGGAGGAGTCGATCGCCCGCGCCCGCAAGGTGCACGACGACCAGCGGCGCACTGACACCACCACGCAGGTGGTGCCCGGCGGCACGGTCACCGAGCGCTGGGTGCCGGTCGCCCGCGTCGGCCTGTACGCGCCGGGTGGGCTGGCGGTCTACCCGTCCAGCGTGGTGATGAACGTGGTCCCGGCGCAGGCCGCGGGCGTGGAGTCGCTGGTGGTGTGCAGCCCGCCGCAGGCCGAGTTCGGCGGCCTGCCGCACCCGACGATCCTGGCCGCCGCGCAGCTGCTCGGCGCCGAGGAGGTCTGGGCGGTCGGCGGCGCGCAGGCGGTGGCGCTGCTGGCCTACGGCGGGCAGGACACCGACGGCGCGGAGCTGCTGCCAGCCGACCTGGTGACTGGGCCGGGCAACGTGTACGTGACGGCCGCGAAGCGGCACCTGCGCAGCCTGATCGGCATCGACTCGGAGGCGGGGCCGACCGAGATCGCGGTGCTGGCCGACGACACGGCCGACCCGGTGCACGTGGCAGCCGACCTGATCAGCCAGGCCGAGCACGACACGCTCGCGGCGAGCGTGCTGGTGACCACGTCGGTGGAGCTGGCCGACGCGGTGGACGCGGAGCTGGAGCGCCAGGTGGCGCAGACCAAGCACCACGAGCGGATCAGCACCGCATTGGGCGGCAGGCAGTCCGGCTGCATCCTGGTGTCCAGTGTGGATGATGGGATCCGGGTGGTGGACGCCTACGCCGCCGAACACCTGGAGATCCAGACCGAGGATGCCGACGCGGTGGCCGCGCGGGTGCGCAACGCGGGCGCGATCTTCGTCGGCCCGTACGCGCCGGTGTCGCTGGGCGACTACTGCGCTGGCTCGAACCACGTGCTGCCGACCGGCGGCTGCGCGCGGCACTCGTCCGGCCTGAGCGTGCAGAGCTTCCTTCGTGGCATCCACGTGATCTCCTACCACGAGCAGGCGTTGCGCGACGTCGCCGACAAGGTGGTCGCGCTGGCCAACGCCGAGGACCTGCCCGCGCACGGTCAGGCGATCACCGCCCGCTTCCCCCGCTGACGCGCCCGAAAACCGAAGGTAGAACTCATGAGTGACGTGCTCGGCGCCGATACCACGCTTGCCGACCTGCCGTTGCGGGACGATCTGCGCGGCCGCAGCCCCTACGGCGCGCCGCAACTGGACGTCTCGGTGCGGTTGAACACCAACGAGAACCCCTATCCGCCGCCGCGAGAACTCGTCGACGACGTGACCGCGGCGGTGCATGAGGTGGCTACGGCGCTGCACCGCTACCCGGACCGCGACGCCAAGGCGTTGCGCGCCGACCTCGCCGCCTACCTGGCCGAGGCGACCGGCGTGCCGCTGGCGATGGAGAACGTCTGGGCCGCCAACGGTTCCAACGAGGTGCTGCAGCAGATCTTGCAGGCTTTCGGCGGACCGGGGCGCACCGCGCTCGGTTTCGAACCGTCGTATTCGATGCACCCGATCCTGTCGGCGGGCACCCGCACCGACTGGCTGCCCGCGCCGCGCCGCGCCGACTTCAGCCTGGACGGTGCGCAGGCGGCTCGGATCGTCACCGAGAAGCAGCCCAGCGTGGTGTTCGTGACCAGCCCGAACAACCCCACTGGGCAGTCGGTTTCGCAGGACGACCTGCGCGCCGTGCTGGACGCCGCACCAGGCGTGGTCGTGGTGGACGAGGCGTACGCGGAGTTCTCCGCGCGGCCGAGCGCCATCGAGCTGATCGAGCAGTACCCGGCGAAGCTGATCGTCAGCCGCACGATGAGCAAGGCGTTCGCGTTCGCCGGTGGTCGGCTCGGCTACCTGGCGGCCGCTCCGGCGGTGATCGACGCTCTGCTGCTGGTCCGCCTGCCGTACCACCTGTCGGTGGTCACCCAAGCCGCCGCGCGCGCCGCGCTGCGGCACTCCGAGGCCACCCTCGGTTCGGTGCGGGCGCTCATCGACGAGCGCGAACGGGTGGTGGAAGCGTTGCGGCAGCAGGGTTTCGCGCCGGTGCCCAGCGACGCGAACTTCGTCCTCTTCGGACGGTTCGCGGACGCGCACCGGGCCTGGCAGCGCTACCTGGACGCCGACGTGCTGATCCGCGACGTCGGCATCCCCGGCCACCTGCGGGTCACCATCGGCACGCCGGAGGAGAACGACGCCTTCCTGGCGGCGAGCAAAGTCGTGAGCGAGGAGATCGAGCAGTGACATTCCAACCGGGAACCCGCGTCGGCCGGGTCGAACGAGCCACCAAGGAATCCTCGGTGCTGGTCGAACTCGACCTCGACGGCACCGGCCAGGTGGACATCGACACCACGGTGCCGTTCTACGACCACATGCTCACCGCGCTGGGCACCCACGCGGCGTTCGACCTCAAGGTGAAGTCGACCGGTGACATCCACATCGACGCGCACCACACCGTCGAGGACACCGCGATCGTGCTCGGCCAGGCGCTGCGCCAAGCGCTGGGCGACAAGAAGGGCATCCGCCGCTTCGGCGACGCGTGGATCCCGATGGACGAAACCCTCGCGCACGCGGCGGTGGACGTCTCGGGCCGCTCGTACTGCGTGCTGACGGGAGAACCGGAGCAGTACAACAGCTTCACGATCGGCGGCAACTACCCGTTCGTCCTGAACCGCCACGTGTTCGAGTCCCTGGCGTTCCACGCCCAGCTCAACCTGCACGTCCGAGTGATCCACGGCCGAGACCCCCACCACATCGCGGAAGCCCAGTACAAGGCAATAGCCCGAGCCCTCCGAGCAGCGGTCGAACCCGACCCCCGCTTCACCGGCGTCGTGCCTTCGACGAAGGGCGCCCTGTAGAGCGAATCTTTCGAGGTGAGGGGCACCCTTCACCAACATACTTGGTAAAGGGTGCCCCTCACTCGTCCCCCTTTGGCTCGGGTTCCTATGCGCCTGACTGCCTCGCCGCACCGTCCACATTGGTGTTTCGGGTGCGGACACCCCGTGCCAGTTCGGTTACCAGTTGGCGCGTTCGAGCGAGTCCGGTGGTGAAGTCGGGTGCTTCCAGCAGTTGTCGGACGACTGCGGATCCGACGATGACGCCATCGGCGAAGCTGGCGACCTGGGACGCCTGGGCTCCGGTCGCCACCCCCAGACCGACGCATACCGGCAGTGCGGTCGTCGCGCGCGTGCGACGTACCAGGGTTTCCGCGTCAGCGCTGACGAAATCCCGTGCGCCGGTCACGCCCATCAGCGATGCCGCGTAGACGAAGCCAGATCCCGCCGCCGTGATCGTGCCCAGGCGGTCGTCGCGCGTGCTCGGTGCCACCACGAATATCGTCGCGAGTCGGTGGCGTCGCGCTGCTTTCCGCCATGCCTCCGACTCGTGCACAGGCAGGTCCAGCAGGATGCAGCCTGCCCCGCCGACCGCAGCTAGATCGGCCGCGAACTTTTCGACCCCGTAACGATCAACGCAGTTCCAGTACGTCATGACCAGCACCGGAACCTCGGTGTGGGTGGTAACCGCGCGGACGGTGTTCAGGACCGCGTCCATGGTCGCGCCGCCGCGCAGTGCGCGGTCGTAGGCGGCCTGGTTGACGGGGCCGTCCAGCATGGGGTCGCTGTACGGGACTCCGACCTCGATGATGTCGCAGCCGCTGTCGACCATCGCCGTCATCGCCTGCACGTCCGCACCGATGCTCGGAAAACCTGCCGGGAGGAAGCCGATGAGGGCGGCGCGGTCCTGTTTCGCGGCGCGGGTGAAGACTTCGTCGAGCTGCTCGATCGCGCCGGTCACCGGGCCACCTCCGCGGCGAGGAGTCCCGCTTCGCGGGCGACGGTGTCCATGTCCTTGTCGCCGCGTCCGGACAGGCCGACCAAGATGACGGCTTCCGGACCGAGCGTTCGGCCAAGCCGCAACGCGCCCGCCAGGGCATGGCTGGATTCGAGCGCGGGGATGATTCCTTCGGTTCGGGACAGCAACAGCAACGCTTCCAATGCTTCGGCATCGGTGACGGGCAGGTAGTGGGCGCGGCCGATGGCGTTCAGGTAGGCGTGCTCGGGCCCGACTCCGGGGTAGTCCAGCCCGGCCGCGATCGAGTGGGTCGGCTGGGTCTGCCCCTGCTCGTCTTGCAGGACGTACGAGCGCGAGCCGTGCAGGATGCCGGTTGATCCCGCACTGATGGCCGCCGCATGACGCGTGCTGCCAAGGCCCTCGCCAGCGGGTTCGAAGCCGTGGAGTTCGACGTGTTCGTCCGGCAGGAAGGCGTGGAAGAGCCCGATGGCGTTGGAACCACCGCCAACGCAGGCCGCGACCGCATCCGGTAGCCGCCCGGTGTGCGCCAGGATCTGGCTGCGGGCTTCCACGCCGATCACTCGTTGGAAGTCGCGCACCAGGCTGGGGAAGGGATGCGGCCCGGCTGCGGTGCCGAACGCGTAGTGGGTACTCCGGACCGTCGCCACCCAATCGCGAAAAGCCTCGTTGATCGCGTCCTTTAGCGTGCGGGTACCGGATTTCACCGGCACCACGGTCGCACCCAGGACCTCCATCCGGGCCACGTTGAGCGCCTGCCGTCGGGTATCCACCTCGCCCATGTAGACCGTGCACTCCAAGCCGAGCAGTGCGCAGGCGGTCGCCGTGGCCACGCCGTGCTGACCTGCGCCGGTGTCGGCGATCACGCGCACCTTGCCCATGCGTTTGGCCAACAGGACTTGGCCCAGCACGTTGTTGATCTTGTGGGAGCCCGTGTGGTTCAGGTCTTCGCGCTTGAGGAAGATGCGGGCGCCGCCCGCGTGCTCGGCGAACCGGGCGACCTCGGTCAAGGGGCTGGGGCGGCCGACGTAGTGGGCCATCAGGTGGTCGAACTCCGCGGCGAACGAGGGGTCGGCCATGGCCGCCGCGTACTCATCGGCGAGCTCTTCGATGGTCGCGACCAAGGCTTCCGGGACGAAAGATCCGCCGAAAGCGCCGAAATAGGCGTCGCTTGGGGAATTTTCGCTGCTGTGGGCAGGGAAGAAGAAACGGTGGCACATCATGATGTCTCCTCGCGGGCACAGCGGTGCCCGCGGTTGGGTGAGAATGACTGGCGAAAACGCCTCGCGAGCACAACGAGCCCGCGAGGCCGAGCATCAGCTCAGCTCAGCTCAGCCATCGCCTGCCGTTGACCTGCCCAGGCTCACATCCGATGTGGTAGCGCACTCGGCGACCCCGAACGCGGCGCGCTGGAGCCCGGCAACCGCATGGGCGGCAACCGGGTAGCAGACGTGCACCGACGTTCACGCGGCGGAATGTAGCAGGCGCGGTTCGCCTGCGGCAGCTGCATTTCCCGGTGCGCGTTCAGCACAACCCGCCGATCGTTGGGGCACGGAGCGTAGTCGGCGCGCCCCGCGTTGCGCTGTTTGGCTGACACGGGTGGTTCATCGGTGCGTCACTATGGGGTCTCCCCGGCTTGGTTTTCGTCGGCAACTATTTTTCGTTGTGACAGAGGTTTCTCGACGTCGGGTGCTCGCCGGTGCCGCTGGGGTGGTCGGCGGCGCTGCCGCCGCTTCGCTGCTGCCGCCCTCCCTGCACCGAGCCATGGCGCAGCCCGCTCCCGTTGGCGGGCTCGATTCGGTTGGGCACGTCGTCGTGCTGATGCAGGAGAACCGTTCCTTCGACCACTACTTCGGCACGCTTCGCGGCGTGCGCGGCTTCGGTGACCGGCAGCCGTTGCGGCAGCCCGACGGCCGGTCCGCGTTCGAGCAGCCCACCCCCGGCGGCGCGGTGTTGCCGTTCTCGCTGCGGCAGGGCGCCGAGCGGGCCGGGCGGCCGGTGTCCGACATCCAGTACCTCGGGGCCCTCGACCACAGCTGGGAGGGCAGCGGGCGGGCCTGGGCGCGCGGCTGGAACAACGACTGGATCGCCGCCAAGACCGCCGCCACCATGACGTACTACGAGCGGCCGGACATCCCGCTGCAGTACGAGCTGGCGGACACCTTCACCATCTGCGATGCGTACCACTGCTCGGTTTTCGGCTCCACGAACCCGAACCGCAACTACCTGTGGACCGGCACCACCGGCTACGAGCCCGGCACCACGGCGCGCGCGGTGACCAACGCCGCCTACGACTACGACCACGGCGGCTACGACTGGACGACCTACCCGGAACGGCTGGAGAAGGCCGGGCGGTCCTGGCAGATCTACCAGGAGTGGGACAACTTCACCGACAACGCCGTCGAGTACTTCCAGACGTTCAAGGCGATCGGCCACCGGATGCTCGCCGGGGTGGACGGGAACTTCCGCACCACCGAGGAGTTCTACACCGCGCTGTTCGACAAGCCCGTCGAGGAGCGGCAGCGGCTGCTCAAGCAGTTGGAGGCGGGTCGCGCGAGCCTGACCGACGCCGAGCGGAGCCTGTTCGACCGCGCGATGTACCGCAGCGAGCCCGGCACGCTGGTGCAGCGGCTGCGGGAAGACATCAAGGCGGACCGGCTGCCCGAGGTGGTCTGGCTGGTCCCCTCCGCCGTGGACTCCGAACATCCGGGCAGTTCGACGCCGGTCGGCAGCGCCAACCTGATCTACGACGTGCTGGACGCGATCGCCGATCCGAAGATCTGGTCGAAGACCGCGCTGCTGCTCAACTTCGACGAGAACGACGGCTACTTCGACCACGTGCCACCACCGGTGCCGCCGAAACCGGAGTCCGGCAACGGCGACGACTACTTCGACGGGCAGCCGATCGGGCTCGGCCCGCGGGTGCCGATGACCGTGGTGTCGCCGTGGACGATCGGCGGGTTCGTCAACTCGGAGGTGTTCGACCACACCTCGGTGCTGCGCCTGCTGGAGCGCTGGACCGGCATCGCGGAACCGAACATCAGCGCCTGGCGGCGAGCCGTGTGCGGCGACCTGACCTCGGTGTTCGACTTCCGGCGGGGCGCCAAACCACCGAAGCCCACCGAACCGGGCCCGGTGCCCGCACCGATCGAGCGCTGGCACCCCGAGCCGCCACCGGAGCAGAACCTCCCCGTGCAGGAGTCCGGTAGCCGCCCGGCTCGCGCCCTGCCGTACCAGCCGCAGGTTTCCGGTGCGGTCAACGGTGCGGTGCTGGCGCTGCGGCTCGGCAACGTCGGTTCCAGCACCGTGCACTTCACCGTCTACCCGTACGCCGAGGAGCTGGCCGAACCGTCCCATGTGGACGTTCGTGGCGAGCAGGTGGTGAACGTGCCGGTGCGCGAGGAGTACCGGCTCGCGGTGCAGGGGCCGAACCGGTTCTGGTTCGAGCTGAGCGGATCGCGCGGTGGCCGGGCCGCCGGCGTTGACGTGCAGACCCGGCACACTCCGCGCGGCCTCGCGCTGGAGCTGCGCAACGGCGGTCCGCAGGACATCACGCTGCGCCTGCGGTCACTGGGCTACACCACCCACGAGGAGCAGGTCCGGGTGGCGGCCGGTGGCGCCCAGCCGCTGGAATGGCCGTCGGATCGCGGCTGGTACGACGTGGAGGTCACCACGTCCCAGGACACCTCGTTCCGACGCCGCATCACCGGCCGCGCGGAGAACGGCGAGCCCGGCGTCACCGGCTGAGCGAACGAGAAGGGCACCTCCCGCCAACTGGCGGAAGGTGCCCTCCACCGCGGGGGAACGCGGTTTCAATTGGTGGCTGTAGCTGGGACCTTCTCCGCTTCGGGGTCGGTGCCGCCGTGCCCGTCGTCGACGAAGGACCGTTCGTTGAAGGGTTCTTCGCCCGAGAACACCTTCTTCATCTGCTCTCGGTCGATCTCCTTGGTCCACGATCCGATCAGCACCGTGGCCACCGCGTTGCCCGCGAAGTTGGTCACCGCGCGGGCCTCGGACATGAACCGGTCGATGCCCACGATCAACCCGACGCCGTCCAGCAGTTCGGGGCGGTGCGACTGCAACCCACCGGCCAACGTGGCCAGCCCGGCGCCGCTGACCCCGGCCGCGCCCTTCGAGGCGACCATCATGAACAGCAGCAACCCGACCTGCTCACCCAGCGACAGCGGATCGCCCAGCGCGGACGCGATGAACAGCGAAGCCATGGTCAGGTAGATCATGGTGCCGTCGAGGTTGAACGAGTAACCGGTCGGCACCGTGATGCCCACCACCGGCTTGCTCACGCCGAGGTGCTCCATCTTCGCGATCAGCCGCGGCAGCGCCGCCTCCGACGACGAGGTGGACACGATCAGCAGGAACTCGCGGCCCAGGTAGCGCAGCAGCGAGAAGATGCTGACCCGCGCGAACATCCACAGCACCGGGCCGAGCACCACGAACACGAACAGCAGGCAGGTGGTGTAGAAGCCGAGCATGATCACGGCCAGGCTCTTGAGCGCCTCCACCCCGGTCGCGCCGACGACCGCCGCGATGGCGCCGAACGCACCCACCGGAGCCGCCCACATCACCATCGCCAGCATCTTGAACACCAACCGCTGCGCGTGTTCGATGCCGCGCAGGATCGGCGCGCCCTTGTCACCCATCGCCTGCAGCGCGAACCCGGCCAGCAGCGCCACCAGCAGGGTCTGCAGCACCTGCCCCTCGGTCAGCGACGAGACCAGGGTGTGCGGGATGATCCCGAGCAGGAAGTCCGTGGTGCTCTCGGCCTCTTCACCAGCCTGCTCGGCGCCCGCGCCGCGCAGCGCTTCGGTCAGGTGCAGGCCCTCGCCGGGGTGCAGCACGTTGCCCACCAGCAGCCCGATGACCAGCGCCACCAGGGACATGGCGAGGAAGTACACCAGCGCCAGGCCACCGACCTTGCCGACCTTGGCGGCCTTCCGGACACTGCCCACGCCGAGCACGATGGTGCAGAAGATGACCGGCGAGATCATCATCTTGATGAGGTTGACGAACCCGGTGCCCAGCGGCTTGAGGCCCTCGCCGAAGTCGGGGACGAGGAAGCCGACGGCGATACCGGCCAGGACCGCGACGATCACGGCGAGGTAGAGGTAGTGCGTTCTATCCCGACGGCGTGTTGTCGCAGCGTCGTTGCTTGCCACTGTTGCGCTCCTACTGGGCTACCGGGTAACACTCGAACCACCCGTGTCCCAGGTCACGGCGTGGCCGGGAAGTCACTATCTGCGCCGGGTATCGTCATCGTCACGTTTCTGTTCATTGTGTTCATGCCTCCGTCACGGGTCCGTCATGCCTTCCGCCGATGACCGCAACTGGTTCGGCCGCGTCCGGCCGCGCTGGAGCCTGGCCCGCCAGCTGTTCGTGCTGCAGGTGGTCGTGGTGGCCCTCGTCGTGCTCGCCGGAGCCGGGCTCGCCTGGTACGACGCGCAGCAGCGCAACGAGGACGGGGCCCGGGACAAGGTCGTCGCGGTGGCCCGCACCCTGGCCGCGCAACCCGCGGTCCGGGAGGGGGTGACCGCGCCGAACCCGAGCGCCACCCTGCAACCGCTGGCCGAGCGGGTCCGGCTCGACACCGGGGTCGACTTCATCACGATCATGTCCCCGGACGGCATCCGCTACACGCATCCCGATCCGACCCGCATCGGGCAGGTCTTCCTCGGGCACATCGACCAGGCCGTCGCCGGGCACGTGTTCACCGAGACCTACACCGGCACGCTCGGCCCGTCGGTGCGCGCGGTGGTGCCGGTCTACGACGACGCGTACCAGCTGCGCGGGCTGGTAGCGGTGGGGATCACGGTCCGGATCCTCACCGCCGAACTCCGGGAGCAGGTGACCGCGCTGGCGCTGGTCGCGGCGGGCGCGCTGCTGGTCGGCGGGGTGTTGACGTACCTGGTCAGCGAGCGGATCCGCCGCCACACGCACGGCCTGCGGCCCGCCGAGCTCAGCCGCATGTACGAGTACCACGACGCGATTCTGCATGCGGTGCGCGAAGGTTTGCTGCTGGTCGCGCCGTCCGGGCTGGTGACGTTGTGCAACGATGGGGCCGCTGTGCTGCTCTCGATGGATCCGGGCGAAGCCGAAGGCAAGGACATCTCCGAACTCGGCCTGCCGCAGTCCCTTGTGGACACCCTCGGTTCGGGGCGAACGGTGCGCGACGAGGTGCATTTGACCGATGACCGCGTGCTGCTGGTCAACATTTCGCAGATCCACAGCGGCGGCCGCGATCTGGGCGCGGTGGTCACGCTGCGGGACCACACCGAGCTGCAGGCGCTCAGCGGCGAGCTGGATTCGATGCGCGGTTTCGCCGAGTCGCTGCGCTCCCAGGCGCACGAGTCGGCGAACCGGCTGCACACCGTGGTGTCGTTGGTGGAGCTCGGCCGCGCCGAGGAAGCCGTGGCGTTCGCCACCGCCGAACTGGAACTCGCCCAGCAGCTCACCGACCGCGTCGTCGGGGCGGTCAGCGAACCGGTGCTCGCGGCGGTGCTGCTGGGCAAGAGCGCGGAGGCGGGCGAGCGCGGGGTGGAGGTGGTGCTCAGCCCGGACACCGAGATCGACGACGCCGCCGTGGGACACCTCGACTCCCGGGACCTGGTGACCATCCTCGGCAACCTGATCGACAACGCGGTCGAGGCGGCGTTGGAAAGCCCGCAACCGCGCGTCGAGGTGACCATCCGGTCCACTTCGGACGGTGTGCTGATCCGGGTCGCCGACAACGGGCCGGGCGTTGATCCGGACAGTGCCCAGCAGGTCTTCCAGCGCGGCTGGTCGACGAAGGACGACGGCCGCGGGCTCGGGCTCGCGCTGGTGGGGCAGAGCGTGCGCCGCCACCGGGGCACAATCGTCGTGCACAACGAGGGTGGCGCGGTGTTCACGGTGCAGCTGCCCGCCGGATCGGATGTGGCGCGGTGATCTCGGTTCTGGTCGTGGAAGACGATCCGCTGGTCGGTGAGGCGCACGAGGCATATGTGGCCCGGATCGACGGATTCGCCGTCGCCGGTCGGGTCCGGACTGGACAGGACGCGCTGCGGTTCGTCGACCGCACCCCGGTCGACCTGGTGCTGCTCGACCTGCGGCTGCCCGACATGGACGGACTGCAGGTCGCGCGGGCGCTGCGCACCGCGGGCAGCGATGCCGACGTGATCGCGGTGACCTCGGCCCGCGACCTCAAGGTCGTCCGCGCCGCGGTCTCCAGCGGCGTGGTGCAGTACCTGCTCAAGCCGTTCACCTTCGCGGCCATGCGGGAGAAGTTGGAGCACTACGCGCGGTTCCGGGCCAGCCTCGGGCACGACCGGGAAGTCAGCAGCCAGGCCGAGATCGACCGGGCGTTCTCCGCGTTGCGCAGCGTCGATCGCGCGGCGTTGCCGAAGGGCATGGGCGAGGAGACGCTCGCGGCAGTCGTTTCGGCGCTGCGCGCCAATCCCGACGGAGCCCCTGCCGGGGCTCTCGGCGAAGCCGCCGGGGTGTCCAGGGTGACCGCCCGCCGCTACCTGGAATACCTGGTCAACAACGGCATGGTGGAACGCCGACCGCAGTACGGCACCGTCGGCCGCCCCGAGATGGCCTACCGGTGGGTTGGCGAGGTGATGGGTGAGGGGCACCCGTGACCCAGTTACTTGGTCACGGGTGCCCCTCACCCTGCGGTGCAGCGAAGTTCAGCGGCGGTCGGCTGTTGGGCGTAGTAGCGGGGCGCCGGGGCCGAACTCGGCCAACTGGTCGTCGGCGTTGTGCAGGGCGCAGGTGCGCAGGGACAGGCAGCCGCAGCCGATGCAGCCGGTGAGGCGGTCGCGCAGGCGTTGCAGACCGTCGATGCGCGCGTCCAGTTCGTCCCGCCAGCGGCGGGACAGCCGCGCCCAGTCCGCCTTGGTCGGAGCGTGGTCCTCCGGCAGCGTCGCCAGCGCTTCGGAGATCTGCTCCAGGCTCAGGCCGACGCGCTGCGCGGAGCGGATGAACGCCAGCCTGCGCAGCACCGCCCGGTCGTAGCGACGCTGGTTGCCGGTGGTGCGGGTGGTGGAGATCAGGCCGCGCTGCTCGTAGAAGCGCAACGCGGTCTGCGCGACCCCGCTGCGGTGCGCGACCTCACCGATGGTCAGCAGTTTCGGTAGCTTCGACACGTCCGCCAGGCTAGCCGAAGACTTCGAGCAAAGTTTAAGTATTCGCCGTTCGCGGGCCTTGACTTCGAGTTTGCTGGAAGTTTCATCCTGGTCGGCATGACGATCAGCAGACCGCGCACCGGACTCGGCTACGCCGATCTCCGGCCGCTGATGAGCGCAATGACGGGCGACGAGAAGCACTCCTTCGCCGCCACCTCGACGCTCGACGTGCTGTGGGTGCTCTACGACCAGGTCCTGTCGGTCGACCCGCAGCGCCTCGACGATCCCGACCGCGATCGCTTCCTGCTCTCCAAGGGCCACGGTCCGATGGCCTTCTACGCCGTGCTGGCGGCCAAGGGCTTCCTGGACCCGGCGGAACTGGCGCACTTCGGCGAGTTTGACTCCCGACTGGGTTTCCACCCGGACCGCGCGCTGGCGCCAGGTGTGGAGATCGGCAGCGGCTCGCTCGGCCACGGCCTGCCGCTCGGGCTCGGCGTGACGCTCGGTCTGCGCGCGCAGGGCCGGGACCGGCAGCGCGTCGTGGTCCTGGTCGGGGACGCCGAGCTCGACGAGGGCAGCAATCACGAGGCGATCCAGGTCGCTGGCCGCTGGGGACTTGGCCAGCTGACCGTCGTCGTGGTGGACAACCGGTCGTCCAGCACGGGCTGGCCGAACGGGGTTGCCGACCGCTTCGCCCGCGAGGGCTGGGCCACCCGCACCGTCAACGGCCGCGACCACGCGGCGCTGCACGACGCCCTCACCGACACCCACCCGGAGCGCCCGCTCGCGGTCGTCGCCGAGGTCGAATCCAAGGAGCTGCCATGACACCCGTTTCAACCTCAGTCCTCCCCAACCGCACCTCAGGGGAACGTGACGCAAACCAGCCACCAGAAACTACGAAAAGCGAGATTCGTGCTGGACGCCACCACCACTGCGAATCGCGGAGAGGCGGGACAGTGAATCGCGGAGAGGCGGAACTGGAGGTGGACCAGTCATGACCGCGCCAACTGTCGCCACTACTGCCACGACGATGCGCGAAGCGTTCGTCGACACCGTCACCGAAGCGCTCGACACCGATCCGCGATTGGCCGTGGTGCTGGCCGAGATCTCCGCCGACCGGTTCGTGGCCGCCGCGGACCGCCACCCGCAGCGGGTGCTCAACGTCGGCATCCGGGAGCAGGCCATGGTCAGCGTGGCCGGTGGGCTGGCGCTGACCGGACTGCGGCCGGTGGTGCACACGATCACCCCGTTCCTCGTCGAGCGGCCCTTCGAACAGCTCAAGCTGGACCTCAACCACCAGGGCGTCGGCGCGGTCGTGGTCAGCACCGGGGCCTCCTACGACTACCCGACCGCCGGTCGCACCCACATGGCGCCGGGTGACGTCGCACTGATCGACACGCTGCCGGGCTGGACCGTGCACGTTCCCGGCCATCCGGCCGAGGTCGAGGCGCTGCTGCGGTCCGCACTGCCCGGCGGCGACCTCGTCTACCTGCGGCTTTCCGAGCGGGTCAACGCCGAGCCGCTGGTGACCGGGCCGGGCTGGCACCCGGTGCGGCGTGGCAGCCGTGGCGTGGTGCTAGCCGTCGGACCGATGCTCGGGCCAGTCCTGGCCGCAACGGCGACGCTCGACGTGACAGTGCTCTACACGGCAACGATCCGGCCGTTCGACGTCGCCGGGCTGCGTGACGCGGTGCGGGCGGCGAGCGCCGACGTCGTGCTGGTCGAGCCGTACCTGCGCGGCACGTCGACGCACGAGGTCAACGACGCGCTGGTCGACATCCCGCACCGCGTGCTCGCGCTCGGCGTCCGACGCGATTTGGAACTGAGGGCCTACGGGACCGCCGACGAACACGAGAACGCGCACGGCCTGGGTCCGACCGACATCGGCGCGGCAGTGCGGGAATTCCTGAACGGAGCCGCGAAATGACCTTCACCGAAGCCGAAATCGAGTACCTGGAGAGCCAGCCGCTCGGCCGGTTGACCACCCTCGGACCCCGCGGCGAGCCGCAGGCGCGGCCGGTCGGCGTGCACCTGGGACCCGACGGGACGATCGACGTCGTCGGCTACTCCAACGCGACGTCGCAGAAGTGGCGCAATGTCGAACGGGATCCGCGGGTGACGTTCCTAGTCGACGACATCGCTTCGCTGCGGCCGTGGAAGGTGCGGGGCATCGAGATCCGGGGCGAGGCCAAGGCGTTGTTCGGCGTGGGGTCGACTGTGCCCGGGATGAGCGGGGACGTCATCCGCATCCACCCCAGGCGAGTGCTGTCCTGGGGGATCAACGGCGATCAGCCGCGCGTCGTCGCCCGCGACGTGGGCTGACGTGCGGTCCCGGTAGCCTGGGGCCGTGGCACGAGTCGTCATCTTGGACTACGGATCGGGCAACCTGCGCTCCGCCGAGCGCGCGCTGCAGCGCGTCGGGGCCGACGTCGAGGTGACCGCCGATCATCGTGCCGCGTTGGAAGCCGACGGGCTGGTCGTGCCGGGTGTTGGCGCTTTCGCGGCCTGCATGGAGGGCCTGCTCGAGGTCGGCGGCGACAAGATCATCGACCACCGGCTGGCGGGCGACCGGCCGGTCCTGGGCATCTGCGTGGGCATGCAGGTGCTCTTCGACGAAGGCGTCGAGCACGGCATGCAGGCCAACGGCTGCGGCCAGTGGCCGGGCACCGTCGAGCGGCTGCACGCCGACATCCTGCCGCACATGGGCTGGAACGAGGTGCAGCCGCCGCAGGGCAGCACCCTGTTCGCCGGGATCGAACCGGGCACCCGGTTCTACTTCGTGCACTCCTTCGGCGTGCGGAAGTGGCAGCTGGCGCCGTCGGATCGGATCGCACCGCCGCTGGTGACCTGGGCCGAGCACGGCGAACCGTTCGTGGCCGCCGTGGAGAACGGTCCGCTGGCGGCGACCCAGTTCCACCCGGAGAAGTCCGGCGAGGCGGGCGCCCGACTGCTGCGGAACTGGCTGGACAGCCTGTGACCCGCCGCCACGGCCTGCTGGGGCCGACCGCGATCCGGGTGATCGCACTGGTGCTGGCAGTGGGGATGATCGCGGGCATCGGCGCGCCCTACCTGGTGCAGGCCGGGGTTCCGCTGTGGGCGGTGCTGCTGCTGGTGCTGATCGTGCTGGCGGTGCCCATCGTCGCGGTCACCCGCGCCGACCGCAGCCGACGCTAGCGCCGCAACTGGGCATACATGATGTCGGGGATCCCGGACCAAGACGGCGTCTGAGGTTCCGCTACCCGCACCGCCACGCAAAACAAGTTCGAAGACAGGCTTCTGGGGAAATCCGGAACAGTCGTCGCACCGCGCTTCGGTCCGCCGCTGGGTCGCGAGCAGGGACGATGGTTCGCCATCGTAGGGTTGGGACGTGACATTCACGCTGCTTCCCGCTGTTGACGTTGCCGACGGTCAGGCAGTGCGCCTCGTGCAGGGCGCCGCCGGTACCGAGACTTCCTACGGTGATCCGTTGGAAGCCGCGCTGGCCTGGCAGCGCGCGGGAGCGGAGTGGATCCACCTGGTCGACCTGGACGCGGCGTTCGGCCGCGGTTCGAACCGCGCGCTGCTGGCCGAGGTGACCGGCAAGCTCGACGTCCAGGTGGAGCTCTCCGGCGGCATCCGCGACGACGCCTCGCTGGAGGCGGCGCTGGCCACCGGCTGCGCGCGGGTCAACCTCGGCACCGCCGCGCTGGAGAACCCGGAGTGGGCGGACCGGGTCGTCGCCGAGTACGGCGAGCGGGTCGCGGTCGGGCTCGACGTGCGGATCACCGAGCAGGGGCACCGGCTGGCCGCGCGCGGCTGGACCAAGGACGGCGGGGACCTGTGGGAGGTGCTGGCTCGGCTGGACGCCGCCGGTTGCCGCCGCTACGTGGTCACCGACGTCAGCAAGGACGGCACCCTGCAGGGGCCGAACGTGGCTCTGCTGCGCGAAGTCTGCTCCCGCACCGATGCGCCGGTGATCGCCTCCGGCGGAGTGTCCAGTGTGGACGATCTGGTGCGGCTGTCCGAACTCGCCCCGATCGGCCTGGAGGGCTCGATCGTCGGGAAGGCGCTCTACGCCCAGAACTTCACCCTCGAAGAAGCCCTCGCCGCGGTCCGCTGACGCACCGGAGCTTCATCCGGGTTCACGACGCGGGTGAAGCTGGGTGGGCTGAAATCGCCCCGTCCACCGCGCCGCACGGCCAGGTCTTTACCCTGGGGACATGGCCGTTGCGGTGCGTGTGATCCCCTGCCTGGACGTCGATCAGGGGCGGGTCGTCAAGGGTGTCAACTTCGCCAACCTCCGCGACGCGGGCGACCCCGTGGAGCTCGCCCGCGCCTACGACGCGGAAGGTGCCGACGAGCTGACCTTCCTCGACGTCACGGCATCCTCCGCCGACCGGGAGACCACCTTCGACGTGGTCCGCCGCACCGCCGAGCAGGTGTTCATCCCGCTGACCGTGGGCGGCGGCGTGCGCAGCCCCGAGGACATCAACCGGCTGCTGCGCGCCGGTGCCGACAAGGTCAGTCTGAACACCGCCGCGATCGCTCGGCCGGAACTGCTCAGCGAGGCATCGCAGCGCTTCGGCGCGCAGTGCGTCGTGCTGTCGGTGGATGCGCGGCGGGTGCCCGAGGGCGGGCAGCCGACTCCGTCCGGCTACGAGGTCACCACGCACGGCGGTCGGCGCGGCACCGGGATCTGCGCCGTCGAGTGGGCCGCCGAGGGGCAGCGGCTCGGGGTCGGCGAGATCCTGCTGAACTCGATGGACGCCGACGGCACCAAGGCCGGATTCGACCTGGAGATGATCCGCGCGGTGCGCGCTGTCGTCGATGTGCCGTTGATCGCCAGCGGTGGGGCCGGTGCCGTCGAGCATTTCGCGCCCGCGGTGCACGCCGGGGCGGATGCGGTGCTCGCCGCCAGCGTGTTCCACTTCGGACAGTTGCGGATCAGTGAGGTCAAGGAAGCTATGCGGGCGGAAGGGATCACAGTGCGATGATCGGTCTGGACCCGGCGATCGCCGCCCGCCTGAAGCGCAATCCGGACGGGCTGGTCGCGGCGATCGCGCAGCAGCGCGGCACCGGCGAGGTGCTGATGATGGCGTGGATGGACGACGAGGCGCTGCACCGCACCCTCACCACCCGGCGCGGCACCTACTACTCCCGCAGCCGCCAGCAGTACTGGGTCAAGGGCGAAACGTCCGGGCACACGCAGTACGTGCACGAGGTGCGGCTGGACTGCGACGGCGACACGATCCTGCTGGTCGTCGACCAGCAGGGCGCGGCCTGCCACACCGGGGACCGCACCTGCTTCGACGCCGACACCCTCCTCAAACCCGAGGGCTGACGCGCTCCCAACTCCGGGGAAATTCGGAGCCCGCATCGTTCGGGTGTCCAATTCCAGGGAAAGTTGGAGACTCGCCCACAACGCGCCGGTTCCCGGCGGGTGCTGCCGCCAGGGTCATCGGGCGGGGGAGCCCAGGTCGCCGGTGAGGTAGCGCTGGAGGTTGGGGGCGATGGTGGCCACCACGACGTCGTGGTCGGCCGAGGCCAGCGGTTCCAGGCGGACCACGTAGCGGGCCATGCCGAGACCGACGATCTGCGTCCCGCACAGCGCCGTCCGCAGCTCCGGCTGGTCCACGTCGAGCGCCTTGACCAGCCGGGTGAACAGCACGCTCTGGATGAACTCGCGCAGCATCCGCACCGCGTTCTCGTTGGTGGCGATGCTGCGCATCAGGGCCGCGAACTGGCCGCCGCCGACGTTGTCCCAGACGGTCAGGAACCGGTGCAGCAGGCGCTCGGCGAGCTGCTGCGGATCGCCTTCCAGCAGTTGCGGCACCACTTCCGAGGGGTTGATCGGGATGGCCACCGCGGCGGTGAACAGGCCCTCCTTGCCGCCGAACCAGTGGTTGACCATCGCCGGGTCGACACCGGCCTTGCCCGCGATGGCGCGCACCGTGGCCGCGTCGTACCCCTGCTCGGTGAACACCTCGCGCGCCGCGGCCAGCAGCGCCGCTTTGGTGTCGGCGCCGCTGCGCCGCCGCCCGCGGCGTTTCGGCTCCGCGCCGTCCTGGTCGATTCCACTGCTCACCCACCTATCCTCGCCGCCCGAACGCGCCGAGGGCAAAACGGTGCCCAGAGACTGTTTCAGGAGTGGTTCGCGCAGCGGCGCGGGTGCGGGCCCTCTGCGGTAGCCGTCTCCGCACCGCAAGCCGCTCAGCCAGCAGACCCTAGGTCCCGCGCGGGCCGTGACGGGTGGGCGGCACAATGACGGCATGGTCGGCGACGGTGATATCGGCAGTATCAGCCCTGGACGCGAGGAGTTCCGTTCCCTGGCGGCGGGCCGCCGGGTGATCCCGGTGGTGCGGCGGTTGCTCGCGGACGACGAAACCCCGCTCGGGGTGTACCGCAAGCTCGCCGGGGACCGCCCCGGAACGTTCCTCTTCGAATCCGCCGAGAACGGCCGCTCCTGGTCGCGATGGTCCTTCGTGGGCGCGCGCTCCGCGGCGGCGCTGACCGCCCTGGACGGCCAGGCGCACTGGACGGGCACTCCGCCGGTCGGGCTGCCCGACAGCGGCGACCCGCTGCAGGCGCTGCGCGAGACGGTGCGGCTGCTGCACACCGACCCGCTGCCCGGCCTGCCACCGCTGACCGGCGGGATGGTCGGCTACCTCGGCTACGACGCGGTCCGCAGGCTGGAGCGGCTGCCCAACCTGACCGAGGACGACCTGCGGATCCCCGAGCTGGTGATGCTGCTGGCCACGGACCTGGCCGCACTGGACCACCACGAGGGCACCATCACGCTCATCGCCAACGCGGTGAACTGGGACGACAGTCCGGAGCGGGTGGACGCCGCCTACGACGACGCGGTGCGCCGACTGGACGCGATGACCGAACAGCTGTGCACCCCGGCCGCCCCCACGGTCGCCGCGTTCTCCCGGCCGAACCCGCAGTTCATCCGGCGCCGCCAGCCCGCCGAGCACCACGCTGCGGTGGAGAAGGCCAAGGAGGCGATCCGCGACGGCGAGGCGTTCCAGGTCGTGGTGTCGCAACGCTTCGAGATGGCGACCGAGGCGGACGCCCTGGACATCTACCGGGTCCTGCGCACCACCAACCCGAGCCCGTACATGTACCTGCTGCGGCTGGAGGCACCAGACGGCGGCACGCCGTTCGACATCGTCGGATCCAGTCCGGAGTCGCTGGTAACGGTGCGCGACGGGCAGGCCACCACGCACCCGATCGCCGGGACCCGCTGGCGGGGTGCCGACGAGGACGAAGACGCGTTGCTGGAGAAGGAGCTGATCAACGACGACAAGGAGCGCGCCGAGCACCTGATGCTCGTCGACCTCGGCCGCAACGACCTGGGCCGGGTCTGCAAGCCGGGTTCGGTGCACGTCGTCGACTTCTTCCGCATCGAGCGCTACAGCCACGTCATGCACATCGTGTCCACCGTGACCGGTCAGCTCGCCGAAGGGCAGACCGCCTTCGACGCGATCGCCGCCTGCTTCCCGGCGGGCACCCTCTCCGGTGCGCCGAAACCGCGCGCGCTGGAACTGATCGAGGAGTTGGAGCCGACCCGCCGCGCCCAGTACGGCGGCGTGGTGGGCTACCTGGACTTCGCCGGGGACGCCGACACCGCGATCGCCATCCGCACCGCCCTGGTGCGCGACGGCACCGCGTACGTGCAGGCCGGTGGCGGCATCGTGGCCGATTCCGATCCGGTCGCCGAAGACCAGGAATGCCTGAACAAGGCTCGCGCGGTGCTCAACGCGGTCGCCACCGCCGAGACGCTGTCGCGGCCATCCAACGCGCAGGTGGAGGAGCGGGTTGACCACCGTGCCGGGATCTGAGCCGGGCTCGCGGTCGAAGGGTCTGCTGTGGACGGTGGTGCTGCTGGTGCTGGCCGCCGCTGGAGTGCTCTGGGCAGCGAGCGCGCTGGTCTGGGTCGGCCAGCGGTTCCGCACCCCGTTCGGCACCGAGGTCATGGCGGGCAGCACCGGCGCGGATCTGCGCCCGGAGCTGGTGCCGGTGGCGCTGGCCGCGCTGGCGGCCGTTGCCGCCGTGCTGGCGACTGGCGGGTGGCTGCGGCGGGCGGTCGGCGTCCTGGTGGTGATCGCGGGCGGTCTGCTCGCCTGGCGGGTCTACCAGCAGTTCAACTTCGGCTGGTTCGCGTACGGGACGACCGACGTTCCGCCGGGCAGCACCCCGATCGGCCAGATTTCCACCCAGCCAGGTGGGATGCTGCTGATGGCAGCCGGTGCGGTGCTGCTGCTCGTCGCTGGGCTGCTCGTCGCGTTCCGGGCGGGCCGGATGCCCGCCATGGGCGCGAAGTACTCGGCGCCGGGAGCCGCCAAACCGAAGTCCCACGATCCGGACCGTCAGATGTGGAACGATCTGGACGCGGGTCGCGATCCAACCGATGAGCAGGATCGTTGAAATTTCTTCGAATTGGCCGAGCGGTGGAAAACCCTGTTCGGCACGGGTCCGGACGGCCGTCCAACATCGTCACCAGGGACGAAGGTCCTTGCTGCGCTGGGACGTTGGGCTACCCCTTGGTGGGACCGGCGGCCGGTGAGGTTTAGCATCGGCCATGCGACGGCACGGCGGGAAGGGGAGTGTCGTGATCGAGCGCAAGGAGTTCAGCTGCGCATCCAGCAAGTTTCGGCTCGGTGTTCGGGGCACGGCTGGCGAGGTGTTCGCGTGACCGTTCTGGAATCCATCATCGAAGGTGTTCGCGAGGATTTGGCGGTTCGCGAATCCGCGATCCCCTTCGACGAGATCAAGCACCTGTCCGCCGCGGCAGCACCGCCGCACGATGTGCTCGCCGCGCTGCGCGCGCCGGGCGTGGGCGTGATCGCCGAAGTGAAGCGGCGCAGCCCTTCGAAGGGTGAGCTGGCCGAGATCGGCGAGCCAGCCGACCTGGCCGCCGACTACGCCGCGGCCGGAGCACGGGTGATCAGCGTGCTCACCGAGCAGCGCCGCTTCGGCGGTTCGCTGGCCGACTTCGACGCGGTGCGCGCTCGGGTCAACACGCCGCTGCTGCGCAAGGACTTCATCATCAGCCCGTACCAGGTGCACGAGGCCCGCGCGCACGGCGCGGACATGGTGCTGCTGATCGTGGCCGCGTTGGAGCAGAACGCGCTGGAAGCGCTGCTGGACCGGGTCGAGTCGCTGGGCATGACCGCGCTGGTCGAGGTGCACACCGCGGAAGAGGCCGACCGGGCGTTGGAGGCCGGGGCGAAAGTCATCGGCATCAACGCGCGCAACCTGCACACCCTGGAGGTCGACCGCGACGTGTTCGGCCGGATCGCCCCCGGATTGCCGCAGGAAATCCTCAAGATCGCCGAGTCAGGGGTCCGCGGGCCGAGCGATCTGATGGCCTACGCGGGCTCCGGTGCGGATGCGGTGCTGGTCGGTGAGGGCCTGGTGACCAGCGACAATCCCAAGACCGCGGTTACCCAGTTGGTGACCGCCGGGTCGCATCCCGCGTGCCCGCGACCGAGCCGGTAGCCGCCGGATCAGGCATCTTGGAGCTCAGCAGCACTGGCCGGGATCGGCGCCAGGCACAGGAGGTAAGGCAATGACCGTCGGGGCAGATACCGCGCGCGCCCACCGGCCGGGCAGGCCCGTGCCGGAAGGGCACGACCCGGACGAGCGCGGGCACTTCGGTGACTACGGCGGCCGGTTCATGCCGGAAGCGCTGATCGCGGCCCAGGACGAGTTGGCCGCCGAGTACGCCAAGGCGCAGAACGACCCGCAGTACCTCGCCGAGCTCGACGACCTGCTGCGCAACTACGCCGGACGCCCGTCGCTGCTGACCGAGGCCAAGCGGTTCGGCGAGCACGCTGGCGGTGCTCGGATCCTGCTCAAGCGGGAGGACCTGAACCACACCGGCTCGCACAAGATCAACAACGTGCTGGGTCAGGCGCTGCTGGTCAAGCGGATGGGCAAGCGCCGGGTCATCGCCGAGACCGGCGCCGGACAGCACGGCGTGGCCACCGCGACCGCCTGCGCGCTGCTCGGCCTGGAGTGCGTGGTCTACATGGGCAAGGTGGACACCGAGCGGCAGGCGCTCAACGTGGCGCGGATGCGGCTGCTGGGCGCCGAGGTCATCCCGGTCCACACCGGCTCGGCCACCCTCAAGGACGCCATCAACGAGGCCCTGCGGGACTGGGTGACCAACGTCGAGCACACCCACTACCTGCTCGGCACCGCCGCGGGCGCGCACCCGTTCCCGATGATGGTGCGCAACTTCCACAAGGTCATCGGTGAGGAGGCCCGCGAGCAGGCGCTGGCGCTGACCGGTCGGCTCCCCGACGTCGTCGCCGCCTGCGTCGGCGGCGGTTCCAACGCCATCGGCATCTTCCACGGCTTCATCGACGATCCGGGCGTGCGGCTGGTCGGGTTCGAACCCGCCGGGCACGGCATCGCGACCGGCGAGCACGGCGCCACCCTCAGCGAGGGCACCCCCGGCACGCTGCACGGCGCCCGCTCGTACCTGTTGCAGGACGACGACGGCCAGGTCATCGAGGCGTACTCGATCTCGGCCGGGCTGGACTACCCCGGAGTGGGCCCCGAGCACTCCTACCTGAAGGACACCGGGCGCGCGGAGTACCGGTCCATCACCGACGACGAGGCCATGCAGGCGTTCCGGCTGCTCTCCCGCACCGAGGGCATCATCCCGGCGATCGAGTCCGCGCACGCGCTGGCCGGTGCGCTCAAGCTCGGCCAGGAGCTCGGCCCGGAGGCGATCATCCTGGTCAACCTCTCCGGGCGCGGTGATAAGGACATGGACACCGCGGCGAAGTACTTCGGGCTCGTCGACAGCGCGGAACAACAGGAGGAGTCGCGGTGAACCTGCGCGAGGTTTTCCAGGCGTGCCGGGAAGAACAGCGGGCCGCCCTGATCGGTTACCTGCCCGCCGGGTTCCCGACCGTCGAAGGCTCCAAGGAGCTGTTCGACGCGATGCTGACCGGCACCGGTGGTTCGACGGGCTGCGACATCGTCGAGGTCGGCATCCCGTTCTCCGACCCGGTGATGGACGGCCCGACCATCCAGGCGGCCAGCGACAAGGCGCTGCGCGCCGGGTTCCGGCTGCGGGACGTCTTCGACGTGGTGTCCTCGATCGCGAACGCCGGTGGCCACGCCGTGGTGATGACCTACTGGAACCCGGTGCACCACTACGGCCCGGACGCCTTCGCCCGCGACCTCAAGGCCGCCGGTGGGCTCGGTGCGATCACCCCGGACCTGATCCCGGACGAGGGTGAGGACTGGATCGCCGCGACCGACGCGCACGGCCTGGACCGGATCTTCCTGGTCGCGCCGTCGTCGACGGAGGAACGGCTGGCGCTGACCGCCAAGGCCAGCAGCGGCTTCGTGTACGCCACGTCGGTGATGGGCGTGACCGGTGCGCGCGAGAGCGTCGGCGCGCAGGCGGCCGGGCTGGTGCAGCGCACCCGCGCGCACACCGACCTGCCGATCGGCGTCGGCCTCGGGGTGCGCTCCGGCGAGCAGGCCGCCGAGGTGGCGGGCTTCGCCGACGGCGTCATCGTCGGCTCGGCTTTCGTCACGCGCGCCGAACAGGACGGCCCGGCCGGGGTCCGCGAGCTGGCGGCGGAACTCGCCCGCGGCGTCCGCTCCCGCTGAACAGCGGATTTCGGACCCGTTCCGTGTAGTGCGGGGCCACGGCGTCCAGCTGCCGCCTCGACCGCGCAGGCCCGGATGACCGGCGGGTTCGGCGCGTTGGGGCCGGGCGGTGCTCACCTTTCGTGGGGCGCCAGATACGGTTAGCGGCGTGCATGCCCCGGTCGCCGCCTCGAACGCGTTCCTGGCCAACATCCCCAGCCCGAGCCAGGGGGTTTGGTACCTCGGCCCGATCCCGCTTCGCGCCTATGCGCTGTGCATCATCGCTGGCATCATCGCGGCCGTCTGGTTGGGCAGCCGTCGCTGGGTGGCGCGGGGCGGCCGGGAGGGCACGGTCATCGACATCGCGGTGTTCGCGGTGCCGTTCGGACTGGTCGGCGGTCGGCTCTACCACGTGGCCACCGACTGGCAGAAGTACTTCGGACCGGACCGCAACCCGCTGGACGCCCTGAAGGTGTGGGAAGGCGGCCTGGGCATCTGGGGCGCGGTGGCGCTCGGTGCGCTCGGCGCCTGGATCGGCTGCCGCCGTCGGGGCGTGCCGCTGCCCGCTTTTGCCGACGCCGTCGCGCCCGGCATCGTCCTGGCGCAGGCCATCGGACGCCTGGGCAACTGGTTCAACCAGGAACTCTACGGCGCGCCGACCAACCTGCCGTGGGGACTGGAGATCTACCGGCGCATCGACCCGCAGACCGGGCTTTCCGATCCCATCGCCGGTGTGGCGCTGGACCACACGCCGATCACCGTGGTGCACCCGACGTTCCTGTACGAACTGCTGTGGAACCTCGCCGTCTGCGCGCTGGTCATCTGGGCGGACCGCAAGTTCCGGATGGGCCACGGCCGGGTGTTCGCGCTCTACGTCGCTGGCTACACCGCCGGACGGCTGTGGATCGAGATGATGCGCACCGACGAGGCCACGCACATCTTCGGCGTCCGCATCAACGTCTTCACCTCCCTGATCGTCTTCGCGGGCGCGGTGGTGTACCTGCTGCTGGTGCGCGGCAAGCGCGAAGACCCCGAACTGCTGCGCGGCAAGCCGATGCCCGGTGATGACGACACCGCAGCGACTCCGGAGGAGCCGGAGGCGGCCGCGGAACCGGAGGCGACTGCGGTCAAGGCCGAGGACGATGATGCCGACGATGCCGACGGCGGCGGCGAGCGCGCGGAGGCGCGTAGCGCCGATCGGCGCGGCGAGGGCGGCTGAGGCTACGGAGCGCCGAGGGCGCGTGAAAGCCGCGCAGCGGCGTCGACGACGGCCGTGACGACGGGCGCGCGAGCGTCCGGAGGCAGTCGGAAGGCCGGGGCGGAGACGTTGACCGCCGCGACCGTCGTGCCGTGGAAGTCATGCACCGGCGCCGCGACTGCCACCAGTCCGGGCTCGGACTCCTCGATCGCCATGCCGTGCCCGGCGACCCGCTCTGCGTGCAGCCGGTCCAGTACGGCTGTCGTCGTGCGGGGCGCTCGTTCGGTGCCGGGCATTGGTTCCGGTTGTGCCGCGAGCAGCATCTCGACTTCGTCGTCCGGTCGTCCGATCAGCAACGCTCGGCCGCTCGCCGTGCAGTTCAGCGGGGAGAGTCGGCCGATCCGCTCATGTGCTTGCAGGGTTCGTCCGGGGCGCTCCGCCAGCACGGTCACGGCCGCGTTGCCGCTGAGCACTGTCAGGTAGGCCGCCTCGCCCAGCGTGCGCACGAGTCGTCGGAGCACCGGCGATGCTTGTTGCAGGAGCCTGCTGTCGCTGGCCGCGCTCGCGAGCGCGAAGAGCTGCCAGCCCAACCGGTATTCCAGGCTTTCCGGGTCCCGTTCCACGAATCCCGACTCCGCCAGCACCTTCAAGGTGCGGGAGACCTGGGTCTTCTCCTTTCCCAGCGCCTCCGCCACGGACTGCACCCGCAGCGGACCGGAGCCGAGCGCGCGCAGCACGTCCAAGGCTCGCTGGACGCTGCTCAAGCTGTCGGCGGTCACGGTGCCACCTTGTCATGTGCGTGCGTATGGAGCAACTATCGTTGCTATTTGAGCCCTCGCTTTCTACGGTCGAATTCCATGTGCGGAATAGCTGCCCTCTACCACCACCCGACGAACCCGACTGCCGTTGGCGAGCGGATGCTCTCCGCGATCACCCACCGCGGCCCGGACGACACCGACCACTGGAGAGTCGGCGGGCATGCCTGGCTCGGGCACACCCGGTTGTCGATCGTCGACCTCGACGGCGGACGGCAGCCGCTGGGCGAGCCGGACAGCTGGGCGCTGGTCTGCAACGGCGAGATCTACAACCACACCACGCTGCGCGAATGCCTCGGTGAGCACAACTTCAACACCTCCTCGGACAGCGAATCCGCGCTGGCGCTGCTGCGGCAGCACGGGCCGACCGCGTTGCACCGGCTGCAGGGCATGTGGGCGTTCTGCGCGGCCACACCCGACGGCCGCTTCACCGCCGCCCGCGACCGGCTGGGCATCAAGCCGCTGTACTGGGCGAACGTCGATGGCGCGTATTACTTCGCCTCGGAACTGCGGGCCTTCCCGCCGGACGTGCAGCACGCCGTCGAGACGTTCCCGCCGGGGTGTTCCTGGACCCCGGAGGCCGGACTGGTCCGCTTCGCCGACCCGGTGCCGGATCCCGCTGACTTACCCGACTGGGACGAGCTCGCCCCGGAGATCGCCGAGAAGTCGACCCGCGAGGTGCTGATCGACTCGGTCCGCCGCCACCTGATGGCCGATGTCGAGGTCGGCGTGTTCCTCTCCGGCGGCCTCGACTCCAGCATCGTCGCCGCCATCGCGGCGGCCGAGTACGCCGCGAGCGGCAAGCGGTTGCGGACCTTCGCGGTTGGCACCGCTGGCTCGCCGGACCTGCTCGCCGCCCGCGCCGCAGCCGAACACCTCGGCACCGAGCACTACGAGGCGATCTTCGACGCCGAGCAGGCCATCGCCGCATTGGACGACGTGATCGCCTCCGTCGAGTCCTTCGACGCGAGCCTCATCCGCAGCGCGGTGCCCAACTGGTTCCTGGCCGAACTCGCGGCACAGCGCGTCAAAGTGGTGCTGACCGGGGAAGGCGCCGACGAACTCTTCGCCGGGTACGGCTACTACCACCAGTCGCACGCCGACGACCTCGCACCGGAACTCGCCCGCACCATCGGTGCACTCCACGGCCTCAACCTGCAGCGCTGCGATCGCGTCACCATGGCGCACGGCCTGGAGGCCCGCGTCCCGTTCCTGGACACCGACGTCATCGCCCACGCGATGTCCCTGCCGTCCGGGATGAAGTCGCTCGAAGACGGTGTGGAGAAGGCCCACCTGCGTCGCGCGTTCACCGGTTGGCTGCCCGAGGACCTGCTGTGGCGCCGAAAGCTCCAGTTCGGAACCGGCAGCGGAGCCCAAGATCTCCTCACCCCGTACTGGGAATCCCGAGTCACGGACACCGAACTCGCCGAAGAGGGCGAGGCCGCGCAACTCCGCACCAAGGAGGAACTGGCCTACTACCGGGCCTTCCGCCGAGCACTCCCGGCAGTCCGGCCCGAAGCGGTCCTGACCCGTTTCGCCACCGCCTGACCACTTGGCGGGTGCGTGGATTGGTTTGGGTGACGGAACCTCAGCCTCGGATCGGGGCGATGACCGGGAAGCCGTCGGGGGTGCGCAGGACCGTCACACGAGCCGTGTAGCGCTCGGCGAGGGCGGCCGGGGTGAGGACTTCGGTCGGGGTGCCTTCGGCGGCGACGCGTCCCGCGTCGAGCAGGAGCAGGCGTTCGGCGTACTGGGCGGCCAGCGTGAGGTCGTGCAGCGTCATGACCACCGTGGTGCCCAACTCGCGGCGCAGTTCGTCGACCAGGTCGAGCAGCGCTTGGGCGTGTCCGACGTCCAGGCCGGTAGTGGGTTCGTCGAGCAGCAGCACCCCGGCTCGTTGGGCCAACGCGCGGGCCAGCACGGCGCGCTGGCGTTCGCCGCCGGACAGCGTCGACAACACGCGGTCCGCCAGCCTCGTGAGGTCCAGGCGGTCCAGCAGGGAGCGCACCACGTCCAGGTCGGCCGGGCCTTCCCGGCCCAGCATGCCGAGGTGCGGAGTGCGGCCGAGCAGCACGTAGTCGGTGACGGTCAGGCCGATCGGCAGCTGCGGGATCTGCGGCGCGTAGCCGACCGCTCGGGCACGTTCGCGGCGGCGCAGCACGGCCAGCGGGCGGCCGTCGACCAGCACGCGTCCCTGGTGGCGCACCAGACCCGCGACGGCCTTCAACAGCGTCGACTTGCCGGACCCGTTCGGTCCGATGATGCCCAACCAACCACCAGTGTCCACAGTGGTCGAAACACCGGAAATCACCGTGCTGCGCCGATATCCGGCGGACAGCTCGTGCACCTCCAACACGCCAGCACCGCCTCTCCGCGTTTTTCAGTGATGGTTGCGCCCTGCACGAATCTCGCGTCTCGTGGTTTCTGGTGGCTGGTTTGCGTCACGGTCCCCTGAGGTGCGGTTGGGGAGGACTGGGGTTGACGCAGGGTTGCTCATGCGTTCTCGGTATTTTGCGGGGCACCCGCAGCGGGCGGAGCAGATGATCGGTCATGCGTGCCTTCGGTGCAGTAGGAGCGCGAAGAACGGGGCACCGGTGAACGCCGTGATGACGCCGATCGGGATTTCGGCCGGGGCCAGCAGGGTTCGGGCCAGCATGTCCGCGGTGACCAGGAACGCGCCGCCGAACAGCAAGGACAGCGGCACGATGATCCGGAAACTGCCACCGACCCCCAGCCGCACCAGGTGCGGCACCACCAGGCCGACGAACCCGATCAGCCCGGCGACCGACACCGCGGCCGCGGTGGTCAGTGAAGCGGCGACCAGCACCAGCGCCCGCACCCGCCCCGGGTGCACGCCGAGCGCGGCGGCCTCCTCGTCGCCGGTGCCCAGCAGGTCCAGCAGCCGAGCGCAGGTCCACAGCACGAACGCCGAGATCGCCAGGTACGGCAGCACGACCAGCACTTCGCGCCAGCCGGTGGTGGTCAGCCGCCCCAGGATCCACATGTAGACCTGTTCCAGCGTCTCCACCCGCAGCTGCTGGACGAACGTCTGCCCGGCGGTGAGGAACGCGCCGACCGCGACCCCGGCCAGCACCAGCGTCGCGGTGTCGCGGCCCGCTGAGCGGCCGACCAGCCAGGTCAGGCCCACGCCGCCGAGCGCTCCGGCGAACGCCGCGAGCTGCACCGGGATGGGCGTTCCGTGCTGCGCCGACGCGCTGATCACCAGGGTGGCGCCCAACCCGGCGCCGGAAGCCGATCCCAGCAGATAGGGGTCGGCCAGCGGGTTGCGGAACACACCCTGGAACGCCGCGCCGGAGACCGCCAGCGCCGCCCCGACCAGCACGCCGAGCACCACCCGCGGCACCCGCAGCTGCCAAAGGATCGCCGCTTCCCGCTCCGACAGCGGCGAGACGCCGCCGGTTAGCTGCGCGACGATTTCCCCGAGCACCCGCTGCCAACCGAGCTCGGCCGCCCCGAACAGCACCGACAGCAGGGTGCTGGCCAGCAGCACCGCCACCCCGATCAACAGGTGGCGGGGGCGCAGCTTGGTCTGCTTCAACGCCGCAGGGGCCGGGCGGAGCGCGGTGGTCACCCCCGCTGCGCCTTGGCCACTCCGTCGCCGATGGCCCGCACCAGGTCGACCACCCGCGGCCCCCAGCGGCCCGCGATGTCGTCGTCGAGCTCGATGACGTGGCCGCGGCGCACGGCGTCGAGGGTGTTCCAACCCGGTCGGGCCGCCACGGCCGCCGCGTTGACCTGGCAGCACTTCGCGTCCGCCACGAAGATCAGGTTCGGGTTGGCCCGCACGATGTGCTCCTCGGAAAGCTGCGGGAACTTCCCACCCGCCGGATCGGCGACGTTGGCCAGTCCGAACAGGCCGTAGACGCCGCCGACGAAGCTCTGCGAGGTCGCGCTGTAGTAGTCCGGGCTGACCTCGTGGTAGAAGCTCAGCGGCTGCGGCGGCTTGGGCGTGTGGCGGACGATCTCGTCGATGTCCGAACGCATCCGGTCCACCAGCTGGGCGGCCTGCTCGGTGTGCCCGGTGGCCTGGCCGAGCACCTCGATCTGCCGGTAGGCGTCCTCCAGCGTCGCCGCCGAAGGGGTGAGCAACGTCGGCACGTTGACCACCTTCAGCCCCTCGGCCAGCTGGCCCGCGTTGTCCGGCGCGATGACCAGGTCCGGGGTGCGCGCGCCGACCGCCGCGGCGTCCGCGGTGAAGCCGGAGAGGTCAGTGCGCGGCGCCTGCGGCGGGAAGTTGGAGAACTGGTCCACCGCGACGACCTGGTCTCCGGCCCCGATCGCGTACAGCGTCTCGGTGGCGGTTGGGGACAGCGAGACGATCCGCTTCGGTTGTTGCGCCAGCGTCACGGGAGGTTGGCCGGGCAGTTCGACCTTGACCGGGAACGCCGAGGCCGGATCGTCAGCCGGTGCCGTTGTTTCGGAACGAGGTCGGGTGGCGCACGCGGTTACCCCGGCGAACAGGGCCAGCGTGGCGAGCAGCAGCGCGGCGAGTCGGCGGAACCCGGTCATGTCTTCCCTACGTTCGGCCGGTGCGGCGGGCGCGGCCTACGGGAAGCCGACACCGCACCCCTGCACCGGGGGTGGCGGACATCGACGCCACGCGCGAAGGCGACCTGGCTCGTGCCCGGCGGACCGGGCCATCGCAGTTGCGGCACAGCACCGGGTTCACACCGGTTTCGCTTGGCGCTGGCGTCCCGCGAGCCCCCGCGTCGCGGGTGCTCTGAGCTGGAAAGATATCAGGAGAAGATCTCCCGCCCACGCCGCCGCGGGGTGTCCTGCGGCACGGGGGCTATACCGACTGCGACCAAGCGGTTAAATTTGACAGCGAACCGTGTCCAGCGGCGTGCGGTCGTCGGGGTGAGGAGAGTACGCGCGGATCGGGCAGTGTAGGTGCTCAGCTGCGCTTCGGCGGCAGGCGGGCGGTGAAAGCCGCACTCCGCCACGCATGCAGTACCACCCGGGAAACAGCGAGTCCCTAACCGATGCGAGCGCGTTACTACAAGATGGTCAGCATCACTCCCAGAGTGCTGCTTCTGGGTATCGCGGCTGTTAAAGTTCCCTGAACACTCCGGTCGCAGCGAGCGGGCAGTCGCGCCCGAAAACTTCTGTCGAGTAACCGGAAGTCATCTGCGGGCCAGCGTCGTCCCGTGCCCAGAAGTCGTGAAGTGTCAGGTCGGAAATCGGCCGACGACTTCCAGCACGAGAACTGACGAGGGAGGTCTGCGCAGTGGTCTTCTCTGCCGTCCCAGCAGCTCAGGGGTTGTACGACCCGGCTGCGGAGCAGGATTCCTGCGGTGTCGCCATGGTCGCCGACATCCGCGGACGCCGGTCGCACGGCATCGTCGCCGATGCCCTGACCGCGCTGGCGAACCTGAAGCACCGCGGTGCGGCCGGTGCCGAGCCGACCAGCGGGGACGGTGCGGGCATCCTGATCCAGCTGCCCGACGAGCTGCTGCGCGCCGAAGCGGGCATCGGGCTGCCGACGCCGGATGCGGCCGGACGCAGCCGCTACGCGGCCGGGATGGCGTTCCTGCCAGCCGACGCCGACCAGCGGCGTCGGGCGGTGGAGCTGGTGGAGCGAGTCGCCGCCGAGGAGAACCTGCGCGTGCTGGGCTGGCGCGACGTGCCGATCGCCCCGGAGAAGGCGGGCGTGGGCACCACTGCTTTGAAGTGCATGCCGCACTTCGCGATCGTGCTGGTCGCCGGGGACTGCGGCGAGGCCGGTATCGAGCTGGACCGATTGGCGTTCTGCCTGCGCAAGCGCGCCGAGAAGACGGCCGCGCAGCAGGGTCTGGAGCTGTACTTCGCGTCGCTGTCCAGCCGGACCCTGGTCTACAAGGGCATGTTGACCACCGGGCAGCTGCCCGCGTTCTTCCCGGACCTCGGCGACGAGCGGCTGGTCAGCGCGATCGCGTTGGTGCACAGCAGGTTCTCCACCAACACCTTCCCGTCGTGGCCGCTGGCGCACCCGTTCCGCTTCGTGGCGCACAACGGTGAGATCAACACGATCCGCGGCAACCGCAACCGGATGCGGGCCCGCGAGGCGCTGCTGGAATCCGAGCTGATCCCCGGCGATCTCGCCCGGCTGTACCCGATCTGCACCGACGGCGGATCGGATTCCGCGTCCTTCGACGAAGTGCTGGAGTTGCTGCACCTGGGCGGCCGGAGCCTGCCGCACGCGGTGCTGATGATGGTGCCGGAGGCGTGGGAGAACCACGCCGAGATGGACCCCAAGCGCAAGGCGTTCTACCAGTTCCACGCCAGCCTGATGGAGCCGTGGGACGGCCCGGCCTGCGTCACCTTCACCGACGGCACGGTGGTCGGCGCGGTGCTGGACCGCAACGGGTTGCGCCCGGCCCGCTGGTGGCAGACCGCCGACGACCGGGTGGTGCTGGCCAGCGAGACCGGCGTGCTCAACCTCAAGCCCGAAGAGGTGGTGGCCAAGGGTCGCCTGCAGCCGGGCCGGATGTTCCTGATCGACACCGCGCAGGGCCGCATCGTCGACGACGACGAGGTCAAGTCGCAGCTCGCCGAGGGCAACGCCTACGACGAGTGGCTGCACGCCGGGCTGCTCAACATCGACGAGTTGCCGGACCGCGAGCACGTGGTGCAGAGCCACGCGTCGGTGGTGCGCCGCCAATTGACCTTCGGCTACACCGAGGAAGAACTCAGCCTGCTGCTGGCGCCGATGGCCACCACCGGCGGCGAGCCGCTGGGGTCGATGGGCTCGGACACCCCGCCAGCGCCGCTGTCGCAGCGCCCCCGGATGCTCTACGACTACTTCGTGCAGCAGTTCGCGCAGGTCACCAACCCGCCGCTGGACGCGATCCGGGAGGAGATCGTCACCTCGGTGGCGCGCATCATGGGCCCGGAGCAGAACCTGCTGAACCCCTCGGCGGTGTCCTGTCGGCACATCGTGCTGCCCAACCCGGTGATCGACAACGACGAGCTGGCCAAGCTCATCCACGTCAACGACGACGGCGACCTGCCCGGTTTCGCCTCCGCCGTGCTCTCCGGTCTGTACGAAGTGGACGGTGGTGGCGAGGCGCTGGCGGCGGCCATCGAGCGGGTCCGCCAGGAGGCGTCCGAGGCGATCGACGCCGGGGCGCGCGTGCTGGTGCTCTCCGACCGCGACTCGGACCACAAGCTGGCGCCGATCCCTTCGCTGCTGCTGGTTTCCGCGGTCCACCAGCACCTGGTGCGGACCAAGGAGCGGTTGCGCGTCGCGCTGGTGGTGGAAAGCGGGGATGCCCGCGAGGTGCACCACATCGCCGCGCTGCTCGGCTACGGCGCCGCGGCGGTCAACCCGTACCTGGCGTTCGAGACCATCGAGGACATGATCACCACCGGGCAGATCACCGGTACCCGGACGAAGGTGGCGATCCGCAGCTACGTGCAGGCGTTGGTCAAGGGTGTGCTGAAGGTGATGTCCAAGATGGGCATCTCGACCGTCGGCGCCTACACCGCCGCGCAGGTCTTCGAGGCCGTCGGGCTCTCCGAGCAGGTCGTCGACGAGTACTTCGAAGGCACCGCTTCGAAGCTCGGTGGTGTCGGGCTGGACGTGCTGGCCGAGGAGGTCGCGCAGCGGCACCGCCGCGCCTACCCGGACAACCCGACCGAACGGGTGCACCGGAAGCTGGAGATCGGCGGTGACTACCTCTACCGGCGCGAGGGCGAACTGCACCTGTTCACCCCGGAAACGGTGTTCCTGCTGCAGCACTCCACCAAGACCGGCAAGTACGACGCGTTCCGCAAGTACACCGCGGAGTGCGACCGGCTGTCCGCCGAGGGCGGCACGTTGCGCGGTCTGTTCGAACTGGACAGTGGCCGGGCGCCGATCGACATCGACGAGGTCGAGCCGATCTCGGAGATCATGAAGCGGTTCTCCACCGGCGCGATGAGCTACGGCGCGATCTCCGCGGAGGCGCACGAGACGCTGGCGATCGCGATGAACCGGATCGGCGGCAAGTCCAACACCGGGGAGGGCGGCGAGGACGTCGACCGGCTCTACGACCCGCAGCGCCGGTCGGCGGTCAAGCAGGTGGCCAGCGGTCGCTTCGGCGTCACCAGCGAATACCTGGTCAACGCCAGCGACATCCAGATCAAGATGGCGCAGGGCGCCAAGCCGGGTGAAGGCGGTCAGCTGCCCGCGCACAAGGTGTACCCGTGGATCGCCAAGACCCGGCACTCCACGCCGGGGGTGGGCCTGATCTCGCCGCCGCCGCACCACGACATCTACTCGATCGAAGACCTGGCGCAGCTGATCCACGATCTGAAGAACGCCAACGAGCACGCCCGCGTGCACGTCAAGCTGGTCTCCGAGTTCGGCGTCGGCACGGTCGCCGCAGGTGTTTCCAAGGCGCACGCCGACGTGGTGCTGATCTCCGGCCACGACGGCGGCACCGGTGCCGCGCCGCTGACCTCGTTGAAGCACGCGGGCACGCCGTGGGAGGTCGGACTGGCCGAGACCCAGCAGACGTTGCTGCTCAACGGCCTGCGGGACCGGATCACGGTGCAGGTCGACGGCGGCTTCAAGACCGGCCGCGACGTGGTCGTCGCCGCGCTGCTGGGCGCCGAGGAGTACGGCTTCGCCACCGCGCCGCTGGTGGTCGAGGGCTGCGTGATGATGCGCGTCTGCCACCTCGACACCTGCCCGGTCGGGGTCGCCACCCAGAACCCGGAACTGCGCAAGCGCTACACCGGCCAGGTCGACCACGTGGTGAACTTCTTCGAGTTCATCGCCCAGGAGGTGCGCGAATACCTGGCGCAGCTCGGGTTCCGCACCCTGGACGAGGCCATCGGCCAGGTTTCCGCGCTGCGCACCGACGAGGCGATGGCGCACTGGAAGGCGCGCGGCCTGGACCTGACCCCGGTGTTCGCCGAGCCGCGGACACCGTACTCGCCGGTGCGGCGCCGGGTCCGCGAGCAGGACCACGGCCTGGACCACGCGCTGGACCGCACGCTCATCCAGCTCGCCGAGGCGGCGCTGGAAGACGCGCGCCCGGTGCGGCTGCAACTGCCGGTGCGCAACGTCAACCGCACCGTCGGCACGCTGCTGGGCGCCGAGGTCAGCCGCCGCTACGGCGGCGATGGGCTGCCGTCGGACACCATCCGCGTCGAACTGGAGGGCTCGGCCGGGCAGTCGTTGGGCGCGTTCCTGCCGCCCGGCGTCACGCTGGACATGGTCGGCGACGCCAACGACTACGTCGGCAAGGGCCTCTCCGGTGGCAGGATCATCGTGCGCCCGCACCCGGACTCGGGGTTCGCCGCCGAGGACCAGGTGATCGCTGGCAACGTGATCGGATACGGCGCGACCAGTGGCGAGATCTTCCTGCGCGGCAAGGTCGGCGAGCGGTTCTGCGTGCGCAACTCCGGTGCCATCGCGGTCGCCGAGGGTGCCGGTGACCACGCCTTCGAGTACATGACCGGCGGTCGCGCGGTGGTGCTCGGCGGCACCGGCCGCAACGTGGGCGCCGGGATGTCCGGCGGTATCGCCTACGTGCTGGACCTGGACCCGGTGCGGGTGAACACCGCGATGGTGGACCTGCAACGGCCTAGCGCCAAGGAACTGAAGTGGCTGCACGAGATCGTGCGGCGGCACCACGAACTGACCGGCTCGGCGGTGGCGGCCTCGCTGCTCGGCGACTGGCCGCGGCGCTCGGCGGCGTTCACCAAGGTGATGCCGCGCGACTACCAGCGCGTGCTGGACGCCATGCGGATTGCCCGGATCGAAGGCCGGGACGTGGACGAGGCGATCATGGAGGCTTCCCGTGGCTGACCCGAGGGGATTCCTGAAGTACTCGCGGGCCGATTCCCCCAAGCGCCCCACCGACGAACGGCTGGGCGACTGGCACGAGGTCTACGCCGAACTGTCCAGGGAGGACCGCAACGCCCAGGTGTCGACGCAGGCCGCGCGGTGCATGGACTGCGGTATCCCGTTCTGCCACTCGGGTTCGGCGGGTTGCCCGCTGGGCAACCTGATTCCGGAGTGGAACAACATGGTGCGCCGCAGTCAGTGGCGGGACGCCAGCGAACGGCTGCACGCCACCAACAACTTTCCGGAGTTCACCGGGAAGTTGTGCCCCGCGCCGTGCGAAGCCGGTTGTGTGCTGGCCATTTCGCCGGAGGCCGGTGGCGCGGTGGCCATCAAGCGGGTCGAGGAAACGATCGCCGAGGTCAGCTGGGAGAAGGAGTACGTCACCGCCCAGGTGGCCGAGGTGCACACCGGCAAGCGGGTGGCCGTGGTCGGCTCCGGGCCCGGCGGGCTGGCCGCGGCGCAGCAGCTGACCCGAGCCGGTCACGAGGTCACCGTGTACGAGCGCGACGACCGCATCGGTGGCCTGCTGCGCTACGGCATCCCCGAGTTCAAGATGGAGAAGTCCGTCCTGGACCGGCGGTTGGCGCAGATGCGGGCCGAGGGCACCAAGTTCATCACCAGCTGCGAGGTCGGTGTCGACCTCACCGTCGAGGAACTGCGCGCCGGTTACGACGCCGTGGTGCTCGCGGTGGGCGCGCTGCGCGGCCGCGACGACAGCACGATCGCGGGCCGCGAGCTCAAGGGCGTGCACCTGGCCATGGAGCACCTGGTGCTGGCGAACAAGGAGTGCGAGGGTGACGGCCCGACGCCGATTTCGGCGCAGGGCAAGCACGTCATCGTCCTCGGCGGCGGCGACACCGGGGCGGACTGCTACGGCACCGCGACCCGGCAGGGCGCGCTTTCGGTGACGCAGTTGGACAACTACCCGCAGCCGCCGACGACCCGCGACGACGACCTGTCGCCGTGGCCCACCTGGCCGTACATCCTGCGCACCTACCCGGCGCACGAGGAGGCCGGGCAGCGGAAGTTCGCGGTGGCGATCGAATCCTTCGTCGGTGACGACGAGGGCAACGTGCGCGCCGTGCGGTTGCGCGAGGTGCGGGTGCAGCGCGACGCGGACGGGCGCCGACAGGTCGTCCCGGTGTCCGACGAGGTCGAGGATCTGCCCTGCGACCTCGCGCTGCTGGCGATCGGCTTCGACGGCGTCGAGCACATGCCGCTGCTGGACGGCCTGGGCATCGAGCTGACCAAGCGCGGCACCATCGGCTGCGGATCGAACTGGGAGACCGCCGCGCCGGGCGTGTTCGTCTGCGGCGACGCCCACCGCGGCGCGTCGCTGGTGGTGTGGGCGATCGCGGAGGGCCGCTCGGTGGCCAACGCGGTCGACGCCTACCTCACCGGAGACTCCCAACTCCCGTCCCCGGTCCACCCGACAGCGCTCCCGCTGGCAGTCGTCTGACCTCTTCCCGGAAAAGAGTTCCAGGCGCGAATCGCCCTGTGGTTGCGTGGTCGCGGTCGGCCGCCTCGGTCGTGAGTGGCAATGGTCGCCATAGCGACCACAGCCGCTCACGACGTGCTATCAGATGTTCCGCAGCACTGGCGGGAGTTCGTCGGGGTGCACGATGCCGAGGCGTTGGGTGGCGCGGGTCAGGGCTACGTAGAGGTCGTTGAGCCCGCGCTCGGAGGCGGACACGATCGCCGCCGGGTCGATCACCAGCACCGAGTCGAACTCCAGACCCTTCGCCTGGTCGACGGTCAGCAGCACGGCAGGGGATTCCAGATCGTCGGGTTGGGTGCCGATCACCGCGTCGGGCAGCGCATCCGCCAGCCGCGGGCCGAGTTCGGCCAGCAGCTCCGGCGGCAGCAGCACCGCTAGGCGGCCCTCGCCGACCTCGCGCAGTTCGTCGGTGACCACGCTCGGCAGCACGGCGGCGAGGTCGGCGGCCGGAATCTGGCGGGTCCACGGCCGGTGGCCGCTGGTGCGCACCGAGCGCGGCACCACCAGGTCGGTGTCCATTTCGGACAGCACATCGGCCGCGATGGTCATGATCTCCGCCGGGGTGCGGTAGTTGACGGTCAGCTCGGCCAGCTTCCAGCGGTCCTGGACGTACGGGTGCAGCACCTCGTGCCAGGACCGGGCACCGGCCAGCGCACCGGTCTGGGCGACGTCGCCGACCAGCGTCATCGACCGGCTCGGGCAGCGCCGCATCAGCACCCGCCACGCCATCGGCGACAGCTCCTGCGCCTCGTCGACGATGACGTGTCCGAAGGTCCAGGTGCGATCCTCGGCCGCGCGTTCGGCGGCGGTGAGGTCGCTGCTGCCCCGGAACCGCTCGGCCAGCAACTCGGCGTCCAGCACGTCGGAAACCCGCAGCCGTTCCTCGTCGGCGAGCTCCTCGTCCTGCTCCATGATGTGCAGAACGCCTTGCGCGTAGGCGAGTTCCTCGCGTTCCTGGCGTTCGCGCTCGGCCCGTGCCTGGGCGTCGTCCTCACCGAGCAGTTCGGCGAGCTCGTCCAGCAGCGGCACATCGCTCGGCGTCCAGGGGGATCCCGGCAACCGCAGCAGCTCGTCGCGTTCGGCGTCGTCGAGGTGCTTGCGGGTGGCGGTGTGCAGCCGTTCCGGCGAGCCCAGCAGGTCGTCCAGCAGTTCCTGCGGGGTGATCTCCGGCCACAGCTCGTCCAACGCCTTGCCCACCACCGCATCGGCGCGCAGTTCGCGGTTGATGTCGTCGAGGTCGCGGCGGTCCAGCAGGTCGCGGCCGAGCCGGTCGGCGACCTGCAGGGTCAGTGCGGAGAACATCTCGGTGCGGAAGATCCGCCGGGCCAGGTTGTGCGGCTTGCGGGACCGCCGGGCGCGGGTGCGCGCCTGGGTCGCGGTGCGGCGGTCGATGCGCAGCGCCTCGCCGTCGTTGGTGATCTCGATGTAGTCCTGGGGCACCTGCTGCCGGTCGCGGACCGCGTCGTGCAGCACGTCGACCATGTTCGCGCGCCCCTTGATCTCGGCTGCTCGCGCGGATTCCACCTCGGTGGCGGTGATCCCCGGATACAGTCCGCCCACAGTGGACAGCAGCACGCCGGTTTCGCCGAGCGAGGGCAGCACCTGTCCGATGTAGCGCAGGAACGTCGGGTTCGGGCCGACGACCAGCACACCGCGCTTGGACAGCTGCTCGCGGAAGGTGTAGAGCAGGTAGGCCGCGCGGTGCAGCGCGACGGCGGTCTTGCCGGTGCCGGGGCCGCCCTGCACCACCAGCACGCCGTTCATCCCAGCGCGGATGATGTGGTCCTGCTCGGCCTGGATGGTGGCGACGATGTCCTGCATCTGCCCGGTTCGGCGCGCGTCGAGCCGGGCCAGCAGGGTCGCTTCCCCGGCCAGGCCCAGGTTGCCGCCCTGGTCGGCGGCGTCGAGGTCGAGCACCTCGTCCTCGTAGTCCAGCACCTTCCGCCAGCTGGTCCGCAGGTGCCGTCGGCGCCGAACGCCGTCCCGCGCGGCAGCGGTGGCCAGGTAGAACGGCCGTGCCGCGGGGGCGCGCCAGTCCAGCAGCAGCGGTTCGTACTCGTTGTCCTCGTCGAACAGCCCGAGCCGACCGATGTGGAACGTCTCGCCGCTGTCCAGATCCAGCCGCCCGAAGCACATCCCGTGCTCGACCGCGCTCAGCTCGGTGAGCCGGTCGGTGTACATCCGGGTGGAGATGTCGCGCTCGGTGCGCGCCTGCGGCGGACCACCGCTGTCCCGCAGCGTCTCCTTCAGCCGCTGCGTCGTTTCCTGCCGCAGCGCATCCAGCTTGGCGTACAGCACCGAGAGGTACTGCTGCTCGGCTGCGATTTCCTGCGCGCGGACGGCATCCCGATCGGGTCGGGCGTTCGACAATTGCGCCACCTTGTACCGGGGACGGATCAGGGAAAGCCCACCAGCGGGCCCGACCCGCCAATATACCGCGCGCAGCGGTCGTCACAGCACCGCGGACAGCCCGAGGATCACGCCGAAGGAGACCACTGACAGCAGCGTCTCCATCGCCGACCAGGTCTTGAGGGTTTGCCCGACGGTCATCCCGAAGTACTCCTTGACCAGCCAGAACCCCGCGTCGTTGACGTGCGACAGGAACAGCGACCCGGAGCCGATGGCCAGCGCGACCAACGCCCCCTGCGTCGGCGGGAGCCCGGCGACCAGCGGCGCGACCATGCCAGCGGCCGAGATGGTGGCCACCGTCGCAGAACCGGTCGCGACCCGGATGCCGACCGCGATCAGCCAGCCGAGCACCAGCGGCGAGAGGTGCGCTCCGCTGGCCAGACCGGTGATCATGTTGTTCACCCCGGAGTCGACCAGGGTCTGCTTGAACCCGCCACCGGCACCGACGATGAGGATGATCCCGCCGACGGCGGGCAGCGATCCGCCGACCACGTCGGCCAGCCGGTTGCGGCTGAACCGGGCACCGCCGCCGAGCGCCACGATCGCGATCAGCACGGTCAGCATCAGCGCGACGACAGGAGTGCCGACGGTGTCGAGCACCTGGTAGCCGATGCTGTCCTCGGGCAGCAGCAGGTCGGCGACCGACTTGCCGAGCATCAGCACGACGGGCAGCAGCAGCATCGCCACCGACACGAAGAATCCGGGCCGCCGCTCGGGATCGGCCTGGACCGGCGATTTGCCCAGCAGGTGGGTGGCCGGGGGCAGTTCGACGCGCTTCGCGATGTAGGAACCGAACACCGGACCGGCGACGATGGCGGTCGGGATGGCGACGACGACGCCCAGCGCCAGCGTGAGCCCCAGGTCGACGTGCAGCGCGTCGACCGCGGCCAGCGGGCCGGGGTGCGGTGGCACGAGTCCGTGCAGGATCGACAGCCCGGCCAGCGCCGGGATGCCGATCCGCAGCATCGGCTGATCGGAGCGGCTGGCGACCATGACCACCACCGGGACCAGCAGCACCACGCCGACCTCGAAGAACATCGGCAGACCCAGCAGCGCGGCGATGAACACCATCGCCCACGGCAGGCTCCGCCGGGTGGTGCGGCGCAGCACGGTCTCCACGATCTGCTCGGCACCGCCGGTGTCGGTGAGCAGCTTGCCCAGCATCGCGCCGAGCGCGACGAGCAGGCCGACGTCCCCGACGGTCTTGCCGAGTCCTTCGGTGAAGGTGTCCACGAGATCGCCGAAGGGCATGCCAGCCACCACGCCGAGGGTGGTGGCGCCCAACGCCAACGACAGGAACGGATGCAGCTTCGCCCAGCTGATCAGCACCACGATGACCGCGATGCCCGCGACGGCCGCGGTGAGCAGTCGGGTGTCCTGCGCGGTCCAGGCGCCGGTGGGCGCGGCCTGCGCCAGGACTGCGAGGCCGCCGGTAAGGCTGTTTGGCATTGAGGGGCTCCTCGTTGAGCAGCTGGTGCGCGGCACAGCCTAAGCAATAAGTATGACTTTATTGCCATGTTGATCGATTAAGTATGCTGTTAGGCCCGTCACCCGGATCCGACCGCTTATGTTTGGTGCCGGATCAACGGGAGGGCCGGATGGCTGGCGGACTGCACGACAAGGTCCTGGATGTGCTCGGGCACGAGATCGCCGCCGGTGTGCACCCGCCGGGCAGCGTGTTGCGCATCGACGAGGTGGAGCAGCGCTTCGAGATCTCCCGCAGCGTCGCCCGCGAGGTGGTGCGCAGCCTCGCGTCGATCCGGCTGGTCCTCGGCCGCAAGCGGGTCGGCATCGTGGTCCGGCCCCGAGCGGACTGGAACGCCTTCGACCCGCTGCTCATCCGCTGGCAGTTGGCCGCCGACCGCACCGCGCAGCTGAAGACGCTCGCCGAACTGCGCACCGCGGTCGAACCGGTCGCCGCCGCAGCCGCCGCGCTGCGCGCCAGCGACGAGGACGCCGCGCAGCTGGTCAGCCTCGCCGAGCGGATGGTCGCCACCGCACGGGCTGGTGACCTGGACACCTTCATGGCTGCCGATGTGGCCTTCCACCGCCTGGTGCTGACCGCGTCGGGCAACGAGATGTTCGCCCAGTTGCACGAGGTCGTCGAAGAGTTGCTGCAGTGGCGGGCCGGACACGGTCTGATGCCGACGCACCCGCGCCCGGTCGCCGTGCGGCTGCACTGCGAGATCGCCGAGTGCATCCGCGGCGGTGACCGGGCGCGGGCCGAAGAAGCCATGCGCGAGTTGGTCGCCGAAGCGCTGGACGGAACGTTGTCGGGGTTGGCCGCTGCCGCCCAGTAACCCGTGGCTTATGAGGTCTGGTCAGTATCCCTGGTAGCTGCCGCCGGAGCGCACGCTTGCGACGCCTGGCACGTCGGACATCGAGCCGTAGCGCGAGATCGAGTACCGGGTGGCGGCGATGATGTTGTCGACCGGGTTGTAGATGTCTCCGTGGCCGGGCAGCGCGAAGGATTCGAAGGTCGGCTCGATGGTCTGCATCAGGCCGATGGACGGGGTACCCGCCGCGGCGTTGGAGTCCCAGTTGTTGCTGGCGGTCGGGTCGCCGTTGGATTCGTGCATGATGATCATCCGGATCGCGTCGGCGTCGGCGTGATCGCGGGAGATGCCGTTGGCTTCCAGGACACGCTGCGCCTGGTCGATCCAGGCGCCGACCTGGTCCTTCGGCTTGTTGTCCGGGACCGGCTCCGCGGCCTTCTCCGCCTCGGGGGCGACCTGCGGCGCGGGCGCAGCCTCGGGAGCGGGCGGGGCTTGCGGGGCGAGCGGCGCCTGGGCTGGGAGCGGCGTGGCGTCAGCCAGCGGGGCGACTTGCGCGGCGGCCTGCACCGCAGGCTGCTCGGTCTGGGCGTCGCCGACGCTGCTGAAGACGCCGATCACGCCGATCGCGGCCACTGCGGCACCGACCTGCAGGGACCGCGTCTTCGGGGGGACGCGGTGCTGCCGGTTTGCCGAGTCGCCGACGAACGCGGCGCGCAGCCAGGTCGCGGTCCGCGGCACCACCCTCTCCCAGCGGTGCCGCTCGGACGGCGGGGTATCTCGGTTGTCGGGGGCATTGCATTCGGGGGAATTCATTTGTTCGGGGGTCACGGGACCCGAGACTCCAGCACGGAGCGTGTACCCGCATCGCGGTTTGCACGCACATAGGTACCTAGATTGCCCCGAATGGGCGACCATGCGAGGGGATCTAGTTACACAAAGTGAAGCTACTCGGGAACCGGGTCGCGCACGTCACCCGTCTTCTGCGCCGCCACCCAACCGGCGATCTGCGCGCGGGAGGAGAAGTCGAGCTTGGTCAGGATGTTCTGCACGTGGCCCTCGACGGTGCGCTGCGCGATCACCAGGCTCTCGGCGATCTCCTTGTTGGTGTTGCCCTGCGCGACCAGTTCCGCGATCTGCCGCTCCCGCCGGGTCAGCGGCATCGGGTGCACGTTGTCCTCGCTGCGGGGCCGTGCGTGCTTCTTCACTTCCAGCGCGTAGTCGATGGTGTGCGCCAGCGACAGCTGGCGGCCGCGGTCGAACGACTCCTGGAACGCCGCCGCGCCGAGCGTGGTTCGGGTCTGCGCCTCGTGTTCGTCGTGGTCGGCGGCGAAATTCACCCAGAAACCGGGCGCCGCCCGCACCGCGTCCCAGGCCGCCGAGGCCGCGCCGAACAGCCGCGCGGCGCGCTCGTGCTTGCCTTGCTGCTGCGCCACCCAGGCGAGGGTGTCGACGTTGGTGGCCATCCCCATCCGGTTGTCCAGCTGGCGCTGGATGTCGAGGGCTTCCTTCGCCGCGGCCTCGGCCCGCACCGGATCCCCGCGCCGCACCTCGATCTGCGCCGACGCGGACAACGCGTAGGAGCGCCAGAGCAGCTCGCCGCGCTCCGTCGTCAGCCGGATGCATTCCGCCAGCAGGCCCAGTCCGGTCGCGGGATCCTCGCTCAGGCCCTTGATGAGCCCGAGCCCGAACAGCGCGAACATCTCGCCGCCCGGCACCTCGCGCTTGCGGAACTGCCCCAGCGCTTCCTCGGCCAGCGCACTCGCGCGGGCGGTGTCGTTGACGAAGAACGCCGCCATGCCCCGCACCATCACCACGAACGCCTTCTCGGTGTCGTCGCCGCGCTGGTCGGCCAGCGCCGCAGCCTGTTCCGACATGGGCATCGCGGTGTCCAGATCGCCCTGCAACAAGGCGAACCAGGCGCTGACCCGCAGCGCCCGAGCCCGCTCCGGAACCTCGCGCGGAGCGATGGCCAGTGCCTGGTCGAGCCAGTGGCGGCCCTCGCTGTTGAGACCCCGGATGCCCCAGTACTGCCAGAGGTCGGTGCAGATCCGCAGCGCCGTCGCGGCCGTTTCCGGGCTCGCGACGGCAGTGCGCAGCGCGACGCGGAGATTGCCCTGGTCGTTGCGCAGCCGGTGGATCCAGGCGATCTGGTCCGGGCCGATCCAGTCCGCGGCGAACCGGCTGACGAGGTCGGCGTACCAGGCGCAGTGCCGCTGCTGCACGACCTCCAGCTCGCCGAACTCGACGAGCTTGTTCCGGCCGTATTCGCGCAGCGTGTGCGGTAACCGGAAGCGGACCTCGCCGCCTTCTTCCTCGCGCATCAGCACCGACTTGTCCACCAGCGAGTGGATCGCGCTCAGCACGTCGGTGTCGGAGAGCCCGTCGACGGCCACGTGTTCGGCCGCGTCCAGGTCGAAGCTGCCGGAGAACACCGACATCCGCGCCCAGGTCAGCCGGTCCTGGTCGGAGGCGAGTTCGTAGCTCCAGTCGATCAGCGCGCGGAGCGTCTGCTGCCGGGCCGGCGCGCCCCTGCGCCCCTCGGTGAGCAGGTCGTAGCGCTCGGCCAAGCGCTCCTCCAACTGCCGCAGCGACAGCGAGCGCAGTCGCAGCGCCGCCAGCTCGATCGCCAGCGGGTTGCCGTCGAGGTGGTGGCACAGCCGCATCAGCGCGGTGGCGTTCTCGGCGGTGACCTCGAACTCGGGAATCGCGGCCTTGGCCCGCTCGACGAACAGCCGGACCGAGGAGAACTGCTCGTAAGCCTCCGGCGGTGGCAGGTTTTCGATGTCGGGGACCTGCAACGGCGGCACGACCATGGTCGCCTCCCCGGCAACGCCGAGGGACTGGCGACTGGTGGCCAGCACCCGCACGCCGGGGCACCACCGCACCACCGCGTCCACCAGCAGCGCGACGTCCTCGACCACGTGCTCGCAGTTGTCCAGCAACAGCAGCATCTCGCGGTTCTTGAGCTGCTCGATGACGGTGTCGATGTCCTCCCCGGCCGACGGACCGCCGATGCCCAGCTGCTCGATGACCGTGTCGACCACCACCGAGCCGTCCCGCACGTCCTCCAACTCGACGCAGCGGGCCTTGTCCCGGAAGGAACGGCGCATGTTGCTCGCGACCCGGATCGCCAGCCGGGTCTTGCCGACACCGCCTGGGCCGGTGAGGGTCACCACCCGCGATTCGGCCAGCAGGCGTTTGGTGAGGGTGATCTCGCGACGTCGACCGACGAAGCTCGTGACGTCGGCCGGGAGGTTGCCCGCTGGCTCCCGCACACGGGCTCGCGCAGTGGAGACCACGCCACGAGCTTAACCCGCCATTCAGGGCCTGACCTGGGATCTTGTGCCAACCGATGCCCCATCACCCATAAGAGTGAACTGTGTGACTGGCGAGCACGGTCCGTAGATTCTGCGGCCCTGGAAAGTCGGCGACGAACAACACGATGGTGCGGTCTTCGGCCCGGCGGCCTCCTGGCGCAGCCGATACGTTCCACTACGCCGAGTCACCGATGCTGCTCACCCCAGACCGGGGATGACCAGGAAGGCCAGCCAGGCGGCCAGCGGCGCGACTCCGATCATCGACATGCCCCAGGCCAGCAGGCTGCGGAAGGTCTGGGTGCGCTTGGACTCCTCGGTGTTGGCGACCACCAGCGCGCCGCCGGTGGAGAACGGGCTGGAGTCCACCGCCGACGCCGCGACGCACAGCGCGGTGACGAAACCGAACACCCCGATGTCGCCGGACGCCATGAACGGCACGGCCAGCGGCACCAACGCGCCGAACATCGCATTCGTGGAGGCGAACGCCGACACCAGCCCGCCCACCAGCAAGATCAGCAGCGCGGCCAGCAGCGGCTGGCTGATGCCCGCGATCGAGCCACCGAGGCTGTCCACCACACCGACGTTCTGCAGCATCGTCACGTAGGTCACGATGCCGCCGATCAGCAGCACGACGCTCCAGCCGATCTCCCCGGCGGCGTCCTTGCTCTGCCGCGGGAAGATCACCGTGAGGATCACGGCCACGGCCAGCGCGCCGAACCCGACGTCGAGGTCGAACCCGAGCGCCCCGATGACGAGCAGCACCAGCAGCGCGATGGTCAGCACTTGCGCGCCGGTCCAGCCCCGCGCGGCAGCCCCCGGAGCGTCCGCTGGTTCGGCCTCCGCAGGTTGCGCCTTGCCCCGCCCGATCAGCTTCCAACCGCCGAAGAGGGTGAACGCGGCGAGGTTCAGCACCAGGTTGAACAGGAACGTCGCCAGGAAGACCCCGCCTGCGTTCACGTGCACGCCGCTGCGCACCAGCACGCCGTTGACGATGCTGAAGTAGACGCTGATCGGGGAGAAACCACCGGCGTTCGTGCCGTTGAGGATGGACAGGCCCACCAGCATCGGGTGGATGCGGTAGCGCTGGGCGAACGCCAGCCCGACCGGCGCCAGGATCGCGTTGGTCGCCGCGCTGACCGCGCCCGAGCCGGTGATCACGGCCGCCAGCAGGAACAGCACCCACGGCACCAGCACGACCCGGCCGCCGACCGCCTGCACCGAGCGGCCGACGATTCGATCCACCGTGCCGTTGCGCTTGGCGATGGCGAACAGCCACGTGACGCCGACCAGGGTCACCAGCAGCGAGCCGGGAAAGCCCTTGGCCACATCGTCGGTGTCCAACCCGAAGTAGGTGGTGCCGAGCGCGAAAGCCGCGACGAGCGCTACCGCGCCCATGTTCACCGGACGCCACATGGCCAGCGCGAAGACCGCGACCAGCACGAGCACGGACAGCAATTCAGCGGGCATGGTGCAGAACCTTCCCTCGATCTGGGCGTTGCGGCGGTACCCGCCGGGTCAGCGGATCTCGACGCGGTACCGGAACGTGCTGGCCAGACCTCGGGACCGGCGCACCTCGACGGGGGTGCCGGAGTGGGTCCGGGCCACGCGTTCGACGACCACCACCGGTTCGCCGGGCGAGCAGCCGAGCAGTTCGGCGACCGGGTCGTCGGCGAGTTCCACCCACAGTTCCTCGTCGGCGGCACCCACGACCTGCCCGCACAACCGCTCGTAAACCGGGTAGAGCAGGTCGCCGATCTCGTCCAAGCCCACGTCGCGGAGCGGAGCGAAGGTCGGCAGCGGCAACCAGATGTCCTCGGCGAGGAACGGTTCGCCGTCGTAGAGCCGCACGCGGTGCAGCCGCAGGGCCCGCGCCCCGGCGCGCTTGCCGAGGGCGCGCGCCACGTCGGCGGGAGCGGGCTCGGTCTCGCGGGCGAGGATCCGGCTGGCGGGCACCTGGTCGCCCTGCCGGTAGTGGCGGAAGAAGCGGAACAGCGAGTTCTGCGCCTGCATCCGGCGCAGGTAGGTGCCGTTGCCCTGGCGGCGCTCCAGCAGTCCCTCGTCGACCAGATCGGTCAGCACCCGCCGCATGGTGCCCAGCGAAACCCGGTAGTCCTGGGCGAGTTCGGCCTCGGCGGGCAGTGGTTCGGTGGGAGACCACTCGCCGCCGCGCAGGCGCTCGGTGAGCGCCTCTCGAAGTCGGGCGTGCAGCGGTAACCGCGGGTCCAGGGCGGCGAGCGCTTCGCGTGCGGCTTTCGCGGACGGCGATGTCATGCGGGCATCATGACTTCTTTTGCTTCAGTCGTCTAGTCCTATGAAGGTTTAAAGTGGAGCGGTGCACACCTCCGTCGACACCCACGCCCACGTCTTCCACCGCGGCCTGCCGCTGGCGGCGAACCGCCGGTACGCGCCGGACTACGACGCGCGCCTGGCCGACTACCTGGCCGAGCTGGACCGCCACGACATCGGGCGCGCAGTCCTGGTGCAGCCGAGCTTCCTGGGTACCGACAACACCTTCCTGCTGGACTGCGCGGCGCGGCGCCCGGAGCGGTTGCGGGCCGTGGTGGTGGTTGACCCGGCCGAACTCGACCTCGCCGGGCTCGACCGGTTGCACGCGGTCGGGGTGCGCGGCATCCGGCTGAACCTGATCGGAGCGCAGGTGCCGGACCTGGCCGCGTGGGAGCCCTTCGCCGATCGGATGGCGAAACTGGGCGTGCACCTGGAGTTCCAAGCGCGCGGACCGCAGTGGGTCCAGCTGGCCCCCGCGCTGCGGGACTGGCCGGGTCCGGTGGTGATCGACCACGTCGGCTTGCCGCGATGCGCGACCGACCCCGGTCGGCGCGCGGTCCGGGAACTGGCCGCCCACGAGCACGTCTGGGTCAAGGTCTCCGCGCCCTACCGCAGCCCGAGCGGCCAGGCCAGCGCGGCCGCAGCGGAACTGGCGGACACCGTCGGCGCGGACCGCCTGCTGTGGGGCAGCGACTGGCCCTGGACGCAGCACGAGCGGGACCGCAGCTTCGGCGAACTCCTCTCCTGGGCCCAGGCGCTGCTGGGTGCCCGGTTCGCGAGGGTGCTGCGGGAGAACCCGGCCCGCCTGCTGGACTGGTCGTGATCGCTGGCCGCGACGGCGGCCGACGCGGCGTGGTCAGTCGACTCGTAAGCTGATCCGGTGCGGTTCGAGGGTTTCGGTGACGGGGCGTTGGAGTTCTTCGACGGGCTCCAGGCGGACAACTCCAAGGCGTACTGGAACGACAACCTCGCCATCTACCGCGAGCACGTGCGCGCGCCGATGGAGGCGTTGCTCGCCGAACTGGAACCGGAGTTCGCGCCGGGTTTCGGCAAGGGCAAGGTGTTCCGGCCGTATCGGGATGTGCGGTTCAGCCGGGACAAGTCGCCGTACAAGACGCACTGCGGCGCGGTGATCGAGCAGGGTCGCGGCGGCGGCGCTTACTACGTCGAGATCGGCGCGGACGGGATGCTCGCCGCTGGCGGCTGCTACCACGCCGAAGCCGACCAACTCGCCCGCTTCCGCGCCGCGGTGGACACCGACATCCACGGCGCGCGGCTGGAGAAGCTGCTCGGCGCGCTGGTCGATTCCGGTTGGGAGATCGCGGGGGAGACGCTGAAGAGTCGTCCGCGCGGCGTCGCCCCCGACCATCCCCGGTTGGACCTGTTGAGGCACCGCACGCTCTACGCGTTCCGCAGGTGGCCGTCCGACGACATCCTGTACGAGCGCGCCTGCCTGGACCGGGTTCGGCAGGCGTGGAGCGCGGTGCGTGAACTGAACCAGTGGTGCGCCGACCACATCGGCGTCGCGGAGAAGAAACGCCGCTGAGCTCAGAGCCGCCGCGCGGCCGTGACTATTGCCCAGCCGACCGCTGCGCCCGCCACGTCGACCAGTCCGTCGGCGATCTCGCAGCTCCGGCCGAGCGGCAGCAATCCTTGCAGCACCTCCGACACCGCCGCGTAGCCGACCAGCGCGGGCAGCAGTCGCGCGGTGGGGAATCCGGCGATCCGGCCGGTGCTGGCCAGCGCCGCGAAAAGCACGAAGTGCACCACCTTGTCGGTGCCCGGCGGCGCGGTCGGTACGCCCGATTCCGGGGTGAACAGGATGACCAGGCTCGCCAGCCCCGCGATCACGAATGGCGCTCGGGAGAGGTGAGTTCTGTAATGATCCAGCAACGATCTCCCCGATCGGCGTCGACAGGCATGGCTGCGTGCTGCGGGCGCGGGTCAACAGACTACGCTGGCACAACGTGAGTCGACGAGCCAAGATCGTTTGTACCATGGGCCCAGCCACCGCCACACCGGAGAAGGTGGCCGAGCTCGTCAGCAGCGGGATGGACGTCGCCCGGCTGAACTTCAGCCACGGCAGCCACGCGGATCACCAGCAGGTCTACGACCTGGTCCGGGCCGCGGCCAAGGAGTCCGGCCGCGCCGTCGGCATCCTCGGTGACCTGCAGGGGCCGAAGATCCGCCTCGGCAGCTTCGCCGCCGGGCCGGTGGAGTGGCGGACCGGTGACACCGTGCGCATCACGGTCGACGACATCCAAGGCACCCATGACCGGGTGTCCACCACCTACAAGGGCCTCGCCAACGACGCCAAGATCGGCGACCGACTGCTGGTCGACGACGGCAAGGTGGGGCTGACTGTGACCGGCGTCGAGGACAACGACGTCATCTGCGAGGTGACCGAGGGCGGTCCGGTCTCGGATCACAAGGGAATTTCGTTGCCGGGCATGGACGTTTCGGTGCCCGCGATGTCCGAGAAGGACATCGAGGACCTGGAGTTCGCGCTGGAGCTGGGCGTGGACTTCATCGCGCTGTCGTTCGTGCGCAGCCCGGCCGACATCGACCTGGTGCACCAGGTCATGGACAAGGTCGGCCGACGCATTCCGGTGATCGCCAAGCTGGAGAAGCCGGAAGCGGTCGACAACCTGGAGGCCATCGTGCTGGCCTTCGACGGCGTCATGGTCGCCCGCGGTGACCTCGGCGTCGAGTTGCCGTTGGAGCACGTGCCGCTGGTGCAGAAGAAGGCGATCCGGATCGCGCGGGAGAACGCGAAGCCGGTCATCGTCGCCACCCAGATGCTCGACTCCATGATCAACAACTCCCGTCCGACGCGTGCCGAGACCTCCGACGTCGCCAACGCGGTGCTGGACGGCACCGACGCGGTGATGCTCTCCGGCGAGACCAGCGTGGGCCGCTACCCGATCGAAACCGTGCAGACCATGGCGCGGATCGTCGAAGCGGTCGAGGCCGGTTCGGCCGCGCCGCCGCCGCTGAGCCACGTCCCACGCACCAAGCGCGGCGTCATCTCCTACGCGGCGCGCGACATCGGTGAACGGCTCAACGCCAAGGCCCTGGTGGCCTTCACGCAGTCCGGCGACACCGTGCGCCGACTGGCCCGGTTGCACACCAGGCTGCCGCTGCTGGCGTTCACCCCGGAGGAATCCGTCCGGAGTCAGTTGGCTCTCACTTGGGGGACGGAGACGTTCCTGGTGCCTAGAGTCGACACGACCGACCAGATGGTGCGGCAGGTGGACCAGGCGATGCTGTCCCTGGGCCGGTCGCAGCGCGGCGACATGGTCGTCGTCGTCGCGGGTTCGCCGCCTGGCACGGTCGGTTCGACCAACCTCATCCGCGTGCATCGACTGGGCGAGGAAGACCACGTCTGATCCGCGTACTCGGACGGGAGCCACCCGGCGCTCCCGTCCGGCAACCGGGCGGACGCGAGAGCACTAGGAGCGAGCAGTGACCGAAGCGGCCCGAGCCGCGGCTGCCGATCCGGCCGGCACCCGTCTGCAGGACGCGGTTCCGCTGGACGTCAACGGCATGCCGCACGGCCAGCCGGTGCTGGACAGCCTGGTCGCCCTGTTGGACCTGGAGCGCATCGAGGAGAACATCTTCCGCGGTGTCAGCCCGGCTTCCTCGCCGGTGCGCGTCTTCGGCGGTCAGGTCGCTGGTCAAGCACTGGTCGCCGCCGGTCGCACGGTGCCGCCGGAGCGGCGGGTGCATTCGCTGCACGCCTACTTCATCCGGCCCGGCGACCCGAGCATTCCGATCGTCTACGAGGTCGACCGCACCCGCGACGGCCGCTCGTTCACCACTCGCCGCGTCGTCGCGGTGCAGCGCGGCAAGGCGATCTTCTCGCTGTCGGCGTCCTTCCAGATCGAAGAAGAAGGCATCGACCACGCCGAGCCGATGCCCGCGGTGCCGGATCCGGAGACGTTGCCGACCTTCGGCGAACAGATCGGTCCGCTGGTCGAGAAGCTGGGGCGGGCCCAGCCGCGGCCGATCGACGTGCGATACGTGACCGAACCGCCGTGGGTGAGCCGCGAGCGCGGTCCGCGGGAGGCCCGCAGCCAGGTGTGGATGCGCGCCGACGGCGTGCTGCCCGACGACGACCTGCTGCACGTGTGCATCGCGGCGTTCGCTTCCGACATGACGCTGCTCGACGCGGTGCTGGCGCGGCACGGCGTGTACTGGGGCCTGGACAAGGTCAGCGGCGCGAGCCTGGACCACGCGATGTGGTTCCACCGCCGCTTCCGCGCCGACGAGTGGCTGCTCTACGACTGCGCCTCACCGAGCGCCTCCGGCGCGCGGGGCCTGGCCACCGGCCGGTTCTTCGCCCGCGACGGCAGCCTGGTGGCGACAGTCGTCCAAGAAGGACTGCTGCGCGTCAGCGACTGATCGCGCACGGTTTCGGGCGCCCTTTCGGGGTTGCCGTTTTCGCCCCTCACCGCGATCGGCGGCGTTTGGGGCGCAGGTGTTGTGGTGCGGTCAGGGCCTTGGTGTGCAGTTGCTCCAGGACGATCGAACTGGTGAAGTGGCGGACCTCGGTGCGGGAGGCGAGCTTGTCCACCAGGAACTCCTGCAACCGCTTGGTGTCGGCGACCGCCACGTGCAGCAGGAAGTCGGCCTGACCGCTGACGTGCAGCAGCGAGCGGGGCCGGATTTCGTGCTCGTCACCCGCAACGCCGCGAACGGCGCGCGCTGGGGCTGGCTCGCCGCGGCCGGGGTGACCTGCGGTCTGCTGCTGCACGCCACGGCGGCGACCCTCGGGCTCTCCGCGCTGGTGGCGAGCGCACCTGCGGCGCTGCTGGTCGTGAAGGTGCTGGGGGTGGCTTACTTGGCCTGGATGGGCGTGCAGATCTTGCGAGCAGCCGGTGCGGTGCCGGATGCGCCCACTGTGGACACTCCTCGTTCCGGCGGTGCGGTCTTCCTGCGCGGGCTGCTGACCGATGTGCTCAACCCGAAGGTGATGTTGACCTTCCTGACGCTGTTGCCGCAGGCCATGGACCCGGCGGCCGAGCCGGTGGCGCAGGCGGCGCTGCTCAGCGGTGTCGCGGTGACCGCGTTCGGCGTGTGGTGGATGATCGTGGTCCCCTCGGTTCGGTGGCTTTCCGCGCTGCTCGCGGACCCGAGTCGACGCAAGGTCTTCGAGCGGTGCTGCGGTGGGGCGCTGCTGGCCATGGCGACTGCTATTGCCGCCAACTGAGCGGGTTTCGTTGACCGTCCGTGATGGCCTGTCTACGCTGCATGACTTGTTCGGGCGAGCCGAAGGAGCAGCGCGATGCGGCGACGATGGGGTTTGGCGTTCGGTTTGGCGGTGGCGCTTGGTGTTCCGTTCGCCTTCGTGGCGCCGTCCGGTGCTGCCCCCAGCGGGCCGGACGCGCTGCGGGTCGATCTCGACGACATCCTCGCCGACCAGCGGCTGAACGGCTCGCACGCCGGAGTCGTGGTGCGCGACCCGGCCACCGACGAGGTGCTCTACAGCAGGCAGGCGGCGGATCGCGCGACCCCGGCGTCGAACGCGAAGCTGCTCACCTCGGCTGCCGCGCTGGAAACCCTGGGGCCGGACTACCGGTTCCGCACCGATGTGCTGACCAGCGCGGCGCAGCAGGGCTCGGTGTTGCACGGTGACCTCTACCTGCGCGGCACGGGGGATCCGACGCTGCTCGCGGCCGACTACGACCGCCTCGCGGCGCAGGTGGCGGAGTCCGGCATCCGGGTCGTGCAGGGACGTCTGCGCACCGACGACACCTGGTTCGACGACGTGCCGCTGGGCACCGGATGGGCCTGGGACGACGAGCCGTACTACTACGCGGCGCCGGTGTCGGCGCTGACGGTGGCGCCCAACACCGATTTCGACGCCGGAACGGCCATCGTGCGGATCAGCCCGACCGCCGAAGGTCAGCCCGCTGCGGTGCAGCTCGACCCGGCGACCGATGCCGTGCAGATCGACAACCAGACCACCACGTCCGCTGCGGGCGGCGAGCCCGACGTGACCGTGCAGCGCGACCACGGCGGATCCCGAGTCGTGGTGAGCGGGACCGTTCCGGTCGGTGCGCAACCCTTCGAGGACTTCACCACGGTCCAGGACCCGTCCGCGTATGCCGCCGATGTCTTCGCCCGCGCGCTCGCCGCGCATGGGGTGACGGTCCAGGGGACCGGGGCCGGCACGGCGCCGGGCGATGCGCGGGTGCTGGCCGAACGGCAGTCCATCCCGCTGCGGGAGCTGCTCGTGCCGTTTCTGAAGTTGAGCAACAACGGGCACGCCGAAGTGCTGGTGAAGGCGATGGGGAGAGCGGTCCGCGGTGCGGGGAGCTGGGGGGCCGGGCTCGAAGTGCTGAGCGAGAAGCTGAGCGGACTGGGCCTGGATCCGCGGGTGTTGCGCCTGGTGGACGGCTCCGGTCTGTCCGCTATGGACAACGTGACGCCGGAACAGCTGACCGTGCTGCTCGACAACGCGCGCCAGCGCCCTTGGTTCCAGTCCTGGTACGACGCGCTGCCGGTGGCCGGGGTGGCGGATCGCATGGTCGGCGGCACGCTGCGCAATCGGATGGCCGGGACCGCGGCGCAGAACAACGTGCGCGCCAAGACCGGGTCGCTGACCGGCGTCACGTCGCTGTCCGGCTACGTCACCGCCGCCAACGGTCGAGAGCTGGTCTTCTCGGTGATGTTCAACGATTACCTGTCGGACGCGCCGGAGGATCTGGAGGACGCGATCGCGATCCGGTTGGCCGAGTACGACGGTGCCGAGGACCAGCCGCGCGGTGGATCGCACGTGGCGCCGCCGAGGACGGCGCCCGACGACCCGAGCACGCGGGTTGACGAAAGCACCCTGGAATGTTCGTGGGTGAAGGCGTGCTGACCCCGACGGGATCGTGAGATCCCGGCTACTTCGGAGGTCTCAGGGGCGGGTAGGGGGCATTCCGGAGACCTGGGCATGATTACGCCGGTAGCGTGACGCCCGTCCGTTCCGCACGCATGCCGAGGAGCGAGTTTCGTGACCTTCATCAGCGACATCCTGGCGATCGTCGGGAGCTTGCCGAAGCCGCTCTTGGTGCTGGTGACGGGTGCTCTGGTACTCGGTGAATGCACCATCGGGCTCGGCTTCCTGGTCCCCGGCGAAAGCGGGCTGCTGGTGGCTTCGGCGGCGGTCACCGACCTCTGGTTCTTCCTCGTGCTGGCCGGTGTCGTCGCGGTGTGCGCGGCTGTCGGGGACAACATCGGGTTCTGGCTGGGACGCCGGTACCGGCTGAAGATGCGCGAGACCAAGGTGGTGCGGAAACTCGGCCAGCACCACTGGGACCGGGCCGGGCGGCTGTTGTGCAAGTGGGGGATCGGGGCCGTTCTGGTGGCAAGATTCCTGCCGGTGGTGCGGACTTTGATGCCCGCCGCGGCCGGAGCCAGCGGGATGTCCTACGGCCGGTTCTTCGTGTCGTCGCTGTTGGGGGCGGTCGCCTGGTCGGCTACGCACGTGAGCATCGGGTGGGCGGCCGGGGCGTCGGCGAAGTACATCGAGGAGGTGCTGGGCCAGGCCAGTTGGATCCTCGCGGCGCTCCTGGTGCTCGTCGGACTGGGGATCTGGTTCTGGCGGCGAAACCGAGGGAATCGTGCGGCCGTGGCGGAGACCACCGCCGACGAACTCCGGGGAGACGTCGAATCGGCGGCTTGATCCCCACCGGCTATCCACAGTAGACACACGGATTCGGATCCGTCCGGGGACTCGTCTCGTGTTGCATCAGGTGACCGGGACCGTGGGCTTCGCCGCGAGTTGTCTGCGGAATCTGGTGAACAGCTTGGGGTTGTTCATCGCCAGGACTCCGGTGGTTTCGCCGTTTCGCTGGAATGTCGCCACGAAGTGGCGGTCGTCCGGTGCGCCATCGACGATCGTCACCGGATCGGTCCGGTTCACGTGTCCGGCGAACTGGATTCGCACCCCGTACTGCTCCGACCAGAAGTACGGCACGGCGGTGAAATTCGCCACCGTGCGTCCAGCGAGGAGGTTGCGGACCGCGGTGGCCGGTTGTTCCAGGGCAGTGGTCCAGTGCTCGAACCGTTGCGTGCCGTAGCTGGCCACGTCGCCGACGGCTACGACGTTCCGCAGGTCGGTGACTCCTCCGACGTCGCACCGAACTCCGTTCGACAGCGTCAGGCCGCAGCCGTGCAGCCAGTCGGTGTTCGGTCGGGCGCCGATGCCGACCACCACCACGTCGGCGGGCAGAACCGCGCCATCGGTCAGTTCCACTGCCATGACCCGCTGTTCGCCATGCAACTGTTGGACTCCGGTGCCGGGCAGCAGTCGGACGCCGTGATCGGAGTGCAGTGCCGCGCAAACGGCGCCGAGTTCGGTGCCCACGACGTGCGCCAGCGGCACGTCCAGCGCCTCCACCACGGTGACGTCCAAGCCGAGCTCCCGACAGGTCGACGCGACCTCGGCGCCCACGAATCCGGCGCCGATGACCACCACCCGCGCACCCGCGCGCAGGTCGTCGCGCAACGCGACTGCATCGTCGAGAGTGCGCAGCGTGTGCACGCCCGGCGGGCCTGGCAGCGTCTTCGGGGTCGCGCCGGTGGCGATCACCACGCCATCCGCTGAGCAGCGGGTGCCGTCGTCGAGTTCGATCGCGCTGTCGCCGGGTGCCAGCGCGACCGCTCGTCGCCCCAGTCGCCAGGTCGCCTGCACGACGGCGAGGTCGGTGTCCTCGGCCAGGGCCAGGTCGGGCGCGTCGAGCTTGCCGGACAGGAAGTCCTTCGACAGCGGCGGCCGGTCGTAGGGCTGGTGGGATTCCTCGCCGATCAGCTCGATCCGGCCGTCGAAGCCCTGCTCGCGCAGTTCCTGGGCCGCTCGCCAGCCCGCCAGCGACGCGCCGACGATCGCGATCGTCCTCATCCGACTTCCCGCACTTCGGTCTCGACGAAGTGGCACACCTCGATGCGGACGGACGCGCCGGGTGGCAGGTCGGCTATCGGGCAGGCTTGCAACATTCCGGGACCTCCGTTGCGTTATACAGAACACGGAGTGCAATGCGCAACAATGTGCGGCTTCTGGCGTGGGTGCGTCAAGGGGGTCGGCCGTTCTTTTTGATGTTTCGCGCGGCGTTGACCGCATGGTGGGACCGAGGTGGAAGGTCAGACGCGCGTCTTGCGCATCCGGACGATGCGCGCGATAGCGAACCAGGCGACCGCGACAACGATGGCGCCGATGACGACGTTCTGGAAGACCCCGATGTAGGACTCGACGAGCCACCAGCTCTGCCCGAGCAGGTATCCGGCGAGCACGAGCGCGGTGTTCCAGATGAGGCTGCCGAAGCCGGTCAGCACCAGGAAGCTGGGCAGCGGCATCCGCTGCACCCCGGCGGGCAGCGAGATGAGGCTGCGGAAGATCGGCACCATCCGCCCCAGGAAGACCGCTTTGGTGCCGTGCCGGGCGAACCACGCCTCGGTGCGGTTCAGGTCGGCGACCTTCACCAACGGCAGCTTCGCGGCAATCGCGCGAGTGCGGTCGCGGCCCAGCCACGCGCCGAGGTAGTACAGCACGACCGCGCCGACCAGCGAGCCGACCGTGGTCCACAGGATCGCGCCGAGCAGGCTCATCGAGCCCTGGCTCGCGGCGAATCCGGCCAGCGGCAGGATCACCTCGCTGGGAATCGGTGGGAACAGGTTCTCCAGCGCCACGGCCAGCCCCGCACCGGGGCCGCCGATGGTTTCCATGAGCCCGGTGATCCACCCGACCAGACCGTCCAGTTGGGCGGCATCGGACTGCGCGAGAAAAGTCATGCACCGGACGCTAGGAATCGGCGGTGACGCGCGGTATGTGGCTTTCCGGGGACTTCGCGGTGGCTTGGCGCAGTGTTCGGGGTGTGGAAAACCGCAGGTTGTCGCCGTGGCTAGGCTCGGAACATGCGTCGGTGGCCGCGGGTGTTGTTCGCAGTGGTGCTGGGCGCCTGCACCGCACTCGTCGAGCTCGGATACGTGTTGTGGGCGGGCGTGGCGCTGCTCGGTGTCCTGATCCTGCCCCGGCTCAAACCGCGCGTGGCGGCACGGGTGTTCGCCGGGGTACGCGCGCTGACCGATGTCGAGCGACGTCGACTCGCCCGGTACTTGGACGACAGCCACGCTGGGCAGCCCGACGGCGCTCGGGCGCTGCGGTACCTGGCGGTTCGATGGTTGATCGGACTGCTCGGCGGGATCGTGCTGTTCTTGATCCTCTTCGGCGCGGTCGCCTCGGTGGTCGAGATCCGCGAATTGTGGCTCGATCTCGAGGGGTGGGGCCGGACCGTCTCGGAGAAGATCTGGCTCACCGCCTACCTGGGTGTTTTCGGCGTCGTACTGGCCTATTTGGCGTTGACCGGCATCGCAGGCGCTGCGGCCCTGGATCGCGCGCTGGCCCGGCGTTTCCTGGAACCGGACCGCGCGGAGCAGCTTCGCCAACGGGTGGAACAACTTTCGACCACCCGATCCGATGTGGTCGCGGCCATCCACGAGGAGCGCCGCCGCATCGAGCGCGACCTGCACGACGGGGTGCAGCAACGGCTGGTGGCGCTGGGCATGCTGATCGGCCGGGCTCGGCGGGCGGACGACGGCGACCGGACGGCCGAGCTGCTGCGCCAGGCACACGAGGAATCCCAAGAAATACTCCGGGATTTCCGCGATGTGGCCTGGCAGGTGTACCCCGCCGCGCTGGATGCCGGGGGCCTGCAACCAGCCTTGGCGGTGCTGGTCGAACGCGCCGGGGTGCCAATCGAACTGCGCTACGAGGTGGCGCGGCGCCCGGACGTGGCAGTCGAGGCAGTGGCGTACTTCGTGGTGTCGGAGGCCGTGACGAACGCGGCCAAGCACGCCAGCGCGGATATCGTCACCGTCCAGGTGAATCGGGAAGCGGGGTGGCTCGTGGTTCGAGTCGATGACGACGGCGTCGGTGGGGCATCCGAGCAGGGCGCGGGCCTGTCCGGCTTGGCGCGTCGGGTAGCCGCGCTCGATGGGATGTTCACAGTGGACAGTCCGGTTGGTGGACCGACGGTGATCAAAGCGGAGTTGCCGTGCGGGTGATCCTGGCTGACGACTCCACGCTGCTCCGGGAAGGTCTGGTGCGCTTGCTGGCCGACGAGGGGCACCAAGTCGTCGCCGCAGTCGGAGACGCACCGAGCCTGCTGGCCGAAGTGCAGCGGCATCAGCCGGATGTGGCGGTCGTGGACGTGCGCATGCCACCCACGCACACCGACGACGGCCTGCGAGCGGCGCTGCGAATCCGGCATGAGCACCCGGAGGTCGGTGTGCTGGTCCTGTCGCAGTACGTTGAGAAGCGCTACGCGGTCGAACTGCTGACCAGCAACTCCGCGCGGGTCGGATACCTGCTCAAAGACCGGGTGGTGCAGGTCGACGAGTTCCTGGACGCCTTGCAGCGGGTGGCGGAAGGAGGAGTGGCCTTCGACCCGGAGGTGGTGCGCCGCCTGCTGGTCCGCCGCGACCGAGACCCGCTGTCCCGCCTGACGGACCGGGAAAGGGACGTCCTCGACCAGATGGCCCAGGGCCGGACGAACGCGGGAATCGCCGAGAACCTGCACATCTCCCAGAGCGCGGTGGAAAAGCACGCGAACGCGATCTTCGAAAAACTGAACCTGGCCCACCAGACGGGCTACAGCCGCAGAGTCCTAGCAGTACTCCGCTACCTGGACTCGTGAGTGGTAACGGCCGTTCTTACGACCATTACCACTCACGAGCTGGCCTTGTCCGGTTACGCTGCTCTCCAGCAAAGCCGCGCGGGATACGGTGGGACACCACTACGGCGATGAGAGGCAAGGAGCTCAAGGCATGGCTGGACGCGATGATCACCTCAGCTCGGCCCCGCTCGTGACGGAGTCCGAAGTGGAGCATCCCCACGACACCGAGGACCTGGTCCGGCTGGTGCGCGTCATCCGTCATGAGCTGGGATGGACACAGGCCGGACTCGCCGAGTCGGCCGGGATGCTGGAGTCCGACATCGAGCGCTTCGAAGCAGCGGAAATAGTCCCCGCCAAGCCGACGGCCATCCGCCTCATCGAAGCGATGGGTCAGGTCGAGCCCGGACTCTTCTAACCACGCAACACCCGAGCCACCCCGCAGACCTGGATGTGGCGGATACCCTTCGGGCCACGCGGCAGGTTCGCTTCAACCACGTTCGGGCTTGACCCACGAGACGCTGGACCTAGCCCACCCGTCACGGGCTACGGCCGCAGAGTTCTAGCCGTACTCCGCTACCTGGACTCGTGAGTGGTAATGGCCGCTAGAACGACCATCACCACTCACGAGTACCAGTCGGAGTAGGGCGCCCAGGCCCGGCCGGGCGGGGTGGAGGAGTCGCGGTCCCGACCATGCAAGGTTTGGAGCCGGACTACATCACCGAGATGGTCTTCGCTCGAATGCCGACGCCGGAAGAGCGCGAAGAGCTTGCGTTACCAGCGGGCGAACCCGTGATGATTCTTCGCCGCGAGACGTATACGGCGGAGGGAGCGATCGTGGAGTACGCGCGTGGCGTCCATGCGGCTTCTCGGTTCTCGTGGTCCTATACGTTCCACATTCCCGATTGATCGCGAGAGGCGATGTCTGTGACCGTCGCGAGGATCCCAGAGCACCTGCGCGTTGCCGCGCAGGTGCTCTGGGACTACCACCGCTTGGACCACGACCTGCGACCGGTTGACGTTGCGCTCGGCCTCGGGAGTCGTGATCCCGGCGTGGCCGTCTACACCGCCGAGCTGTACCACCGCGGGCTGTTCCCGCGCATCGTCTTCAGCGGTGCCAATGCGCCGACTACTGTGGAGCGGTTCCCGCGCGGTGAGGCCGTCCACTACCGCGAGATCGCGATCGAGCGGGGCGTCCCCGCAGAAGTGATCTTCGTGGAAACCGATGCGCGGAACACCGGAGACAACATCGCACTCATCCGGAAGTTCCTTGAACGGCAACGTGTTCCGGTTCGGTCGATGCTCCTGCTCTCCCGGCCTTATCAACAGCGACGGGCGTACGCGACGGCCAAGAAGATCTGGCCCGAAATCCACTTCCGCTGCTCAGCCCAACAGCAGAGCCTCGATGACCACCTCGAAAGCATTGGCGACGTCGAGCGCGTGCTCAACATGCTCGTCGGCGACACCCAGCGCATCACCGTGTACGCGAATGCAGGCTTCGCCATCGCACAGCACGTGCCGGACGATGTCCAGGCAGCTTATGAGCAGCTCGTCGCCGCCGGATACACCTCGCGGCTCGTCAACTGATCAGGCGTTGGAGGGTTGGTTGGTGCCTACTCCTCGGCGGCGGATCGCCACCAGGTCGTGGCGGGCTGTTGGGAGGGTTTGTTCTTGCTTGCCTTCGATTGTGAAGCCCGCGTCCTCGATCATCTCCCGGTCGTCCACACCGGACTGGCCTTCGCTGGTCAGGTAGTCGCCCAGGAAGATCGAGTTCGCCACCTGGAGCGCTAGGGGTTGCATGCTGCGCAGGTGGATTTCGCGGCCACCGGCCAGGCGCACCTCGACGTCCGGGAAGCAGAACCGGAACAGCGACAGGATTCGCAGGCAGCGGATCGGGGTCAGGTGCCAGTCGCCGCCCAGCGGGGTGCCTGGAATCGGGATCAGGAAGTTGATCGGCACCGAGTCCGGGTCCAGTTCGCGCAGTTCGAAGGCCATGTCCACGATGTCCGCATCGGACTCGCCCATCCCGAAGATCGCCCCGGAACAGGGCGAAAGACCCGCGCTGCTCGCTTGCTGGACGGTGTCGACCCGGTCGTTGAAGGTGTGCGTGGTGCAGATGTCCGCGTAGCGGGCCTCGTTGGTGTTGAGGTTGTGGCTGTAGGCGTGCACCCCGGCGTCGCGCAGCTGGTCGGCCTGCCCTTCCTCGAGCAGCCCCAGGCAGGCGCAGATCTCCACGTCCGGCTGCTCGGTTTTGATCGCCTCGACGGTTTCGACGACCCGGCCGATGTCCCGCTGCCCCGGACCGCGTCCGCTGGCCACCAGGCAGATCCGCTTCGCACCCGCCCGCGCCGCGCGGTCGGCGGCTTCGGCTGCCTCCGCGGGCTTGACCCACGAGTACTTCAGGATGTCCGAAGTGGAGCCCAGCCGCTGCGAGCAGTAGGTGCAGTCCTCCGGGCACAACCCGCTCTTCAGGTTGATGATCGTGTTGAGCTTGACGCGGCGGCCGAAGAAGTACCGGCGAACCTTACCGGCGGCGGCCACCACGTCCAGCACGTCGAGTTCGTCGGTGAGCAGAGCGAGTGCCTCATCGCGGGTCGGCGCACTCCGGTCGAGTGCCTTGGCAACCAGCTCGTCCAGCGAGATCGTCATGCCAAGAGCCTCGCCGACCCGCGATGGGCCAACAACGTGCTCGCCCTACAAGATCCGCATCGATGCTTTGTCGAGGCGAATCCTCAAGCCCTAGGGAAAACTCACCTGCGGACCAGCTCGCGCTCCCGCTGCTTGTTGCGCACCGCGAGGTAGCCGATCGCGACGGCGACCGCCAGCACCGGCGTGATGTACAGGGCGATTCGGGTCTCCGAGTCGAAGGCCAGCAGCACCACGACGAACGCCAGGAACGCCAGCACCACGTAGTTCGAGTACGGCGCGAGCGGCATCCGGAACGGTCCGGCCTGCAGCTCGCCGCGGGCGATCTTGCGCCGGTAGGCGAGGTGCGCGATCACGATCATGCCCCAGGTGAAGATGGCGCCCACGGTGCTCGCGCTGGTGATGTAGGTGAACGCCTGCTCCGGCACGAAGTAGTTGAGCACCACGCCGATCAGCATCGCGGCGAAGGTCACCCCGATGGCCCGCGCGGGCACTGCCCGCGAGCTCAGCCGTCCCACCGACCGGGGCGCCTGGCTGTCCTCGGACAGGGTGCGAATCATGCGGGCGGTGGAGTAGATGCCGCTGTTGCAGGACGACAGCGCCGCCGTGGTCACCACGAAGTTGATCACCCCGGCCGCGGCCGGAATGCCGATCAGGGTGAAGGCGTGCACGAACGGACTGCCGTCGCTGGGGAACTGGTTCCACGGGACCAACGCGGTCAACGCGATCAGCGCGCCCACGTAGAAGATCAGGATCCGCCACATCACCGAGTTGACCGCGCGCGGCAGCACCTTCTGCGGGTTGGAGCTCTCGCTGGCGGTCTGGCCGACCATCTCGACGCCGACGAAGGCGAACATCACGATCTGGAACGCCAGCAGCGACGAAGCCGCCCCGTTCGGGAACAGCCCGCCGTTGGACCAGATGTTGCTGACCGACGCGGTGTCGCCCACATCGCTGAAGCCGAACACCAGGATCAGCGCGGCCAGCACGATCAGGCCGATGATGGCCAGCACCTTGATCAACGCGAACCAGAACTCGAATTCGCCGAACAGCTTCACCGCGATCAGGTTCACCCCGCTGAGCACGACCAGTGCGACCAGCGCGGGGATCCACTGTGGAAGGTTGGGAAACCAGAACTGGAAGTACTCGCCGACCGCGGTGATCTCGGCCATGCCGGTGACGATCCAGACCAGCCAGTACCCCCAGCCGACCGCGAACTTCGCCCACGGTCCCACGAACTCGCCCGCGTACTCCGCGAACGAGCCGCTGACCGGGCGGTACATCAGCAACTCGCCGAGCGCCCGCATCACGAAGAAGATCATCAACCCGGCGATCGCGTAGATCAGGATCAGGCCGGGTCCGACCTGGTGCAGTGCCTTGCCGGAACCGAGGAACAGTCCGACACCGATCGCTCCACCGATCGCGATCATGTTGATGTGCCGGGTACTCAGATCCTTCCGGTACTCCTCGGCCACTGGTTGGCTCATCAGAAGTGGACTCCTTCAACGAGGGTGCGGGGGTCGTCTTGCTCTGGTGGTCGCTTAGCGGAACCCCGATCCCCACAAATTCATCACTTGCCAGCGAGTTTCGCTGAAACTGCGCAGATATTGCGACATTCGGTGGATGCTGGCAAGGGGTTGGTGCTACTTGACACCGAGCGTTTGCCCGATCGAGCAATAGTCCACTTCGGACTCAGCTGTGAACGCCGCATTCCGGGCATTGTGGACGCAAGCGGCGTTGACAGCTGAGTTTTCCGTCACATTCAGAGGTTCGCGTACAGCGGGTGCTTCGCGGCCAGCGCTTCCACGCGGGACCGCAGCTTCGCACTCGTCGTCTCGTCGAAGCCCGGCTTGAGGGCCTCGGCGATGATGTCGGCGACCTCGGTGAACTCCTCCTTGCCGAATCCGCGGGTGGCCAGCGCCGGGGTGCCGATGCGCAGGCCGGAGGTCACCATCGGCGGCCGGGGGTCGTTGGGTACGGCGTTGCGGTTGACGGTGATGCCGATCTCGTGCAGCCGGTCCTCGGCCTGCTTGCCGTCCAGTTCCGAATCCCGCAGGTCCACCAGCACCAGGTGCACGTCGGTGCCGCCGGAGACCAGCCGCACCCCGGCCTGGGCGGCGTCGTCGGCGAGCAGCCGTCCGGCCAGGATCTGCGCGCCCTCCACGGTGCGCCGCTGCCGGTCGGCGAACTCCGGGGACGCCGCGATCTTGAACGACACCGCTTTCCCGGCGATCACGTGCTCCAACGGCCCGCCCTGCTGACCGGGGAAGACGGCGGAGTTGAACTTCTTGGTGAACTCCGAGTCGGAGGAGAGGATCACCCCGCCGCGCGGCCCGCCGAGGGTCTTGTGCGTGGTGGTGGTGACGACGTGGGCGTGCGGCACCGGGTTGGGGTGCAGTCCGGCGGCGACGAGTCCGGCGAAGTGCGCCATGTCGACCATCAGGTAGGCGCCGACCTCGTCGGCGATCTCCCGGAACCGCTTGAAGTCCAGTTGGCGGGGGTAGGCCGACCAACCGGCGATGATCAGCCGCGGCTGGTGCTCGCGGGCCAGCCGGGCGACTTCGTCCATGTCGACGCGGTGGTCATCGGCGCCGACGTGGTAGGGCACCACGTTGTAGAGCTTGCCGGAGAAGTTGATCCGCATCCCGTGGGTGAGGTGCCCGCCGTGGGCCAGGTCCAGGCCCATGATGGTGTCGCCCGGGTTGAGCAGCGCGAACATCGCGGCCGCGTTGGCCTGCGCGCCGGAATGCGGCTGCACGTTGGCGAACGAGGCCCCGAAGAGCTCCTTGACCCGGTCGATGGCCAGCTGTTCGACGACGTCGACGTGCTCGCAGCCCCCGTAGTAGCGACGGCCCGGATAGCCCTCGGCGTACTTGTTGGTCAGCACCGAACCCTGCGCCTCCAACACCGCACGCGGCGCGAAGTTCTCCGACGCGATCATCTCCAGCGTGGACTGCTGGCGGTGCAACTCGGCGCCGACCGCCACGGCCACCTCCGGATCCACCGCGGCCAGCTGGTCGTTGAACAGGTCCGGTGTCGACATGGTGTTGCCTCCTGTGTATCGCGGGACACCCGCACCTGGCCGGACACGTGCGCGGGATGACGAATATCTCGCAAGTGTCCTCCAGGTGTTCGATCTCGTCAGGCTTCGCGGCGGTAGAACGGCAGCTCGACGACCTGCACCGCGACGTTCCTGCCGCGGATGTCGACCTGCAACTGGGTGCCGGGTTCGCTGTGGTCGCGGTCCACGTAGGCCATCCCGATCGGGTGGCCCAGGGTCGGGGATGGCGCGCCGCTGGTCACGACGCCGATCTCGGCGCCGTCGGCGTCCAGCACGCGGTAGCCGTGCCGGGGAGCGCGCCGCTGCTCGGTGGTCAGCCCGACCAGGGTGCGCTCGGTCGGCTTCTCCGCTGCGACGGCCAGGGCGGCCTTGCCGACGAAGTCGCCGGGTTTGTCGAGCTTGACGACCCGGCCGAGGTTCGCGTGGTAGGGCGTGAGGTCGGCGGACAGCTCGTTGCCGTACAGCGGCATGCCCGCCTCCAGCCGCAGGGTGTCGCGGCAGGACAGCCCGGCTGGCCGGAGGTCGTGCCGCGCTCCGGACTCGGTCAGCGCCTGCCAGACCGCTTCGGCGTCCCCAGGTGCGGTGAACAGCTCGAAACCGTCCTCGCCGGTGTAGCCGGTACGCGCCAGCAGCACGTCCTTGCCCGCCACCCGGCTGCGGTAGCCCGCGTAGTACTTGACCTCGTCGAGGTCTGTGTCGGTCAGCGGAGCGAGGATCGCGACCGCGTTCGGTCCCTGTACGGCGATGAGCGCGTAGTCGTCGGAGACGTCTTGGTGCTCGGCGTCGAACCCACCAACCCGCTCGGCCAGCTCAGCGGACACCACGGCGGCGTTCGCCGCGTTGGCCACTACCAGGAACTCCTGCTCGTCGAGCCGGTAGACGATCAGGTCGTCGAGCACGCCACCGGCTTCGTCGCAGATCATCGTGTAGCGGGCACGACCGGGCTTGATCGCGGACGCGTTGGCGACCAGCGCGTAGTCCAGCGCCTCGGCGGCTTGTGGTCCGCTGATCCGAATCTCACCCATGTGGGTCAGGTCGAAAAGCCCGGCGCTGTTGCGCACCGCGTTGTGCTCGGCGGTGTCACCGGAGTAGCGCAGCGGCATCCGCCAGCCCGCGAATTCGGTGAAGGTCGCACCGAGAGCTTCGTGCACCTGGTGCAACGGCGTCTGTCGTGGTGACGACGACATGGTGAGACTCCTCCTGGTGGGCGCCGGTCGGCAGTCGAGGGCCGGTCAGCTCACTGCGCCCAACCCTATCCGGGACACCTCGACTCCGACCTGCGCGGGCTTGCGCTGGTCGGCGGGTCTCCCCGGAGTCATTGGCCTGAGAGTTTCACCACCCACCGAGGGGCGGCTTGCACCGTGGGCGAGAAGCGCGTGCTTCTGCTTTTCTCCGCGTTCGCCTGGTGCCGTGCGGTGCCGGTGCCTGAGAGTTTGCTGGGGAGTGTTGCTCCTTCGGCGCTCCGCCTCGCAAGCGGAGTCTCTCCCGCACGACGTCATCGGCGCGGTATTCGGTTGTGCGCCCAGGACGCTACGAACCAACCGAGACCGAAGTCAACCGAAAGGGTGGGTGATCTCGTGCCGACCTGGTGAACGCATGAGCGTATGCGAACAGTTCGCATACGGATACTCTGCGTGATGTGTTGATCGAAGAGTTTCCATGGCTGAAGAAATTGCCGCCGGAGAGTCGGCCCGAGTTCGAGCAGGACTACGTCCGCGCATCCAGCCTTGCCGCGGAGCTCGGCACCCGGGCCCCGCTTGACCAGACCATCCGCGAGTGGAAAGCGACTGCGGACATCTACGACGATCCAGTGCTGGTCGAAGCCCTGACGGGGCCGATAGGTGGCGACTTCGGCCCGGTGCCTCCGCCAGATGGATTTGGTGTCTGACAGGTGTCACTCCTTCGGGGTCGCGTTCGAACCAAGTTCGCGGTATTGCTTTTGCAGGCCGTTGATCAGGGCGGCTAGGGCTAGTTCGAAGCTGTCCGCGTCTATTTCCGCCGCGTGTTCGCGGAGCAGGTGGGCTCGGCTGAGGTGTGGGAAGCGGTCGTCGTAGAGCGCCGCGTCGTCCGGGAAGCCGCTGCTGAACGAGCCCATCGCCGAGCCCACCACCAGGTACTTCGTCGAGGCGCCGATCATCGTGGCGTAGCGCTGCGGCCAGCCCGCTTCGGTCAGGCCGCCGTGCACCGCGTCGGCGCGGCGCAGGGCGGTCTCCCGGCGGGCCGGACCGTAGGCCAGGAACGGGACCAGGTTCGGGTGCGCGATCAGGGCGGCTCGGTAGGAGCGCGCCCAGGTCCGCAGCCCCGTCGTCCAGTCCACCTCGAAGCCGGAGACGTCCACCGCCGTCATCACCCCGTCGGCGATCTCGTGCAGCAGGTCTTCCTTGGTCGACACGTGGTTGTACAGCGACGCGGCGCGCACCCCGAGCCGCTCGGCCAGGCGGCGCATGGACAGCGCTTCGAGGCCGTCGGTGTCGATGATCTCCAACCCGATTCGCCGGATGCGCTCCGGCGACAGCCGGGGAATGGTCGGTCTGGGCACGTTCTCTCCTCGCCAGCGCCCTTGCGGCGCTCGTCGGGACGGTCTTAGACTGCCATAAAACTAACGTCGTTAGTTACGCGCCGCACCGAAAGGAACACGGCGATGGTCGACTTCTCGCTGTCCGACACCGAACGCGACATCCGCGACTGGGTGCGCAACTTTGTCCAACGCGAACTGGTCCCGTTGGAACCGGAGGTGCTGCGCCGCGAACGGGCTGGCGAGCGCGGCCTTGCCAAGGACGAGCTGCGAGCGTTGCAGGACAAGGCGAGGCAAGCCGGGTTCTGGGGTGTGCAGACCCCCGAGGAGTACGGCGGGATGGGCCTGTCGGCGGTTCTGACCGCGCTGATCGAGATCGAACTCGGCCGCACCTTCGTGCCGTTCCGGTTCGGCGGCTACGCCGACAACATCCTGTACTACGCCAACGACGAGCAGAAGCAGCGCTACCTGCTGCCGACCATCGAGGGCACCCGCAAGTCGTGCTTCGCGATCACCGAGCCCGGCGCCGGTTCGGACGCCAAGAACCTGCGCACCACCGCCGTCCAGGACGGCGACGAGTGGGTCATCAACGGGGAGAAGACGTTCATCACCGGCGGCATCGACGCCGACTTCGTGATGGTCTTCGCCGTCACGGACCGGGAGAAGGGTGCCAACGGCGGGGTCACCTGCTTCCTGGCCGACCGGGACATGGGCTGGAAGTCCGAGCCCATCGACATCATGGGGCCGCTGGAGCGCCAGCCCGCTGCGCTGGTGTTCGACAACGTGCGGGTGCCAGCGGGCAACGTGCTCGGCGAGGTCGGGCAGGGCTTCGCGCTGGCCATGCAGTGGATCGGTCGAGGCCGCTACCTGCTGCCCGCGCGCGCCCTCGGGGCCTGCGAGCGGCTGGTCGAGATGGGCATGGACTACGCCAAGACCCGTGAGACGTTCGGCAAACCGATCGCCGAGCGCCAAGCCATCCAGTGGATGATCGCCGACTCCGCGGTGGAGATCGAGGCGCTGCGCTGGCTGGTGCTGCAGGCGGCCTGGCAGGTGGACCAGGGCTTGGACTCGCGGCACGCGCAGTCGATCGCCAAGCTGTTCGGGGCGACCCGCGCGGGCGAGATCGTGGACCGGGTGCTGCAGATGCACGGCGGCATGGGCTACACGAAGGAACTGCCGATCGAACGCTGGTACCGCGACCTGCGCCTGCTGCGCATCTTCGAAGGCACCGACGAGATCCAGCGCCGCACGGTGGCCCGAAACCTGCTGCGCGGACATGCCTCGATCAGCGGCGTGCTCGGCTGAATCCCGGTTCCGGGCTGGTCTTGCGCGAGTTCTGCGGTCCGCAGCATCACGTTCGAGACCAAGGGCGGATTTCGTCCGACCCGGTGGTCTGCGCTCGGCTGATGCTTGCCCGTTTTGTCGGTAGCCTGGGAGGAGCCGGTAATCCGAACCGCCCATGACTTCGACCAGCCGGGAGCAACGATGTCGCTGTTCAAGAAGGTCACCGAGTTCGCCAGCAGCCCGCAGGGCCGCAAGGTGATCGACCAGGCCAAGAAGTACGCCTCCGACCCGAAGAACAAGGAGAAGATCGACCAGGTCAAGAACAAGTTCTTCGGCAAGGGTGGCAAGAGCCACTGACCTGAGCTGACAACGGCCTCCCGGCAGCACGCCGGGAGGCCGTTCGTCTGGCATGTGTTCGGTGGTACCAGCGCGATTTCGGAAATCGTTGTCCCGTCGACGAAATCAGCCGATGCGGGCTTCCTGGGCGACTTGATCCGTTACGCTTCGCTGCGGACCGGAGGCGCCTGAGCAGGAGTGTGGCCATGTCCCAACCGCCCTGGCAGGGGAACCGCTATCCGCAGGAGCACGGGCCGCCGCCCCAGCCTCCGCAGGCCCAGTACGGACCGACACCACCGCAGGCTCCGCGGCGGCCGGGGGTGGTGCTCGCGGCCGCGGTCCTCGGCGGGCTTGTCGCGCTGATCATCGTCGGGGTTGCCGTCTTCACCCTGGTCGCCGGGTGGAGCGGGGCCAGCGGCGGTGGCGAGATCGTCGTGGTGCTGCTCGCGTTCATCATCGGTGGGGTCGGTGCGATGCACGCTCTCGGCGTCGCAAGTCTGCTGCACCCCAGGTTTCCCAGCACCGCCCGGATGGCGATGGCCGGTTGGACCACGATGGCCGTCGTCGCCTTCGGCGCGTTCCGCTCGGTGCGCGGGTTGGCCGAGACCGGCCCGGACTTCGCCACCCTGCTGGTGTGGATCGTGCTCGCGGTCGTCGTGATCACGCTGATGGTCCTGATCACCCGCCCGGCGGTTGCGCAGTGGGTGCAAGCGACGCACGCGCATTCCCGTCGGCTCGGCCACGTCCCCAAGCAGCGGCGCCGCTGACGCAATCGCCCGGACGACAGGGCTGTGCGGCGGGCTGATCAACAGTAGAGTTTCGCCGGGTTGGTTCGACGTCGAGCCGCGGAGGTTGCGATGGGCGCGTACGTCGCCGGGACGTTCGACACCAAGGGCGCTGAGCTGCACTACGTCGCCGAGCTCGTGGCGCGCGGGCATCCCGTCGTCACCGTTGATCTGTCCACTACGGGCAAATCGTCCGATGTCGACGTGTCCGCCGCCGAGGTCGCCGCGCATCACCCCGACGGCGCCGACGCGGTGTTCACCGGTGATCGCGGCTCCGCTGTCGCGGCGATGGCCACCGCATTCGAACGGTTCCTCGTCGGCCGCGACGTCGATGGGATCATCGGGCTCGGCGGATCGGGCGGCACCGCGCTGATCACGCCCGCCATGCGCGCTCTGCCGGTCGGTGTGCCGAAGCTGATGGTGTCCACAGTGGCCTCCGGTGATGTTTCGCCCTATGTGGACGCCACCGATATCGCGATGTTCCCGTCGGTCACCGATGTCGCCGGGCTGAACCGGATTTCCCGCCAGGTGCTGGCCAACGCCGCGCACGCGCTGCTCGGTGCCGTAACCCATCCGGCACCTCCGGCAGAGGACAAGCCCGCTGTCGCGCTGTCCATGTTCGGCGTCACCACGCCGTGCGTGACCGCGGTGGCCGAGCAACTGTCCGCCGACTACGACCCGCTGGTGTTCCACGCGACCGGAACCGGTGGCCGGGCGATGGAGAAGCTCGTCGACGACGGGTTGGTCCGCGCGGTTCTGGACATCACCACCACCGAGGTCTGCGATCTGATCGCCGGTGGCGTGATGAGCGCCGGGGAGCAGCGCCTCGACGCCATCGCCCGCACCGAAGTGCCCTACGTCGGCTCGTGCGGCGCCCTGGACATGGTGAACTTCGGGGCGCTGGACACCGTTGCGCCGCAGTACCGGGACCGCAACCTCTACGTGCACAATCCGCAGGTCACGCTGATGCGCACCTCCGCGGCCGAATGTCGGCGGATCGCGGCGTTCATCGCCGCCAAGCTCAACGCCTGCCGAGGACCGGTGCGCTTCCTGCTCCCGACCGGCGGAGTGTCCATGTTGGACGCACCGGGGCAGCCCTTCTACGATCCCGAGGTGGACGCGGTGCTCTTCGACACCCTCGAAAGCCAGCTGCGGCAGACCGCCGACCGGCAGGTGCTGCGGGTACCGCACAACGTCAACGACCCGGAATTCGCCGCCGCGCTGATCGCGGCGTTCCGCGACGTCGCTCGCCAGGAGGCACGATGAGCCGATTCGACCGCGCCGAGGTGATGCGCGGATTGCGCGCCAAGGTCGAGCGCGGGGAACCGATCGTCGGTGGTGGTGCGGGCACCGGTCTGTCCGCGAAGTGCGAGGAGGCCGGTGGCATCGACCTGATCGTCATCTACAACTCCGGACGCTACCGGATGGCCGGGCGGGGTTCGCTGGCCGGACTGCTGGCCTACGGCAACGCCAACGACATCGTGGTGGAGATGGCCCGCGAGGTGCTGCCGGTGGTCCGGCACACCCCGGTGCTGGCCGGGGTCAACGGCACCGACCCGTTCATGCTGCGGGACCGGTTCCTGGCCGAACTGCGCGAACTCGGGTTCGCCGGGATCCAGAACTTCCCGACCGTCGGGCTCATCGACGGAACCTTCCGGGCGAACCTGGAGGAAACCGGCATGGGCTACGACCTGGAGGTCGAACTCGTCGCCGCAGCGCGCGAAGCCGACCTGCTGACCACGCCGTACGTGTTCTCCAGCGCCGATGCACGCGCGATGACCGAGGCTGGCGCGGACATCATCGTGTGCCACATGGGGCTGACCACCGGCGGCGCCATCGGCGCGGAAACCGCCAAGTCGCTGGACGACTGCGTGGCCTTGATCGACGAGTGGGCGCAGGCCGCCCGCGAAGTGCGCGACGACGTGCTGGTGCTCTGCCACGGCGGGCCGATCTCGATGCCCGGGGACGCGGCGCACGTGCTGTCCAGGACCAAGCGGTGCCACGGCTTCTACGGCGCGAGCAGCATGGAGCGACTGCCCACCGAGAAGGCGCTGATCGAACAGACCAAGGCGTTCAAGGACCTGACGTTCTAGGGACCCGTGCATCAAGTGTCGAGGGTGGACGAAGCGGCCCACCACAACTGAGCACTGAGGAGGAAACGGTGGCGAAGTCCTATGCGAGCGGGGTGATCGCGGCGTCGGTCGAGCAGGTGTGGCAGGCGGTGCGCGATTTCAACGGTCTGCCGACCTGGCATCCGGCGATCGAAGCGAGCGAGATCGAAGGCGGTGGCCCGGCGGACGCGGTGGGCTGCGTCCGGCACCTGACCCTGACCGACGGCGGTGCGGTGCGGGAGCGGCTGATGGCGCTGGACGACATCGACCACAGCTACACCTACGAGTTCGTGACGAGCCCCTTCCCGGTGCGCAGCTACCGCTCCACCATCCGAGTCGCGCCGATAACGGACACCGGACACAGCTTCGTCGAATGGTTTTCGCACTACGACGCCGACGCCGCCGACGAGCAGCAGTTGGGTCAGACCTTCGCCCAAGGGGTCTATCGGACCGGGCTAAACGGACTTGCGGAACATCTCGGCGGATAACGCGGACGTCGCGGTTCGGGACAGGTGTGGACCGCAGGGCGCGGGAGGGCGGTTAGAGTCTGGCGCGTGCCAAGCAGCGTTATTCCTCCCGCAACAGACACTGCCCAGGCCGATCGCGTTGTCGTCACCGGTGGTTCCGGTTTCGTCGGCAGAGCAGTGGTACGCGCCTTCTTAGGGCGCGGAACCCCGGTCACCATCGTGGACCTGCAGGCGCCGCCCGCCGAACTGCGCAGCGATCTGGTGACCTACCTGGAAGGCGACCTGCGGGACGCCGACGTGCGGGAGGCTGCGGTACCGCCGGGCGCCGCCGGGATCATCCACCTGGCCGCGATCACCTCGGTGCTGCGTTCGGTGGACCAGCCCGCCGAGACCTACGCCAACAACGTGGCGGTCACCCACGAGTTGCTGGAGCTGGCCCGCGTCCGCGCGGTCGGCCAGTTCATCCTCGCGTCCACCAACGCGGTGACCGGTGACATTGGTCACGGCACGATCTCCGAGGCTCTGCCGGTGCGCCCGCTCACGCCCTACGGCGCCACCAAGGCGGCGTGCGAGATGCTGCTCTCCGGCTACGCCGGGGCGTACGGCATGGCCACCTGCGCGCTGCGGTTCACCAACATCTACGGACCCGGCATGGCGCAGAAGGACAGCTTCATCCCGCGGCTGATGCGGGCAGCGCTGGCAAACAGCGGCGTCGAGGTCTACGGCGATGGCGCGCAGCGCCGCGACTTCGTGCACATCGACGACGTCGTGCAGGGCATGCTGGCCGCATGGGACAAGCAGTACACCGGCACTGCGATCATCGGCTCCGGGCACTCGATCTCGGTGCTTGAGCTCATCGACGCGGTCCGCGCCGCCACCGGCGAAGACGTGCCGGTCACCCACGTGTCCGCCAAGAACGGCGAGATGCCCGCGGTGATCGTGGACGTGGCCAAGGCGCAGCGCGAACTCGGCTACACCCCGAACGTCGAGCTCACCGAGGGACTGCGCACCGTCTGGGCGGACTTCCGCCGCGGAATGCGATGAGCGCCGCGCTCGCGCGCATCCTCCGGCGGCACTGGCTGCTGGCACTGTTCGTGCTCGCCGGACTGGTCCTGCGGATCGTCGTCCAGCTGGCCTACCGGCCCGCACTGCTCTACATCGACTCGTTCCGCTACCTCGACGACGTCGGCGCGTTCTTCCCGGGCGGCATCAACCCGGTCGGTTACGAGGTGTTCCTGTGGCCGCTGCTCGCGGTCGGCAGCCTGACCGCCGTGGTGGCGGTGCAGCACCTGCTCGGGCTCGGCCTGGGCGTCGGGATCTACGCGTTGCTGCGGCGGTTCGACGTCCGGCCGTGGATCGCGGCGGTGGCCGCGGCCCCGGTGCTGCTGGACGCCTACCAGCTGCAGATCGAGCAGAACATCATGTCCGATCTGCTGTTCCAGGTGTTGCTGCTGGTCGCGGTCTACGTGCTGACCTGGTGGGGCGCGCCGGGCCCGAGGCTCGCCGCGCTGGCCGGGATCGTGCTGGCCGCAGCGGTGACGGTGCGCGTCGTCGGACTCACGCTGGTGGTTCCGGCCGCGGTGTTCGTGCTGCTGGCCACCGGTTGGCGGCCGCGGGACGGCTGGCGGCGCCGCCTGATCGCCACCGCCGCGCTGGTCGGCGCCTTCGCCGCGGGCGTCGGCGGCTACTCGCTGTACCACCTGGCGTGGACCGGTTCGTTCGGCGTGGGCGGCTCCGGCGGCGGTGCCCTCTACGGCCGCGCCGCGGTGGTCGCCCACTGCGACGAGCTCGACCTGACACCGCAGGAGCGGCTGGTCTGCCCGGCGGAACCGCTCGAACAGCGGGCCCGCAACGGCATCGACTTCTACATCCACTTCTGGCACGTCCAGGAGAACGTCGACAAGTTCCTGCCAGCCGACATGGACGTCGCCGCCGCGCAAGGCTCGTTCACCCGCAAGGTTCTGCTGCACCAACCGCTGGACGTGGTTGGCGGGATGGCCGAGGACTTCTTCAAGGGTTTCGCCCCGACCCGCACCCAAACGCCCGGCGACGTGCCGCTGGACCGCTGGCAGTTCCAGCAGACCTACCCGATGTACGCAGTCGACTGGTACGTCGTGGAGTGGACCGAGCTCTACGACGACGGCAGCTTGTCGGTCGACCCGCAGCTGGCCGGGTTCCTGCGCGCCTACCAGCTCGGCGGCGGCTACACGCCGGGCATCGCCCTCGGCGGCGCGCTCGCGGTCGCCGCGCTGGCCGTGCTCGGCGTCGGCCGGGCCCGTGGGTCCGGGCTGCGCCCCGCATGCCTGCTTTGCGCCGGAATGGCGACCACCGTGCTGGGCACCGCCGCGGCGATGGAATTCTCTTGGCGCTACCAGCTGCCCGGCCTGGTGCTGATACCGCTGGCTGGCGCCCTGGGCGCGACCGCGCTGGCCAGACGCCGCGGCGTCCCCAGCGGGCGTGCGAACGATCGAGGTCGCTCCCGACCAAGACCCCCGAAGGAGAGTGAGATGCCGACGACCTTCCCGGCCGAGGTGGACCGGGTCGCATTGGACGACTACTCCGCCCGCTACGGCGCGCAGCGGTTCGCCCCGGTGGTCGTGCTGATCGCCGCGTACAACGAGGAGGAGTCGCTGGGCGAAGTGCTCGACGGCATTCCCGCCCGCAGCTGCGACCTGGACGTGGACACCCTGGTGGTGGTCGACGGAGCGACCGACGACACCGCTGCGATCGCGCTGAAGCACGGCGCGCAGACCTGCGTCGCACCCGTCAACCGGGGGCAGGGTGCGGCGCTGCGGTTGGGTTACCGCTTGGCGGCCGAACGCGGGGCGCGCTACATCGTCACCACCGACGCGGACGGCCAGTACGACATCGCCGAACTCCCGAAGCTGCTGCGGCCGCTGATCGACGGCCGGGCCGACTTCGTGACCGGCTCCCGGCGGCTCGGCAGCAACGAGCGACCCGCGCTGATCCGCCGCGCTGGCACCTACGTGTTCGCCTGGCTGGTCAGCGCGCTGACCGGGCAGCGCATCACGGACACGTCCTTCGGGTTCCGCGGCATGCGGGCCGAGGTGCCGAACTCGGTGACGCTGGAGCAGCCGCAGTACCAGTCCTCGGAGTTGCTGGTCGGGGTGCTCAGCCACGGCTACCAGGTGCTGGAACAGCCGATGCGGATGCTGGCGCGGACCGCCGGGGTGAGCAAGAAGGGCAACAACCTGCTGTACGGCTACCGCTATGCGCGGGTCGTGCTCGGCACCTGGTGGCGGGAACGCCGGGCGAGCACGCCGCACCGGGAACCGATCAACGAGCCCGCCGCGGTCGGCGAGCGGTGAACACCAGTCGGTCGATCAGCACGAACTTCACCACGAACATCACCGCGTACGTGCCGATGAACGCGCCCCAGACAACGGCGATCTGCGCGGTCCGGACATCTGGGAACAGCGCGTGCGCCAGGGTTTCGGCGTTGTGCGTGGCCAGTGCGGCCAGCAGCGCGGTGCCCACCGAGATCACGCCGTAGCGCAGGATCTCGCCGCGCAACGCGGCCCGGCCGCCGCCGCCCCAGGTGCGCCGATTTAGTACGAAGTTCGGAATCGCACCGGCCAACCAGGCCAATGTGGTGGCGAACACGGCCGTGGCCCCGAGTGAGTAAGACAACAAAAAAACAAGTTGGCTGATTCCGGTAGCGACTACCGATGCGGCCGCGAAACGGCTGAGCAACCGCCAATACCGACCACGGCGAGCGCCGGTGCTTTCGGCGGTTTGCTGCACCATGCCGACTCCGTTCCAGCCGTTCGGGTTGCTCCGGTTGAACCATACCCAGTCCGGATTCCCAGCGAATTCCCAGTCTGGGACAAGCGAAAAGGGCAGCTCTTCGTGAAATGGTCAAGAGATGAGACCATGCCCCATGTTGTATCCAACGGGTGAGGCTGGCTCAGGCGATAGCTCTGCCAGGTCCTTGCCGTGCGGCGTACGCGACGGTGGCGCCGAAGTTCGAATAGGGGAGTGAAGGCGTGCGAATCCTCGTCCTCGGGGGAGATGGCTACCTCGGTTGGCCGACCGCTCTGCACTTGTCCGACTGCGGCCACGAGGTCGCGGTTGCCGACAACTACGCCCGCCGGGGCTACGACCACGAGATGGGCGTGGACAGCCTCGTGCCTATCGAGCCCATGCAGGTCCGCCTCGACGCGTGGCAAGAGATCTCGGGCAAATCCATCAAGTGTTATTACGGCGACTTGGTCGACGGCGAGTTCACCGTCGAGATGATCGCCGACTTCCGGCCCGACGCGATCGTGCACTTCGCCGAACAGCGGGCGGCGCCGTACTCGATGATCGACCGCAAGCACGCGGTGTACACCCAGCACAACAACGTGGTCGGCAACCTCAACGTGCTGTTCGCGATCCAGCAGGTGGACCCGGAGATCCACCTGGTCAAGCTGGGCACGATGGGCGAGTACGGGACGCCGAACATCGACATCGAGGAAGGCTGGCTGGAGGTCACCCACAACGGCCGGACCGACCGGATGCTGTACCCGAAGAAGCCGGGCTCGTTCTACCACCTGAGCAAGGTGCACGACAGCCACAACATCGAGTTCGCCTGCCGGATCTGGGGGCTGCGCGCCACCGACCTCAACCAGGGCGTCGTCTACGGGCAGGAAACGCCGCAGACCGTGCAGGACCCGCGGCTGGCAACCCGGTTCGACTACGACGCGATCTTCGGCACCGTGCTCAACCGGTTCGTCATCCAGGCGGTGCTCGGTCACCCGTTGACGGTGTACGGCACCGGCGGGCAGACCCGCGGCCTGATCGACATCCGGGACACCGTGGAGTGCATTCGCCTCGCCGCGGAGAACCCGGCGGACCGCGGCGAGTTCCGGGTGTTCAACCAGATGACCGAGAAGTGCTCGGTCGGGGAGATCGCCAAGATCGTGGCGAACAGCTACGACGGCCCGGTGGAGATCGAGTACCTGGACAATCCGCGGGTCGAGCAGGGCGAGCACTACTACAACGTCAAGCACACCGGTCTGGTCGAGTTGGGGCTGGAACCGCACCTGCTGTCGAACACGCTCATCGAGTCGCTGTTCCGGGTGGCGGACAAGCACAAGGACCGGGTCGACATCGCCGCGATGCGGCCCACCGTCAACTGGCGGCAAGCCGCCAGCCCGCTGCGCGCGGACCGCTGAGCGGCTGTTGATCACATCGACGATGCCGGGGCGTGCTGCAACCGTGTCCACGACTGGGCCGCGTGGCGGCTGGAATATACCAACAGGGCGGGGCACACTTGATTGCGAACGCCGCGGTCACGTCGATCAGGCCGTGGTGCGGGGAGCGGTGCCCCGGGCGCGGAGCGCGAACTCCGCTCCCGGGGCGCCTACCGTGTGTCGGGGGGCTTCCACACGGTCTACCGAACAGTAACTCGTTTGGTTGATCTCGGCGATACGGCACGTGGGTAAATCTTCTGACCATCCAGGACGCCGGAGACCCTGCGGCGGCGGTGCCCGGGAAGTGCCAATTTCGCGAGAAATCGCCCGCGCTACGCAAGCCCCTTCGGAAACAGTCTCGCTAGCTCCGGGCTGGCGCGGTGGCTTCCTCCACGTCCGCCAGCTCGCGGCGCTCCGCCAGGACCACGCGGATCGTGTACCCGAGCGCCGCGACCCAGGCGACGATGATCGCCGTGTAGATGACGGTCGGTGACGGGGCGGGCAGGTCGAAGTTGTTGATCAGCGTGCGAGCGTTGGTCAGCACGATCAGGCCCCCAGCGCCGACCCCGATCAGCCGCATCGGCACGACGCGCACCAGGTAGGCCGCCAGCGGCGCCGCGATCACACCGCCCAGCAGCAACGCACCCACCGTGAGCCAGGACAGCTGCTGATTCGCCAGCGAGGTCAGGAAGCCCAGGCTCGCCGCGGAGGCGATCAGGAACTCGCTGGTGTCCACCGAGCCGACGACCTTGCGCGGCTCGACCTTGCCGGTGCTCAGCAGCGTCGGGGTCGCCACCGGGCCCCAGCCGCCGCCCCCGGTGGCGTCCACGAACCCGGCGACCAGGCCCAGCGGGGCGAGCAGCTTCGGGCTGACGCCGGTGAGCTGGCGGCGCCGAAGCGGGCGGATGGCGAACCGCAGCAGCACGTAGATCCCGAGGGCGAGCAGGATCGCCGACATCCACGGCTCGGCGGCTTCGGTGGAGAGGTTGCTCAGCACGGTGGCGCCGAAGAACGCGCCGACGGCGCCCGGCACGCCGAGGATCAGCACCATCTTCCAGTCGACGTTGCCGAACTTCCAGTGCGAGAGCCCGGAGGCGATCGAGGTGCCGATCTCGGCGAGGTGGACCGAAGCCGAGGCCAGGGCCGGGGTCAGGCCCGCGGCGAGCAGGATCGTCGTCGAGGTCACCCCGTAGGCCATGCCGAGTGAGCCGTCGACCAGCTGCGCGACGAAACCACCGATCGCGAAGATCAGGAATGCTTGCACGATGTCTCCGTAGATGCGTGGGGTGCCGGAACCGGCGCGCGACGAACCGCGGCGCGGCGTTGCGCAGCCGGATGGGGAGGACCGGACGAAGGCGAAGAGGTCAGGTGGGAGCGGGGCCTACCGCGCGCACCGACACCCTGCGGAGGTGACGCGGCGCAAGTCGACGTGGAGGCGCTGCACCAGCAGCCGCCACTGATCACCAGGCGTCATGCGGAACAGTGAAACAGATTCCGCCTTCGAGTGGCACCTGCTCCCAAAGTGCGAGAAGGCCCCGATGTGGTTCGCGCGAGTGTTGTGCGCAAGGCCACTTCTGGCGGTTGCCGATCTTGCCGACGGGTGATCAGGACAGTTCACCTTCCGTTCGCCGCAGTGTCGCTTGTGGACTCCGGTGGCTTCGGCTGCCCTTCGCGCCAGACGGTCGCGCGCCCTGCGACGCTTGATCGTTTTGTCCTGGACCTGCGCGAACAACGGGCTTATTGATCGTTTCCGCGCTCGCCGCGGCTAGTTGTCGACAGCGCTGGTCGGACCGGTGGATGTTCGATTCGCCGTTATCTATCGGTCATCTTTGGTAAGCACTAAGAGTGACTGATCCGCCTCTGTTTGCCAGCCAATCGGACCAACGGTTGCATGTCTCGATAACCCTCAGCTACGTTCGCCGTTCGTAAGTCACGGTTCGGTCACGCGACGCCTCCCCCCGAAAGGCGATCCCGCAATCCCCCGGCGGGAAGTGACCGGATCACCCCGAATCGGAAGGTGAAGATGGGCAAGCACCGCAAGGAGGGCGGCCATCCCCCGAAGGCCGCTCTCCCGGTCCGCAACAAGGTCGTCGCGGCGGTGGTGGCCGGTGGCGCGTTCGCCGCGGTCGGTCAGCCGCTGGCCGCCAACGCCGAACCGCAGCCGGACGAGGCCGCGCAGCCGTTGGCCGGTAAGAAGAACCTGAGCCTGGCCGTCAGCGGTACCGCGCACAGCCCGGCGGCGGTCAAACTGCTCGCGGCCGAGCCGGTCGCCAACTCGCAGGCCGAGTCGCAGAAAATCGACAAGAGCCAGGCGATCGAGCAAGCCCGTGCGGAAGCCGAGCGCGCTGCCGCCGAGGCCGAGCACGCGGCCGAGGAGCAGGCCAAGAAGCGGGCCACCGGCTTCGTCAAGCCAGCTGAGGGCACCTTCACCTCGGGCTTCGGAGCCCGCTGGGGCACCAGCCACCGGGGCGTCGACATCGCCAACGACATCGGCACCCCGATCTACTCGGTGGCCGCCGGGAAGGTCATCGAAGCCGGTCCGGCCAGCGGCTTCGGCCAGTGGATCCGGGTGCAGCACAACGACGGCACGATCACCGTGTACGGCCACATCAACACCATCGAGGTCAGCGTCGGCCAGCGGGTCGGAGCGGGCGATCAGATCGCCACGATGGGCAACCGCGGCCAGTCCACCGGCCCGCACCTGCACTTCGAGGTGATCGAGGATGGCGTCAAGATCAACCCGCTGCCCTGGCTGAACGAGCGCGGCATCTCGTTGTAGCCCGGCGTGCTCGTCGGGCGCAGGTACCCCGAGCCCAGCACGCCCCCAGACAGCCGCCCGGGACCCGAAATCCCCCGACGGGTCCCGGGCGGCTTCCCCGACTACGCCGCAGCGGTGCGAGCGGTGCGGACCCGTACGGGTGATGAGTGAAGGGCACCTTCGACCGACTATGAACTCGCGCGGATTGGGCATGTCGAGGGGGTCGTCAGGCAAGCGGCGTCAGCCGCTTCCGCCCACGCTCGCAGCTTGCGCCGCCGCGGGTTCACGGTGGCCCACCCCTCTGGGGTTCTCCCCGCGAGGACAGCCCCGACGTGGTGTATCGGCATACATGATGTCGGGGATCCCACAGCGAGAATGCCTCTGAGGTTCCGCCACCCGCACCGCCACGCAAGCCAATCCGCGCACCCTCCAAGCCGGTCAAAGGTGCCCTTCACTCCTTGTATGACCGCTGATGGATTCCGCGGTTGGTTTGTCCTCCTCTAGGCGCTGCCGCAGCCAGCCGAGGGTGCGGGCCAGCAGGCGGGAGACGTGCATCTGCGAGATGCCGATCTGCTCGGCGATCTGCGTCTGGGTCATGCCACGGAAGAACCGCATCACCAGGATGCGGCGTTCCCGGTCCGGCAGTTCGCGCAGCAGCGGCCGGACCATCTCCCGGTTCTCCACCTCGATCAGCTCGGTGTCGTCGGAGCCGATGGCGTCTCCGAGCGGGATCTCGTCGGTGTCGGTGAGCAGTTCGTCCAGCGAAGCGCTGCGGTAGGCGTTGCCCGCCTCCAGGCCGCGGTAGACGTCGTCGGTGCTGATCCCCAGGTGCTTGGCCAGTTCGCTCGGGGTCGGCGCGCGGCCGAGTTCCTGCGACAGCCGGGCGATCGCCGCCGACACCGACAGGTGCAGCTCCTGGAGCCGACGCGGCATCCGCACCGCCCAGCCGGTGTCCCGGAAGTGCCGCCGCACCTCGCCCATGATCGTCGGCACCGCGTAGGACAGGAAGTCCACCCCGCGTCCGGGGTCGAACCGGTCCACCGCGTTGATCAACCCCAGGGTGGCGACCTGGGTGAGGTCCTCCTGCGACTCGCCGCGGTGGCTGAACCGGCGAGCGATGTGCTCGGCGACCGGCAGGTGCTCGGTGACCAGCGTGGCGCGGAGTTCGGAATAGCGGGGATCCTGCTTGCTCAGCTTCGCGAGCTCGCCGAAGAGCGGCGCCAGCCGGTCGTAGCGCTCGTTGCGCGAATGTGCTGTCGGCTTGGAATCCGCTCGTTTCACACGTGGGCCGTCCGTCCCTTGGTCAACTCGATCCGCACCAGGTGGCTGCCGTTGGCGGCAGGGTCCGACTCGACCGAGGTTGACACAAGGTCGGCGAGTGCGCTGAGCACGCGCCAGCTGAAGGTGTCCTTGCGAGGTCCGAACGCGTCGTCGCTGAGCACCTCAGCGGTGACCGACAGCTGGTCGTCGCCGGTGCGGAACCGGCAGACCAGCGTCGCGGCCGGGGCGGCCAGCCGGACCAGCGACGAGCACGCCTCGTCGACTGCCAGCCGCAGGTCCGCGATCGAGTCGACGTCGTAGTCGGCGCGCATGGCCAGGTCACCGACGACGGCCCGCATCACCGCCAGTTGCGCGGGCTCCGCAGCGATGCGGACCTCGACCACGTTCGCCGCGGACGTCTCCGGCTCGACGTGCGTGATCTCGCGTTCCACGCTCATCCCGGGCCACCTCGTCTCGATAGGTGCGGCGCACACCTCACTCACAGTCACCTGGTACCCGAGGCCCGCACCGAACAAACGGCCGCTGCACGCTACAGCAGAGTGCTCCAGTAGTCCCAGAACGCCTGCAGGATCAGGACCACGATCACCAAATACCACACCACGAGCACCAGGCTGTGGAACCGGGCGAGCGCCGCGCCGACGGATTGCCCGCCACCGAAGTTGCCAGCGGTGAGGTTGTGCAGCGTCGTGTACCAGAACAGCGGGATCGTCACGACCCACACGACCATGCAGTACGGGCACAGCGCGTGGATCTCGTAGAGGCTCTGCACCACCAGCCAGTGGATGAAGATGACCGCGAGCGTGGTGCCGACCTGCATCCCCAGCCAGAACCAGCGCGGCGGTTCGAACCCGCCCAGCACCACGGCCCCGGCGGTGACCACCACCGGGAAGGCGGCCACCCCGATCAGCGGGTTGGGGAAGCCGAACGCCGCGGCCTGGGCGCTGTCCATCACCGAACCGCACGAGATGATCGGGTTGATGCTGCAGGTGGGCACGTAACCGGGGTTGGCCAGCTTGGCCAGCTTCTCCACGATCAGGGCGGCCGAGGCCGCCAGTCCGACCGCGCCACCCACGACGTACAGCCAGGCCAGGCCACGAGGTGCGGCGGCGCCTGGCGTGGTCACCGCGCGAGCTCCTCGTCCAGCTGCTGGCGGAACACGTCGTTGAGCTGTTGGAAGGTCTGCACGTCGCCGGGGTCGAACTCCCTGCCGTTGATGAAGATCGTCGGCGTCGCCTGCACCTCGGCCCGGTTGCCGTCCGCGGTGTCGGCGTCGATCTTGGCGTTGACCTGCGGGGAGTTCATGTCCTGCTGGAACCTGGGCAGGTCAAGGCCGATCTGCTGGGCGTACTGGTCGAACAACGCGCGCGCTTTGGCCTCGTCGGTGCTGAGGTTCTGCCCGTCGGGCGCGAGAGCCCAAGCCGCGTAGTTGTCGTAGAGGGCGTGGTACATCTCCTTGAACTTGCCCTGCAGGGCGGCCGCCTCGGCGGCCTGCGCGGCCGGTCGGGCCAGCGGGTGCATGCTCAGCGGGAAGTTGCGGGTGACGAAGGTGATCTTGCCCGCGTAGTCGGCCTCGACCTGCTTGGTCAGCGCGTCGTAGTACGAGTGGCAGGCCGGGCACTGGTAGTCGAGGAACTCCACCACGGTGACCTTGTTGTCGGGCGCCGTGGTCAGCACGTTGCTGTCCGGTTTGCGCAGCACGTCGGCCGCCACCGTCCGGCCGCCGGTGTTGGTGTCGGACCCGCCGCGGGTGAACAGCAGGACGCCGCCGATCACCAGCACGGCGACGACGACCACCACGATGGTGAGGATGACGTTGGTGGACAGCCCGCTTTTTTGGGTCAGCGGGTTCTTGCTCTTCGGCATCGCGTGCTTTCACCTTCGGCGGTCGGTCCGCTCGCGCGGCAGGAAGTCGACAGGTCCAGTTTCTCGCATTGACCCGATTGGGCTCCCTTGCGGGGTCGAACTCACAGGCCGTTCACAGCTGGTTCTCAGCCTGGCCGGTTTGCCGCGCTGATCCGGGGGTAATCCGCCGACGATGAACGATCCGATGCGGCTGCTCGACGCCACCGAACGAGCGGAGCTGCGGTCCTGGCCCGGTGGGACGTGGCACGAGCCCGCGTTGGCGACGCTGACCCACCGGCAGTTCTCCGACCCGGACTGGATCTTCGAGCGCAAGCTGGACGGGGTGCGGGTGATCGCGGGCTGCGACGGGGACCGCCCGGTGCTGTGGTCCCGCAACGAGAAGCGGGTCGACGCGGCCTACCCGGAGGTCGTCGACGCGCTCGCCGAGCAGGGCGCCGACCGGTTCGTGATCGACGGCGAGGTGGTCGCCTTCGAAGGCGACCAGACCAGCTTCGCGCGACTGCAGAAGCGCATCCACCTGACCGATCCGCGCGCCGCCCGCCGAACCGGTGTGCCGGTCTACTACTACGTGTTCGACCTGATCTCCTTCGGCGGCGTGGATTTGACGAGATTGGCGCTGCGCACCCGAAAACGGCTGCTGCGGGAGATCTTCGAGTTCACCGATCCGCTGCGGTTCAGCGCGCACCGCGCTGGCACCGGCGAGGAGTTCTTCCGCGAAGCGTGCCGACGCGGTTGGGAAGGGCTGATCGCCAAGCGCGCCGACCGGCCCTACCGCAGCGGGCGGAGCCGGGACTGGCTGAAGTTCAAATGCGTCGCCGACCAGGAGTTCGTCGTCGGCGGCTACACCGACCCCAAGGGATCCCGGTTCGGTTTCGGAGCGTTGTTGGTCGGCTACTACCAGCAAGCGGAGCTGCGCTACGCGGGCAAGGTCGGCACCGGGTACGACGAGCGGACGTTGCGGGAACTGCGCGCCAAACTGGACGAGCTGGCCCGCGACAGCTCACCGTTCGCCGACCCGGTGCACGAACCCGGCGCGCACTGGGTGGCGCCGGAACTGGTTGCGCAGATCGGGTTCACCGAGTGGACCGACGACGGCAAGCTGCGCCACCCGCGCTTTTCGGGACTGCGCAACGACAAACGCCCGCAGGACGTGGTGCGCGAGGCTTAGCGTTCGGGGCCTGGCCGCCGCGCGGACAGGTCTTCAGCGGCCGATCACGATCGCGGCTTCGTTCGCGACGGGCCGCGTCGGCGCTTCCGTGTGCGGGTGGCTCCATGACGCGAGCAGAACGGTCGCCACGACCATCATCACCGTTCCGACAACCGACACGATTGTGCGGCTGTTGCTCTGCATGGCAGGTGCCCTCCGAATTTCTTGAGTAGGGATGGAAGAACTCGCGGCGTACGCCTCGTCGGGCGTCCCACTTGGGTGTCGCCACACCGATTCGCAACGTTAGCGGCCGCTGTCCTGTTCCTGATGTGATGCGGAACTCCCTGGTGGGGACGGGGTTTCGGGGATCTCGGACCACAATCCCAGTTGCTGCAGGTGATGGATCAGTAACTCTCCGGTATGGGTCACGTGCTTGTGCATCGCGGCACGGGCGCTGGCCGGGTCGCGCTGCCGCAGCGCGGTCAGCAGCGTGTGGTGGTCGGTCACCGCCATCTCCCGCCAGCCCGGCACATCGACGGTGATGCTCTGCGGTGCGTAGCGCACCGCGATGCCGAGGAACCACGACAGCTTGGGCGAATCCGAGAGCTGGCACACCGCGGTGCGGAACCGGGTCACCAACTCGCCCATGTCCAGCAGCACGAACTGGCTGGCCACCCGCATTTCGTCGTGCAGCCTGGTGAGTTCGGCGAGCCGGTCGGCGTCGATCTTGCGCGCCGCGCGGGCGGCGAGCTCACCGGCGAGGGTGGCCTGCAGCCGGTGGACGTCCTCGAAGTCGTGGCGGCTCAGCGGCGCCACGGTGAACCCGCGGCGCGGTTCCAGGTTCACGAAGCCCTCGCCGCGCAGCGCCAACAACGCCTCGCGCACCGGGGTCACGCTGACGCCGAGTTGCTCGGCGAGGCGTTCCAGGTGCAGGTGATCGCCCTGCCGCAGGCGGCCGGTCATGATCCGTTCCCGCAGCCGATCGGCCAGTTCGTCGGGAAGCCGGGGAGAGCGTGCGCGCATCGCCGCGTCGATCACCGCTGGGCCACCCCGCAGCGTGGTAACCCACCGATTGTGTAACCGGTCACGTGCAACTTGATACCACCTGGTGTGAGTAGTTTGTTCTGGCCATGGACGTTCCTCGCCTGCCGGATCTGTTCGACCTAGCCGAGCCGGGTCCGGACCGGTTCGTGGGCCGCACCCAGCCGGTGCCGGAACACCGGTTGTTCGGCGGTCTGCTGCTCGCGCAGTCGATCGCCGCCGCCGGGCGCACGGTGCCCGCGGGGCGGCCGGTGCACTCGATGCACGCGTTGTTCGCGCGCGGCGCCGACCCGGCCGACCCTGTCCAGTACACAGTGGACCGAATTCGGGACGGCGGGGCGACCTCGGCGCGGCGGGTGATCGCCAGCCAGGGCGGGGCGGAGGTGTGCGCGGCGCTGGTGTCCTTCCAACGCGCCCGCGACGGACTGCGGCACCAGCCGGAGTTCCCACCAGCGACCGCACCGGAAGACCTGCCGCCGCTGCACGAGCGGTTCGCCGACTCCGACGTGCCGGTCCCGGACTGGTGGCGCAAGCCCGGCGCGATCGAACTCCGCTACGTCGAAGACCCGCCACCGCTCACGCCGAGCCGCCACCTGGTGTGGATGCGCGCACCGGAACAGCTGCCGGACGACCCGCTGCTGCACGCGTGCGCGCTGGCCTACGCATCGGACATGACCTTGGTGGAGCCGGTGTTCCTGCTGCACGGCGCCGATCGGCGTGCCAAGGGGGTGCGATTGGCCAGCCTGGATCACGCGATGTGGTTCCACGACGACCTCCGCGCCGACGAGTGGCTGCTCTACGACCAGGACTGCCCGACGGCAGCGAGCGGTCGAGTGCTTGGACGCGGGAACGTCTTCGACCGTTCCGGCCGCCACGTGGCCACGGTCACCCAGGAAGCCCTGCTGCGCATCGAGCGGTGGGGGGGGGGGGGGGGGGGGGGGGGGGGGGGGGGGGGGCGCGCCCCCGGGGGGGGGGGGGGGGGCGGGGGGGGGCGCGGGGGGGGGGGGGCCGGGGGGGGGGGGGGCGGGCGGCGGGGGGGGGGGGGGGGGGGGGGGGGCCCGGC
>NZ_JALBWV010000031.1 GCF_022678645.1 Saccharopolyspora soli | reverse complement strand
CCGTTCCCCCGGGGGTTGGGGGGGTGGCCGGGGCCCGGGGGGGGGGGGGGGGGGGTTGGTACCCGCCCCGGGCCCCGGGGGGGGGGCGGGGCGGCGGTTTTGGCGGGGGGCGTACGCCGCACCGACCCGGCCTAGGGGTCGTGAGTGGAAATGGTTGCTATTGCGGTCATTGCCACTCACGACTTCTCACCTGCAGAGATGGTGGCGACCCGTTGGCTCGTCGGGGTCGATGGTCGGGAACTGGGGTATGCGGGGATGTCCGCGCTCAGCACCGCGTTTCACGGAACGGTGCTGTACGGAGCTGTGTTGGGCTGCGTGGTGTTCGGCTTCGATTTCGGCTATCAGGTGCCAGACCGTGTAGGCGCCTTCGCCCGCGCCCGCGTGCTGGGCCGGTGCCAGGGAGGACCAGCGCATGGGCATCTGGCTGGCCAACAGCGCCAGGATGAGCAGGTTGATGAGGACGAGGGTGCTGAGCTGGAGCCAGAACATCGCAATGGTCCTTTCCGTGGGAGCGGGGCTGGGTGCGCGGCAATTTCTCGCGAAATTGGCGTTTCCTGTGCCGAGGGGTGGCAATTTCTCGCGAAATTGGCACGTACCACCCCGGCGGCCGCGTATCAGGTGCGGATGGCGAGGATGCGCCAGCAGCTCATGCAGGAGTCTTCGCGGATCCAGTCCAGCTCGGTGCGGTCGTGCAGTTCCTCCGCGGCCGCATCCGCGCCGCAGAACGCCGTCACGAGCTCCCCAGCCGGAGTTTTCTTTGCTGCCACGGGGAACGCGTGACGACCTCCCGTGACCGGACGCCAGATGTAGGTCAAGTACTCGGACACCGGAACCTCCTTGATCTTCTCTCAGAATCTATCGTCAGTTTCTGAAACTGATCTATTCCCGATCTGGGTGAACCAGCTCCGTGCTGGGACGATCTAGGCTGCTCAACATGAATGGCAGTGCTCGTGCGCGAGGCTTGGGCGCCGAACTACGGCAGCTTCGAAACCAGATCGGCTACAAGCAGGAGGACGTCGCAACGCGGCTTGGCCTGTCGAAGGCGACGATGAGTCGTGTCGAGAACGGTACGAAGGCAGTCACTGAAGCTGACGTGTCGGCAATACTCGCCATACTTGGTGTGACGGGCGAAGACCGTGAACGCCTTCTGAAGCTTGCGCGTGAACAGGACCAGCCCGGTTGGTGGGAGACCGGTATCCCCGGCCTGCCGAAACAACTCACTGGTTTGTTGGAGTTTGAGCGTGATGCGAACCAGATCTGTTGTCTCGACATGATCCTCGTACCTGGGCTCTTGCAGACGAGCGACTACGCGAGAGCTGTCATGCGTGGCAGCGGCGTTGAGCCCGCTGACATCGAGGCGCGCGTAGCGATTCGCATTGGACGCCAGGAGATTCTCACCAAGCCCAACGCCGTTGGGTTTCGTGCCTTCGTCGACGCTGGTGTTCTCCGCCGAGTAGTCGGAGGCCCGCAGGTGATGGCGAAACAGCTACGCCATGTCGCGAAGATGGCCAGGCGTCGCAACGTGACCGTCCAGGCCATTCCCGAAGAGGTCGCAACCCATCCTGGCCTTGAGGGCTCCTTCGTTCTGCTGGAGTTTCCGAAGGCTCGCTCGATCGTTCACCTGGAGCAACGCCGACTGGGCGCGTTTCTAGACGACCCCGCCGATGTTTCCGACTACGCAAATGTGCTGGATACACTCGAACGGGTGGCGATGAGCCCGGCCGATTCAGCGAAGCTGATCGCAACACGGGTGGACGAGCTAGAGGGGTGAAGATCTTGACGGCGCGGACCTGGCGGAAGTCCAGCTACAGCGGGGTAGAGAGCAACTGCGTAGAGGTTGGCTGGCGGAAGTCCAGTCGTAGCGCAAGCCAGTCCAACTGCGTGGAAGTTGGCTGGCACAAATCCAGCTATAGCGGCGAAGAGTCCAACTGCGTCGAGGTGGGAACCGGGTCCGAAGTTGTTGGGGTTCGGGACACCAAGGACCGCGATGGCGGAACGTTGGCGTTCGGGCCTCGGGCTTGGGCGGGGTTCTTAGCCTCCGTCAAGGCTGAGCGCTTCGGGTGAAACCCTCAGCGGAGCAGGGTTGTTGCCTCCGGGTCGGCCAGCAGGGCCGCTAGGGCGAAGCGTTCGTGCCAGGCTCCGGCTGCCCAGGCCAGGGCTCGGGACAGGCCGTCCGGGGTTCGCTCCGCGTGGAGCTTTCCCGTGCTTTCGACCCACCAGTGCACGCGCCGCTCACCCGCCGAGGTTCGGACGCGGAGCGCTTCGTGCAGGGTGATTTCGCCCGATGGCACCGTGATCCCCAGCAGTTCGCAGGCCGACGGGACTCGCGCGACGTCGAGCCAGCGCTGGGTGCGGCCCGGATCCACCACCTGCATCGTGTTCTCTTCGGACGCCAGCGGCAGGTCCAGGAGTTCCCCCAGCGCTTCGGCGTCGAACTGGTCCGGGCTACCGCCCGCGATCACCAGCGGCGCTTCCAGCACGCTCAGCATCCACGGCTCGTCGAGCACCACTGCCCGCCCGGTGCTGACCACCGCGCCCGACACCGAACGCACCATGTCCGGCGGATCGAGCTCAGCCGGATCGACGACGCCGCACGCAACCGCATCCGCTAGCGCCTGGTGCGCCCGCAGCGCAGTTCCAGCACGCACCGCCCGGTTCGGGTCGCCGAGGCGTTCCAGCAGGTCCGAGGCATCGTCGGCGTCCGCGATCCGGAGTTCGCCGCGCACTCCCGCGAGTCTCAAGTCTTCGCTACCCAGGCCGATTTCGGGCACCGCGTCGTACAGACCCGCGAGTTCTTCGGCGCCCGGCAACCGCCAGTGCCGAGGCGGGTTTCCCGCGAGCAGCGCGTAGCGCGCGATCCACCAGGTCGGGTAACTCTGCGGTTCGCGCAGCGCCCGCAGGGTTTCCGGGTTCTGCACCAGCAGGCGGATCGCGGTCGGCCAGGCGTCGTCGGCGACCAGGTCGAGGTCGCGGATCGCGACGAACCTGGCGGGCGGCCAGTTCTCCGGCTGCGCGGCCTCCTGCTCCGCCCACCACTGGCGGGCGTCGGAGAACGTCTCATCCGCTTCTGCCGGGTCTTCCTCGACGTGCACGGCGAAGCCGTCCAGCACCCCGATCGACAGCAGCAGGTCCGCTGGCCAAGTGGCCGCGAAGTCCTCGTCCAGCACCGCAAGCGGCGCGTTTTCGCCGATGTAGTCGGGGTCGAACACGTCCAACAGCGCGGCGTCGGGCAGCAAGATTTCATCCGCGCGGCGGAAATCGCCGTCCGCGTCGGGCAGCGCCAACGCGCCCAACCAGTCCCGCGGCCGCGCGCTGGCGACCAGCCGCAACACCGCCTCGGCCAACGGCTGGACGTCGGCGCCCGACCGCGCATCGGACACGCTGCTGCGCACCGCTTCCGCCAGCGACGGGGCATCGAGCAGTTCTTCCGGGCCTGCCGGGTGCGCGCCGAGCTTTTCCAGCAACGGGTGCGTCGCTTCGGGGTGCGCGATGCGCAGTCCAGAAATGTCTAGTGTGGACAGAACTGCGGCCGGGTCCAGGTCGGCGTCCCGGTGGCTGAGCAGGACATCCCGCACGCCGCTCACCGTGCGGCCATCCGCCAGTGGTACCGGCAGCGCACCGAATTCCTCGCGCGCCACGGGATCCGCGCCCTCGACCGGGGTCAACGCGTCGTACAGCCGGTACCACCAGCTCGGCGGACGTTGCAGTCCGGTGACCGCCTGGACGATCTCCGCCGCACCGAGTCGCCGGACCTCCAGCACGTGCAGCGACCTGCGGTGCCTGGCGTCGGCCAGATCAGCGGTGAGCAGGCCGGGAATCACGTCGCGGAGCAGTTCGACGAGCTCCGGCGAGACGTATTCGAGAACTCGGGATTCCAGCGGCGCGACCAAGCGCCCGTTCGCCGCGGGCAGCCACGACGCGACGCGCAGCCGGTCGTTCACGCCTTGCCGCAGCTTCTCGTCCACATCGGACAGCGGGAATCCCGCCAGCGGCACCAACATGGTCCGGTGCTCCGGCGCGAGTTTGCCGACCAGCGTGGGATAGCACTCGACGGCGAAGGTCAGCACCGCGTCTGACGCCGACGACGACGCCACCCGACGCCGATCCGGCTCCACCGGCACGCTCGCCAGCAACCGAGCTGGCAGCGACAGCCGCTCTTCCGTCGGAGTCGGCGCGTGCAGCACGTCTTCGGCCAACGGGATCGGCGAGCCGTTCTCGTCCAGCGGCACCGCCCAGGTCACGTGCCAATGCGTGGCGTGCCGGGCCTCCACGCCCAGACCGGCCAGCGCGGCCTCGCTCAAGGTGCCCACCGTCCGGTGCACCAGCCACCGGTCGCTGCGGACCGGGCCGTGCACGACCACGCGATCCGCGTCTTGGTCCACCCGGCGCCATGCCTGCTCGCCGATGCGGATCTCGGTCAGCGCGGGCAGGGCTAGCAGCAGGTCAGGGGCCTGGTCGGTGAACGCCGCCAGCAGCGCGTCCGCATCGACCTCCGGGCGCAGCGGCAGCCGCACCTCGGTGGCGAAACCCTCCGGAGGCTCCTCGTCGACCGGCCACGGCAGCCGCAACACCGGCACCGAGCCCTTGCGCGCCGCCAACTCCTCGGCCGGGCCCGGCAGCTTCGCCGCCGCTTCCCTGGTCCGATCCGTGGAAAACGCCACGCCACCGGACGTCGACACCACGCGCGGCTCATCGCACACCGCCAGCACCGCGGCGAATCCGACGCCGAACCGGCCGATCGTCGCGCCCTCCCGCTTGGCCGAGGCGCGCAGCGAAGCCAATCCCGCCACGCCATCCGCAGTCAGCGGCGCACCCGTGTTGGCGACTCGAAGCTCACGGTCGACGAACTCGACCCGCAGCACACCGCCCGCGCCCGCCGCGTCGGCGGCGTTCTGCGCCAGCTCGACCAGCAGGCGATCTCGGTAACCGCCGAGCCGGAGATCTTCCTCGGCGTTGGCATCCTCGCGGAACCGGGTCGGCGAAGACTCCCAGGACTGCAGAACGGCCTGCCGAAGCTCGGCCGCGCCGAACAAGTCCGTGTCGTTCACCCGCGCTCCGGAGTTCGGGGCTCGAAGTCCAGCGTGGCGTCGTCGTAGACCACCTCGGCCACCGGCACCGTGGACGAGGTGTCCACATCGACCTCGGAATGCGCGCCGCAGCCGAACTCGACGCTGACCACCCGGCCGTCCGCGGGCGCGATCTCGTTGGCGCAGACGCCGAATGCACCGCCCATCGAACCCGCCAGCTTCAGGAAGAAACCGCAGGTCCCGCAGGCTGCCGGGGCCATCCGCGCCATCTCCGAACGGGGCCCGAAGTCACCGCTGTGCCAGCGTTCGGCGGCCTCCAGCCGCCCCTCCAGGCTGAGCACCCGATTGCGGCCCAGGCCGACCTCGCGGGCGACCTCCTCCACCGCAGGGTCGTCGCTGGCCAGGTAGCCGGGCGCCAACCGCGGGTCGTCCGAACGGGTCGGCAGCAGGTCACCGGCACCGAGATCACCGGGCCGCACCCGCTCGTTCCACGGCACCCAATCCGGCGCGGTCAGCGCGTCGGGGCCCGGCAGCAGCACGACCTCGCTGACCGTCACCGGCTCGTGCGATCCGACGCTGGCGACCGTGACCGCCCAGCGCCAGCCGACGTAGCCGGGGTAGTTCGACTCGAAGTAGTGCGTGACCGCGTGCGGCCCCTCCGGCTCGACTCCGACGTGCGCCCCGACCGGGTCGCTGACCTCGGCATCCAGGGTTAGCACCGGCGAGCCGATCGGATCGGTCCCCGGCCGCGCCTCGTCTTCCGCCGCAGCTCGCGCGACATCCTCAGCCGCGGCGAGCTCCGGGTTCAGAGGCACGGGCGCAGGCTGCCCGGCGTCCTCGAACGGGGCACCCGCGCCTGGGCTGGTCATCGGAGCAGGCATAGGCGTCACGCTTTTGATTGTGCCGTACGCGGTCGCGGTCGACGCCGGGCGTGTCAAGCTTTCGGGGTGCGATTCCTCCCGACTCGACGTCTGCTGTGCGGCGTGGTGCTCACCGGGTTGTGGTTGATGGCGTGCGCGCCGCAGGTACCAGCGCAGCACAACGGCCAGCAGGACCGCGAGCAAACCGATCAGGGCGTTGGGCACGCGGGAAGCCTGCCACACCTCCGAACGGAGGTGATCCACGTGCTCCCGCACGACCGCTCCTCGTTCACTCAGGGTCTGGAGATCGCCGCTGGCACCCTCTACGAAGGCACCGGCCAGTACGGTTCGTCGCTGCTGCGCGCCACCGATCTCGCCACCAGCGAGGTGCGCCGCGAAACCCGACTCCCGGCCGAACTCTTCGGTGAGGGCATCACCGTCACGGGTGACCGTATCTGGCAGCTCACCTGGCAGGAAGGGGTTGCGATCGAGCGCGACCGGGCGACCCTGGCCGAGCTGCGCCGAGTGGAGTACCCCGGCGAGGGCTGGGGGGTGTGCTTCGACGGGTCGCGGCTGATCATGAGCGATGGCAGCGCCCGGCTGACCTTCCGGGACCCGGTGACGTTCGCCCCGGTCGGCGGGGTCGACGTGCGCCGCGACGGAGCGGCCGCCGACCAGCTGAACGAGTTGGAGTGCGTCGGCGGTCAGGTGTGGGCGAACGTCTGGGGCAGCGACGAGATCCTGCGGATCGACCCGGCGAGCGGGCAGGTGACTGGGGTGGCGGACGCGGCCGGGCTGCTGAACCCGCAGCAGCGCGCGGACGCGGACGTGCTCAACGGCATCGCCGCGGTGCCGGGCACCGACGAGTTCCTGATCACGGGGAAGTACTGGCCGTCCATGTTCCGAGTTCGGTTCGTCCCGGCCTGATACCGGCGGAACGCACCTGCTCGGCACGCGGGTGGACGGTCTGGCAAGTGCCTGCTGACCGAGCCAGGTTGGCTGCCGACGCGCTGGTTGCTTCCGCAGCGCCCGTTCGACCGCTACGACGATGGCGACATCTTCTTCTGGCGGCTGACTTCTGCCTGATGTGCTGCAACCACTCGGACGGGGCGCTTTTGGCCGGTTGATGTCGCTCGATCGTGGCTGGGTGTATCTGGCGGGCGGGTTCGTTCCTCTTTATCCGTGGAACCGCCGAAATCCGGCGGAGAACCGATCGACCGGAGGCGGGGTGAGGCAGGATGAACAGCATGGGTTTGCGACGCGATGACCAGCGGCCGGACGCCTCGCGCGGACGTCCGGGCTGGGGCGCCGGTCAACGTGGCAAGCGCGGTTGGTACGCCGAAGGCGGCCAGGACGCGGAGCGCGACGAGTCAGCGCAGCGCGCCGAGCATCGGTTCGAGGCGCCGAGCCCCGGCAGGGGCGGCGGCACCGCGGGCGGCGCGACGTCCCGGCGGGACGAGCGGCGGTATCCGTGGGAGGAAGACCCCGACTACGCCCCGCCGCGCAACGGTTCCCGGCGGCTTCCACCGCTGCCCGAAGATCACCTGGGACGCGAGGAGGAACCGGAGAAGCCAAGGGGCACCGCCCCGCCCCGGAAGCTGACGGTCACTCGCGTTGCCGCGTGGCGCAGCCGGGATCTGACGCAGCGGGCGATGCGGATGTTCTTCTCGCTGGCGCACGCCGACGGTGCTGACCGGTCCGGGCTCGCGAAGTTCACCTACGCGGTGATGGGCAACTACGCCGTGGACGCCGCGATGGCGGTCGCGCTGGCCAACACTCTGTTCTTCTCCGCCGCCACCGGCGAGAGCAAGGACAAGGTCGCGCTCTACCTGCTGATCACGGTCGCCCCGTTCGCGGTGATCGCACCGGTGATCGGCCCCGCGCTGGACCGGCTGCAACAGGGTCGCCGCATCGCGCTCGCCGCGTCGTTCGCGGTCCGCGTGCTGCTCGTGGCGGTGATGGCGCTGAACTTCAACAGCTGGCTGCTGTATCCGGCCGCGTTGGGTTGCATGGTGCTGTCGAAGTCCTTCGGCGTGCTCAAGGCCGCCATGACACCGCGGGTGTTGCCGTCGCAGATCACCTTGACCAAGGCCAACTCCCGGTTGACCGCGTTCGGCATGGCCGCGGGTGGGATCTTCGGCGCGATCGCGTCCGGTTTCGCCTGGCTGCTGGGTTCCGAGGGCGCGCTGTGGTTCATGGCCGCGATGGCGGCCTGCGGCGTGTGGCTGTGCCTGCGGATCCCCGGCTGGGTGGAGAGCACCGAAGGCGAGGTCCCGACCTCGATCAGCGCGCACCCCCGGCAGACCAGGAAGGTCCCGTTGAGCGGACACGTGGTCGTCGCGCTTTGGGGCAACGGTGGAATCCGGTTGCTGACCGGGTTCCTGACGCTGTTCGCCGCGTTCGTGATCAAGCAGAGCACCCAGCACGAGCCGTTCATGCAGTTGGTGCTGCTCGGACTGGTCGGCGGCGCGGCCGGGGTCGGCAGCTTCCTCGGCAACGGCATCGGTTCGAAGATGCACTTCGGCAAGCCGGACCGGGTGATCATCGCCTGTCTGGGCAGCGCGGTGGCCGTGGCGGTCTGCGCGGCGCTGCTGTCCGGGCTGCCGCTGGCGGTGGTGGTCGGCTTGGTGGGAGCGACGGCGAGCGCGTTGGCCAAGGTCTGCCTGGACGCGGTCGTCCAGCACGACATGCCGGAGGAATCGCGGGCCTCGGCCTTCGGCCGATCCGAGACGATCTTGCAGCTCAGCTGGGTCTTCGGCGGCGCGCTCGGGATCCTGCTGCCACCGGTCTACTGGATCGGGTTCGCTGTTATCGCGGTCGTGATGGCTCTCGTGCTGGCGCAGACGATTACCGCTGGACGCGGTGGCACGCTGCTGCCCCGCATCCCGCGCCGGACCGCACCGGCCACGCAGCGATTACGGACCAGGTCGTAGGCTCGACGCGTGCATCGTGGACTGAAGCCGCTGCTGGCGGTGGCATCCCTCGGCCTCGTCGCCGGTTGTGCAGCCCCCAGCGAACCGCAGGTCACCTTCTACTCCCACGGGAACTCGGTGACCGTCGACCCCGCCCAGTACTGCGACGCCACCGGGCAGAACTGCGCCAAACCGCCCGAGAACCCGGTCGGCCAGCTGCGGATCCCCGGCCGCGAACCGCTGCAGATCTCGGTGCCCGGAGAAGTCGCCGCGGCCCCGTGGCAGGTGGCGTTCATCTACCGCGGGATCAACGGCGATGAGCTGGACGGCCGCAGCGCGGTCTTCCCGCCGAACGAGCGCTTCGCCTACACGCTGAACCTGCCGCCGGACGGTGCCCGGCTGGAACACGTGGAAGTGCAGCAGTTCTCGGCGGTGCTGAGCCCAAGTGCCGACGGCGGTGTCGACTTCGGCATCGGCGGCAGCTGGATCCTGGACGTGCAGCAGTGAGCGCTGAGCGCTTGTTTTTTGATCTTGTTTTCAAGCGGCGCAGCCGCTTAGCCCACCCTCGCAACTCGCACCGCCACGGGTTCTCAGAGGTTTTCTCGCGAGGACAGCCCCGACGTGGTGTATGGACATACATGATGTCGGGGATCCCGGAGTCGAGAAAACCTCTGAGGTTCCGCTACCCGCACCGCCACGCAAACCGAGTACGAAGACAGGTTCTGTGGGTGGGTTGGGTCAGCTGCCCGGGTCGAGCTCGCGGGCGACCGCGCGGACGACTTCGCCGATGCGCTTGGCGGTCTTGCGGTCCGGGTATCGACCGCGGCGCAGGTCGGGCTGGATCTTCAGCTCAAGCAGCTTGATCATGTCGTCGACCATGCCGTGCAGTTCGTCGGGCGAGCGACGATGCGCCTCCACCACCGACGGCAGCGGGTCGAGCAGCTTGACCTTGAGGGCCTGCGGGCCGCGGCGCCCCTGCGCCATGTCGAAGTCGACGCGCTGGCCGGTCTTGAGCGCCTCAACACCGGACGGTAAAGCGGAAGACCGCACGTACACGTCCTCCCCATCGTCCTGGGTCAGGAAGCCGAAGCCCTTGTCCGCGTCGAACCACTTGACCCTGCCGGTCGGCACTGTCCTCACCGTTCCCTGTCGAATGCACTGGCCCGGTCCCCGGGTCCTCGGTCGTCCCTGCTGCTCCGCCGAGCGGAGCCGAACGGCCCCGGCACGACGAAAGCGCCCCGAATACGCCTGCAATCGGGCGCGCCGGGACGCGTCACAACAAGCGTACCGCGTACCCGGCGAATAAGACCCGGCCTTATCGACCAAGGGTCGCTGCGGCACCCGGCGTAGTGCGCGAATACGCTGGTCAACATGGCAAGTTCCGCGCCAAGGTTCGCTGCGCTCCCGGTGTCGATGGTCATGTTCGGGTTGGGACTGCTGGCGATCGCGGCGATCTTCGTGCTGTTCGGCCTCGGTTACCAGAACCTGCCGATCTGGCTGAACCTGGCAACCCTGCTGTGCCCGGCGGGCCTGATCTTCGGCGTAGTGGCAACAGTCCTGCGCAACCGCCGGAGATGACTCAGAGCCTGTCTTCGAACTCGTTTTGCTTTGCGGTGCGGGTGGCGGAACCTCAGAGGCCGTCTCGGTCCGGGATCCCCGACATCATGTATGCCCTCACCACGTCGAGGCTGTCCTCCCGACACGACGCCTGAGAACCCGCGGCGGTGCCGGTTGCGAGGGTGGGCTAAGCGGCTGACGCCGCTTCAAAAACAAGAACAAAGACAGACACTCAGACGTGCTGCGCGAGCCAGGACGGGAACTCGGTGAGATCTCGCAGCGCGACGTCGGCACCGGCGTCGACGAGCTCGTCGACGCCGTAGGGCCCGGTCGCCACACCGACGGAGATCGCGCCCGCGGCTTTGGCACCGACGATGTCGCCGAGGTGGTCGCCGACGTAGATCGTCGCGCCTTCCTCGCGCAGCACCTCGCCCTTGGCGGCGGCGAACACGTCACCGGCCAGCCGATCGACGTCCCAGCCGAACGCCTTGAGGTGCAGGCCCGCGTTCGTCTCGAACTTCCCGGTGATCACCAGTGTGCGTCCACCCGCTGCGCGGACCGCTTCCAACGCCTGCGCGGCGCCTGGCAGCGGCGCGGTCGCCCCGATCACGACCGTCGGATAGATCTCGCGGAAGTACGCCACGAGCTGTTCGACCAGCGGCTCCTCGAAGCCGTAGCCGCGGATCACCTCGACCAGCGGCGGCCCCAGGTTCGCGGCGAAGTGCTCGCCGTCGAGCGACAGCCCGAACTTCGCGCTGAGGGCGTCGAAGGCGCGCACCATGCCGGGACGCGGGTCGATGAGGGTCATGTCCAGGTCGAATCCAACCGTGGGGGCGCTGCGCTCGTCTGCCACGCGCCCCACCCTACGGGCGGGCCGGGTGCCGCTCGGCGAAAGAACCTTGACTCGAAACTGCGCAGTACCGAAAATCGGTCTAATAATCTTTCTCACATTTCGCGAGCTGGAGTCTTCAATGACGAGCACCACCGCGCACCCAGCCCACCGCGAGGGCTTCCACACCCTGCGGGCCAACGGCCTGAACTGGGACTCCCTGCCGCTGCGGCTGTTCAGCAAGGGAAACGCCAAGTTCTGGAACCCGGCCGACATCGACTTCAGCAAGGACGCCGAAGACTGGCAGCGGCTCAACGAGGACGAGCAGCGCAGCGTGGCCACCCTGTGCTCTCAGTTCATCGCCGGTGAGGAGGCCGTCACCCAGGACCTCCAGCCGTTCATGGCCGCGATGGCCGCCGAGGGCCGCTTCGGCGACGAGATGTACCTGACCCAGTTCTGCTTCGAGGAGGCCAAGCACGCCCAGGTCTTCCGGCTGTGGATGGACGCCGTCGGCCTCACCGATGACCTGCACCAGTTCGTCGAGGAAAACCCCGGATACCGGGAGATCTTCTACCGGGCCCTGCCCGAGTCGCTGCACGCCCTGCACTCGGACCCCAGCCCGGAGAACCAGGTGCGCGCATCGGTCACCTACAACCACGTCGTGGAAGGCACCCTCGCGCTGACCGGCTACTACGCCTGGCACAAGATCTGCGTCAGCCACGGCATCCTGCCCGGCATGCAAGAGGTGGTGCGCCGCATCGGCGACGACGAGCGCCGCCACATGGCGTGGGGCACGTTCACCTGCCGCCGCCACGTCGCCGCCGACGAGCGCAACTGGGACGTGGTGCAGGACCAGATGGCCCGCCTCCTGCCGCACGCCATCGCCCAGGTCCAGTGGAGTCCCGAAGACGCCCCGGAGGTGCTGCCGTTCCAGCTCGACAAGGAAGAGCTCACGGCATACGCCTCGGACCGCGCCACCCGCCGCCTCGGCGCGATCTCCAGCGCCCGCGGCATGCCCCTGGCCCAGATCGACGTCGACGCGTCCCCGGAGCAGTTGGAGGAGCAGTTCGGCGCGGAGGACGCGGCCGAACTGGCGAAGGTCGGTGCCCAGCGCTGATTTTTCGAGTTCCCAGGAATGGGATGCGGCCGCGCGCGGTCCTATTCGAGGTTGAGCAGCTTCTTGGCGGTTTCCCGCATCTCGATCTTGCGGACCTTGCCGGTGACGGTCATCGGGAACTCCTCGACCACGTGGACGTAGCGCGGGATCTTGTAGTGCGCGAGGGCGTCGGTGCAGAACTCGCGGAGGCTGTCCGCGGTGAGCTGTTCCGCGCCGTCGCGCAACCGCACCCAGGCCATGAGCTCCTCGCCGTACTTGGGGTCGGGGACGCCGATGACCTGGGCATCGACGATGTCCGGGTGGGTGTAGAGGAATTCCTCGATCTCACGCGGATAGATGTTCTCGCCGCCGCGGATCACCATGTCCTTGATCCGGCCGGTGATGCTCACGTAACCGTCGGCGTCCATGACCGCCAGGTCGCCGGTGTGCATCCAACGTGCGGAGTCGATGGCCTCGGCGGTGTTCTCGGGTTGCCGCCAGTAGCCGAGCATGACGGAGTAACCGCGCGTGCAGAACTCGCCGGGCGTGCCGCAGGGCACGGTGAGACCGGTGTCCGGATCGATGATCTTGATCTCCAGGTGCGGTCCAACTCTGCCCACTGTGGACACTCGACGGGCCAGCGAGTCGTCGGCGCGGGTCTGGGTGGACACCGGAGAGGTCTCGGTCATGCCGTAGCAGATCGCCACCTCGGTCATGCCCATCCGGTCGATGACCTGCTTCATCACCTCGACCGGGCAAGGTGAACCCGCCATGATGCCGGTGCGCAGCGAGGACAGGTCGTAGTCGGCGAAACCGGGCAGGTCCAGCTCGGCGATGAACATGGTCGGCACCCCGTACAGCGATGTGCACTGCTCGGCGGCGACCGCGGAGAGCGCGGCGGCGGGTTCGAAACCCTCGCTGGGGATGATCATGGCCGCACCGTGGCTGGTGGCCGCGAGGTTGCCCATCACCATGCCGAAGCAGTGGTAGAAGGGGACTGGGATGCACACCCGGTCCGCCTCGGTGTAGCCGCACAGCTCACCGACGAAGAAGCCGTTGTTGAGGATGTTGTGGTGCGACAGCGTCGCGCCCTTTGGGAATCCGGTGGTGCCGGAGGTGTACTGGATGTTGATCGGATCGTCCGCGGACAACTGGATCTCGGCCAGCCGCGCGCGATCCCCGGTCGTGGCACGCAGCGCGGCCCACTCCGGACGGTCCAGGAACACCACCTGCTCCAGGTCGGCACAGCGCGGCCGCACCTGCTCGACCATCGCGGCGTAGTCCGAGGACTTGAACGACTCGGCGGAGATCAGCAGCCGGATCCCGGCCTGGTTGAGCACGTATTCCAACTCGTGCACCCGGTAGGCCGGGTTGATGTTGACCAGGATCGCGCCGATCTTCGCCGTCGCGTACTGCGTGAGGGTCCACTCCGCGCGATTGGGCGCCCAGATCCCCACCCGGTCCCCTTTGACGATCCCGGCCGCCAGCAGGCCGAGCGCCAACGCGTCCACGTCCGCGACGAACTCCCGATAGCTCCAGCGGCGACCGCTCGCGCACTCCACCAGCGCGTCCCGATCCGGAAACCGTGCCGCCGTGCGATCGAGGTTCGCCCCGATGGTGTCGCCCAACAGCGGCACATCGGAGATGCCGGAGGCGTAGCTGAGCTGGGCTGGTTCGACGGCATCCACGACGACGACCTCCACTGGGCGAGTGACGCTGATCACCCATCTTGACCCTCCGCCGCACCACTGGCCAACCCCCTGATCATCCGACGACCAACGCCACCGGGTGCGCATACGTAAGGTGCAGGGGTGCGTGCCTTCGTGGTGGATTCGTTCACCGACAGCGCTTTCCACGGCAACCCCGCCGGAGTCGTGCTGCTGGACGCTCCTGCCGAGGTCGCCTGGATGCAGTCGGTGGCCGCTGAGCTGCGGCACTCCGAGACCGCGTTCGTCGTGCTCGGCGGCCCCGCGGACGAGCCGAAACCGCTGCGCTGGTTCACCCCCACCACCGAGGTGCCGCTGTGCGGGCACGCCACCCTGGCCGCCGCGCACGTGCTCGGCGGCGACCAGCGGTTCGACACCCGCAGCGGGGTCCTCACCTGCACGGCGCAGGCCGACGGCTTGATCGAGATGGACTTCCCCATCGACCTCGCCGAACCGGTGAAGCCACCGGAAGCGCTGGCCGCCGGTCTGCCCGGCACCACCATCCAGGAGACCGCACAAGGCGCGACCAAGGTGCTGGCGCTGCTCGCCTCCGCCGCAGAGGTCCGCGCGGTCCGGCCCGACTTCGCGATGCTGGCGGACGTCCCGTCGCGCGGTGTGATCGTCACGGCACCCGGCGATCGGCCCGGCATCGACTTCGTCAGCCGCGTGTTCGTCCCGCAGGTCGGTGTCCCTGAGGACCCGGTGACCGGTTCGGCGCACTGCACGCTGGCCGCGTGGTGGGCGGCGAAGCTCCAGCGCGACACGCACGGCACGACGTTCGTCGGCGAACAGGCATCACCGCGCGGGGGCACGGTCCAGATGGCCCTGCGCGGCAACCGCGTCGGCCTCCGCGGCCGAGCCGTCACGGTCCTGCGCGGCGACCTCCTCGCCTGAGGGGAGCCGCCGAGTTCGTGCTGCTGCCCCACGCGCCCGTGGTGACTCGCGCAGCCGCTTCGAAGGAGTCGGCCAATGCGGTAGCGGCGTTCCGCGTCGCGGAATTTTCGCGTTGCGGAGCCGTGATCCGCGATGGGTCGGCAGCGTGGGTGTTGGCCTGGCACCTTGGAGGCATGCGGGTATTGCTGAACATCATCTGGCTGGTGCTATGCGGGTTCTGGATGGCGGTGGGGTACACGATCGCCGGGGTCGTGCTGGCTATCACGATCATCGGCATCCCGTTCGCGATCGCCTCCTTCCGGATGGCCAACTTCGCGCTGTGGCCGTTCGGCCGACGCCTGGTGGACGAGCCGACCTCCGGAGCGATGTCGACGATCGGCAACATCATCTGGCTGGTGCTGGCCGGTTGGTGGCTGGCACTCGGGCACATCGTCACCGGGATCGTCCTGTGCGTCACGATCATCGGCATCCCGCTGGGCATCGCGAACTTCAAGCTGGTGCCGGTCTCGCTGCTACCGCTGGGGAAACGCATCGTCGACGTCGACGACGTGTACGCCTTCATGCGCTCCAGATGACCCGACCGATCAAGCCGGGCTCCGCGGGCGGGTCAGGCTTTGAAGGGGTCCATCACGTGGTCGATCAGGTCCGCGATCGAGTTGACCACCTTCGTCGGCCGGTACGGGAACAGGTTCGCCGTGTGCTCGTCGGAGATTCCGGACAGGACCAGGATCGTCTGCAGGCCGGACTCCAGTCCGGACCGCACGTCGGTGTCCATCCGGTCGCCGATCATCAGGGTGTTCTCCGAGTGCACCCCGAGGTGCCGCAGCGCCGACCGCATCATCAGCGGGTTCGGCTTGCCCACGTAGTACGGCGCGCGTCCGGTCACCCGCTCGATCAGCGCGGCGACCGCGCCGGTGGCGGGCAGCGTGCCCTCCCGGCTCGGTCCCTTCTCGTCCGGGTTGGTGGCGATGAACCGCGCCCCGTCCTCGACCAGCCGGATCGCCTTGGTGATCGCCTCGAAGCTGTAGGTCCGGGTTTCCCCGAGGATGACGTAGTCGGGTTCGCGGTCGGTAAGCACGTAGCCGATGTTGTGCAGCGCCGTGGTCAGCCCCGATTCGCCGACCACGAAGGCCGATCCGCCGGGTCGCTGGTTCTCCAGGAACTGCGCGGTGGCCAGCGCGGAGGTCCAGATCGCGTCCTCCGGGACGTCCAGACCGGTGCGCAGCAACCTCGCGCGCAGGTCGCGCGGGGTGTAGATCGAGTTGTTGGTGAAGACCAGGAACGGGATGTCTTCCTGCCGCAGCGCCGCCAGGAAGGCGTCCGCGCCCGGCACCATGTGCTCCTCGTGGACGAGCACGCCGTCCATGTCCATCAGGTACGTCCAGGGGGATGGCTCAGTCACGCCCCCGATGATCCTCCGGAGACGGGGTGGATGGCCACTTCGGCGGCCTTGACCACGAACCACACTTCGTCGTCCGAGGTGAGCTCCAGGTCAGCGACGGCCGCCGGAGTCACGTCGGCGGCCAGCGAGCAGTCCCGCACCACGCCGCGCACCCGCACGACGTCGCCGCGCGGTTCGAGCGCCGCCAGCCGCACCGGGATCGCGTTGCGCGGGCTGCCGTGCGGGCGCTCGCGGTGCACAGCGACCGCAGCGGGCGTGAACACCGCTGCGGCGGCTTCCCCCCGCTCCAGGGACTCGACGATCCGGCCGCTGATCGTGCTGTCGCCGAAGGAGATGCTGCCGTCCGTCGCGGCGACACCGGGCACCAGGTTCAGCCCGGCCACCCGCGCGGTGAACGCCTCCTTCGGCCGAGCCAGCACCTCGCGAGTCGGGCCCTGCTCGACGATGCAGCCGTCGAGCAGCACCACCAGCCGGTCAGCCAGCACGACCGCGTCCAGCACGTCGTGGGTGACCAGCACGGTCGGCTTCTCCTGCCGCCGCAGCACTTGGTGCAGCAGCCCGCGGATGGCCGGAGCGGCGTCGACGTCGAGCGCGGCCAGCGGTTCGTCGAGCAGCAGCAGTCGCGGGTTGGCGGCCAGCGCCCGCGCCAGTGCGACGCGCTGCGCCTGACCGCCGGAGAGTTGGCCGGGCTTGCGCGCTGCCAGTCCGTCAGCGTCCACTTCGGACAGCCAGTGGTCGGCGATCCGCCGCGCCTCGGCCTTTCGGACGCCGACGGCGCGCGGACCGAAGGCGACGTTCTCCAACGCGGTGAGGTTCGGGAACAGCAGCGGGTTCTGCGCGAGCAGGCCGACACCCCGGCGGTGTGTCGGAACGTTGATCCCGCGCCCGGTGTCCAGGCAGCTCGTGCCGTCGAGCTCGACCAGCCCGTGCTGGGGCACGAGCTGACCTGCCAGCACCGACAGCAGGGTGGACTTGCCAGCGCCGTTCGGGCCGAGCACCGCGAGCACCTCGCCGGGCGCCACCTCGAACTCGGCGCGCAGCGTGAAGTCCGCGCGCCGGAATTCGACGTCGGCCCGCAATCCGTTCAAAGCTGTCCTTCCACGGCCCGGGGTCGGGCCACCACGATCACCAGGAGCGCGACCAGCACCAGCAGCAGCGACATCGCCACCGCGGCATCCACATCGGATTGCGCCGTGGTGTAGATGGCCAGCGGCAGGGTCCGGGTGGTGCCCTGCAAACTACCGGCGAAGGTGATCGTCGCGCCGAACTCCCCCAGCGCCCGCGCGAAGGTCAGCACCAGGCTCGACCCGAGCGCGGGCAGCAGCAGTGGCACGGTCACCCGCCGGAACGTCAGCCACGGCCCGGCCCCCAACGTCGCGGCGACCCGCTCGTAGCGCCCCCCGGCGGTCCGCAGCGCACCTTCCAAACCGACCACCAGGAACGGCATTGCGACGAACGTCTGCGCCAGCACGACGGCGGCGGTCGTGTACGGCAGGCGCAGGCCCACGGTGTCGAGCAGTTGTCCGAGCGGACCGGTGCGGCCGAGCAGGTAGAGCAGGGCGAGGCCACCGACGACCGGCGGCAGCACCAGCGGCAGCAGCACGAATGCCCGCACCACCCGCAATCCGCGCATCCGGGACCGCGCCAGCACCAGCGCCAACGGCGCGCCCAGGACCAACGCCAGTGCAGTGGAGATGAGCCCGGTGACGACCGAAAGCCGCAGGGCGTCCAGCGCGGCGGGGCTGAGCAGCAGCTCCGGGAGGCGCGTTGCGTCGACGCGGGTCAGCAGGCCGAGGACCGGCAACACCACCAGCGCCAGCGCGAGCACTGCGGGAACCCAGAGCGCCACCGGCACCGGGGTTGTCCACAGCGTCACCGGCGATCGACGGGAGGTCATGGGGCGCCGAAGCCGTGGTTGGCGAGGATCTCGCGGCCGACCGGGCCGCGGGCGAAAGCCATGAACTCAGCTGCCAGTTGCGGCTGCGGTGCCGCGGCGATCGTCGCGATCGGATAGGTGTTGATCACCTGCTGCGACTCCGGGAAGTCCACCGCCTGGACCCGCGACCCGGCCGCCCGCGCGTCGGTGACGTACACCAGCCCGGCGTCCGCCTCCCCCGCAACGACCTTGTTCAGCACCGACTTGACGTCGTCCTCCTCGCTGACCGGCTTCAGCTGCGTGCCCGAACGCCGCGTCACCTCCTGCGTGGCCGAGCCGCACGGCACTTGCGGCGCGCAGACGACCACGGTTCGGCCGGGTGCCGCGAGATCGGCGAGCGAGGCGATCCCGGCCGGGTTGCCCGGCGGGACGACGATCGTCAACTTGTTGGTGGCCAGGATTTCCGGCGTACCGACGAGATCCCGCACCTTGTCCATGTTCTTCGTGTCCGCCGAAGCGAACACGTCCGCCGCGCGCCCCTGCCTGATCTGCTCGGCCAGCGTCGAAGATCCCTGGTAGTCGAACTGCACCCGGACATCCGGGTGGTCGGCGGTGAAACGGGCGCCGAGTTCCTCGAAGGACTCGGTCAGCGACGCCGCGGCCAAGACGGTCAGCGTGCGCTGTTGTTGCGGGGCTCCGGCCTGCCCGCACCCCGCCAACAGCACGAGCGCGAGCAGCGCACCGACGATGATCCTCAGCTTCGACATCAGCCCTCTCCCGGCGTTTCCACCACGACATTGGTCGACTTCACCACGGCGACCGCGAGCGCTCCGGGCACCAGCCCGAGTTCGCGCACCGCTTCGGTGCTCATCAGCGACACCACCCGGTGCGGGCCGCACTGGATCTCCACCTGCGACATGACCCGGTCCGAGATCACCTCGGTGACCAGCCCGACCAGCCGGTTGCGCGCCGACCGGCCGACGGCGGACGGGTCCGGCGTCGAACGAGCCTGAGTGCGGGCGAACTCGGCGAGGGCGGCGCCGTCGACGGTGCGCCGACCGGCCGCGTCCCGCTCCTCGGGAAGTTGCCCGGTCTCGATCCAACGACGCACCGTGTCGTCGCTGACGCCGAGCAGTCCGGCGGCCTCTGCAATCCGATAGTGCGGCACAGTCGCCCACATTACTTCCGCAACTGCGGATTAAACCAGGGAATTGATCCGAGATCTCGGATCGTTGTACTACATCTGACCCGGCCCGTTCTCCCGTCCAGCCAGTCGGCGAATCCGCACGAAAAGCAGTCCCACGATCGAAATTCGCGACCAAGACACGTAGGGTCGTGGAGTGACAGGGGTGGATCTGGGAATCCCGCTGGTGCGCCGCACGACTGATACGTCCGCCCGTCCGGACACGTCCCAACTGGTGGATCGGTTCGGTCGAGTGGCCACTGACATGCGCGTCTCCCTCATCGACAAGTGCAATCTGCGCTGCACCTACTGCATGCCTGCCGACGGCCTGCCGTGGTTGAAGCGCGCGGAACTGCTCGACACCGCCGAGATGAACCGGCTGATCCGCATCGCCGTCGAGGAACTCGGCGTCACCACGGTGCGCTTCACCGGCGGTGAACCGTTGCTGCGCCAGGACCTGGTGGACATCATCGGCGCGACCGCAGCGCTGCCCAGCCGACCGACAACCTCGTTGACCACCAACGGGATCAACCTCGGCAGCTTCGCCGAGCCGCTGGTGCGAGCCGGGCTGAACCGGGTCAACGTCTCGCTGGACACCCTCGACCGCGAGGTGTTCAAGCAGCTCACCCGCCGCGACCGGTTCGACGACGTGCTCGACGGGCTGGCCGCCGCCAAGAAGATGCGGCTGGAGCCGGTCAAGGTCAACGCGGTGCTGATGCGCGGGATCAACGACCACGAGGCGGGCGACCTGCTGCGGTTCTGCATCGAGCGCGGTTACCAGCTGCGGTTCATCGAGCAGATGCCGCTGGACGCCCAGCACGACTGGGAACGCGACAAGATGATCACCGCAGCGGAGATCCTGGACCGGCTCAGCGCCGAGTTCAGCCTCACCCCGGACGTCGCCGAGCGCGGTTCGGCGCCCGCGGAACGCTGGCTCGTCGACGGCGGACCCGCCACGGTCGGCGTGATCGCCTCGGTCACCCGGCCGTTCTGCGCGGCCTGCGACCGGACCCGGCTCACCGCGGACGGCCAACTGCGCTCGTGCCTGTTCTCCACCACCGAGACGGACCTGCGCGGGCCGATGCGGGCCGGGGCGGACGACGCCGAACTGATCCGGCTGTGGCAGGAGACCATGTGGGCGAAGGCCGCCGGGCACGGGATGGACTCGGGAGAGTTCGCCCAGCCGTCCCGGCCGATGAGTGCAATCGGGGGTTGAGCGGATGACGGCTCCGCCAGAACAGATCAAGACGGTGGCGGTGCGGGTCCGGTACTTCGCCGGGGCCCGCGCGGCTGCCGGAGTGCAGGAGGAGACGGTGCGCATCCCGCGGCCGGGCGGCCGGGCCGTGACCGTCTCGGACGTCATCGCCGCAGCGTTGAACCTGCACGACGAGAAGCTGACGAAGGTGCTGCCAGCCTGCAGTTTCCTGCTCGACGGGGTCGCGGTCCGGGACCGCGGCGTCGAGGTCGCCGACGACGCCACCTTGGACGTCCTCCCGCCGTTCGCGGGCGGCTGAACCAGCCCGCTCCCGGCTGGCAACGCGACACTGCATTACTGCGCGCGCGTGCGGGCGCGCGCACGCGAATACAACATGCGTCGGCGTGTCGTACACGCTCATTCCGGTGACTTTTTGGCCTCACTTAAGGGTGTGTCGATCTTGCTTTTCGACCGGCATACTTCGACAGCCGTAACGGCTTCCGATCCGGCGACACAGATCGCCACTCTCCGCATTCATATGAATCCGCTTCGGAGGCATCTCGGCCACGCCTGAGCGACCTCCCGGCCACGCCTGCCCGACGCCCGGCGGTGATGTCAACCAGTGCGACGCGGAGCGCCCAGAGGGAGCAACGAGGTGACTCACGCCTCACCGACCGTGATCGATCTCAGCCTGGAAACGAGTTGATAACAACGCTCTGATCAGCACAAACACCCCGGATCGAAGGACCCGTTTCAGACGTTACTGTGACCAGCGTCACATAGACGAAGATTTCCGATCTTCCAGTTGGTTACGTAGTGTCGCTCCTCGGTCGGCCCCGAACCGATCAGCAAGTAGCGGGAAGCTCGCAGCGCCTAGCCCTGTCCGGCGGGCTTCCTACCCCCGAAACGAAAACACCGGACAGGGGCGGGGGACCCACCACCGGGCTCCCCGAAGCCCTAGGGGTGAAGCCGGTTCCCCCGAGCCGGCCGGGCTGCCTCTCAGCCCGAACCCGACAGCTCACCTCGCAGGCGCGGCAGGAGAGAGGAACATGGCTCGCTACAAAGGCAAGCATCGCAAGCCTTCGAATACCAGCCGTACCGTTGCCCGAGTCGCCGTCGCAGGCGCGGTGATCGCCACCCCGATCGCGGTCGCCGCCCCAGCTGCCAACGCAGCCGACTGGGACAAGCTCGCCCAGTGCGAGAGCAGCGGTAACTGGAACACCAACACCGGCAACGGCTACTACGGCGGACTGCAGTTCAGCCCGTCGACCTGGTCCGCCTACGGCGGCACCCAGTACGCCAGCAGCGCGCACCAGGCGACCCGCGAGCAGCAGATCGCGGTGGCCGAGAAGGTCCTCGCCGCGCAAGGCACCGGCGCGTGGCCGGGCTGCACCGCGAAGCTCAACTGGGCCAGCGGCAGCACCAAGGTCAGCACCAAGACCACCACGCCGAAGAAGACCGTGCCCAAGACCAAGACGACGACCAACAAGCCGACGGTCAAGGCCAACGGCGCCGACTACACCGTGCAGATCGGCGACACGTTGAGCAGGATCGGCGAGCAGTTCGGCGTGAAGTACCAGGAAATCGCCGAGCGCAACGCGAGCATCATCAAGGACCCGAACCTGATCTTCCCGGGCCAGCAGCTCGACATCAAGTGATTTGGTCGACCAGCTAGTCCGGTCGGCAAGGAGTACGTGTCGTACCCCCGACACGGCACGTGCTCCGCACCTCTCGGGACCCCACCGCACGCCCCCAGCGGTGGGGTCCCGTTTTGCCTTGGAAAGCGCGCGAACGCCCGTGGCGGTTCACCGTTGAAAGCGGCTTCGCCGCTTGCCTGGCGGTAGGTGCTGGCAAGTCCTTCGAAACCGCCCTCCGCGGGATCTGTCAGTCGGCCTGCTTGCTCAAGGATTCCCACTTGGCCAGTTCCGCTGTCCTGGTCCGGGTCAGCTGCTCGACCATGTCGTAGGCCGCACCGCCCAGGATCAGCCGCTTCGGCGGCTCGGCCATGTTCGCCACCTGCAGCACCACCTCGGCGGCCAGCGCGGGGTCGAAGTCCTCGGATTCGCTCCACAGCCCGGCCAGCCACTCGCGCAACGGGGCGTAGTCCGCGATCTCGGCGGTCTGGGTCAGCCCGCTGGTGAACAGGTCGGTCTCGTAGCCACCCGGCTGCAGGATCGTCACCTTGATGCCGAACCGCTCGACCTCCATCGCCAGCGCCTCGCTCATCGCGTCGAGCGCCGCTTTGCCCGCGCTGTACAGCCCGGTCGCGGCGAAGCCCCCGGCCGACCCCATCGACGAGACTTGCAGGACGTGCCCGCAACCCTGCTCCCGCAACTGCGGGACGACCGCCTGGCTGACCCACAACGCACCGAAGAAGTTGGTGTCCAGGTGTGCGCGGGCCTGTTGCTCGGTGACCTCTTCGACCATCCCGAGCAGCACCCCGCCAGCGTTGTTGACCACGACGTCCAGCCGCCCGAACGCGGCGGATGCGCGCTGCATACCGGCGAACACCGCAGCGCGGTCCGCGACGTCGAGCGGGAAGGCGACCAGGCGGCCAGCGCTGGCGGCGACGAGCCCGTCCAGCGGCGCGACGTCGCGAGCGACGCCGACGACCTGATCTCCGGCGGCCAGCGCGGCCTCGGTGAACGCTCGCCCCAGGCCACGCGACGCACCGGTGATGAACCAAGTTCGGGTCATGCGAACTCCTCTCCAAAGACGAGACGTTCCGTCTTGTCTAGCGTTCAGCATGGACGCCGAACCGGGCTAATGTCAAGACGGATCGTCTCGTCTCGCGGTATGTTGGTGGCATGGCCGAACGCAAAGCACCCGATGCCAGCCGCCGCAGCGAACGATCCCGGACGGCAATCCTCACGGCGGCACGTGAACTCATCGGCGAGATCGGCTACGGCAAGCTGACCATCGAGGCCATCGCCGCCCGCGCTGGGGTCGGCAAGCAGACCATCTACCGCTGGTGGCCGTCGAAAGGTGCGGTCGTGTTCGACTCGCTGCTGGCGCTCAGCGAGCAGGCGGACGGCGCAGGCATCGTGCTACCGGACACCGGCGACATCGAGGCCGATCTCAAGACGGTGTTGCGCGCGACGGCCGCCGAGTTCGCCGATCCCGAGTTCGAGAAGCCGATCCGGGCGCTCAACACCGAGATCATCAACGATCGCGAACTCGCCGCGGCCTACCGGGAGAAGATGGCCGCGCCGATGACCGAGGCGAAGAAGCAACGACTGCGCAGCGCCCAGCGAGCCGGGCAACTAGCGGCCGACGCCGACCTGGACCTCTTCCTCGACGTCCTGTACGCGCCGCTGACCCAGCGCTGGCTGCTGCGCTCCGGTCCGCTCGACGACGCCTTCGCCGACGCCCTGGTCGAAACCGCCCTCCGCGCCTTCCGCCCGCGATGACCAACCGCCCCAAGCGGTTCGGCACCTGCCCGTGATCTCACGTCACCACCCGATGAGGTCCGAGTGAAGGGCACCTTGACCGACTATGCCGGTCAAAGGTGCCCTTCACTCCGCACCCGAACGCGGTGGGTCAGGGGCAGTTGACCCATTCTTCGGTGTTGTCCTCGAAGACTTGGCGCTTCCAGATCGGTAGGCGGCGCTTCACCTCGTCGACCAGTTCCGCGCAGGCGGTGAACGCTTGTTTGCGGTGCTCCGCCGCCACCGCGCAGCCCAGGGCCACGTCCCCGATCTTGAGCACGCCGATGCGGTGCGACGCCGCGATCGCGCGGACGCCTTCGAAGCGGCCCGCGATGTCCTGGGCGACTTCGGCGATCACCTCGGACGCGCTGGGGTGCCCGACGTATTCGAGCTCGCGGACCCCGCGTCCGCCGTCGTGGTCGCGGACCACCCCGCCGAAGGTCACCACGGCACCGGCCGCGCGGTGCTCGACCGACCGGGCCAGATCCTCGACGTCGATCACCTGCTCTGTCACGTCGGCCCGCAGCACGTCGGCCGCCGCCCGGCTCGGCGCGGCGTGATCACCGCCTTGCAGCTGGTCGATGGCGTGGTCCAGGACTCCGTCCAGCACGCCGAGGCCGTCCTGCACGCCACCACGCGAACCCGGCAGGTTCACGATCAACGTCCGACCGCTGACCCCGGCGAGCCCGCGGGAGAGCACCGCCGTCGGCACCTCCGGCAGGCCCGCCGAACGGATCGCCTCGGCCAGTCCCGGAATCGGGTAGTCCAGCACTGCCGCCGTGACCTCGGGCGTGCGGTCCGTCGGGCTGATCCCGGTGCCGCCCGTGGTGATCACGACGTCCGCACCGTCGCTGACCGCGCGGCGCAGTTCCACCCCCACCGGATCGCCGTCGGGCACCACGACGGGGTCGGGTACTTCGTAGCCGCGCCCGCGCAGCCACTCGACGATCACCGGACCGGTCCGATCCGGGTACACCCCGGCCGCAGCGCGGTTGGACGCGGCGACCACTCGCGCTGTCCTCGTCATGGAAGTCCTCCTGTTTGTTGCGCGCCCCATCCGGATCCGGCCGCCGCGGAATCATCTTCCGCGCGCCGCCGACATCACCTCAAGCAACGTCGAAATCGACCGGGTTTCATCCGTCGCGCGTCCAGGTGCCGGTCTTGCCGCCCTCCTTGCGCTCCACCCGGACCGCGTCGAGCACGGCGGCCGGATCGACCGCTTTGATCATGTCGTGCAACGCCAGACCGGCTCCGGCGACCGAGGTGAGCGCCTCCATCTCGACGCCGGTGCGGTCGGTGGTCCGCACCGTCGCGGTGATCCGCACCTCCGCCTCGCCGAGTTCGAGATCGACCTTGGCGCTGGAGATCGCGATCGGGTGGCACAGCGGGATGAGATCCGGGGTCCGCTTGGCGGCCATGATCCCGGCGATCCGCGCGGTGGCGATCGCATCGCCCTTCGGCAGCCCGTCGCGGCGCAGCAAGGCGATCACCTCGGCGGTCGTGCGCACGACGCCACTGGCAACCGCGGTGCGGGCGGTGGGCTCCTTGTCGGAGACGTCGACCATGCGAGCGGCGCCCGCCGCATCAACATGGGTGAGCTCGTCCTGCGCCATGCCCCGAGCCTACTTGGCTCGTGTGCCGAACTCGTCTTGCGTGGAGTTCGCCTGGGAGTCGTGAGTGAAAGCGCGGGTTCCAACCCAACGAACCACTCACGACCACCACGCACGCCAACCCGAGCGCCCGCCAAGAAGGTCAGTACTCGATGTCCTCGGCCATTGCCCAGGGGAGGGAGGACCCGCCGCGGGGTGCCGGGTCGGTTCCTCGGGAGGCGAGCACGGCCTTCTTCACCGCTTCGGCTACCGCTGGGGCCACCGCCGAGTCGAACACGCTCGGCACGATGAACGACGCGTTGAGCCGCTCTCCGTCGACGACGTCGGCGATGGCGTTCGACGCCGCGATCATCATTTCGTCGGTGATCTGGTGCGCGTGCGCGTCCAGCAGGCCGCGGAAGACACCTGGGAAGGCCAGCACGTTGTTGATCTGGTTCGGGTAATCGCTGCGGCCGGTGGCGACGACGGTGGCGTGCTTCTGCGCCTCCAGCGGGTCGATCTCCGGGTCCGGGTTGGCCAGCGCGAAGACGATCGCGTCGGAGTTCATGGCCGCCACGTCGTCGGCGGTCAGCAGGTTCGGCGCGGACACCCCGATGAACACGTCCGCCTCGCGGACCGCGTCGGAGAGCGTGCCGGTGCGGCCGTCGGAGTTGGTGCCCGCCGCGATGGACTGCAGGTTCGGGTCGGTGTCGCCGCGTCCGGTGTGGACGATGCCGTCGATGTCGACCGCGATGATGTCGGCCGGTTTCTTGTGCTGCAGCAACCGGATGATGGCCGAACCAGCGGCGCCGACCCCGCACACCACGATGCGGCACTCGGAGATGTCCTTGCCCACCACGCGCAGCGCGTTGCGCAGCGCACCGAGCACGACGACCGCGGTGCCGTGCTGGTCGTCGTGGAAGACCGGGATGTTCAGCTTCTCCCGCAGTCGCGCCTCGATCTCGAAGCAGCGCGGCGCGGCGATGTCCTCCAGGTTGATGCCGCCGTAGACCGGGGCGATCAGCTCGACGGCGCGAATGATCTCCTCGGTGTCCTGGGTGTCCAGGCAGACCGGCCAGGCGTTGACCCCGGCGAACTTCTTGAACAGCGCGGCCTTGCCCTCCATGACCGGCAACGCGGCCTCGGGGCCGATGTTGCCCAGTCCGAGCACCGCGGAGCCGTCGGTGACCACCGCGACCGCGTTGCGCTTGACGGTCAGCCGCCGGGCGTCCTCCGGGTTCTCCGCGATCGCGGTGCACACCCGGGCCACCCCGGGCGTGTAGGCGCGGGAGAGGTCGTCGCGGTTGTTGAGCGCGACGCGCGGGGTGACCTCGATCTTGCCACCGAGGTGCACCAGGAAGGTCCGGTCGGAGATCTTGCGCACCCGAACACCGGGCAGCGTGCTCAGGATCTCGGCGAGGTCGTTGGCGTGGTCGGCGGACAGCGCGTTGCAGGTGATGTCGACGACGATGCGGTCGGCGTGCGACTCGACGACGTCGAACGCCGTGATGACCCCGCCCGCGCGACCGATCGCGCTGGTCAAGTCTCCGGCCGCGGTCGTCGACGGCGGCGCCTCGACGCGAACGGTGATCGAGTAACCCGGACCTGGAACCGGCATGGCACACCTCTGTCGAGCGGATCGGCTATGGACTTGGCGGGTGCCGTTCACCGGCGGCCCGAGCAGGCCGTCGCACCAGATCGCTCATCCGGGATGCAAGCCCTGCGGGCCCATTAAGCGACCGGAACTTCACCCAACACGAAAAAGCCTAAAACTTTCCAGAGTGTGAGCGACGCCCGGTCCGGTTACTGACCGGTTTCCCTTGACAATCGGTATCCGAGCCCCGCTGCCGCGCGCGCAGGTCGCTCCGGGTGATTACCGGACCACCTGCGCGGATTGGCGTTGCGGGCGGGTCACTTGTTGATGCGAGTGACCGGGTGGACGTACTGGACGGCGTCCTCCCCGAGCGGGAAGGTGGTGTCCCCGAACGGCGACAGCGCGCCCTGCTTGTCGGCCAGGAGCTCGCTCACCGGGTGATCGCCGTCGGAGACCTGCGGCCAAGACGGGTCAATGCGGTCCTTTTTGGTCTTACCGGCCACGTCGTCCTCCTGTGCGCTGGCGGTTGCGGGTCCATTTCCTAGTTTGCCGGATGCGCAGCTCCAGCTCACCCAAGGGTGTCCAGCGAAACATGCCAGCTGCGACGCATCTCTCACCGGCCGCCGGAGATCGGGATGCACCAGCCCTCTTCCGCCACTCGCGCAACTCGCACCCCCAGTCCCCGGATCGCTCCGCGAGGCGGCCGGGCGGACTCAACGCCAGGGCGATTTCGCGCGAAATCGCAAGTTCCACCGCACGCACGGCACAACGGTCCGCGCATCCGCCGATGACCGGACAGCGGCTGGGTATCGTGGCAGGGATGTCATCACTCGCGGACTGGCTGCGGGAGCGCAGCGACGAAGCCCTCGTCGCGCTGCTCCGCGCCCGGCCCGACCTCGCGACTCCGCCGCCAGCCGACACGTCGGTGCTGGCGACGCGCGTCGGGGTGCGCTCCTCGGTCGCGAGGGCCTGCGAGGACCTCGACTCCTTCACCCTCGCCACGCTCGAAGCCCTGGTGCTGCTCGATGCCGACGAGGCCCCGGTGCCGCTGGTCGCCGTCGCTGAACTGCTCGGCCGCGAGGTCACCGCAGAGCGCGTCCGCCGCTGCATCGCGCGGCTGCGCGATCTCGCGCTGGTTTGGGGCGACGACGGCGAACTCGCGGTGCCGTCGGCGGTGCGGGAGGCGCTGCCGACCTTCCCCGCCGGACTCGGACGAGTGGCCGAGCACCTGACCGAACCCGCGGCGAAAGCCGCGCTGGCCGAACTCGACGAGGCGGAGCAGCGTCTCGTCGCCAAGCTCGCCGAGGGCTCGCCGATCGGCCGCACCAAGGACGCGGCCAAGCACGTTCCGCTGGAGCGGGCGACTAATCCGGTGCAACGGCTGCTCGCCAAGGGACTGCTGCTGCGCCGCGATGCCGAGACCGTGGAGCTGCCGCGCCAGCTCGCGCTGGCCGTGCGCGGCGACCGGCCGATGGGCGCGGTCGAGCCCGACGAACCGCTGCCCGAGTTGACCGAACCCAGCCGGTCCACAGTGGACGAGACTGCGGGCGGCGCGGCGCTGGAGATGCTGCGGCACGTCGAAGCTCTGTTGCAGTCCTGGGGCGAGGAGCCGCCTGACGTGCTGCGCTCCGGCGGCGTCGGGGTCCGCGATCTGCGCCGCACCGCCAAGGCCGTCGAGATCGACGAGAACCAACTGGGCCTGCTCGTGGAACTCGCGGTCGCGGCCAACCTCGTCGCCAACAGCGAGGGCGCGGAACCGCAGTGGGTGCCCACCATCCAGTCCGACACCTGGCTGGCCTCGCCGCCGGAACAGCGCTGGGCGACCCTGGCGCAGACCTGGCTCGACCTGCCCCGGCTGCCCGGCCTGATCGGCGCCCGCGACGAGAAGGAGCGGCTGCTCAACCCGCTTTCCGAAGACCTGCGTCGGCCGCTCGCGCCGAAGGACCGCCGACGCGTCCTCGACTACCTCGACGAATTACCCGGCGGGTACGGCGCCCGACCGGACGACGTCGCCACGGTGCTCAGGTGGCGCGCACCGCGCCGTGGCGGGCGGCTGCGCGACGACCTGGTGCGCTGGGCCCTCGCCGAGGCGACAACGCTGGGCATCGTCGCGCTGCACGCACTGACCACCGCCGGACGCGCCCTGCTCGCGGACGGACCTGCCGAGGCGGCGCGGCAACTCGCCGATGCGCTGCCCGAACCGCTGGACCACGTCCTGGTGCAGGCCGATCTGACCGTCGTCGCACCTGGCCGCCTCGAACCAGATCTCGCCACCGAGATGAAACTCGTCGCGGACGTCGAATCCGCTGGTAGCGCGACCGTCTACCGGATCAGCGACGGCAGCATCCGACGAGCGCTGGACACCGGGCGCACCGCCGACGACCTGCACGCGCTGTTCCGCACCCGCTCCCGCACGCCGATCCCCCAGTCGCTGACCTACCTCATCGACGACGTCGCACGCCGCCACGGGCGGCTGCGGGCAGGCACCGCCGCGGCCTTCCTGCGCTGCGACGACCCGTTGCTGCTAGCCGAGATCATGGCCAAACCCGAGACCGAAGAACTCGAACTCCGCCGCATCGCACCGACGGTGCTGATCAGCCCGCTGCCGCTGGCCGACGTGGTCGAAGGACTGCGCGCCGCCGGATTCGCGCCGGTAGCCGAAGGCCCCGACGGCAACGTGCTCGACCTGCGGGAGAGCGGGCGGCGAGTGCGCGGCAAGAGCCGCCCGGCGCAGCCGGTGGCGATCGCCTCGCCGAGCGAGCAGCAGCTCGGCGAGCTGGTGGCGCAGCTGCGAGCCGGGGACCGGGCCGGGGCGGCGCGGCGCGGCAGCGCCGTGAGCCCCGAGCGCGGGCGGCCGAGCGCCGAGGCGACGCTGCAGCTGCTGCGCGACGCGGCGCGGCAGCGCCGGAGCGTGTGGCTGGGGTTCGTCGACACGCACGGAGTGCGGAGCCAGCGCGTGGTGCGCCCGGTGAGCGTCGGCGGCGGCATCCTGCAGGGCTTCGACACCAGCAGCGAGGAACTGGGCAACTTCCCCCTGCACCGCATAATGTCCGTCGCCCTCGTCGAGGACTGAACTTCCCAATCCTAAATCCTGTCTTCCAAGCTCGTTTTGCGTGGCGGTGCGGGTAGCGGAACCTCAGACGCCGTCTCGGTCCGGGATCCCCGACATCATGTATGTCCAATACACCACGTCGAGGCTGTCCTCCCGACACGACGTCTGAGAACCCGCGGCGGTGCAAGTTGACAGCGTGGGCTAAGCGGCTGGCGCCGCTTCAAAAACAAGAACGAAGACAGTCACTCAGGTTCCGCTACCGGCGCCGCTACGAAAAAAGAGCCTGGAACACCTAGCGGGCGGTTGCCATGCGTTGGCGCATGGCGTGTTCCACCAGGGTGATCAGGGCTTGTTTGGTGGATTCCCGGTTGCGGGCGTCGCAGGTGATCATCGGGACCGCCGGGTCGATGGTCAGCGCCTCCCGGATGTCCTCCTGGCGGTGGTGCAGCACACCGTCGAAGGTGTTCACCGCGATGATGTACGGCAGACCCCGGTCGTCGAAGAAGTCGATCGAGGCGAACGCGTCCGCCAGCCGTCGGGTGTCCACCAGCACCACGGCACCGATCGCACCGCGCACCAGGTCGTCCCACATGAACCAGAACCGGTGCTGGCCGGGCGTGCCGAACAGGTACAGGATCAGGTCCGAGTCCAGCGAGACCCGGCCGAAGTCCATCGCCACCGTGGTGGTGACCTTGCCCGGCGTCGCGGTGAGGTCGTCGACCCCGACGCTGGCCTCGGTCATGACCGCCTCGGTGGTCAACGGCACGATCTCGGAGACCGAACCGACGAAAGTCGTCTTCCCAACCCCGAACCCACCGGCGACCACGATCTTCGTCGAGGTCTTCTGGTTGTTCGCCACCTGTCGGGGATCAGAGCCTGCGAAGCCCACTGAGCACCCTTTCCAAGAACTCCATGGACGGCCGATCACCGACGACCATGCCACTGTCATGAATCAGAACCAGGCCGGTATCGGCCATGTCGCCGATCAGCACCCGCACCACGCCCAACGGGAGGCGCAAGTGCGCGGCCACCTCGGCCACCGAGCGAGCTTCCATGCACAGTTCGGAAATCGAGCGGTGCTCGGGCCTGGATTGGGTCGCCTGCGTGCGACCGCGCTCACTGGTGGAGACCAGCGTCTCGATAGCAAGATCATAATCGGTGCGCGTGCGGCCGCGCGTGCGGGCGTAGGGGCGCACCAGCGAACCGCCGTCGAAGCCGTCGGATTCCGGCGGGTCGATGCTGGGAATCGCGGGCATCGAGCCGGAGATCGACGGCATGGACTGCGAAATCGGCGGCAGCGGTCCCGAAATCGACGGCATCGACTGGGAAATCGGGGACATCGACTGCGAGATCGACGGCATCGACACCGACGGTGGCCCGCTGTCGGTCGATCGCGGCCCCGCGACCTCGGGCATCGAACTGAAGCCGGACCCGAACAGGTCGGCGCCCGGTCCGCCGAACAACGCCCGGTCGTAGCCGCCGATCGACTCGGTCCCCTGGCCGGACTCGTCGTCGACGAAGTCGTCCTGCCAGGAATCAGCGCTCAACCGCTTGTTGTAGAGGCGGAACAGGTCACCGTCCCAGCTGGGCTCGGAACCGCTGTTCATCGCGCGCTCCCCTCAGCATCTCCCTGCCGGAGTCACCGGCGCACCATGCCCTGCAGTTGCGCCCGCAATTCCGGGGTCAGCTGCCGTCCGACCCGCTCCACCAGCAGGGTCATCTCGTAGGCGACCAGACCGATGTCGGCGTTCGGGGCGGCCAGCACCGCAAGGCACGAGCCATCGCTGATCGACATCAGGAACAGGTAACCCTGCTCCATCTCCACCACGGTCTGGGTGACCTCACCGGCTTCGAAACAGCGCGCGGCGCCCTGGGTGAGGCTGACCAACCCGGAGGCGACCGCGGACAACTGCTCGGCACGATCCCGCGGCAAACCCTGGGACCCGGCGAGCAGCAGACCGTCCGCGGAGACCACGACCGAGTGCGCCACGCCGGGGACCCGACGCACGAAGTCGGTGATCAGCCAACTGAAGCTGTTGCTGCTCATCGGTTGCTGCACGGACCCGTTCACTCCTGCTCCTCGGGACGGCTCGGATTCGAGCGGGGTGGTTCGGTGGAAACCGGTTCGGCCTTGGAATGCCTACCGCGTTTGACGCCCTGCTGGAAGTTCGCCATCCGGCCGCGCACGGCATCCGCCGAGCGCGTGGTGGTGGGCTTGCGGCGGGGCGCCTGCGGCGAGCGCGGGGCTGCCGAACCGGGCACCAGATTCGTTTTGGGCACCCGCTTGGGCAGCCCGGCCGCAGTGGTCTCCTGGACCTGCTGCTGGGACTGCAGCAGCGCTTCCGCAGCCTTCCAGCCGACATCGGCCGAACCCCAACCGGGATCGGGCGCGGTGGTGCGCGGCACCTCGTTCACCGGCTCCGCCGGGAAACTCGGCTCGGCGACCGGCGGTGCGCTCGGCTGGATCGGTTCCGGCTGGATCGGCTCCAGCTCGGCCGGTGCGGAAGTCGTCGTCGCCACCGGCTCTTCGTCCACATCGGACTCGCGGAACCACTGCGAAAGCACTGCTTCGTAGATCGGCAGGCGTTGGGTCGGCGCGTCGTCCATGTCCCAAGAGGTCCCTCTCGGCTCGTCGTCGGCGAACGCCGGCGATCGGCCTTCGGTGCCCTCCACCGGACCGCCCCCTTGGGTCCGGGCAACCGGGGCCGGCTCCTGCCGGGTTCCGTTGTCCGCGGCGCCCCCGGAGTCCGCGGTGCCGAAACCGGCTCCGCCCAGTCCGGCCCCGTTGAACCCACTGCCGTTGTGCACCGGCTCGTCTAGTCCGTAGCGGTAATCGGTCGGGGTGAACTGGGCGGTCTTCTCCGCCTCGTAGGGGCTGTGGAACAGATCGGCCGATTCGACGGGCTCCGGCGGTACTCCGCACCGGCCGTCGAATCCGTCCGGGGGCGGGCTCCCGAGGTTCTCCTCGCGTGGCCATTGGTCAGCGCGGACCACGTCGTCCGCGGGCGCCTTCGGGGCATCCTCCCACTCCGGGACGTCGGTGGCGCCGAACGAATCGCCGGAGGAACCGGACGAAACCGTCACCGAATACGGGGCGACCAGCTCGGTGTCGTTGAAGTCCGGTTCGTCCTGCCGCGAATCCTGCTGGGGCAGCTGGGTAAACGCGGTGGCCTGCTCGATGCCCGCCAGCGACGGCAACGCCGCGCGCTCGGTGGGCGGGTCGTAGCCGCGATCGCCACCCGCCGCGGCACGACCGCCGAACGCGGCGGCCAAGCCCAGGTGGGTGCCGGTCTCGCTGACCGGGTCGCGGCGGTCTTCGGCGATCGCCGAGCGCGGCACGTCCGGCATCGGCATCGGGCCGTCCGGGGTCAACTGGACGACGAACTCGCCAGCCAGGTGCACCGTCGCGGTCACGCCGCCTTCCAGGTTGTCGTTGTTGTGCAACTCGACCAGGATGTTGTGCCGCCTGGCCAGCTGACCGACCACGAACAGCCCCATCCGGCGGGACACCGCGACGTCGATCTCCGGCGGCCGGGTGAGCCGGTCGTTGATGTCGGCCAGTTCGCTCCCGTCGATGCCGACGCCGCGGTCGCGGATCTCGATGACGAGTTCCTGCCTGCGGTAGGCGGTGCGGACGGTGACCTCGGTGTCCGGGTTGGAGAACACCGTGGCGTTCTCCAGCAACTCGGCGACCAGGTGCACGAAGTCGTTGACGACCCGGCCCTGGATGGCCAGGTCCGGCGCGTCGACCACGGCCACCCGCGCGTACTGCTCCACTTCGGACACCGCCGCGCCGAGGACCTCGTTGAGCGGCACCGGGCGCATCATCCGGCGGGTCAGGTCGGTGCCGCCGAGGATCAGCAGGTTCTCGTTGTTGCGGCGCATGCGGGTTGCCAGGTGGTCCAGCTCGAACAGGCTGCTCAGCTGGTCCGGGTCCTGCTCGTCCTGCTCCAGCCGGTCGATCAGGGCCAACTGCCGCTGCACCAGAGTTTGGCTGCGGCGGGCCAGGTTGACGAACAGGTCGTTGACGTTGGTGCGCAGCAGCGCCTGCTCGGCGGCCAGCCGCAGCGCCTGCTGGTGCACCGCGTCGAAGGTCCGGGCGACCTGGCCGATCTCCTCCCTGGAGTGGACCGGCACCGGCGGCACGGTGATCTGGTTGGCGCTGCCCGGGTTCTCGTTCACCCTGTTGATCGCATCCGGCAGGCCGTGCTGCGCGATCTCCATGGCGCCGCTGCGCAGGGTGCGCAGCGGGCGCAGGATCGAGCGCGCGATGTAGAACGCGACGCTGAACGCGACCACGAGCAGGAGCAGCAGCAGCCCCGAGTCGCGGATCAACGACCACTGCGCGGCATCGGCCAGCGAGGCCGCGTCGTCGTGGAAGTCGCCGAGCACCTCGTTTTCCACGGAACGGACCAGGTCGGTGCGCTTGCCGGACTCCTGGCCCCATTCGAGCGGGTTGATGCCCAGCGAGTCGTCGCGGTCGGCCGCGATCAGCGCGGTCTGCTCGATCTGCTCCGACCGGTCGACCTCGGCACCGGCGACTCGCGCCGCGTAGAGGGAGCGCTGCTGCGGGTCGGCGGCGTTCTCGAACTCCGCGTAGGCCGCCTCGAACCGGGCGTTCGCGGCGCGCACCGCGTCGGTCTGCCCGGTGATGAACCTGTTGAGCATCCCGGCGCTGAGCAGGATCGAGCGCTGCTGGGCGAGCTGCTCCTTGGCCCGGCCGAGTGCTTCGGAAGCCCGCGCGGTCTCACTGACCTGGGTGTTCCCGGCGGAGGTGGCGACCGTCCGGTTGATCTGCAGCAGGCTGTCGAGCACCGAGTTGTAGGCGACCAACGTCTGCGGACCGGTGAAGCCGGTGCCGATGGTGCTGCGCAGGGCGCCCAGGCTGTTGAGGCGGTCGACGGCGCCCTGGTAGGCGCTGTTGACCTCCGGCGAGAAGGTCGCGACCCGCGCGTCGAACGCGCGCAGCTGCCGCGTTGCCACATCGACGCGCTGGTTCTGCGTGGCGTAGTCGCCCTGCGCGGCGGGGCTGTGCACGGTGGTGAGCACGATCGCGAAGTCGCGTTCGCGCTGCAGCTCGTGGGTCAGGTTCGCGGTCCGCTGGGCCAGTTCGACCTGCTCGACGATGGTGCTCAGCCGGGATTGGGTGGCCAGTCCGTCGTACACCCGGATACCGCCGACGGCCAGCGCGGCCAGGGTCGGTACGAGCAGGACGGCGGCCATCTTGTACCGGAGGCGCCAGTTGCGCAGCCACAACTTCTTGGTCCGGACGGCTGGTTGCGCGGGTGCACCAGGTCCGGTTGCGGGGTCGTTGTTGAGCATCCCTGTTTCCTGCGCTGCGGCGGACATGTTCGACACCGCCACGGCTAGCAGCCTCTCCGCGCCGCGACAATGTTGATCATCGTGCCAGGAATGAGCCCGCGATCCGACATAGGGTCGTCGGGTACCCACGAGCAGGCCAGCAGTGCCTCGACACCTGTCGAGCCGCCGAAGACCCTGACTCTGTCAGCCGGGCTTGCCATCACACTCCCTGGTCACAACGTGCATCCCCCGAAGCTGAGGCCGGTCACCTCGACGGGCGAGACTATACTTAACTGGCCGTCACAAGTCAGGCCCCCAGAGCGAGAGTTCATCACTCTGTCGAGTGGTATGAACAACGGCTAGGCCAAATGCGTGACGACCAGTGGTTGCGCGTTGTAACGCAACCCCCTGTCACCAGCGGACACTCGGGCGATGCGCCACCGAGCCCCGCCGTCATCGGGTCGACACTCCGGATCAAGATCAAATTGTGGCTGCCTGATCCTTTTGGGCTGATATGTCGGCCGCTAAATGCGCACCAGTCCGAGGTGGACAGAACTGCACTCCTGTTCGAAGAAGCGGGCGGAATTCCCCCGAATTGCGGAGTCCACATTCGGTTCTCCGTCACAATCCGCCGCCTACTTACTCCTTATGGAGTGAGCCATGCAACACGTTGGCTAGACGCGTGACAACAAGCTAGTTACACCTGGTTGTCGCAAGTGGTCCGACCTTCTACAGTTTCCGTGCACCAACCCGCCACGCTTCCGGGAGAATCGATGCACCGCCGCCGGACCGCGGCACCCAACCGGTCTGGAGTCGTTGCTCGACCCGCCTTTCCTCCCGGGTCAAAACCGCGACGACGCCGTCCACCAACCCGTGGCGACGGCAGTCAGCACTGACCCATACCGCTCCCGGCGCGCGGCAAAAAGACGACCGCGCACCGCACCCCGATGCCAGGAGGATCCAGAGATGAGTTCCGTTCCCCGCAGCCTCCCGCGCCGAAACCTGTTGAAAATCGCAGGTGGAATGGTCACGGCCGGTGCCGTGATGGGCGCCAGCGGTTGCGGACTCCTCGGCGGTTCGGAAGCGCAGCAGGGCGGCAACAGCCAGGTCGAGAAGGCGAACCTGCGGGTCGGCGGACTGCCGACCGCCGAGATCGCCCCCCTGCACTTAGCCGCGCAGAACGGACTCTTCCAACGCGAGGGCCTCAACGTCGAGGTCATCACCGCCGCGGACGGCGCCGCCGCGCTGAACAGCACCATCGGCGGTGACTACGACATCACCTTCAGCAGCTACGTGCCAATCTTCGCGGCCCAGGCCAAGGGCGTCGCGCAGCTGAAGATCGTCGCAGACTGCGCGTCGAGCGTCCCGAACACCTGCATGATCATGGCGCCGCCGAACTCCAACGTGCGCACCCCGGAGGATCTGGCTGGCAAGCGCATCGCGATCAGCGGGCTCGGCACGATTTCCGAACTCATGGCCAAGGCCGCGATGCGCGCCCACGGCGTGGACTTCAGCAGGGTCCAGTGGGTTCCGCTCGGATTCATCAACATGCCCAACGCGCTGCGGCAGCACCAGGTCGACGCGGCATTCGTCGTCGAACCGTTCCTGACGCTGTCCGCGCGGGACGCCGGAGCGATCCCGGTGGTCGACACCGCGACGGGACCGCTGGAAGACCTGCCGCTGGGCGGCTACGTCTCGGCAGCCAAGTTCGCCGACGAGAACCCGCGGACCGTGGCGGCATTCCAACGGGCGATGGACGCCGCGGTCGCCGAGGCGCAGGACCGCAGCAAGATCGAGCCGCTGCTGCCGAAGTTCGCCAAGATCGACGAGAACACCGCGTCGATCATCACCCTGCTGAAGATGAACTCCCGCGCCGACGCCACCCGCCTGCAGCGGATTCCCCGCCTGATGCAGGAATTCGGCTACATCGACAAGGACGTCGACGTGGCGAGCATGATCATCACTCCGCCGCAGAGCTGACACCGGGAAATGACCAAGACACTCCGAGGATTGGTCGGACTGCTGGGCTTCCTGCTCATCTGGGAAGCCTTCAGCAGGTCCGGCATCGTCCCCCAGCTGTACTTCCCGCCACCGTCCACAGTGCTCGCCCGGTTCGTCGAACTGCTCGGCGACCCGTCGTTCCTGTTGGACCTGGTCGCCAGCGTGCTGGCCTGGGCGATCGCGCTGGGCATCTCGATCGTCATCGCGGTACCGGCCGGGCTGCTGCTGGGCAGCGTGCGCGGCATCCGGGTGGCCACCCGGGCGATCATCGAGTTCCTCCGCCCGATCCCGTCGGTCGCGCTGATCCCGTTGGCGATCGTGCTGATCGGTGCCGGTCCGGAAACCAAGATCGCGCTCGCGGTTTACGCCGCGGTGTGGCCGATCCTGTTCAACACCATCTACGCGTTGGACGAGATCGACCCGGTCATGGTGGACACCGCGCGGTCCTTCGGGCTCGGCCGGGGCCGGGTGATGTTCACCGTGGCGCTGCCGAACGCGGCGCCGTTCGTGCTCACCGGCATCCGGATGTCCGCGGCAGTGGCGCTGATCCTGGTGGTCAGCACCGAGTTCCTGACCGGTGGCGGTATCGGGCTGGGCAGCTTCGTGCTGGACGCCAGCACCGGCGCCGGTCGGATGGACCTGGTGCTGGCGGGCACGTTGGTCGCGGGCATCGTCGGCTACCTCATCAACGAAGTCCTGGAACTGGTGCACAAGCGCGGACTGCGGTGGAGCGCGGTGGACCGGGAGGCGTTGTGATCAAGGTGCACGGATTCCTGCGGCGCTGGTTGGTGTTCATCGGCGCGATCGTGGTGTGGGAACTGCTCACCCGCGCCGCACAGAACCCGTTCTTCCCACCACCGACGCAGATCGTCGGCGCCGCCGCGCGGAACTGGTTCAGCGGACCGGCGTCCTCGCTGTTCCTGACCGACACGGTGTTCACCGACCTGCTGGCCAGCCTGGGGCGGATCGCCGCTGGCTGGCTGGTCGCGGTGGTGCTCGGCGTCGGGTTGGGCACCCTGCTCGGCCGCTCCCGCACCGCGCTGGACTACTTCGGACCGGTGATGGCCTTCATGCGGGCCATCCCGCCGCCGGTGCTGGTGCCGGTCTTCCTGGTGCTGCTGGGCATCGGCACGCAGATGCAGATCACCGTGATCGTCTTCGGCGTGATGTGGCCGATCCTGCTGAACACCGTCGACGGCGTCCGCTCCGTCGACCAGGTCAAGGTCGACACCGCACGATCGTTCCGAATCCCCCGCGCGCACTGGGTTTTCGGGGTGGTGCTGCCCGCGGCGACGCCGAAGATCTTCGCCGGGCTGCGGGTGAGCCTGTCGTTGGCGCTGGTGCTGATGGTCGTCTCGGAGCTGGTCGGCTCCACCAACGGCATCGGCTACCGGCTGATGTTCGACCAGCGGCAGTTCGACTTCCCAGCGATGTGGGCGGGCATCGTCCTGCTGGGCGTGCTCGGATACGTGCTCAACACCCTGCTGCTCGCGGTGGAACGACGAGCGCTGAGCTGGCAACCCTCGCAGGCGCACCAAGTAGTCGGAGGCTGATTCAAGATGACCGGATCCACCACCATGCTCGAAGTCTCCGGGCTCGGACACCGCTACGGCGGCGCGAACGGTCACGAGGCCATCGCCGAGCTGTCGTTCCAGGTGCGCACCGGTGAACTGGCCTGCATCGTCGGCCCGTCCGGCTGCGGCAAGTCCACGCTGCTGCGGGCCATCTCCGGGTTGATCCAGCCGACCAGCGGTGACGTGCGGTTGCACGGCGACCCGGTGCGGGGCGTGCCGACCGACCTGGCGGTGGTGTTCCAGGACTACAGCCGCTCGCTGTTCCCTTGGCTGTCGGTGCGGGCCAACGTCGAGTTCCCGTTGCGCTCCAGGGGTTTGCGCAAGGCCGAGCGGCGCAGCCGGGCGGACGAGGTGCTGGAGTGGGTGGGCCTGGGCGCCGCCGCGCGGAAGTACCCGTGGCAGCTCTCCGGCGGCATGCAGCAGCGGGTGTCGATCGCCCGCGCCCTGGCCTGCCGACCCTCGCTGCTGCTGATGGACGAGCCGTTCGCCTCGGTCGACGCGCAGACCCGCTTCGAGCTGGAGGACCTGCTGCTGCGGGTCCGCAAGCAGTTCGACAGCACGGTCCTGCTGGTCACCCACGACATCGACGAGAGCATCTACCTGGCGGACCGGGTTTTCGTGCTGTCGAAGTCCCCGGCGTCCATCGTCTCGGACCTGGAGATCCCGCTCGGCGCGGAACGCGACCAGATCACCACCCGCGAGTCGGAGACCTTCGTCCACCTGCGCAGCGAGGTGGCCCGCCTGCTCGACGTCCGAAGCGCGCAGTCGGCATCCGGCCGGGCGCAGGCCCCGTCGCAGTCCGCGGCGAAGCAGTGGGCGGCGGCGGAGCGCGCCGAGGCGGAGGCCGCGCGCCGCGCCTGAGTCGTGAGTGCGCAACCGGGTAGGAGCCCAGCTGCGCACTCACGACTGCTCAGTACAGGTGCCGGTGACCTGGGTCGATCTTGATGTGCAGCAGGGTCGGGCCGGGTTTTCCGGTGAACTCCTCGGCCAGGGCTGTTGCGAGCTCCTCCGGGTGTTGGATCAGCTTGGCCGGGCAACCCATGCTGGTGGCCATGCCGACGAAGTCGATGCCGCCGAGCTCGACACCGGGCAGCTTGCTGCCCCCGGCCGCCTCGCCCAGCACCGCCACCGCCGCGTAGCGCGAGTTGTCCATGATCACGAAGGTGACCGGCGCCTGCTCCCGGACCGCCGTCCACACCGACTGGATGCCGTACATGCTGGAGCCGTCGCCGAGCAGTGCGAGGGTGCGCCGCGCCGGGTCGGCCATGCCCACTCCCACGGCCGCGCCGACGGCATAACCGAGCGCGCCGGAGAACCCGGCGAAGAACCCGCCGTCGGTGGACCGGATCGGGAGGAATTCGTGCAGGTCGTTGCGGTGGCTCGGGGCTTCCTCCACCACGGCCGCGTCCCTCGGTAGCACCTCGGCGATCACGTCGTAGACGTAGGCGGCCGTCAGCGGTGTCGACGCCGCTGGTTTCGGCGGCCGAGCATAGGGCGTCGGCGCGCTTCGCGGCAGCGCTTCGACCTGGCCGTTGACCTGACGCACCGAGTGCGCCAAGGTGCCCAGCACACCATTGCCGTGCCGGGCGCGGGCCAGCACTTCCGGATCGTCGTGCACCACGAACAGTTCGGGCAGCTCGGCATCGCTGGCCCCGCGGTACACGTGGTAGGTGAACGCCGGTGCGCCCCACACCACGACCAGGTCGTACTGGGACAGCTCGGCTTTCAGCAACCGCTGCTCGGGCTGCAGGAACCCGGCGAACTGCGGATGGTCCTCGGGGAACGAGCAGCGCGGCGACATCGGCGCCACCCAAACCGCGGCCTGCGTCTTCTCCGCCAACTCGACCATGTCGTCCACCACGCCGTCGGCGTCCACCGCCGGGCCGACGACGAACGCGGGGCGTTCGCAGCGCCGCAACGCCGCGACGAGTTCGGTGATCGCAGTCGGATCCGGAGCGAAGCCGGGGGTGCGCGGTCGCGCTGTCACCGGTTCGCCCGGCTGGTCCCAGTCGTCGGCCGGGATCGACACGAAGACCGGGCCGCACGGGGGTGTCGTCGCCAGCTGGTAGGCGCGTGCCAGGGCCGCTGGCACGTCCGCGGCGCGGGCGGGCTCGTAGCTCCACTTCACGTACGGCTTGGGGAAGTTCGCGGCATCGGTGGCCCCGAGGAACGGCTCGTCGAACATCAGGGTGCGGGTTTGCTGACCGGCCGTCACGATCATCGGCGTCCGGTTCCGGTACGCGGTGAAGACCGCGCCGAGCCCGTGCCCCACACCACCCGCGGAATGCAGGTTGACCAGCACCGGTTCCCGGCGGGCCTGCGCGTAACCGTCGGCCATCGAGACCACCACGGACTCCTGCAACCCGAGCACGTAGCGGAAGTCGTCCGGCCACCCGGTCAGGAACGGCACCTCCGTCGTACCCGGATTGCCGAACACCGTGGTCAACCCCAACTCGCGCATCAGCTGCCGGGTGACGTCACGGACCGTGCGGCCCTCGCTGCCCATCGAAGCCCTCCCTCATCGTGCCGACGGACCCCGCACCTGCGGGGTTGCCCTGGTACGACATCACATCGAAGGCCGCGGAACCAGATCGTGTTGGTCACTGCCCGGAAGTCCTGGTGCACACCGTGCGTGCCGGGTTCGGGTAGACCGCGACCCGGCCGGTCCCCGGTGGGCAGGCCGCATCGCCGCTGGTGTTGGACGCCACCGCGACGACTTGCGCGTTCGCGCCCGGCTCGCCGCAGGGCACCTTGGTCTCGATGCTGGCCACCGGAACGCGCAGGCAGTCGCCGACCACCACGTCCGGCACCAGGCACAACCGGGTGCCACTGGTGCGCCGGGTGTCCTGGCTGACCGTCGCATACTCCGGCAGGCAGGTGTCGGAACCAGCGGTGACCTCGGCGATCACGAAGTCGGACTCCGCGTCGCCGCAGTCGACGCGCTGCCAACCGGGCTCCGCCGTGTCGGCGCCGATGATGTTCACGCACTGCCCGGCGTCGGGTTCGTCGGTGTTGAACGCGGTGTAGGCGATCAAGGCGATGCCGATACCGATGCCCAGCGCGCCGACGTAGAGGATTCTGCCGATCACCTTGCCCGCCCGGCTGCTCGGTGGATGGCTCATGGATCCCTCCGGAAAATGATCTACGCGCAAAACTTAGGGGGTGCGGGGGTTGGTTTGCGCGGCAGTGCGGGTAGTGCGCCGATTTCGCGCGAAATCGGCAACTCGGGCGGACTCCCGCCGGTGGCGGGCGTTGTGCTTTCGTCCAACGCGGCGATTCGCTGTTGGAGGTTCGAATGCTGGTTATTCGCCCCCGCGTGGTCCACGCTCTCCTGATCACTTGGCAGGACCGGTGGAGGACAGGGCATGGCCAACGGAAATGCGGCCGCGGTGGGGAAAACGGCGCCTCGGGTGACCGAAGTCGAACAACGCGGCGTGGAACGGATCCCGGACGACGAACGGACCGCGGCGCCTCTCGACCTGTTCCGATTGTGCTTCGGCGGGGCGAACACCTTCTCGACCGCGGTGCTCGGCGCCTTCCCGATCCTGTTCGGGCTCTCCTTCTGGCAGGGATTGGCCGCGACGGTGTCGGGACTGCTCATCGGATCGCTGGTGCTCTGCCCGATGGCGGTGTTCGGGCCGGTCAACGGCACCAACAACGCGGTCTCGTCCTCGGCGCACCTCGGTGTGCACGGCCGCGTCGTCGGATCGTTCCTGTCCCTGCTCACCGCCGTGACGTTCTTCGCGATCTCCGTGTGGAGCTCGGGAGATGCGCTGGTGGGCACCGCGAACCGCCTGCTCGGCCTGCCCGAGTCCGTCCCGTCGTTCGCCGTGGCCTACGGGCTGTTCGCGGTCCTCGTGCTGGTGATCTGCCTGTACGGGTTCCGATTCATGTTGCTGGTCAACAAGATCGCCGTGCTGGCGGCCACCGCGATGTTCGTGCTGGGGCTGCTGGCCTTCGCCACCGCCTTCGACCCGTCCTACCCCGGTTCGTTCGGTGGCTCGGACAGCCCGGGGTTCTGGCCCGCGTTCGTCGGGTCGGCGCTGATCGTGCTCGCCAACCCGATCTCCTTCGGGGCATTCCTGGGTGATTGGTCGCGCTACATCCCCGCCGACACGCCTCGCCCGCGGGTCGTCGCGGCGGCGTTGTTCGCCCAACTGGCCACCATCGTGCCGTTCGTCTTCGGGCTCGCCACCGCGACGGTGATCGCCGTGTCGGCGCCGCAGTACCTGCACGGCTCCGCGCCCAACTACGTGGGCGGGCTGCTCGCGACCGCACCCGCCTGGTACTTCGGCCCGCTGTGCCTGATCGCGCTGATCGGCGGCCTTTCGACCGGGACGACCGCCCTGTACGGCACCGGGTTGGACTTCGCCAGCGTGTTCCCGCGCTTCTCGCGGGTGCAGGCCACGCTATTCGTCGGCACGCTCACCATCGCGCTGATCTTCGTCGGCCGATTCGGGTTCGACGTGGTGCAGAGCATCTCCACCTTCGCGGTGCTGGTGGTCACCTGCACCGCCCCGTGGATGGTCGTGATGATGCTGGGCTACGTGACCCGGCGCGGCTGGTACGACCCCGACGCCCTGCAGGTCTTCAACCGGCGGCAGCGCGGCGGGCGCTACTGGTTCCGCCGGGGCTGGAACTGGCGAGGGCTGTCGGCCTGGCTGTTGTCCGCCGCCGTCGCCCTGGCCTTCGTCAACATCCCAGGGCAGTTCGTCGGCCCGCTCGGCGACCTCGCCGGTGGCACCGACATCAGCCTGCCGCTTTCCGTCGCGCTCTCGGCGAGCCTGTACCTCGCGCTGCTCGTGGTCTTCCCCGAACCCCGCGATGTCTTCGGCCCGCGCGGTCCGCGGTGGGTGCCCACCGCGGACACCCCGGTGCCGCCCATCGTCAGCGGCGACGGGAGTCCGGCCGCGAAGTGACCTCGAACCTGGTCGGCTCAAGCGCCCCGCACGTCGCCGAAGCAGACGGTGCGGTTGGCGAAGACGTAGTAGCCCTCGTTCTCCTGGCAGACGCTCTCCGGGTCGCTGCTCTCGACGACCTTGGTCACCTGGTCCTCGGCCCGGCCGCAGTCGATCTTCAATGGCAGGACGTCCTCCGACTCCTGGAAGGACGTCATGCAGTCGCCGACCTTGACGTCCAGCACGATGCAATACGTCTGGTCGTTAACGACGTTGCTGTAGTTGTCCTGGCAGACGTCGTGGTTCTGCCCCTGGTGGACCTCCATGACCTGGTAGTCCGATTCCGCGGAACCGCAGTCCGCGGCGCTCATCTCGCCGCCGCGCTCACTGACCAGCGACATGCAGTCCCCGGCCTCGATGCGACCGGCCCCGCTGTTGACGAGCACCAGGACGACCGTCACCAGGCCCGCGATCAGCACCACCGCGCCGACGCTGACCAGGGTGATGATGAGTCCGGTGCGGCTCTTCTTCGGGGGCATCGGGGGCTGGTTGCCCGCGACGTGCCGCCAGAAGTCGTCCGAGCCGCTGGCTGGCGGCGGATACGGGCCCGACGGATACGCCCCGGAGGGATACGGCCCCGATCCGTACTGACCCGACTGCGATCCGTAGGGACCGGATTGCGCCCCGTGCGGATCCTGCGGTGGATAGCTCACTGCTCCTCCGTTTTTCTCTGCGCAACGAGCAACTTAGCCGAGCCAACCCAGGACCCATTGCCCGAACGGGTGATAACGACAACTGCGAAGCACGCCCTGGAAGCGTGGTCACCGCAGCACGCCCACGCGGCCGAGCCGGTTGTCCGGCGCGGTTCCAAAGTTCTTCCCAGAAATGCGGCCGAAACTCGGCGACGTGCGATCGCAGCGGTGCAAGACCAGGACAGGCAACGCGCAGTGGTGGCTTCGGGCCTTGCTGGCGCTCAACGGGATGTGGGTCGTGGACCTCTTCCTGCTCGGCGGCGAGGCGGGTGCGCTGACCGGCCCGCACGGCTTGGTGCTGGCGCTGGGCCGGTTGACCGGTCTCGGCGGCGCGTTGGCCCTGGTGCTCCAACTGGTGCTCATCGCGCGGGTGCCCTGGCTGGAGCGGCGGCTCGGCATGGACCGGCTCACGAGCTGGCACCGGTGGACGGGCACCTGGGTCCTCTGGCTGGTGCTGGCGCATGTCGTGCTGATCGTGGTCGGGTACGCCGAGCAGGACCGCAGCCCGGTGCTGTCGGAGTTCGGATCACTGCTGTTCGAAACCCAGGACCTGCTGCTGGCCGCCGCGGGCACGGGCCTGCTCGTCGTGGTCGGCGCAACCTCCGCGCGCGCCATCCGTCGGCGGATGCGCTACGAGACTTGGCATTTCCTGCACCTCGGCGCCTACCTGGTGGTCCTGCTCGGCTTCCTGCACCAGGTGACGATCGGCAACGATTTCGTGGGCAGCCCGATCGGCCGGGCCTACTGGTGGACCCTCTACGGCGCGGCCCTCGGCGCGGTGCTCGTGTTCCGGTTCCTCCTGCCGCTGTGGCGGACGGCGCGGCACGACACCCGGGTGCTGGCGGTGGTCCCGGAGAGCCCTGACGTGGTGTCGGTCCACATCGGCGGTCGGCGACTGGACCGGCTGCCCGCGAGGGCCGGGCAGTTCTTCCGGTGGCGGTTCCTCGCGAAGGGCCTTTGGGCGCAGGCGCATCCGTATTCGCTTTCGGCGATGCCGGACGGGAGGACGTTGCGCATCACGGTGAAAGCACTCGGCGACGGCAGCGCCGCGGTGCGGAACCTGCGCGTGGGAACTCGGGTTCTCGCAACTGGTCCCTACGGCGCGTTCACCGCCGAGCAGCGAACCCGTTCGGGAGTCCTGCTGATCGGTGGCGGTGTCGGGGTGACGCCGATCCGCGCGCTGCTAGAGGAGATCTCCCAGACCTGCCAGGACGTCGTCGTGCTCTACCGCGTCCGCGACCAACGGGATGCGGTGCTGGTGTCGGAGTTGCAGTGGCTGGCGCACCGGGCCGGGGCGCGGCTGCACGTCGTGATCGGTCCCGCCACCGCGATCGGCCCCCACGGGCCCATCATGGGGCCGCAACACCTCGCCGCCCTGGTGCCCGGCCTCCGGCACCGCGACGTCTTCCTCTGCGGCCCGCCCGGCATGACCGACGCGGTACTCGGCGCGCTGCGCGCCCTGGGCGTGCCGCGTGCCCAATGCCACACCGAGCGATTCGCCTTCGCAGTCTGAGGAGTGATGAAATGCGGCGTTTCGGCGCGATCCTGGCCCTCGCGGTCGCGGGGTTGTTCCCACTGGTGCGCTACCAGCCGAGCAGCGACGCGGCGATGCGCGCGTCCCCAGCCCCGCAATCCGACGCGAGCGCGGCTCCCCCGAGTTCGGCCGGGGACGTCGGCAAGTCCGTGGACGGCTCGCTGGTGCGGACCGAGTACGGGCCCTACCAGGTGCGGGTGATGTTCGTCGGCGCCAAGATCACCGACGTCCAGCTGATCACCGAGCCCGCCGACCGGCACAGCAAGCGGATCGCCAGCAGAGCCGCTCCGACGTTGCGGCAGGAAGCGCTGCGGGCGCAGAGCGCGAACCTCGACGCGGTGTCCGGCGCCACCACCACCAGCGAGGCATACGCCACGTCCCTGCAGGCCGCTATCGACGCCCGGGGTGGGTAGGCGTGGCAAGCGGATCGGGCTCCCGACTCCGACGCGTGGAGCACATCATGGGTCTGCCGATCTCGATGGACGTGCGGTCGACCGCGCCAGCGGTGCTCGCCGCCGCGTCGCGAGCCTTCGACTGGCTGCGCGAGGTGGATCGCAGGTTCAGCCCCTTCCGGGACGGCAGCGAGGTCCGGCTGTGCGGCGGTGACCCGGCGACGCCCGCGCGCGCCAGTGCCGAACTCATCGAGATCGTCGACCTCTGCATGCGCTACGAACAGGACAGCGGCGGGGCGTTCCGCGCCTGGCTGCCGGGGCGTCGCTTCGACCCCTGCGGGGTGGTGAAGGGATGGGCCGTGCAGCGGGCCGGGGAGCTGCTGCGCAGGGCGGGGGCCGACCAGTTCTGCCTCAACGCCGGAGGGGACGTGCTCGCCGTCGGCGAGGCCGAGCCCGGCCGCGCTTGGCGGGTGGGCATCCGGCACCCCGAGATCGCGCACCAGGTGTGCGCGGTCTTCGACGTGCGCGACTGCGCGGTCGCCACCTCCGGCAGCTACGAGCGCGGCGCCCACATCATCGACGGCCGCACCGGCCACCCAGCACGCGAGCTGCTGAGCCTCACCGTGCTGGCCCCCGACCTGACCACTGCGGACGCGGTCTCGACCGCCGCGTTCGCGATGGGCGTCGACGGCATCGCATGGGCCGCGTCACGGCCCGGCTGCCTGGTGTTCGCCGTCGACGCCGAGCGCCAGGTGCACCGATCGTCGCTGCTCGACGAGCCGGTAGTTACCCCGGAACTCCTGGCGACAGAATGGCGTCATGGATCCGGCAGCTGACGCACCACCGCGGCTGCTGCTGGTCGAGGACGACCCGGAGCTCGCCGAGATGCTGACCTCGCTGCTGGGCGAGGAAGGCTACGCCCTCGACGCGGCAGCCGACGGTCAGCGTGGACTGCACCTCGGGCTCACCCGGGGCTACGACGTGATCGTGCTCGATCGCGGGCTGCCCGCTCTCGACGGCCTCGACCTGCTCACCCGCCTGCGCGCGAGGGGCGTGACGACGCCCGCGCTCGTGCTGTCCGCGCTGGGCAACCCGGCGGACCGGGTGGCCGGGCTGGACGCCGGGGCGGAGGACTACCTGCCCAAGCCCTTCGACATCGACGAACTCCTGGCCCGCCTGCGAGCCCTGCGGCGCAGGCACCTCGACACCGCGCGGTCCGTACCGCTGCCGGACGGCCGCCTCGACCTGGACAGCCGGATGGCCACCGGCCCGGCGCGCGAGCCGGTGCGGTTGTCGGAGCGGGAATGCGCGCTGCTCGCCTTGCTCGCCACCCGGCCGCGGCAGGTTTTCAGCCGCGACGACCTGCTGCGGCTGGTCTTCGACGGTGCCGGGAGCCCGGTCGTCGTGGACACCTACGTGCACTACCTGCGGCGCAAGCTCGGCAAACGCATCGTGGACACGGTGCGCGGCCTCGGATACCAGCTGGGGCGATCCAGGTGACGGCCCGGTCCACCGACGCCGCGATGCTGCGCCGGGCGCAGCTGCGTCTCGGCCTGCAGACCGCGGCCGCGGTGGCCGTCGCGGTGTTGCTGCTAGCCGCTGTCACGCTCCTGGTCGTGGTGCACAACCAGCACCGGGCGCGGGATGAGCTGCTGAGTACCGCCACCGCTCGCATCGACGACGTCACCGACCCGCCCGCTGGTGTGTGGCTGGTGGTGCGCTCGGCGGATCGGGAGCAGGCGTCCCCGGGGCTGCCGCGCGGGTTCCCCGACGAGGAAGCGCTTCGGCAGACCGCTCAGGACCACATGGCGCGGTCGGCCGACGTCGTGGTGGCGGGGCGCGAGTACTACGTCCGCACCCAGCAGCAGGGGCCCAATGTCGTGCAAGCGGTGCTGGACCTGCGCGAAGCGCACGCCGAACGCTTCCGCATCCTCCAGGCGCTGGCCGTCGCAGGGGGCGTGGGCCTGGTGCTCGCGGGCCTCGCAGGCGCGTGGCTGGGTCGGCGCGCCGTGGCTCCCCTGGCGGAATCCCTGGCGCTGCAACGCCGTTTCGTGGCCGATGCGAGCCATGAACTGCGCACCCCGCTGACCCTGTTGAGCACCCGCGCCCAGTTGATCCGCCGGAGACTCGACCGATCCGCCCCGGACCGCGTCCGCAGCGATGTGGATGGTCTGGTCGCGGATGCCGACCGGCTCGCGACGATCCTCGAAGACCTGCTGCTGGCGGCGGACCCGCGCGGCGAGATGCCCCGCCGACCGGTGGCCCTCACCGAACTCGCCGCGCACGCGGTGGCCGCCGCCGCTCCGGAGGCGGAGCGGCAGGGGGTGTCCGTGCGGCTCGAGGCAGCCGGACCAATCGAGGTCATCGGCTTCGACGCGGGTCTGCTGCGCGCGCTGAACGCATTGCTGGACAACGCGATCCGACACGCCCGCAGCGAGGTGCGGGTGGTGCTCGGCACCGACGCGCGCTCGACGTTCGTCGAGGTCGTCGATGACGGCCCCGGCATCGATCCCACGATCCTGCCGACGCTGTTCGACCGGTTCGCCTCGGGGTCCGGAACCACCGATGGCCGAACCCGACGCTACGGCCTCGGGTTGGCGCTGGTCAGCGAGATCGCGGCACGGCACGGCGGGTCCGTGTCGGCCCGGAGCCCGGACGTCGGCGGCACCGCCCTGCGGTTGGTCCTGCCCGCTCGCTGAACCCCGCGCCCGAGCGCTGCGGACCCGGCGCGGTGAAGCACGTCACCCACTCGGTACCCAGTGCCCGGACGGGTGATAACGGCGGCGGTGGAATACTGGGCCCGGAGTCTGGCCGATGCCCCGGCACCGCTGATCACCTGCGAAGAAAGCCGTCCGACCCGAGGGAGCTGCGCACCCGTGACCGACGGACCCCTGATCGTCCAGTCCGACAAAACCCTGCTGCTTGAGGTCGAGCACGACCTCGCCGACGAGGCGCGCACCGCCATCGCCCCGTTCGCCGAGCTGGAGCGCGCCCCGGAGCACGTGCACACCTACCGGATCACCCCGCTCGCGCTGTGGAACGCGCGCGCCGCCGGGCACGACGCCGAGCAGGTGGTGGACGCGCTGGTGCGCTACTCGCGCTACCCCGTGCCGCAGCCGCTGCTGGTGGACATCGTGGAGACGATGGGTCGCTTCGGCCGTCTGCAGCTGGTCAACGACCCGGCGCACGGTCTGGTGCTGAACTCGCTGGACCGCGCGGTGCTGGAAGAGATCCTGCGGAACAAGAAGATCAACCCGATGCTGGGCGCCCGCGTCGACGACGACACCGTCGTGGTGCACCCCAGCGAGCGCGGTCGGCTCAAGCAGATGCTGCTCAAGGTCGGTTGGCCCGCCGAGGACCTGGCCGGTTACGTCGACGGCGAAGCCCATCCGATCAGCCTGCGGGAGAACGGCTGGAAGCTGCGCGAATACCAGCAGCAGGCGGTGCAGTCGTTCTGGGCCGGTGGTTCGGGTGTCGTGGTGCTGCCCTGCGGCGCGGGCAAGACGCTGGTCGGCGCGGCGGCGATGGCCGAGGCGCAGGCCACCACGTTGATCCTGGTCACCAACACGGTCGCTGGGCGGCAGTGGAAGCGCGAGCTGATCGAGCGGACCTCGCTGACCGAGGACGAGATCGGCGAGTACTCCGGGGAGAAGAAGGAGATCCGGCCGGTCACCATCGCGACCTACCAGGTGATCACCCGCCGGTCCAAGGGCGAGTACAAGCACCTGGAGCTGTTCGACTCCCGCGACTGGGGACTGGTGGTCTACGACGAGGTGCACCTGCTGCCCGCACCGGTGTTCCGGATGACCGCCGACCTGCAGTCGCGGCGACGCCTCGGGCTGACCGCCACCCTGGTCCGCGAGGACGGCCGGGAGGGGGACGTGTTCTCGCTGATCGGGCCCAAGCGCTACGACGCGCCGTGGAAGGACATCGAGGCGCAGGGCTGGATCGCCCCGGCCGAGTGCGTCGAAGTCCGCGTGACGCTGACGGACAACGAGCGGCTGGAGTACGCCACGGCGGACGCCGACGAGCGCTACAAGATGTGCTCGACGGCGCGCACCAAGGCCCCGGTGGTGAAGGCGATCCTGGACCGGCATCCGGGCGAGCCCGCCCTGGTCATCGGCGCCTACCTGGACCAACTGCACGAGTTGGGCGAGGCGCTGGACGCGCCGATCGTGGAGGGTTCCACGAAGAACAAGGAGCGCGAGGCGCTGTTCGACGCCTTCCGGCGCGGCGAGGTCAAGCGGCTCGTGGTGTCGAAGGTGGCGAACTTCTCCATCGACCTGCCGGAGGCTTCGGTCGCGGTGCAGGTCTCCGGCACCTTCGGCTCGCGGCAGGAGGAGGCGCAGCGGCTCGGTCGGCTGCTGCGGCCGAAGGCGGAACGCCGACAGGCGCACTTCTACTCCGTGGTCGCGCGGGACACCCTGGACACCGACTACGCGGCGCACCGCCAGCGCTTCCTCGCCGAACAGGGCTACGCATACCGGATCGTCGACGCCGACGATCTGCTCGGACCGGCAATTCCGGACGTAGGGTGACGACATTTGGGGGACACACCCGGTCAGCTGTCATCCAAAAGAGTCCGTGCGCGGCCCCGCAGCCGCTACCGTTGCGATGAACGCACGTAGCACCCGAGACGTGCAGGAGTGCAGCTCAGGCAGGCCGACTCGGGTGCGGCGTCCGCGGGATCCGGGTGCGGGGCAGCGTACGACCCGGCGCGGACGTTGGAACGAACACAGGTCCCGCAAGACCGTGGAGGCGTGATGAGCGACAGTTCTCCCCTCGTCGCCCGTGCGAGCCGACCGGGTGCGGGTGTCCCGCAAGACACTGGAGATCGGATGGCCACCGAGCAGGAACGCGCGGCGATGGGCGGCGCGCACCGGTTCGTCGGACTCGCGGAAAGCCTCGAACGCCACGCCGGGACCCCGACCGGGGCCGAACCCCCGAACGTGCACGGCAACAACCGCGGTTACGGGTTGGTGTTCTTCCACCAGGAGCAGTACCACCTGACCACGGTGATCAGCACCGGGCTGCGCTTCCAGCCGCTGGGCGCGGAGCCCGCCCAGGAACTGGCCTGCACGGTCTACAAGGAGCAGGCCGAAGCCGCCCGGCACCTGGTCGACCTCACCGCCGAACTGCTGGTGCAGCAGCGCACCCACCTGGTCCCGGACCAGATCGTGCCGAACGAGAAACCCCTGCTGCCCGGCACCGAGTTCCACGGCGTGCTCGCCAGCGGCCACCCGCTGTTCGCGCCGGAGTTCACCAGGTTCACCGATTCCGAAGGTGTGGAGCAGCTCCAGGTGTTCACGCTGCTGCCGGTCACCCTCGGCGAGCTGAACTACGTCCTGGACAACGGTGTCACCGCGCTGCGCCAGCAGTGGGCGCGGTTCGAGGTCGACGTGTTCGACCTCGGCCGACCGAGCGTGGTGTGAGCTTCCGGAGACAGCGCCGCCTCCCGCGACTCGTCACGACCACTCGACTGCTGCGTCCCCTTGACGCGCTGCGGTTCGACACGCTGCTGTGACGGCGGGGTGAAAGGATCAGACCATGGACTCGACCGGGCTGACGATCGATTTGGCGGACCTGGACGCGGTCCGGGTCTACGCGCTGCCGATGCGCGACAAGTTCCGCGGCATCATGGTCCGGCGCGGAGTGCTGCTGAGCGGCCCTGCCGGGTGGGGCGAGTTCTGCCCGTTCGAGGACTACGACGACAGCCAGTCGGTCCCGTGGCTGCGCGCGGCGTTCGAGGCGTGCGCCGAGCCCTGGCCGGAACCGGTGCGCGACAGCATCCCGGTCAACTGCACGGTGCCCGCGGTGCCCGCGGACAAGGCTGCGGCGATCGTCGCGGCGTCCGGGTGCGGCACCGCGAAGGTCAAGGTCGCCGAGCCCGGCCAGTCCCCCGGCGAGGACGTCGAGCGGGTCTCCGCGGTCCGCGACGCGCTGGGACCGGATGGCGCGATCCGCATCGACGCCAACGCCGCCTGGGACGTCGAAACGGCGACGGCCCGCATCTGTGAGCTGGACAAGGCGGCCGGAGGGCTGGAGTACGCGGAGCAACCGTGCCGGACGATCGACGAACTCGCCGCTGTCCGGCGCCGCGTCGACGTGCGGATCGCAGCCGACGAAAGCATCCGCCGCGCCGACGACCCGATGCGCGTAGCGGTCGCCGGAGCAGCGGACGTCGCGATCATCAAGGCCACGCCGCTGGGCGGCGTCCGCCGCGCGCTGCGCGTCGCCGAGGCGTGCGGCCTGCCCTGCGTCGTGTCCTCCGCAGTGGAGACCAGCGTCGGCCTCGCCGCGCAGCTCGCCCTGGCGGGCTCGCTGCCCGAGCTCCCCTTCGCCTGCGGCCTGGGCACCGCGGCGCTGCTCGACGGCGACGTCGTCGCCGACTCGCTGCTCCCGGTGCAGGGCCACCTCCCGGTGCTCCGTCGGCCGCCGCAGCCGGATCCGGCGCTGGTCGCGGCGGCTACGCCGCCCGCCGACGTGCAGCGCACCTGGCTGGACCGCCTCGGCCGGGTCAACACCCTGCTCCGCACCTGACGCCAGAGCGAGGTGAGGGGCACCCGTGACCCAGTTACTTGGTCACGGGTGCCCCTCACTCATCACTCGAACGGAGCACGTCAGGCGCGGGCGCGGCGACGGCGGCGGATGCGCCGGATCACGATGAACAGGACGAGCAGGCCGATCGCCAGCGGGGCCGCGCGCTTGAGCAGCGGGGCACCCGCCGTGCCGAGCAGGTCGATGGCCTCGTCCGAGGCCGCCGCGTTGCCGGTCACGACCGCGTCCGCCTTGCGCGACGGCTCTTCCTTCGTGGCGCTCGACCACGTCTCGTCCTGGCCCGCCGGGGTGACCCGCCAGCTCGGCTTCTCCGTCGCCACCCCAGCCGCCGTCGGCTGCGCCGCGGCCTTCTCGCCAGCCGCGGCTTTCGCCTCCGCCTTGCTCTCGGTCGACGCCGCAGCGGGCTCCCCAGCGGTGAGCTGCTTGGCGAGGTTTGCGGCGAACTGGTTCAGGATCTTGCCGCCGACCTCGGAGATCAGGCCGCGGCCGAGCTGCGCTGGCTTGCCGGTGACCTTCAGGTCGGTGTCCACCGTGACCGCCGTGCTGTCGCCTTCCGGCTTGAGCACCGCGGTGACCGTCGCGGCCGCGGTGCCGCTGCCCCGCGAGTCCTTGCCGCTGGCGTCGATGACCACCCGGCGGGCGGTCTCGTCGACCTCCTGGAACGTGCCGGTGCCCTTGTAGAGCAGGCTGACCGGACCGAGCTTGACCTTGACCGAGCCGGCGAAGTCGTTGCCCTCGGCCTTGGTGAGCGTGGCGCCGGGCATGCACGGTGCGACCTGCTCCGGGTCGAGCAGCGCCTGCCACGCCACGTCAACCGGCACCGGAACGTTGAACTGGTGCTGCATCTGCACTGGAGGGTCCTCCTGGTTCGACCTAGCTCGGCCCTGGAAAGAGCCGTCCTTACTTCAAGAAGCTGCTTCGAAGATCACGCGGGCCGGGTGATCACTGCACGCGGCCCCGAGCGCGTTCTGCTCCTGTCCACCAATACACCGCATCGCGGCGTGGTGTCCGGAACCTCGCAGCTGATCACGGTCCGTGCCCGACCGCCTCAAGTGGAACGCGATCAAGCACAGCAGAATTCCAATCCGCGCGATCTTCTGAACAGTCCACCATCCAGCTTCGCAGCCCGCGGCGCTGGTGGATACCCCAGCCCGACCTTGTCGTGAGTGCGAAAGCGGGCTGGAGCCCGCTTTGCCACTCACGACCTTCTGCGGACAGCAAAGTGCCGGTCTCCCGGAGGAGACCGGCACTTTCGCAGTCGACGAGGGCTTTCTTTTGCGTCAGTCGTCGAAGATCGGCGCGTTGACGCAGTGGCTCAGCTGCGGCGATCCGATCGGCGCCACGATCGCGAACACGCCGATGTTGTTGCCGCACAACTGAACCGGCACGAAGCTGACGTTGTTGTCGTTCAGGAAGTTGATCCCGTCGTTGTCCCAGCTGTCCGCGAACGCCGGGGAACCGATCGCCATCAATGCTGCCGCTGCGGCGGCAGCGCCGAAGAGTCGAGCAGAAGTACGCACCGTCAGACCCCAATCTCCTGAGTAGGTGGTTCGTCCGATCCGCGAGTCCCATAGTCGGAGCGGGGCTCGCCGAACCGGCGTTTTCACCATGACCGTGGATCTCCGGCCGGGCCTGTCGAGTCCCTCCAACGAGATTCGCAGACCACACCGTGGGGATCATGCCAACCAGGAGTGATCAGTCAATTCGGACAAAACAGGCCATTCTGCCACTCGGGCGAGCTACCGATCAGGATCCGACCGGCAGCACGTTCGGCACGATCATCGGCCGTCGCCGGTAGGTCTCGGCCACCCAACGGCCCACCACCCGGCGCACCGCCTGGGCGATCCGGTGGGTGTCGGTGATGCCCTCCGCCTCGGTGCGCGCCAGCTCCATCTCCACCAACGGCACCACGTCGTCCAGCGCCTTCGGATCGTCCGAGAACCCGCGCCCGGAGATCGTCGGCGACGACACCGCGCGTCCGGTCGCCGCCTCCACCGCCACCGTGATCGCGATGAACCCGCCTTCGCCCAGCACCAACCGATCGGACAAGGTGGACTCGCCGACGTCACCCACCGAAAGGCCGTCCACGTAGACGTGACCGACCTCGACCCGGCCCGCGATGCTGGCGATCCCGTCCAACAGGTCCACCACGACACCGTCCTCGGCGATCACCACCCGATCCGCTGGAACCCCGGTCAGCCGGGCCAGCTCGGCATTGGCCCGCAAGTGCCGCCACTCGCCGTGCACCGGCATCACGTTGCTCGGCCGCACCGCGTTGTAGAGGTAGAGCAGTTCACCGGCCGAGGCGTGCCCGGACACGTGCACCTTCGCGTGCCCCTGGTGCACCACGTCGGCACCCAGCCGAACCAGGCCGTTGACCACGCCGAACACCGCGGTCTCGTTGCCGGGGATCAGCGAACTCGCCAGCACCACGGTGTCCCCGGCGCGGATCCGGATCTGCTTGTGCTCGCCGCGCGCCATCCGGGACAGCGCCGACAGCGGCTCTCCCTGCGAACCGGTGGAGACGAACGCGACCATGTGCTCGGGCATCGCCAGCGCCTCGTCGAGGTCGACCAGCAATCCGTCGGGCACCCGCAGCATGCCCAACTCGGTCGCGATGCCCATGTTGCGCACCATCGAACGGCCCACGAAGCACACCTTGCGGCCGTGCGTCTCGGCGACTTCGAGCACCTGCTGCACGCGGTGCACGTGGCTGGCGAAGCACGCGACGATCACCCGCTGGGTGGCCTTGCCGATCACCCGGTCCAGCACCGGGCCGATCTCGCGTTCGGGTGTGACGAAACCCGGCACCTCGGCGTTGGTGGAGTCGACCAGGAACAGGTCCACGCCCTCGTCGCCGAGCCGGGAGAACCCGGCGAGATCGGTCAACCGGCTGTCCAGCGGCAACTGGTCGAGCTTGATGTCGCCGGTGTGCAGCACAATCCCGGCCTGGGTCCGGATGGCGACCGCCAACGCGTCCGGGATGGAGTGGTTGACCGCGAAGAACTCCAGGTCGAAGCCGCCGTGCGTGCAGCGCTGGCCCTCGGTCACCTCGACCAGCACCGGGTCCAGCCGGTGCTCGCGGCACTTCGCGGCCAGCAGGGCGAGGGTGAACTTCGAACCCACCACCGGCAGGTCCGGCCGCAGCCGCAGCAGGAACGGCACCGCTCCGATGTGGTCCTCGTGCCCGTGCGTGAGCACCAGCGCGTCGATGTCGTCCAGCCGGTTCTCGATCGCGGCGAAGTCCGGCAGGATCAGGTCCACGCCAGGCGCGTCGTCCTCCGGGAACAGCACACCGCAGTCGACGATCAGCAACCGGCCGTCGTAGTCGAACACGGTCATGTTCCGGCCGACCTCGCCGATTCCGCCGAGCGCGACCACGCGCAGTCCACCATCGGCCAGCGGGGGTGGTGGGGCCGACGAAATCGGCGTCACCGGGTGGTACTCGGTGGCTGTCGCCTTTGCGCTCAACGCAGGTTCACCTCTGTGCGGCGTCCGGATTGACCAGTACCAGGCCAGCATCCCACAGGTCGCTGGTGATCAATCGCACCTGCTCCTCGGTAGCCCCCGGCAACGGCAGCCGGGGCTGGCCGGTCTCGTAGCCGCACAACCGCAGCGCCGTCTTCGAGAAGATCACCCCGCCGACGAAGTTCATCGACCGGTACACCGGCAGCAGTCCATTGTGGATCTCCCGGGCATCTGCCACCGCCCCGGCTTCGTAGGCGTCCAGCATCTTGCGCAGCCGGTCCCCCACCACGTGACCGATCACGCTGACGAAACCGACCGCGCCGACCGACAGCCAGGGCAGGTTCAGCGGGTCCTCCCCCGAGTAGTAGGCGAGATCGGTGGTGGCCATGACCTCGCTACCGGCCAGCAGGTCGTGCTTGGAGTCCTTGACCGCCTTGATCCGCGGGTGCTCGGCGAGCCGCTTCAGCGTGTCGACCTGGATCGGGACCACGGAACGCGGCGGGATGTCGTAGAGCATCACCGGCAGCTCGGTGGCGTCGGCGACCGTCCAGAAGTGCTGGAACAGCCCCTCTTGCGGCGGGCGCGAGTAGTACGGCGTGACGACCAGCAGGCCGTGCGCACCGGCCTTCTCGGAGGCGCGGGCCAGCTCCACCGAATGCTCGGTGTTGTTGGTACCCGCTCCGGCGACCACGGTCGCGCGGTCGCCCACCGCTTCGACGACGGCGCGCAGCAACTGGTCCTTCTCGTGGTCACTGGTCGTGGGGCTCTCACCGGTGGTGCCGTTGACGACCAACCCGTCGTTGCCGACGTTGTCGACCAGATAGGTGGCGAGGTCCTGCGCCAGCTTCAGGTCGAGCTTTCCGTCTTCGTCGAACGGCGTGACCATGGCGGTCAGGACGCGGCCGAACGGGCGGTCCGGAGTGGCAGTGGGGCAGACGGTCATGGGCCTGACGCTACCTGGTGAGTTCGCTGCTCAACGCGACCGGACCAACGTCGTGCGGCATTCCGGAAACCCCGCGTTCGCACCCCTGGGAACACCGTGTTTCTTCCGGTCCGCCAAGCCATTCACGAGCGAGTTTCCGCGGTGCACGTGAAGGGTTCAGAAGGACCGGCGTAGGTCCTCGACCGCGAGGAAGTCCGCCTCGTTGCCGTCGAAGTCGACCTTCGCGGCGCGACGGCTGAACGCGTGCAGGATCAGTTCGCTGGGCTCGCCGATGATGCGCACGGTGCGCGGGCCGCGCTTGGCCGCGATCTCGGTGCCGTCCGGGCGGCGCAGCACGACACCCACCGGGCTGCGTCCGTAGAACATCTTCGCCACCCGGGTCAGCGATTTCCAAAGCGCCTCTTCGCGCTCCGGGTCCGACGGGCGCGGCTGCCAGTCCGGCTGGGCGCGCCGGACGTCCTCGTGGTGCACGTAGAACTCGGCGGTGTTCACCGCCTCGTCCACACCGGAGAACCCGAGCGGGTTCCACTTCGGCGGTCCCTGCCGGATCTGGTCGATCAGCTCCGGCCAGGACAGCGCGCGCAACTCGTTCTGGATGCGCTCGCTGCGACCGGCCAACGCCTTCAAGAACTTGCCAGCCACCGCATCCGGGCGCCGTTCGCGCACCACGAGGTGCACCGCGAGGTCTTTGGTCGTCCACCCGTCGCACAGCGTCGGCGCGTCCGGACCGAGCTGCTCCAACAAATCGCACAACTGCTGGCGTTCATCGCTGGCCACACCCATGCGCCCACTCTAGTCACGGCGGATCCGCGACGTGCGGCAGGCGATCACTTCGTTGCGGGTGTCTGCAACTTGCCGCCATCTGCGCTGTACAGGACGCAGTAGACGTCCTGCGAACCGGCGTCGGTGTCGCTGTTGTCGTCAGTGTAGGTGCGCCGCTTCTCGTTCCAGGACTGCTCCGAGGGGATGAGCGCGACGAAGCGCAAGCTGGTCTGCTTGCCCGGCGCGACCACCTTGTCCGAGTCGAAGAAGACCGAGCAGTACCCCTCGCCGTAGCGCGCCAACGCCTCCGCACCGGGATAGGCCAGGTCGTAGTCGGAGCTGAAAGCCGATCCGGACGTGTAGATCTCGAAGTCGTGCGGATCGGAGCAGGACGCGCCCTGGACCCGTGCACCGGCCGCGATCTTGCCGTTGCCGCAATCGTCAGTACCCAGGTCGAAGGTCTCGATGTCGCCGTTGCCGTAGTCCAAGGTCGGTGCCATCGCAGTCGGCACGCCCCCGCCGACCAGCACGAATCGTCCGATCACGACTCCGGCGACGAACAACACGACGGCCGCGATCGCCGTGGCGATCAGCCACGGACGCAGGGATCGCTTGGGTTGCGGTGCGTCTCGGGCGACCCGAGTGGGCGCGCCCACCGGCAGGGTCTGCTCGGGCGCGCCGCCCGCGGGCAAGCTGTCCAGCAGGGCGCGGACCTGCGGGCCGGTGAACCGCGCTCGCGGGTCGCTGATCAGCAGACCGGTGATCACCGAGCCGATCACGCCCTGCGGACTGGACAGCCGGGGCGTTTCGTTGAGCACCGCGTTCAGCGTGGCGGCAGTCGTTTGCCGCTCGAAGGGCACCCAACCTTCGATCGCGAAGAACAACGTCGCGCCCAATGACCACAGGTCGCTGGCCGGGGACGCATCGGCGCCCTGGATGCGCTCCGGCGCCATGAACGACGGCGAGCCGACGATCGCACCGCTGGTGGTCAGCCGCGGATCGTCCAGGGTCTGGGCGATCCCGAAGTCGGCCAGCTTGACCCGCCCGTCTGCCACCATGATGTTGCTCGGCTTGACGTCGCGGTGCACGATGCCCGCCGCGTGCGCGGATTCCAGCGCGGACAGCACTTGGCGGGCCAAGTCGACGGCCTGGTCCGGGCGCAGCGGCCCCCACTGCGCAACGTACTCACTGAGCGTGACCGCCTGCACCAGCTCCATCACGATGTAAGTAATGCCGGATTCCGCCAGCACGTCGTGCACCGTGACCACGGCCGGGTCGTTGAGCCGTCCCGCGGTGCGCGCCTCGCGGAGCACCCGCTCCTCGTAGACCTGCCGTTCGGCCTGGGGCACGCCATCCGGCAGGTGCAGTTCCTTGATCGCGACCTCACGGCCGATGACCTGGTCCCAAGCCCGCCAGACGATCCCCATGCCGCCGCGGCCGAGCTCCTGCACCACCTGGTACCGGCCGCCGATGATCCTCGTCCGCGAACCGGGCCCGAGTTGCTCCACCACCGCGCCGTCCTCCACCCGTCATCTCGCGCGCGAACACGCAACGCACACGCCTTCACCTCAGCCGATCATCCAATCAGATGAATCGGATCGGCACTTGGACTGCGTGGCAGACCGATCGGTTCCGGTCGGGCGATCGCGAAGTGCGGGCCGGGACCACTCACTCCGACGGCCCCGCGAAAGCTGTGTTCGGGACGAGCCGGGGCAACCGCCGCTGGATCAGCCCTCGGTGACGAACGGGCTGGACGCGACCTCGGTGCCGTCCTTGAGCGCGGTGATCTCGAAGTCGCTGAAGACGTTCGGCGCGGCCTTCTGCAACTGCCGGAGGCACTCGATGGCGAGGGCGCGGATCTCGACGTCGGCGTGCTCGGAGGCGCGCATCGCGATGAAGTGCCGCCACGCCCGGTAGTTCCCGGAGACCACGATCCGGGTCTCGGTCGCGTTGGGCAGCACCGAACGAGCCGCCTGCCGCGCCTGCTTGCGGCGCAGCGTCGCCTTCGGCTCGTCGGCGAACTTCTCCTCCAGCGCGGTCAGCAGCTCGGTGTAGGCGGCCACGCTGGCCTCGGCGGCCTTGACGAACTTCTCGTGCAGTTCCGGGTCCTCGGCGATGACGTCCGGCTCGACCATCGCGGCGTGGCGCTCCGGCACGTACCGCTGCGAGAGCTGCGAGAAGGAGAAGTGCCGGTGCCGGATCAGCTCGTGGGTCAGCGAGCGGGACATCCCGGACAGGTAGAACGTCACCGTGCCGTGCTCCAGCACGGACAGGTGCCCGACCTCCAGGATGTGCCGCAGGTATCCGGCGTTGGTGGCGGTCGCCGGGTTGGGCTTGCGCCAGGACTGGTAGCACGCGCGACCGGCGAACTCGGCCAGCGCCTGCCCGCCGTCGGCGTCAGTCGACCAGTCCACGTCCTCCGGCGGGAAGAACTCGGTCTTGCCGATGAGCTGCACTTTCGGCCGCACGATCTCGGTCACGACGGCGAACCCCTTTCCTGCTCCGCACGGCGGTCGACGACTGCCGCGAGCGACTCCCCGGTATGTGCATCGAGCGTAACCGGCGGGCCCGACAAGATCCCATGACGCCAGATGACACTATCGAGTCATTGCATGACGTCATGGATAGCGTCATAGTGGCGTCATGGATCTGAACCCGTACATCGACCAACTTCGCGAGGACCTGACCTCCGCCGCCTCCGCCGGGGACGACCAGACCCGGCAGACCGCAGCGGTGCTGTCCGCCGCGATCGAGCCAGCCGCGCGACTGGCGATCATGAACGCACTCTCCGATCTGGCCGCGGAGGTGACGACCCAGCTCGACGGCCAGGTCGTCGACATCCGGCTCGACGGCCGCGACGTCCGGGTGGTGGTCAGCGGTGGCTCCACGCCGTCCACGGTGGAGGACGAAGCTGAGCCACCACCACCGCCACCGAGCGGCGAGAGCGGCGACATCAGCCGCATCACGCTGCGCCTGCTCGAAGAAATCAAGACGCAGGCCGAACAGGCCGCCGCCACCCAGGGCGTCTCGTTGAACACCTGGGTCGCCCAGGCAGTGCAGGGTGCGCTGCACACCGGACGGTCGCGTGGTCCGTGGGATCACCCGCGGCAGCGGCACGGCGGCCGACCATGGGGACCGCCCGGCAGCGCGCGCGGCCGGTGGCGCGGCGAACCCGGCTCGCGCGTGCGCGGCTGGGTCCAGGGCTGAGGACCTGCCGTTGAAGTGGCGTCAGCCGCTGCGGTTCGAGACTCGCTCGCGCCGCGGTTCTCGGGCGTCGTCCCGCGAGGACAGCACCGACGAGCACGTACCGGGAGTGCCACCTCGCAACGACGTCCGAGGTTCCGCCGCCGCGACGTGAACCAGGTACAGGGAACGAGTTTGAGGGGAACGCGATGACGAACGACGAGACCACGGGCCCCGGCCCCACCGAGCCCGAGGATTGGCGGGGCGCGGAGGAGCAGCTGGCCGAACTGGTGCGCAGCCAGGACTTCGACACGGCCGGGCCGATCCGCGTCGACATCGGCAACAGCCTGGGGCCGGTGGTGGTCGAGTTGGCCGAGACCGCGATCACCCACGTCGAGGTCCGGCACGATCCGGCTGCCAGCGGTCCGGACTGGCGCAGCGGGTTGACCGGACTGCTGAGCTGGGTCACCGAGCAGTTCGGCGAGGCCGGGATCCGCACCGGTGGCGAAGCCGACCGCGGCCGCTTGCCGCGGGAGCCGATCGCCGAAGCGGTGCGGCGGACGCGGATCGACCTGACCGGCAACCGGCTCGCCATCCGGACCCCGGCGAACGCCCCGCTGCGCAACATCCCGCTCTCGGTCAAGGTGCGCGCTCCGCTGGATTCGGAGGTGGGCGTGCACACCAGTTCCGGCGAGGTGAACGTCACCGGGACGGCCGGGCGGATCAACGTCCAGGCCGGTTCCGGCGCGATCTCCATCGATCGGGCCGAAGATCGGGCCACGGTTCGGTCCGGCTCCGGTCAGCTCCGGCTCGGCACGATGGCCGGTGGCGTGCATGCGCGCAGCGGCACCGGCGACATCGAGGTCGGGGCGATCGGCGCGGCGTCGTCGGTGGCCACCGGCAGCGGAAACGTCTGGCTCGGCACTGTCTCCGGTGATGTGCTGGTGCGATCCGGCAGCGGTGACTTGACGGTCGCGGACGCGTCGGCCGGGCAGGTGGAGCTGATCACCGGTTCCGGCGAGTTGCAGGTGTCGATCCACCGCGGGACGACCGCGGAGGTCGATCTCACCTCGTCCACCGGCACCGCGAGCAGCGACCTGGTGGTGTCCGACGAAGCCCCGGATGAAGAGCCGAAGCTGCGAATCTTCGGCCGGACAGGAACTGGTGATGCCATATTGACGACTACTACCTGAGCGCCGACGAGAGCCGGATGGCGTCGATGGATCCACCGAGAAGTAGCCGATCCATCGACGCATCCCACGCACGTCGCGGTGATCGGTCAGGTTTCGTCACCGAACTCGTGTGGCGGCACCATCGCCTGCGCGTCGACGCCCTTGGACCACAACCCGATCATGAAGGCCGTGGTGGCTTCTAACAGCGCCGCGCGCTCCAGCGAGCCCCCGTCAGCTGGTTCGCAGCCGATATCGGTCACCAACGACCGAACGGTTGCGACGGCGTCCGGATTGTCGCCGCACAGCGGCACTACCAGTGGTCGACCGTCGAAAACCGGTGGCGTCAGCCGCCAAACCGATTCGTGACAGGCGTTGAACGCCTTCACCACGTGCGCTCCGGGTGCCAGTTCGGTGATCCGTTCCGCCATCGACGAGCTGCCGTCCGGGGTGTCGAGAGTGAACCGGTCGAACGCGACCACGTTGGTGCAGTCGATCAGCACCTTGTCCCGGAACGCCCCGGACTCGGCGCCAGCGCTCGACAGCACCTCGGCAACCGCTGGGGCGTGCACAGCGACCAGGACCACCTCGCCGAACTCAGCGACGTCGGCCCATGTTCCGGTTCGCGCGGTTGGCCCGATCCGTTCGGCGAGCGCTCGGGCCTTCGCCGGGGTGCGGCCGCTCACCATCACGTCGTGACCGGAACGGGTCCACTGTGTACCGAGCGCGTCGGCCATGTTGCCCGCACCGAGAATTCCGATTCGCATCGAATTTCCCTCGCTATCGCTTGGGTGACCAATAGGTGTCACCGGACGTTAGGCGCGCCGATAGGTACCGAACGGTGCTTGACTACAGGGCAAGATGGGGCGTGCGCAGGTGAGGAGATGCCGATGAACCAGGAATTCCCCGCGAACGGCGACTTCCTCGCCGACTGCCGGGCGCGGCTGGCGTTCGACCTGGTCGCCAACACGTGGAACCCGGTGGTGCTCTGGGCGCTGCGCGGCGGGCCGTTGCGACCTGTTGATCTGCGGCGGCGCATCGGCGGAATCCGCACGAAGGTGCTTGCGGAGACGCTGCGCCGACTCCAGTACAACGGGCTGATCGCCCGGTGCAGCTACCGGGAGGCGCCGCCTCGGGTCGAGTACCGGCTGACCGGGCTAGGTGAAAGCCTGCTCGGTCCGATCGGCGCCCTCGGCGAGTGGGGATTCCAGCACGGCGACGCCGTCATGGCGGCCCAGGAAGAAGCAGAAGACGCCCGCGCCAGCTGAGAGCCACTATCCGCAGCGGGACGGCACGGCAGCTTTGGTGTTGCCGGGCACCATCATCGGCGCACAGCGCTGGTGAGCGGCACGGCTAGGTCTCCCCTGTCGCCGACCACGACGTCGTCCAGGCCCAGCCAGGAGGCCATGTCGCGAAGGGCGGCGGAGAGTTCGAGCGTCACCTCTCCCGCATCGCGGCCGGGTTCGAGGAAAGCGCCGGGCACCCGCAGTACCCCAGCAGCGCGATCGGCTTTCAGATCGACGCGGGCCACTAGTTCACCGCCCAGGAGGAAAGGAAAGACGTAGTAGCCGTACTGCCGCTTGGCTTCGGGGACGTAGATCTCGATGCGGTAGCGGAAGTCGAAAAGCCGTTCGGCGCGGGAACGTTCCCAGATCAACGGGTCGAACGGACAGAGCAGGGCACGACCGGTGATCTTCCTCGGGATGCGGGCCGCCGTGTGGCGGTATGCGGACTGCCGCCAGCCGTGCACGGTGACCGGCTCCAGCACGCCGTCCTCGACGAGTTCGGCCACGGCCTGCTGGGACTGCGCAGGCGAAAGCCGGTAGTAATCGCGCAGGTCCGGTTCGGTGGCGACGCCGAGGGCATGCGCGGAACGTTCCACCAACCCGCGGATCGCCTCGTCGTCGTCCGGTTCGTCCGCGAGCACGTGCGCGGGCAGCACTCGTTCGGGCAATTCGTAGAGGCGTTCGAAACCGCGCCGGGTGCCGGTGGTCAACTCGCCCATCGCGAACAGCAGTTCGCAGGCGCGTTTCGTGTCGCTGCGGTTCCACCACGTGCCGCGCCCACGACGTTGGTCGCCACCGAGTTCGCGTTCCAGGCTGCCCGCGCCGATCGGCCCGAGTTCCTTGACCGCGGTCAGCACGTCGTCGATGAGCTGGGGCGAGCGTTCCAGCAGTTCGCGGCTTCGGCGCCGCCAAGCGCCGCCGTACTCCCGCATGCGCCACCGCAGCAGCGGCCAGTCCTCGACCGGGATGAGCGACGCCTCGTGCGCCCAGTACTCCACCAGCAGCCGCGGTTGCCGCGCCCGGTGCGACCAGGCCGCCGCGTCGACGAGATCCGCCGAGTAGGCACCGAGTCGGCTGAACAACGGCATGTAGTGGGCACGGACGGCCACGTTGACCGAATCCAACTGCAGGAGCTTGGTGCGGGACAGGGCTCGCTGCAGGTGTCGGCGGGTCACCTCACCGCGCGGTGGTGGATCGGCGAAGCCCTGGGCGCCCAGGGCCAGTCGGCGCGCGGTGTCACGGCTCATGGTCTGCACCCGCCCGATCGTGCCAGCCACCCCCGACAAACCCGATGCGGCGTCCGATCGCAGCAACGGCACCGGCATCCCGCGTGGCTGCGGGCGGCCGGTTCGGTGACCGGTCGGGCACGTTAGGTTGTCGCCATGGCTGAAGCCGACGTGCGAGTCGCGGTGCCATCCGATGCTGCCGAGATCGCTCGAATCCAGCTGACGACTTGGCGTACCGCGTACACCGAACTGTTGCCGCCTGCGGTGCTGGAAGGTTTGGACAGCGCGGAGACCGAGCAGCAGTGGCACCAGACCCTGACGAGCGGCCCGGCTGCGGTGTTGGTCGCGACGGAAGGTCCCTGGATCGTGGGATTCTGCGCGGCTGGTCCGGCACCGGAGGCCGAAATGGCGGCGGCTGACGGCGCAGTGCCGCCGGATGCACCCGAAGTCGCGCTGGTCAGCGCTCTGCTGGTGGAGCCGCGCTGGGGACGGCGCGGCCACGGTGGGCGGTTGCTGGGGGCCATGGCGCGGCGGCTGGTAGCCGACGGCGCCACGCGGGGCATCACGTGGGTGCCGGAAGCCGACACGGCGTCAATGGCCTTTTTCCGCAGTGCGGGCTGGGCTCCGGACGGTACGGTACGCACATTGGACGCCGGGGGTCGGCCGCTGCGGGAGTTGCGGCTGTCGGGCCCGCTGGAATTGCAGTTCGAGAATTGATGAACATCGGCTACGCCCGCCCGATCAAGGCGCGCGTGGGTTGTAGCCTCTTCGCCAACTGGTCCGAACGCTGGGAGCGATCGTGCTGACCGTGATCGGGTTGCTGTCCACCACCTTCGGGGTGTCGGTGGCGTCCGCGCTGCTCCCGTTGATCAGCATCGAACTGTTCGCGATCGGTCTGGTGCTCAAAGGACCGGACATCCCGTGGTGGTTGTTGGCCGTGGTCATCGCTACCGGCCAGATCGGTGGGAAGCTGCTGCACTACTACGCGGCACGCGGCGTGATCCGGCTACCCCGGATGCTCCGGCGCAAGAGCGAGGGCAAGGGCCGGTGGCGCGCGTGGCTGGAGAAGTTCCGGGAGAACTGCCACCGACGCCCGGTGTGGACCGGAGCGGTGTTGCTGATCAGCGCACTCGCGAGTCTGCCGCCGTTCGCCGCGGTCGCGGTGATCGCGGGCTGGGCCAAGGTTCCGGTGACCACGTTTCTGATCACCGGCTTCGTCGGTCGCTTCATCCGTTTCGGTGCACTCGCGATCGCACCAGGAGTAGTCATCGGCTGGCTCTGACCGAGCTGCCAGCGGCGAATTTCACCAAAAGTTTGAAATCTCGAATCCGGCAGGAAATCTCCTGTATCGCCGAAAAATCGGGTCAGATGTCTTCCCCGATGCGGAATACCGTTGTCACGGGAGCCAGTTCCGCCAAAACCAACAGCGGTTCGCCCGGACCAGCTCTGGTTCCTGTTGTCGTGGAAACCGCGCAACCGCTCGGCCCACTCAGCTTGCACCGCCGAAACCGCATGCCGCTGCTGCGAGGTCTGCGGCGCGCCGGGATGGTGGGCGCTCTCAGACGTCGTCTCGCGGGGATCGGCCTGACGTGGTGGGGCACGTCCGGGATCCCGCAGCGGGACGACGTCTGAGATCCCGCCGCCCGCACTGCGACGCAGGACGAGCGCGAGGGCTTCGGCGAAACCGCCGGTCGCCTGGAGCGTCAGGTCAGTCCCAGTCGGCCCGGTACGCCGCTGATCGAATCGATCAGGCCGAGGACCGGGACGCCCAGCGGCGCGAAGGTCCACTTGTTGTTCAGGTCTCTGGTGTCTGGTTCGTCGACGACCGCGACCCCGTCCTGCTGCGGGGCCTCGGCGAGGGCCGCCGGGCCGGTGCTCAACAAAGCTGCCCCGGCCAGCAACGATGCGGTGAGGGCGCGGCATGCGATCCGGTTCATGAAAAGCATCCTTTCGGTTGTCTCGAAGATTCCGATTCGGGAAGTCCCACCCGCTCGGGAAGCCGCACGAGCTGCGGTCCGCGCGGGCTAGCCGCCCAGCAGGCCGACGATCGGCTGCAGCAGTTGGGTGGGCAACTGGACCGTCGGGCCCAGCACCGCTCCCAGGTCGACGCCGGGCAGGACCCAGATCGGCTCAGCGGCGGCGACTCCGCCGGTCAGCAAGCAGGCCGTGAGCGCGACTGCGGCCGTTGCGGCGAATCGGTAGCTCGATTTCGACAAGGTTCCTCCTTCTTCTTGTGCTCCACCTGGTTTCGAGGTGAAGATCAGCAGACCGAGTCGGACGGTTTGGGATTGGTGAGTCCGAACAACGGACGCAGCGCGACTCCGGCGTAGGTGCCGATGATGGCCATCGCGCCCCACAACCAGCCGTGCAGGCTGAACGAGGCCACGCCCGAGAAGTAGGCGCCGATGTTGCAGCCACCGGCGAGCCTGGCGCCGAGTCCCATGAGCACGCCGCCGAGCACTGCGCCGACCGCGAGCTTCCACGGGATCTGGCGGTGCAGGGTGAACGCTCCGGCGAGTGCGGCCGCGATGAGCGCGCCGATCATGATGCCGAAGTCCATCACCGAAATCCGGTCGGTGAGCACGGAAGCCGAGAGCTTCGCGGCATTCTCCGGCACGCTCCAGAACTGGGAACCCGAGATGTCGATGCCGACCCACGCCAGGATCTTGGCGCCCCACAAACCGAATGCCGACGTGATACCCCAGGCGTGCCCGGAGACGAACAAGGTCAGCGCGTTGAGCCCGGCGAGCAGCAACGCTCCGACCCACAACGGCCAGGAGCCGCGCAGCGCTCGAAGCACACCCCGCTCGGTCGGTGGTTCTTCGGTCGGCGGTGGGTTTCGGCGACGCTCGATCAGCAGCGATCCGCCGAAGATGCCACCGATGATCACCAGCGAGATGAGCACACCACCGACGTAGCCGAGCGGGGTGTCGGCGAGCGACACGGTGGGCCCGGTGCGTTGCAGAAGCGCGATCCAGTCGGCGATGAAGGCGCTCGCGACCGAACCGGCAATAAAGCCGCCGAGGGTGAACAGGATCGCGGACTGCCCACTACCCACTGCGAACAGCGTCCCGGACGCGCACGAGCCACCGACCTGCATGCCCACGCCGAACAGGAAGGCGCCCAGCACCACGCCGAGCCCGGCGGGCGCCACGGTTCCTTCCGGCGTCCCGGAAAGGCTCACGCCGCTGCCGAGCAACACGGCGAAAAGCAGGCACGCGGCTCCCAGCATCAGCATGTGCGCGCGAATCGCTCGGCCCTGGCCGACGGTCACCAGCTGCCGCCAAGCCGAGGTGAACCCGAACCGCGAGTGGAACAGCACGAGCCCCAACGCGAGTCCGAGCCCGTACAACACGGTGAGCTTCCACCCAGCGGCGTTGTTGACGGCCAAGCCCACCACAACGGCGACCGCGATCCCGACCGCGACGACGCCGCGCTGGGCGGGCGGCGCCTGCACCGGCGGAACGACCGGACGCGACACGTCCACGACAGCCATACGCACTCCTACTTCTGGGGGCTGTGCGCGAAATCGCGCATCAGCCGGGTGAAAGGGGGCCGGTGATCGCGACGATGGTGCCTTGCGGGATCCATTGGCCGACGGCGGAACTCCCGTGCTGGTGGTTGGCCATCCGCATCACGTCCACTTGGGCCGATGCGTAGATCGCGACCTCGCCGGTGAGGTTCTCCTGGCGCGCTGCCAACCAGCGGCGGAATCCGGCCAGCGAGGGCGGTTCGCCGCCGAATCCGCTGGCCACCGCCATGCCGTAGGTGAGCGAGCGCTGGTCGCGGGGGTCGAAGCGCAGCGGGATCGACGATCCCGCCACCGAGTTCACCACCGGGCCGTGCAGCAACCACGGGGCGAGGTGAACGCCGTAGAGGTAGCTCGCGGAACTGAGCACCTCCGCGGCACGTGACCACCCGGACACCACGACCAGCGCGCCGCCCGGATCGTCGCGCACCGCCAGTCCTCGTTGCTGTGCCTGGGAAATCACGACTTCAGCCGCAGCTCGTGCGCGCGGCGAATCGTCCCCGACGACGTTGATCGACGGCACCGCCGCGGAGGCCAGGTATCCGACCAGTTTCCGCAGCGCATCGTCGTCCTCAGTGGACAATTCCGTCGCCGGGCAGCGGTCGAGCTGCGCCGCGGATCCGGCCACGATCCCGCCCAACGCGGCGCTCGCGCACTCCGGCCCGTCGGCTCCGACAGCAGCTGGCAGGGTTGGCAGTTCGCCGGTGTCGACGTCCACCGAGCCTTGCTCAGCGCCGCGACGCACCACGAAATCGCTGCGCCCAGCTGGCAGTTCGACCTCGGCCCAGGTGCCCGAACTGCCCGGCTTGGGCACCGCGCGGGCGATTCGACCGCTGGCTTCCACGGCGACGTCCAGACCGGCGCTCTCCGGGAAGTGGACCAGGTTGCGGCCCGGTCGATGGGGGCTGACCAGCACCGGTGTCCCGGCCGCCGACGCGAGCCGGGGCACGCCGGGCACCGGTAGGTCGTGCGGCCGCGGAATGCCGGGCAGCGCGGTCCACGCGATGACCGCGATCAGCACACCCACCGCACCAAACCGATAAACCCGCCGCAGGTCGCGGACCACTGCGGTCAGCACCAGCACGGCCAACGACGCCACGACGAGCCCGACCAGCACCAGGCCGTAGGTGCTGTCCACCAAGCGCCGGTCGAGCAGACCGGACAGCAGGAACTGCCCGATACCGGCCCCGGCCAGCGCCAACGCGGCGGTCAGGGCCACCGGCCCCGGTCGCAGTCCGCTGTCGTCCCGCCAGGACCCGACGGCGAAACCGAACCAAACCACCGCGACGGCCGCGAACACGGTGTCCGAGAAGAACGCGAGCGACGAATGCCCGAGCCCGGCCTCGGCGATCAACAGCAGTGCCAGCCCGAACCCGAGATAGGTGACCCCGGCCCGCCAGCGCAAGAAGATCGGCACCGCCAGCGCGAGCACCGCGTGCGCCACGGCGAAACCAACGTTGATGTCGAGCGCGAAGGCGGACCACGCGCTGACGGCGGCAGCGACACCACCAGCAACCCAGGCCAGCCAGGTCGGCACCGCTACGACCGCTCGCAGCAGGCCGATACCGGCGACAAGGGCGGTGCTCGTCAGCAGGAGCACCCGCAGCACCAAGGCCAACAGATCCACACTGGACACCCCGGTGTGGGCGTGCATGTTCTCCATCGCCACCCGCGTTCTCGTCGCTTATCTCTGATCGTTTGTCTTTGATCGCTTGTCTTTTGAAGCGGCGAAGCCGCTTAGCCCACCTCCCCAACCGGCGCCGCCGCGGGTTCTCAGACGTCGTCTCGCGAGGAAAGCCCCGAGGACATACATGATGTCGGGGATCCCACAGCGAGACGGCGTCTGAGATTCCGCTACCCGCACCGCCACGCAAAGCGAGTCCGGAGACTGCAATTTCCGGTGCGGTCTACTTGACGTCGGAGTCGGCGACTACGAACAGCTCCGAGTGCGGCTTGGCGTTGCCGAACTCCCCGTGCGGCCAGGACCGCCGGTTGAAGTCGACTCCGACCTCGCCGGTCACCTCATCGCGGAACGCGTCGTCGACCGACACCGAACCGTCCGGACCGAGGTGCAGGACGTTGACCTTGTGGTCACCGTCCAAACCGGACCGAGCCACGAAGTAGTTGGACACCGCCAACCGCCGCGGCTGCGATGTCTCCTGGTAGAGGCCGTCCGGGCCGAGCACGAAGTTGTCGTACGCGCCCCAGTGCGGTCCGGCACCCGGCTGCCCCGGGTTGATCGGGGCGGCGCCGGCCAGCGTCGGGCAGTCGGCCTCGGCGCCGCCGTACTCGGCTTCCTGCTTGGTGTCGATCGAGCACTGGTAGCCGTCGCCCGCCCCAACCAGCTTGGAGATGTCCAGCACGTAGACACCACCGGTGGTGCCGGGGTCGTCCGGGCCGAACGTGCCCGGCTGGCGTCCCACGATCGCCCGGTACAGGAACCGGTCGTCAGGGCTGGTCTGGATCCAGCCGCCGTTGGAGCTGCCTCCGTTGCGGTCGTTGGCCGCGTCGAAGCCGGGGTTGGCCGTGCCGTCGTCGAACACCTGCCGCCAGTGCGGCTCGGGCGCGGTGATGTCAGGCGTGTAGAAGACCGCACCGCCCTGCATGGTCTGGGCGAAGGCGCCCTTGTGACCGGGGAGGTTGGTGACGGTCGTCTCCATCACCGCGCGGCTTTCCTGGTGCAGCGGGTCGGCCGGGTCGCCGCGCGGCCCGTCGGGCAGGTAGGACACCGCCTTCAGCTTCGGGTGGTTGCGGTCAGAGATGTCCCAGGTGCGCACCGTGGGCCGCCGCAGGTACGGCGAGGGTGCTTTCACCGGGTCCAGGATGATGTTGCGGGGTTCGACGTAGTCGGCGGTCACCAGCGTGTTCAGGTCCTCGCGGGCCTGGATGCCGTGCGGGTTGGCGCAGGTCGGCTGGCCGATCGTCGGCAGGTTCGCGCACAGCTTCGCGTTGTCGCCGCCCGGAGTCGCCGCTGGGGACTGCGACAGCACCTTGGCGTTCTCGTCGAACCGCACGACTTCACCGGGGCTTCCGGCGAAACCGTTGCCGATATGCACCGAGCCGTCGTCGTACCGGTACGGACCCGGCGCGACCGGACCGCCCATGTAGGTCGCGTACGCCGTGCCGTCCTTGAGCACCCAGTACGCGTCCGGAACCGAGCCGCCGAGCGTTTGCGACGGCAGGCTGATGCCTTTCAGCTTCACGTTCGGCAACTCCGCCACGTCGAAGGCGTAGGTGGCCGCGCCGAACAATGCGCCCGCGTAAATGGTGTCGCCCTTGTGCCACACGTATTGCATGTGGTGCGGCTCGTTTTCCACCAGCGGCCCGACGGTGATGGTGTTGACCACCTGGCCGTAACCGGGTGATCCGGGGGTCGCGTCGATGACCGCGAGGAAGTCCGGGCCGGGCGCGGCATTGGCGACTTTGCCGAGTCCGCCGCCGAGCGAGCCCGGCAGGTTCCGCACATCGGGCACCACGGTGTCCGCGATGTTCTCGTCACCGGCCCAGACCAACAGCCATTCCTTGCGCTTGCCGTCCGATTGCGACTTCTCCAGCGCACTTTTCACCACATGGTTGGTGACCGAGTAATCCTTGCCGTCGGCGCCTTTGATGGATTGGGTGGAAACTTCGACGTCCGCGTAGGCGTCCTGCACCGGTAGCGTGACCGCGCCGACCGCCAGCAGCAGGGCGGCCAGGCCGGTCGGCACTCTTCGAAATCTAATCTTCATTCGTGCTCCGAGATTCCGTGGAAATACCCGACTGGCGGCACGCCGGAACGCCACCGAACCGCGCACTGGAGCACGCGGCATCAACGGAGAAAACGGCCGTGCCGTGAGGAACACATCGGACCGGGAGAACCAGCGTTGGTGCGCCGAAGCCCGGTTCCGCGAAAGGCGAGCTCTAACGAACGCAACAGAGAGCGCTGGCCTGCTGCACCAAATCAACATGCAGGCGAGCCACTAGCGTGGCGAACCTAGACATGGCAGAAATGATCGGGATCGCCGGGCGCGCTGTCAATGGACCAACCACTTGGTGAGATCGCGGAGTAATCGTTACCCGAAAAGCGCAGCACGCGAGGGGCGTTCACCCGGAAAGCGGTAGAGGAGTTAACACAGCACGACTACCTTGCCGCGACCGCATGCGAATTCGCGGCAAACCGCGCCGAGCAAATTCGAGTCGTTCTCGTCACGCGAAAACGCGTCACCGCGCCGGGTCTTCGCGCTCCAGCTCGATCGCGCGGCGCATCGCCTTGCGGCCGCGATTCCGATCGCCAGCCAAGTCGTATGCCTGCGCCAGCGCGAACCACCGCCGCCAGTCCTGCGGTGCGGCTTCGAGTTCGGCCTGCTTCTCGTCGAACCACTCATCGGCAGCCGCCCGCTCGACGCGGCCCGAGGGCCGCCGCGGCAGGTGCGAAACATCCGGCAGCGCGTCCTCGTCGTAGAGCCGCCGCGCGAGCCGTTCGGTGTTCGCCCCGAACCGGAGCTGGTCGACGACCAGCACGGCACCGAGCACCGGCAGCACCATGATCGCCAGACCCAGCGCGATGAACACCGGCTGCCCGCTGACGATCATGGTGACCGCGCGGTCCCCCATGAGCACCAGGTAGACGAGCAGCACGATGGCGACCACGAACGCGGACGTCCGCGCGTTCATCAGCCTGCGCTGCTCAGCCACTCAGATCCCCAGCAGGACGTCGAGGCCGACGGTCAGGCCGGGCCGGGTGCCCACCTCGCGGATCCCGAGCAGCACGCCCGGCATGAACGAGCTGCGGTCGTAGGAGTCGTGCCGGATCGTCAGGGTTTCGCCCTCGGTGCCGAAGAGCACCTCCTGGTGCGCGACCAGACCGGTCATCCGCACCGAGTGCACCCGCACGCCCTCGACAGCGGCGCCGCGGGCGCCGTCGAGTTCCTTGGTCGTCGCGTCCGGCACAGCGCCCAGATCGGCCGCGGCGCGCGCCTGTGCGATCACCTGCGCGGTGCGCGCGGCGGTCCCGGACGGGGCGTCGGCCTTCTTCGGGTGGTGCAGTTCGACGATCTCCACGGACTCGAAGAACTTCGCGGCCAGTTCGGCGAACCGGATCGACAGCACCGCGCCGATCGCGAAGTTCGGCGCGACCAGCACCCCGACCTCCGGGCGGTCGGCCAGCCACGACCGGACGGTGTCCAGTTCCGTCGTGCCGAGCCCGCTGGTGCCGACCACCACGTGGATGCCGTTTTCGACGCAGAAGCGGATGTTGTCCAGCACCGCGTCGGGATGGGTGAAGTCGACGGCGACTCGCGCGCCAGCGTCGACCAGCCCGGTCAGGCCGTCTTCGAGGTCGATCGCGGCGACCAGTTCGGTGTCGAGTGCCTCGCCGACGGCGCGAACCGCCTCGGACCCCATCCGCCCTCGGGCACCCAGCACGCCGACCTTGATCGGGCTGTTCACGTACCTTCAACCTCCCCAAACCGAACCGTCGAGCTGCCCCGAGTCTATGCACCAGCGTTTTTCACGAGGTGAAGGGCACCTTCGACCGACTAAGCCGGTCAAAGGTGCCCTTCACTCAGCCTCGATCGGGTGGTCAGGCACCGTCGGGGAGGTCCGCCGGGGAGGCGTACGGGCCGACCACCGCGGTGGTGAGCGGGCGGCGCAGGAGTTCGGCCGCGAGCTCCGCCACGTCCTCGGTGGTGACCGCGTCGATGCGTTCCAGGGTCTGCTCGACGGTGTAGTGCCTGCCGTAGTTCAGCTCGGTCTTGCCGATCCGGCTCATCCGCGAGGCGCTGTCCTCCAAGCCGAGCACCAGGCCGCCGCGCAACTGCCCACGACCGCGATCCACCTCGTCCTCGGTCAACCCGTCGGCCGCCACCCCGGCGAGCACGCCGCGAATCACCGTCGCGACCTCGCCGAGGCGATCCGGGGCGCAACCGGCGTACACCGAGAACGTTCCGGCGTCGGAGTACGCCGTGGTGGCCGAGTAAACCGAGTAGGCCAGCCCGCGCCGTTCTCGGACCTCCTGGAACAGCCGCGAACTCATGCCGCCGCCGAGCGCCGCGTTGAGCACCCCGAGCGCGAACCGGCGCTCGTCGTGGCGGTCGAAGCCGCGGCAGCCCAGCAGCAGGTGCGCCTGTTCAGTGTCGTCGCTGTGCAGCACCAGCGGCTTCTGCTGCGGTAGCCGGGCCCGTCCCATGCGCGGCGGCGCAGGCCGCACGTCGCCGTCCAGCCGGTCGCCCAGCGCCTTCCGCAGCAGCCGCAGCACCCGGCCGTGCTCCACGTTCCCGGCCGCGGCGATGACCATCTTCGGCATCTCGTAGCTGCGGCGGTAGAAACCGTGCACCCGCGCCCGAGTCATGTTGCCGATGGAGTCCTCGGTGCCCAACACCGAGCGGCCCAGCGGGTGGTCGCCGAGCAGGGCCGAGGTGAACAGTTCGTGCAGCAGGTCCTCGGGATCGTCGTCGCGCATCGCGATCTCCTCCAGGACCACGCTGCGCTCGACGTCCACATCGGACCTCGCGTTCACCGCGTCGAAGACGACGTCGCAGAGCATGTCGATGGCCAGCGGCAGATCCCGGTCCAGCACGTGCGCGTAGTAGCAGGTGTGCTCCTTGGACGTGAAGGCGTTCAGCTCGCCACCGACCGTGTCGATCTGCTGCGCGATGTCCACGGCGGTGCGCTTCGCGGTGCCCTTGAACAGGAGGTGCTCCAAGTAGTGCGCGGCCCCGGCCTGCGGCCGCGCCTCGTCGCGCGAGCCCACCGCGACCCAGATCCCGACGGAGGCCGATCGGACTCCGGGCACGGGTTCGGTGACCACCCGTAGCCCGCCCGGCAACACCGTGCGCCGCACCGCCGCGTCGCCGCTGCGACCGAGGACTCGGGTGGTTCCCGGACGTTGCAGGTGCCCGGCACGCATCTCGTTCTGCTGCTTCATGTCCCTTTTGGTCTCATCGCGAGGTCGTGAGTGTTCATGGTCGTCCCAACGACCATTGCCACTCACGACAATACGGCCCGCCCCGGAGAACCGGGACGGGCCGCATCGGACAGTGCGTCACGCTCGGGTCACTGCGCCGACGTCTCGGCCTCCGGCTGGGCTTCGCCCTCGGCCTTCTCGGCCTCGTCGCTGATCAGCACCAGGCTGATCTTGCCGCGGCTGTCGATGTCGGCGATCTCCACGCGCAGCTTGTCGCCGACGTTGACCACGTCCTCGACCTTGCCGATGCGCTTGCCGTTGCCCAGCTTGGAGATGTGCACCAGGCCGTCCTTGCCCGGCAGCAGCGAGACGAACGCGCCGAAGGCCGCGGTCTTGACCACGGTGCCCAGGAAGCGCTCGCCGACCTTCGGTAGCTGCGGGTTGGCGATCGCGTTGATCTTGTCGATGGCGGCCTCGGCGGACGGGCCGTCGGCGGCGCCGACGTAGATCGTGCCGTCGTCCTCGATGGTGATCTCCGCGCCGGTCTCCTCGGTGATCGAGTTGATCATCTTGCCCTTCGGGCCGATGACCTCGCCGATCTTGTCCACCGGGATGCTGATGGAGGTCACCCGCGGGGCGTGCGGGCTCATCTCGTCGGGCTTGCCGATCGCCTCGGCCATCACTTCCAGGATGGTGAACCGGGCGTCACGGGCCTGGCCGAGCGCCTGGGCCAGCACCTCGGACGGGATGCCGTCGAGCTTGGTGTCCAGCTGCAGCGCGGTCACGAAGTCCTTGGTACCGGCGACCTTGAAGTCCATGTCGCCGAAGGCGTCCTCGGCGCCCAGGATGTCGGTCAAGGCCACGTAGTGGGTCTTGCCATCCACTTCATCGGACACCAGGCCCATCGCGATACCGGCCACCGGAGCCTTCAGCGGCACACCCGCGTTCAGCAGCGACAGCGTCGAGGCGCACACCGAGCCCATCGAGGTGGAGCCGTTGGAGCCCAGCGCCTCGGAGACCTGCCGGATCGCGTACGGGAACTCCTCGCGCGACGGCAGCACCGGCATCAGCGCCCGCTCGGCCAGCGCGCCGTGGCCGATCTCGCGCCGCTTGGGGCTGCCGACCCGGCCGGTCTCACCGGTCGAGTAGGGCGGGAAGTTGTAGTGGTGCATGTACCGCTTCGTCGTCTCCGGGGACAACGAGTCGATGGTCTGCTCCAGCCGCAGCATGTTCAGCGTCGACACGCCCAGGATCTGGGTCTCGCCGCGCTCGAACAGCGCCGAGCCGTGGGCCCGCGGGATCACCCCGATCTCGGCGGACAGGCTGCGGATGTCGGTCAGGCCGCGGCCGTCGATGCGGACCTGGTCGCGGATGATCCGCTGCCGCACCAGCTTCTTGGTCAGCGACCGGAACGCCGCGCCGATCTCCTTCTCGCGGCCCTCGAACGGCTGGCCCTCGTCGGTGCCGACCTTGTCCAGCACCGCGGCCTTGATCTCGTCGAGGCGGTTCTCCCGCTCCTGCTTACCGGCGATCTTCAGCGCCTCGGCCAGCTCGGCGGAGACGGCCTGCTCGACGGCGGTGAAGGCGTCCTCGGCGTAGGCCGGGAACACCGGGAACTCCTGGACGGCCTTGGCAGCGGCGCCCGCGAGCTGCTGCTGCGCGTGGCACAGGGTCCGGATGAACGGCTTGGCGGCCTCCAGACCGGCGGCGACGACCTCCTCGGTCGGTGCCTGGGCACCACCGGCGACCAGCGCGACAGTCTTATCAGTGGCCTCGGCCTCCACCATCATGATCGCCACGTCGTCGCCGACGATGCGACCCGCGACGACCATGTCGAACACGGCCCGCTCCAGCTGCTCGTGGGTGGGGAAGGCCACCCACTGGCCGTCGATCAGCGCCATCCGCGTGCCACCGATCGGGCCGGAGAACGGCAGCCCGGACAGCTGGGTGGACGCCGACGCGGCGTTGATCGCCAGCACGTCGTAGAGGTCACCCGGCGCCAGGCTCATGACGGTGACGACGACCTGGACCTCGTTGCGCAGGCCGTCCACGAAGGACGGGCGCAGCGGCCGGTCGATCAGCCGACAGGTCAGGATGGCGTCGGTGGAGGGGCGGCCCTCCCGGCGGAAGAACGAGCCGGGGATGCGGCCCGCGGCGTACATCCGCTCCTCGACGTCGACGGTCAGCGGGAAGAAGTCGAAGTGCTCCTTCGGCTGCTTGGACGCCGTGGTGGCGGACAGCAGCATGGTTTCGTCGTCGAGGTAGGCGACGACGCTACCGGCGGCCTGCTTGGCCAGTCGGCCGCTCTCGAAGCGGACGGTGCGAGTCCCGAACGCGCCGTTGTCCAGCACGGCGGTGGCTTCGTACACGCCCTCGTCGATCGACTGGGGTTCAGTCAAGGTTGACTCCTCATGGTCACGAGGCCCACGGCAGGAGCATCCGGGTCGTGGTCCGACGAGGCCGGCCATCGATCGAAGCCCCCGGGGAACGTCTGCTTGCGACGCCTCACCCGGCGGCCACTACCGAGGACCGGCGGACGCCTGTCCGGTGCCTGCCACCGTGAGCACTCTTCAGTTGCGACGGCGTCCAACGCCGTCCGTCCTTCAATGCACCGGGGGGAGCGGCCCCGTTGGCCACTCCCCCCGGTGTCCGTCAACGACGCAGACCGAGTCGCTGGATCAGCGAACGGTAGCGTTCGATGTCCACCTTGGTCAGGTAGTTGAGCAGTCGGCGGCGACGGCCGACCATCAGCAGCAGACCACGACGCGAGTGGTGGTCGTGCTTGTGCTGCTTGAGGTGCTCGGTCAGCCCGATGATCCGCTTGGTCAGCAGGGCCACCTGGGCCTCCGGCGAACCGGTGTCGCCGTCCTTCAGGCCGTACTCGGCCAGGATCTGCTTCTTCTCTTCAGTGGACAACGCCACGAGTTGACTCTCCTTCAAAACGTCCCGTGCCAGCTGCACCCGACCGGAAGGCCAGGTGGGCAGGTCGAAGATCATCGACCGGATTTCGGCCACCACGGACTGCAGCCGCTCCACCGGCCAGGATAACAGGGCAACCCACTCGTACTGGGTCAGCCCGACGACTCGTGGGTTACCGCCACGCGGTGCACCGTCCGGTACACCCGAGCACCTTCCCGCAGGTCACTGCACACCACGGTGAGTTCGCGCGACTGCCACCACGGCCCGGCGTAGCCCGCGAACAGTCCGGGCAGCAGCTCCCGGTCCGCGCGTCCGGCCGCCCACCTGGCGATGGTCAGATGCGCTCGGTAGTCGCGTGGATCACCACCGGCCGCACGCACCAGTGCGCGCAGCGTGGTGTCGTCGGTGTCGGTGGCCGCTTCGACACCGATCCACAGCACACCGCGGAACGTCCCGGCGCCCGCCAACCGGAGGCGCGGCGGCGCCGGGTCGGTCGCCAGCAGCCGGGCGACGCGGCGTTCCAGCCGGTCGGTCACGTGCTGCTGATCGGCGTCGTCGCCGTGGAAGCACAGCGTCAGGTGCCAGTGCTGCGGCGTGGTGAACCGGAACTTTCGCAGCCCGGCCGTGGCCTCGGTGACCAGCTCCGGATCGAGGCGGTCGACCGTCGACGCCAGGTGCCGCACTGCCTCCTCGGACGGCCACAACGCCGTGAACAGGCGCACGCTCCACCCCCTGCCGATCACGCTCGTGAGTGCACAACCGGGCTGGAGCCCGGTTACGCACTCACGACTACTCGGAGTCGCCGTTGGCGGCGCGGCGCAGCAACTGCGCCAACGCCGGGTAGCGACCTTCGAGCAACGATGCCGCAGCCTCCAGCTCACTGGGCCGGGCCACCTCGCGCAACACCGGCCAGGCGGCCTCCTCGCCGTTGGCCTGCTTGACCGGCAGGTTGTCGCGGCCCACCGAGGGGCGCGAGTGCCGCACGTCCTCCAGCGCCTGCTTGATCGCATCCGACTCGCCCGCCGCGACGCCGGGGATGAGCACCTTTCGCTCCAGCATCACCAGCCGGGCCAGCACGGACGGATTGCCGATCTTGGCGCGCCGCCCGCTCATCACCTGGCTGAGCATCGGCGCGCTGATCCCGAGCACCTCGGCGAGCTGGGCCTGCGAGATGCGGAAGGCAACGACCAGGCGGCGTACCCGGTCTCCCAGCGGTTCGCCGTACCACTGCCGCTGCAGTGCCAGGTTCCGCTGGACGTTCTTGCTCTCCGCCACCTTCGCTCCCCCCGTGTCGGCGCCGACCCGGCCGCGCTCGGCTGTTGATCCGGCTCTGAATACTGCCAGGTCATCGCCCGGACGCGAACGAGAATCCGAAATCCGCGCGGACCGCGGTGCGCCGCCCAGCGGACTTGGCTGCTCCGTTCGGGGCGTGGACATGCCGGTTTTCACCCGTCCGCACCCAGAACGCGCCGGGTCTCGGCGACGTCCCGGTGCATCTGCTGGATAAGCGCGTCGACCGTGTCGAAGCGCTCCATCGCCCGCAGCCGCCGCACGAAGTCCAGGTCGACGTGCTCCCCGTAGAAGTCGGCGTCGACGTCCAGCACGTACGCCTCCACGGTGCGCTCGGTACCGGAGAAGGTCGGGTTGCTGCCCACCGACACCGCCGCGGGCAGCTTGCGCCCCGGCTGCACCGAGCCGCGTCGGCGGTGGGTGAACCAGCCCGCGTAAACACCGTCGGCCGGGATCGCCGCGTGCGGCGGGGTGGACAGGTTCGCGGTGGGGAAGCCAAGTTCTTTGCCGCCGCGCCCGGCGCCGCGCACCACGATGCCCTCCAGCCGGTGGTAGCGGCCCAGCGCGGAAGCCGCCGCGACGACGTCACCAGCGTCGATGCAGGAGCGGATGTAGGTCGACGAGAAGGTCACCGAGGTGCCCGACGAGTCGTCGGCCCGGCGCACCGGCCCGGACACGAGCGCGTCCGATTCGACCTCGAAGCCGAACCGCTCGCCGAGCTTGGCCAGCAGCTCGATGTTGCCAGCCGCCTTGTGGCCGAAGGTGAAGTTCTCCCCGACCACGATCTCCGCCGCGTGCAGCTGCTCCACCAGCATCTGGTGCACGAACTCCTCGGCGGGCAGGCGCGCGACCTCACGGGTGAAGGGCAGCACGCAGAACACGTCCACGCCGAGTTGCTCGGCCAGCTCGGCTCGGCGCCGCAGCGTGGTCAGCTGCGCCGGGTGGCTGCCCGGCCGCACCACTTCCGACGGGTGCGGGTCGAAGGTCATCAGCACGCAGGGCACCTCGCGGCGGCGGGCCTGTTGCACGGCGTGCGTGATCAGCTGCTGGTGCCCCCGGTGCACCCCGTCGAAGACGCCGATGGTGACCACGCACCGTCCCCAACCACCGGGGATCTGCTCCAAACCACGCCATCGCTGCACGACCAGCAAGCCTACTGGTCTGCCACCGGACAGCCGGAGAGCCACCGACCGTGCCGCAGGTCACGATGACGTTCGTCACGGGAAGCCCGGCAACAGGATCGGGTCAGTTCGCCGGAATGATCACCAGCACCGGTTTCGCGGTCCGGCCCCGGTCCCGGACCAGGGCGACCGCTCGGCCGTCGGGGTCGAACATCCCGTAGGTGCCTTCGACCCCGGCCGCCGACACCACCTGGCCGTGCGAGAGCGCACGGGCGACGTCGGATTCGACGTTGCGGCGGGGGAAAGCCGCCTCGACCGCTTCGTCCAGGCTCATCGACAGGCCCGGCTCGGCTGCCAGTTGTTCAAGGGTGCGCGCGGTGGCCAGCCCGAACGGTCCGACTCGCGTCCGGCGCAGCTCCGCGAGGTGGCCGCCGACACCGAGCCCGGTCCCCAGGTCCCGCGCCAGCGCGCGGACGTAGGTCCCCGAGGAGCACTCGACCAGCACGTCCAGCTCCGTCGCGCGGTCGAGGCGGCGCAGCCCGAGCACGTCGAAGCGCGACACCGTGACCGGTCGCGCCGCCAGCTCGACGTTCTCGCCGGAGCGCGCCAGCTCGTAGGCGCGCCGACCGTTGACCTTCACCGCGCTGACCGCGCTGGGCACCTGCTGGATGTCGCCAGTCAACGCCGCGATTCCAGCCCGGATCGCGGACTCGTCCACTGTGGACGAATCCACTTCGGACACCACGTCGCCCTCGGCGTCGTCGGTGGTGGTGGTCGCGCCCAACCGGATCGTGGCCAGGTACGCCTTGGTGTCCAGGGCGAGGTGGCCGAGCAGCTTGGTGGCGCGCTCCAGCCCCAGCACCAGCACCCCGGTGGCCATCGGATCCAGCGTTCCGGCGTGCCCGACCCGGCGGGTGCCCATGATTCGCCGGACCCGCGAGACGACGTCGTGCGAGGTCATCCCCGCTGGTTTGTCGATCACCAGCAGGCCGGGTGGAACAGTGGGACGCGTTTTGGCGGAGCGCTCGGACACGACGCACCATCATCCCCGATCGGGCCGCACCGACATCGCCAGGGTCGCGGCGCTCCGAGTTGACCGGATGGGCCGTGGCTAGGCGGTGGCTGGCGTCCGGGTGGCGCCGACGACGGCCCAGCGACCCGAGCGGGCGCGCAGCAACAGGGTGGCCAGGCGCAGGATCATGAACACGCTCAGCCCGGTCCATATCCCGGCCAAACCCCAGCCGAACGCCAGCGCCAGCCAGATCAGCGGCAGGTAGCCGACGGCGGCGCTCAGCAGCGACGCGTTGCGCAGGTAAGCGGCGTCGCCAGCGCCGAGGAACACCCCGTCCAGGGCGAACACCACGCCCGCCACCGGCTGCTGGAAGACGAAGAACCACCAGGCGTGCGGGATTTCCGCCAGCACCGCCCCGTCGGTGGTGAACAGCGCTGGCAACGGGCCCGCAAGCGCCGCGAACACCAACCCGAGCACGACGCCGAACACCAAGCCGTACCAGGTGACCTGCCTGGCGATCCCCTTGGCCCGCTGCGCCGAACCGCCCCCCAGCGCGGCACCGACCAGCGACTGCGCCGCGATCGCCAACGAATCCAGCACCAACGCCAGGAAGGTCCACAACTGCCACACCACCTGGTGCGCGGCAGCAGCCTCGGCCCCGGTCCGAGCCGCGACCGACGTCGCCGACAGGAAGCACGCCTGGAACGCCAGAGTGCGCAGCACCAGGTCACGCCCCAGACCGAGCTGAGCGCGCATCTTCGACAACTCCGGCTTCAGCGGCGCCCGCTCGACGATCAGGGCCCGCACGAACAGGGCGGCGGCGATCGTCTGACCGATCAGGTTCGCGATCGCCGACCCCTCCAAGCCCCAGCCGAACGGGTAGACGAACAGCGGGCACAGCACGGCGGACACACCATTGCCGATCAGCACGTAGCGCAGCGGGCGAGCGGTGTCCTGCACACCGCGCATCCACCCGTTGCCCGCCATGGTGATCAGCACCATCGGCGCCCCGAGCAGCGCGATGCGCAGCCATGTCGCGGCTGCGTCGGCGATCGGTCCGGGGCCAGCGAGCAACTCCGCTACCGGCACCGCCAACAACTGCGCGAGCAGGAGGAGCACCACGCCGACGCTGGCTCCCAGCCAGGTCGCCTGCGCTCCCTCGGCGACGGCGTCCTTGCGGCGACCAGCGCCGTGCAGTCGCGCGGTGCGCGCCGTGGTCCCGTAGGTCAGGAAGGTCAGCTGGGAGGACACCAGGGTGAACAGCGTGCCGCCGAGCGCCAGCCCGGCCAACGGCACCGCGCCGAGATGTCCGATCACGGCGGTGTCGATGAGCACGTACAGCGGCTCAGCCGCCAACACGCCTAACGCTGGCACCGCGAGCGCCAAGAGCTGCCGCGGCGCCACGCGTTCGCCCTGATCGGACACTCCGCCTCCCGGTAAGCTGTGTTCGATGGGTGCGCCCCTGACAGAGTACCGGTAAGGAGCGCAAATGGATAACGCTGATTACGCAGCCGTGGCGCTCCGGCTCGCCAACGCGGACCTGAGCACCCTGGACGCCGTCCGCGCCGCACTGCACGACGAGCCCTGGTGGGCCGACCGGCTGCGCGAGCCCGACCTCCCAGTGCTGCGCGGCGTGGCCAACGGGCTCCGCCGAGCGCTGGACGCGATGGTCGACGACGACGGCGAGACCGTGCTCGCGGCGATCAACGCGCTGCTGTCGACGCACCCACCCAGGCCAAGGCTCTCCGGACACGGCGGGCACGACCGGAGCCCGAACTGGCACGTCCACGTGGCGGGCCCGGACGCCCCGGCGGTCGACGAAGTCGCCGCGGCCGCCGCATGGGGCCTGGCGCAGGGCGTCGTCCACTACGGCACCAAGCGCTGGGGGCGCTGCGACGCCGAAACCTGCGACACCTACTTCCTGGACACTTCGACGAACCAGGCCAAGCGCTTCTGCTCAGCCCGCTGCGCCAACCGAATGCACGTGGCAGCCTTCCGAGCCCGCCGCCGCACCTGACCTAGCCGGGTGCGGGAGCCCTCGGGTCTGTTTTATGAGCGGCGTAGCCGCTTGCGGTGTGGGACTCAGCTCGGACCGCCGCGGGTTCTCAGCAGTCGCCTCGCGAGGACAGCCCCGACAGCGCAGTGAAACTGCGAATTGGAAGTACATGATGTCGGGGATCCCGGAGTCGAGGCGGCTGCTGAGGTTCCGCCACCCGCACCGCCACGCAAACCACTGCTGAAACAGTCTCTAGTCCAAGAGGGGGGCTTCGTCGACGGCCTTCCGCAGTGCCGCGATGACGTCCTCCGCTGGCCCCTGGGCCGTGAAGCCGGAGGCGAGCCGGTGCCCGCCACCGCCGCAGGCCGCCGCCGCGTGGCCGACGTCCACCCGGCTGTCGGCGCGCAGCGACACCGACCAGTGCTGCGGCGCGGTCTCCTTGAGCACCGCCGCCACCTCCGCCTCGCTGGTCGTGCGCACCACGTCGATGACGCTGTCCACGTCCTCGCTGCGCAGCCCGTCGGAATGCGCCAGCCGGACCGTCGCGTGCACCAGTCCCAGCCCGCGAGCCGCCGAAGGTTCCAGCTGTGCCGCGCCCAGCACCTCGGACAGCATGTTCATCCAGCCGAACGGATGCGTGTCCAGCAGCGGCCGGGTCGTCGCCTCCGGGTCCACCCCCGCCTCCAGCAGCCGCGCCGCCATCCGGTGCGTCCACGCGCTGGCGTGCCGGAACGAGCGGGTGTCGGTGACCAGGCCCGCGTAGAGGCACCGCGCCATCGGCAGGTCGAGTTCCACGCCGAGTTCGTCGAGCAGCCGGAGCACGATCAACACGGTCGCCTCGGCGCGCTCATCGATCACGTGCAGCGTGCCGTACCGGGTGTTGGAAACGTGGTGGTCGATCACGATGACGTCACCACCGGCGGCGATGGTGGCGGCGACCCGGTCCGCGAGCCGACCGAGCCGCTGCAGGCTGCCGGTGTCGCAAACGACCAGGGTCGGCGGCGCCGCGGGTACCTCGTCGGCCGCCACCACGAGTCCGTCGCCGTCGAGATCGCGCAGCGAGAACGGCGGCCGGTCCGGTTCGCCGAACGACACCCGGACCGTGCAGCCGCGGCGCCGCAACGCGCTGCCCAGCGCGAGTGCGCTGCCCAGCGCATCAGCGTCCGGGTTGATGTGCGCGAACAGCGTCACGTCCGAGGCTTCGGAGAGCTTGCGAGCGGCCTCAGCCACGGCAGCAGCGACCGGATCGGCACCGGTCGGGGGACGGCCAGCGAAGCGGCCGCTATCGGGTTGCCCGCGCACAGGATTCACCTCCACGACATCGGTGGCCGATGCGGCCACCGATGACCAACGCACCCGATGCTGCGCCGCGACTCAACCACCTTGTGGCCCACGACGCACATCGGCGTCGGAAAACGGCTCGATGTCTGCACCCTCGGTGCCAAATTCGTCATCGTCGGTGGTGGTGCGGTACGGATCGGTGTCACCGGCGTGCATCGCGCCGGAAGCCAACCGGGCGACTTCGTCATCGGCTTCCTTGGCCTTGGCGAGCAGCTCTTCCATCCGCCGCGCGTTGTCCGGCACGGTGTCGGCGACGAACGTCAGGGTCGGGGTGAACCGCACACCGGTCTGCTGGCCGACGCGGGACCGCAGCACCCCGGTCGCGCTGGCCAGCGCGGCGGCGGTCGAGGCGTAGTCGGAATCGTCGCCGAACACCGTGTAGTACACAGTGGCGTCCCGCAGGTCTGGGGTGACTCGCGCGTCGGTGATCGTCACCATCGCCAGCCGCGGGTCCTTCACCTCGTGCTCCAACCCGGACGCCACGATCTGGGCGATGCGCTTGGCGAGCCTGCGGGCGCGCGCCGTATCAGCCACGGCGCACCTCCTTCGGGAGTAGTTCAGTCTTCCGGACCCAGCATGCGTTGCCGGGCCGAAAGCAATTCGAGTTCGGGACGTGCGGCGACCAACCGCTCGCACGCATCCAGCACTTCGCGCACGTGCGCGGCGTCGCCGGAAACCGCCGCGATGCCGAACAGCGCGCGGCGGTGCAGGTCCTGGTTCCCCGCCTCGGCGACCGCGACCTCGAAGCGCCGCCGCAGCTCGGCAACCACCGGCCGCACCACGGCGCGCTTCTGCTTCAGCGAGCGGACGTCACCGAGCAGCACGTCCAGTTCGAGCACACCGACATACATGGGTGTTCCTCACCGCGGACATCGAGCCGTCGCACAGGGGGCCGCCGAATCGACGACCCCCTGTGGCGAACCAGCTCACTCGCGCGGCTTCTCGCGCATCTCGTAGGGCTCGATGACGTCGCCGACCTTGATGTCGTTGTACGACCCCAGGGTCAGACCGCATTCGAAGCCCTCGCGAACCTCGGTCACGTCGTCCTTGAACCGCTTCAGCGAGTTGATGCTGAGGTTCTCGGCGACCACCACGTTGTCGCGCAGCAGACGCGCCTTGGCGTTGCGCCTGATGATGCCTTCGATGACCAGGCAACCCGCGATGGTGCCGACCCGGGAGGACTTGAAGACCTCGCGGACCTCGGCCCGGCCCAGCTCGACTTCCTCGTACTCGGGCTTGAGCATGCCCTTGAGGGCCTGCTCGATGTCCTCGATGGCGCGGTAGATCACCGAGTAGTACCGGATCTCCACGCCCTCGCGGTTGGCGACCTCGGCCGCCTTGCCCTCGGCCCGGACGTTGAAGCCCAGGACGATGGTGTTCTCCGCGGTGGCGAGGTTGATGTCCGACTCGTTGATGCCACCGACGCCGCGGTGGATCACCCGCAGCTCGACGTCTTCGCCGACGTCGATCTTCATCAGCGACTCTTCGAGCGCCTCGACGGTACCCGAGTTATCACCCTTGATGATCAGGTTGAGCTGGTTGGTGTCCTTGAGCACCTTGTCCAGGTCTTCGAGGCTGACCCGCTTGCGCTTGGCCGCGTTCTGCGCCTCCCGGATGCGAGCCCCGCGGCGGTCGGCGATCTGCCGCGCCACCCGGTCCTCGTCGACCACCAGGAAGGTGTCGCCCGCGCCCGGCACCGACGTGAAACCGATGACCTGCACCGGCCGCGACGGCAGCGCCTCCGGGACGTCCTCGTCGTTCTCGTTGATCATCCGGCGGACGCGACCGTAGGCGTCCCCGGCCACCACCGAGTCACCGACCCGCAGCGTGCCGCGCTGCACCAGCACCGTGGCCACCGGACCGCGACCGCGGTCCAGGTGCGCCTCGATCGCCACGCCCTGGGCGGGCATGTTCCGGTTCGCCCGCAGGTCCAGCGTGGCGTCCGCGGTGAGCAGGATCGCCTCCAGCAGGCTGTCGATGTTGGTGCCCTGCTTCGCCGAGATGTCGACGAACATGGTTTCGCCGCCGTACTCCTCGGCGACCAGGTTGTACTCGGTCAGCTGCTGGCGGATCTTGGCCGGGTTGGCGCCCTCGACATCGATCTTGTTGACCGCGACCACGATCGGCACCCCGGCGGCCTGGGCGTGGTTGATCGCCTCCACCGTCTGCGGCATGACGCCGTCGTCGGCGGCCACCACCAGCACGGCGATGTCGGTCGACTTCGCACCACGGGCACGCATCGCGGTGAACGCTTCGTGACCCGGGGTGTCGATGAAGGTGATCGGCCGCTCGTTGCCTTCCAGGCTGGTGACGACCTGGTAGGCGCCGATGTGCTGGGTGATGCCACCGGCCTCGCCAGCCTGCACGTTCGTCTTGCGGATGGTGTCCAGCAGCCGGGTCTTGCCGTGGTCGACGTGACCCATCACGGTCACCACCGGCGGACGCGCCGCCAGCTCGTCCTCGGAGCTGCCCGGGTCGCCGTAGCTGATGTCGAACGACTCCAGCAGCTCCCGGTCCTCGTCCTCCGGACTGACCATCTCGATCTGGTAGTTCATCTCCTGGCCGAGGAGCTCCAGCACCTCGTCGGAGACGGACTGGGTCGCGGTGACCATCTCACCGAGGTGGAACATCGCCTGCACCAGCGAGGCCGGGTTGGCGTTGATCTTCTCGGCGAAGTCGGTCAGCGAAGCACCGCGGCGCAGGCGCACGACCTCGCCGCTGCCGCGCGGGAGGCGGACGCCGCCGACCGACGGCGCCTGCATGTTCTCCATGTACTCCTGGCGCTTCTGGCGCTTCGACTTGCGACCGCGCTTGGCCGGACCGCCGGGACGGCCGAACGCACCGGCCGCACCGCCACGACCACCGGGCCCACCCGGACGGCCGCCGCCGCCACCGGGACGACCGCGGAAGCCACCGCCACCGCCGCCACCACCGGCCGGAGCGCCGCTGGGCGCGCCGCCGCCACCGCCACCGCGGAAGCCACCGCCACCCCCACCGGGACGACCACCACCGCCGCCGCCACCGCCGGGACGACCGCCGCCGCCACCGCCGGGTCCGCCGCCACGGCCACCACCACCGCCGCCGCGGCCACCGCCGGGTCCGCCACCGCCGCGCGGTGGACGGGGCGGCATCATGCCGGGGTTCGGGCGCGGGGGCATCATGCCCGGATTCGGCCGCGAGCCACCGTCACCGCGCGGTGCGTTGCCCGCGGCCGGTGCGGTGCCAGCACCCTGACCGCCGCCCTGCCGCTGGCCGCCGTGCTGGCGACCGGGACCCTGACCGCCCTGGCGACCACCGGGGCCGGGTCGCGGCGGCCGCTGCTGCGGCGCTCCGCTACCGACGCCGAACGGGTTGTTGCCGACGCGCGGCGGCCGCGGTCCCGGCTTGGGCGCCTTCGGACGCGGCGGGACGACACCGGCATCGCCGTCGCCGCCCTGCTTCGGCCCCGACTGCTTCGGGGCCTGCTGCTTCGGACCGGGCTTCGGGCCAGGGCCCTGCCGGGGCTCGGCCTTCGCGGCCGGTGCCTGCTCGACGGGCTTGACCTCCGGCTCCGGCTTGGGAGTCGGTTTCGGACCCGGCTTGGGGCCGGGCTTGGGACGCTCACCGGCCGGCCCCTCGGGGCGCGGACCGGGCTTGGGACCAGGCTTCGGCGCCGCCGCTTCGGCGCGCGAGGGCCTGGAATCGACCGGAGCGGGCTTCCCGCCGCCGTTGGCGTCGCTCTTCTTCGACGCCGAGGGCTTGGCGAGCGCATCGCGCAGCCTGCGGGCCACCGGGGCTTCCACGGTGGAGGACGCAGACTTCACGTACTCGCCCTGCTCGGCGAGCTTGTTCAGTACTTCCTTGCTGGTAACACCGAGCTCTTTGGCGAGCTCATGTACGCGGGCCTTGCCTGCCACTGCTCTCCTCATCTGGGTGAGGCCGGGCGGCAGTCCCGCTCGACCTCGTCCTATCGCCGATGCGCGTTCATGGCTTCAGCTTCACGGCTGATTCATGACGGGTCGACCTGCTTTCCTTCAGTTGCCTGGCGCGGGACGGATCCCACGTCGGTCATGTCGTGAGCCACCGGCTGCGGTCGGCTGGCACTCAAGTGGTCCCACACGGCTGAGGTGTCGACCGGTCCCGGCACACGCAGTGCACGCGGAAACGCCCGACGCCGCTCGGCCAGACGAAGGCATGCCGGAGCGGGATGCAACCATGCTCCCCGGCCCGGTTGCCGACGTCGTGGATCGGGAACAGCGACGGGACCCACCCGACCGACCTCAGCCACCACACGCAGTAGCTCGGAGGATGACGTCCGGATTCGACATCCCACACACGTACGCACCGGTCCACAGCTCGCGCCGTGCTCACCGGTTTCCCGTGTGCCGATTGTCGCTCCCCTCGCGTCGAACCTCCTGCGATTCTAACCCGACGACGTCACTCGGCCGAACCCACGGTCGGCAGACCGTCCACCGCGGGGTCGAGACCGGACGCTTGCGCCGGGGGCTGGCCCGCCGAGGTGGCGGGCGCACCGGGGTCGGCATCGCTGCGGATGTCGATCCGCCAGCCGGTCAGCCGCGCCGCCAGCCGGGCGTTCTGGCCTTCCTTGCCGATCGCCAGCGAGAGCTGGAAGTCCGGCACGACCACCCGAGCGGTCTTGGTGCGCTCGTCGACGACCTCCACCGACACTACCTTCGCCGGTGACAGCGCGTTGCCGACGAAGGTCGCCGGGTCGTCCGAGTAGTCGATGATGTCGATCTTCTCGCCGCCGAGCTCGCTCATCACGTTGCGCACCCGCGAGCCCATCGGCCCGATGCAGGCGCCCTTGGCGTTGACCCCGGAGACCGTCGAGCGCACCGCGATCTTGGAGCGGTGCCCGGCCTCCCGCGCCACCGCAGGAATCTCCACGGTGCCGTCGGCGATCTCCGGAACCTCCAGCGCGAACAGCCGCCGGACCAGGTTCGGGTGGGTGCGCGACAGGGTGATCTGCGGACCGCGCGCACTCCGCGAAACGCCGTAGACGTAGCACTTGATCCGGGTGCCGTGCTCGTAGTTCTCCCCCGGCACCTGCTCGGCGGCCGGGATCACACCTTCGCTGTCCCCGAACTGCACGACGACCATGCCGCGCGAATTGGCGCGCGCATCGCGCTGGATGACCCCGCCGAGGATCTCGCCTTCCTTCGCGGAGAACTCGCCGAAGGTCCGCTCGTGCTCGGCGTCGCGCAGCCGCTGCAGGATGACCTGCCGCGCCGTGGTCGCCGCGATCCGCCCGAAGCCCTCCGGGGTGTCGTCCCACTCCTCCTGCACGGTGCCGTCGGCGGCCAAGGTGTGGGCGATCACCCGCACGACGCCGGTCTTGCGGTCCACCTCCACCCGTGCGTGCGGCTGGTGTCCCTCGGTGTGGCGGTATGCGGTGAGCAGGGCCGATTCGATCGCTTCCAGAACCGTCTCGAACGGGATGTCCTTGTCGCGTTCGATCGCCCGCAGCGCCGCGATGTCGACGTTCACCTCGACTCCTCCGTGTCTTCCCGGTCGTCCCCCTGCTGGGAAACGCCGCCCGCAGCCCGCTCCAGCCTGACCAAATCCTCCGCCGGTGGCTGCTGGAACTCCACCTCGACCACCGCGCGCTCGACATCACGGTAGGCCACTCGGCGCAGTTCGCCGCCGACCAGCACCGTGACACCTCCATCATCGGCTTCTCCGGCGCGTGCCACCAACTGCTCGCCGTCGCGGAACCTGATCTTGACCAGCCGGTAGCGGGCGCGTCGCCAGTGCCGAACGCGGGTCAGCGGCCGGTCCACGCCGGGTGAGGTGACCTCCAGCGTGTAGGAACCGGCCAGGACGTGCTCGTGCGCGTCCAACACCTCCGACACCGCGCGACTGACGTCGGAGATCTCGTCGAGCCCGACCCCGTCGTCGGAGTCGATGACGACCTTGATCAGTCGACGGCGGCCTGCCTGCTGCACGTCGAACTCCTCCAGGTCGAAGCCCGTTCGAGACACGGCCTCGGCTACGACGGGCTCCAGCTGCGCGGTGATCGCACCGCGCGGCGGGCTGGACACGTTGGCACTCCCTAGGTTTCGATCGGGGTCTGGTTCAGACCGGCAATTTCGCGACGCTGGACATCTCGCGGGACTTGCACGAGCCAGTGCTGCCCGTGCAAGCCGCGGTCGCCCAGAGTATCGCGTCCACCCGCACCCAAGCGCGGTGTGGGACCCCAACGATCGGCGGATTGCGCCCGGGACTGAGAGGGTGCACGAACCGGCTTGCGCAGCGGTGCGGGCAGCGGAACCTCAGACGCCGCCTGGGCTCCGGGATCCCCGACCTATGTATGACCAATACACGGCGCTGGGGCTGTTCTCGCCAGGCGACGCCTGAGAACCAGCGGCGGTGCAACAAGTCGCGTAGGTGGCCGAAAGCGGCTGGCGCCGCTTGCCTGACGAAACGTGCAGTTCGAACCCGCCCAAGGCCTTATCCGCGCGAACTCCAAGCGGGTGCAAGGACCGGTTCGCACCGCTGGCCGTCCGAGGTGAACCGCGGCGCCCGCGGGGTGCGCGAACCGGTGGCTCGCCGCGTGCGGTGCCGGGGCATTCGCCGGGTTGATCGCCTGGCAGGATAAGGCGGCGTGGAATCCCCCTCGCGAGCCTGGCCGGTGCTGCGGCGGCGGAGCGTGCTGCGGTTGTTCGCGGCCGTTCCGGTGGCCGCCGCGTTGACCACTGCGTGCAGCTCCGCGTCCGACGAACCCGATCCGCTGGTGGCGCTGGCGACCGCGGCGAAGTCCGACGCGCAGCTGGCGAGGGCGATCGCGCAGGCCCATTCGGGGCTGGCCGATGCTGCCAACGAGGTGGCCGCCGCGCGCTCCGCGCACGCCGAGGCGATGCAGCGGGAAATCGACCGGGTCAACCCGCCTGACCCGGAGGACCCGCCGTCGGTGCCCGACGTGGCGCCGCCACCTTCCCCGGGTGCCTCGGACGCGGCGGCGAAGGTGCTGCGAGACGCGCTGTCCTTGGCGCAGCAGAAGGCCGCACGACTGGTGCCCGGCCTGCCGACCTATCGAGCCGGACTGGTGGGATCGATCTCGGCGAGCTGCGCGAGCCTGCGGGAGGTGCTGGGGTGACGGAGCTTTCGGCGGACGCGGGCAACGCGTTGCGCAGCGCGTTGAGCGCGGAGCACGCGGCGCTGTGGGTGTACGGGCTGGCGAGCGCGTTCGCGGGCGAAGCTCGCGTGCGCGATGCGATCGACGACGCGGTGGCGCAGCACCAGCGGCTGCGCGACACCGCGGAGCGCGCGCTGCGCGACGCGGCGCAACCGTCGGCGGTGGCGCAGCCCGCCTACGACGTCGGGGAGCCGGTAGGCGACCAGAAGTCGGCCATCGGGCTGCTGGTCAAGGCGGAGAACGACTGCGAGATCGGCTGGCGGTCGGTGTTGGAGAACACCGAGGACGCCGCGTTGCGAGGCACCGCGCTGGATGGGCTCACCACGTCGGCCACTCGGGCCACCAGGTGGCGGCTCACCATCGGCCAGCAGCCAGCCACCAACCCCTTCCCCGGCCAGCCCTGAGCGATTTCGCGCGAAATCGGCGCCAACGGGCTTGGTCAGCGCGGTGATTGATCCTGGGGCCAGCCGAGCTTCAGGGCTTCGTTGGTGACGTCCAGCAGCGCCGGGTCCTTCTTCGGGGTGGACTTGTCGAAGTAGGCCGAGTCGCCGATCACCACCAGCCGGTCCTGGCGTCCGGAGGCGTAGGCGTCATCATCCAGGTCGGGCATGTCCTTGGTGCCGTCGCGCTCGTCGTCGACCAGGTCCCGGATGTTGCCGGTGCCGTCCCGCGTGGTCAGGTCGTTGAGCTGCTGCGCACCGGCCGCATCCGGCATCAGCACGGTGATGACCGAGGTCAGCACTCGGGTGCCGTTGGGCAGCTTGGTGTTGTAGAGCGCGCGGGTGAGGTGCGCGCACTCGTGCTGCTGGAAGAAGTTCCTGATCTTGTCCGTCGAGACGTTCTGACAGCCCTGGAACGCTTCTTCCCGGCGGATCAGCGTGAATTCGTACCGGGGCGGATCCGGCGGCGGGGCCGCCTCGTCGTCCCCGCCCGGTTTGAGCAGCAGCCAGATCAGCCCGGACAACACCGAGATCGCGAACAGCACGAGCCCGCGCAGCACCCAGCCGATCGGCGTGATCCGCCGTGCTTCCGGAACCGGGGCCTGTCGGCTCGTCGGCTGGCGAACCGGTGGCGGCGGGTCGCGCCGGGGTGGCGGGGCGAACGCGGGCCGGGTGGCCTGCTCCGGTTCGGGGGGCACTGCCGCGCGATCCGGCCTGATGCGCGTGTTGTCGCGCCGCAGCGGGGTGGTTTCGCGCTGCGTGTTGGCTTGTGCACCCGTCATCTCTTCGGGCCTGCCTTGTCGGTCCGGCACGGGCACCAACGTTAGCGGTTGCGGATCACGAGGGGGACACCCCTGACGTGATGGTCATGCCGACCGCAGGGCGTTGACCGCTCGTTCGACGTCCGCCGCGGTGTTGTACAGGTGGAACGACAACCGGGCCCGGCCCGCCCGCATCGCGCAGGAAATTCCCGCCGCGGTCAGTTTCGCCACCGCGTCGGGCACCTGCACCGAGACGATCGCCGAACCCGCAGGTGGCAGGTCCAGCGCAGTCCGGAACTCGTCGGCCAGCCCGACGCAGTGCTCGGCCACCGCAGTCATGTCCAGCCCGGCCAGCCAGTCCATCGCCGCAGCCGCTCCGACCTGCGCGAACCAGGTCGGCGAGAGGTCGAGCGCACGTGCGTCGTCGGCCAGCCGCAGCGGCAAGCCGTACGTGGTGTTCCACGGGTCGTCGCTCGCGTACCAGTTCGCACTGCTCGGCCGGATATCGGGCGCATCCGGGTGCACGGCGAGCCAGGCGGCGCCGCGCGGCGACAGCAGCCATTTGTAAGCGGCACCGACGACCCAGTCGGCCCAGTCGAGCCGCAGCGGCAGCCAGCCGACCGCCTGCGTCACGTCGAGCAACACCCGCGTCGAGGTCGAAGTGGCGATCTGCCGCAGCGCGTCGAGGTCGGCGATCCGGCCGTCACTGGACTGCACCGCGCTCACCGCGACCACGTCGTAGTCAGCGGCGTGGTCGGCGATCTCGGACAGCTCCACCTCGGTCACCCGCACGTCCCGGTCCTGCTGCGCGGCGAACGGGAAGAGCACGCTGGTGAAGTCCTGGTTCGCGACCAGCACTCGGGCGCCGTCCGGCAGGCTCGCCGCGACCAGGCCGATGAGCTGGGAGGCGGTCGACCCGATCGCCACTCGATCGGCAGCGGTGCCGATCAGCCGGGCGAATGCCGCCCGCGCGCTGGCCACGGCTGGGTCGAAGTCCTCCGGCCGGTCCAGGCCGCTTCCCCAACGCGCCACCGATTCGGTGAGCGCGCGGACCGCGTCGGTGGGCGGGATACCGATGCTCGCGGTGTTCAGATAGCCGTCCGGAACGTCGAACTTCGCACCGAATGCCTCTCGCATGCCCGCATCCTCGCACCGCGCAAGCCGATTCCGGAACGACTGCCTACGGTTGCCACATGCACACCGAGGAAATCGAGGTCCGGACCGGCGCCGCGGAGGTCGTCCACGACCTGGGCGCCGAGTGCGCGCGCTTCCTGCGCTCGGCCGGAGCCCGTGACGGCCTGCTCAACGTTTGGGTGCCGCACGCGACCGCCGGGCTGGCGATCATCGAGACCGGCGCGGGCAGCGACGACGACCTGCTCGCCGCGCTGCGCGAACTGCTGCCCGCGGACGACCGCTGGCGGCACCGGCACGGTTCACCGGGCCACGGTCGGGACCACGTGCTGCCCGCGTTCCTCCCGCCGTACGCGTCGATCCCGGTGCTGGGCGGCCAACTCGCGCTGGGCACCTGGCAGTCGGTGTGCCTGGTGGACACCAATGTGGACAATCCGGTCCGCCGGGTCCGGCTGAGCTTCCTACCGGGCTGATTTCCGCGCCCAGCGCGGCTGATCGACCGCTCGAAGTTCGAGGACAGCCAACAGGACCTCCCGGCCTCCTCGGATAGCGCTGGGCTCCCCCTCGGGCGCGTTCGGCTGGCAGGATGATGCGGTGACGCGACTCGTGCTGTGGGACATCGATCTGACCCTCGTCGACGCCAGGGGCTTCGGCCCCCGCTGGTACCACCAGGCGCTCGTGGACGTCACCGGAAAGCCGTTGCTACGCATGCCGGACACCGCCGGTCGCACCGAACTGGCCATCACCACCGATGTGCTCAAGATCCACGACAGCCCGACCGACGCAGCCACCGTGTCGGCCATGTTCGCCGCGCTGACCAGCGCAGTCGCCGCGACGCGCGATGAACTCGCGCAGCGCGGCAGCGCACTGCCCGGAGCGGCGCGGGCGCTGCAGACGCTGGCCGTGGAGCCGGGATTCACCCAGACGCTGGTGACCGGCAACCTCGCCGAGGTCGCGTTCCACAAGCTCGAATCCTTCGACCTGCACCACCACGTCGACTTCGAGATCGGCGGCTTCGGTGCTGGCTCGATGCACCGCCACGACCTGATCGCCGATTCGGTGACCAAGACCGCCAACCGGCACGGCAGGCCGATCTCCCCGGACTCCGTCGTGGTCGTCGGCGACACGCCGCACGACGTCGCGGGCGCGCTGCACTTCGGCGCCGTCGCGGTCGGTGTCGCCACCGGTCGCAGCAGCGAAGACGACCTCCGCGGCGCGGGCGCGCACTTCGTCCTACCGGACCTCGCCGACACCGACGCCGTCGTCGCAGCCCTCCGGTCGTGGGGGGGGGGGCCGGGGGGCCCCCCCCCCCGCCCCCCCCCCCCGGGGGGGGGGGTTTTTTAAAAAAAGAGGCCCCCCCCCCCCCGGGGATTTTGGGTTTGGGGGTGTGGGGGG
>NZ_JALBWV010000030.1 GCF_022678645.1 Saccharopolyspora soli | reverse complement strand
AAACTGCGAATTGGAAGTACATGATGTCGGGGATCCCGGAGTCGAGGCGGCTGCTGAGGTTCCGCCACCCGCACCGCAACGCAAACCACTACTGAAACAATCCTTCAGGCCCAGAGTTGGCCTTCGAGGCGTTGGGCTGCTTCGTCTAGGGTGCCGCTGTAGGCGCCGGTGGACAGGTACTTCCAGCCCGCGTCCGCCACGATGAAGGCGATGTCGGCCGATTCCCCTTCGGCCGCAGCCTTTTCCGCGATCGTCAGCGCCGCGTGCAGCACTCCGCCGGTGGAGATCCCGGCGAAGATGCCCTCGCTGTCCAGCAATTGCCTGGTGCGGCGCAGCGCGTCGTAGGAGCCGACCGAGAACCGGCGGGTCAGCACGTCCGGGTCGTACAGTTCCGGCACGAATCCCTCGTCGAGGTTGCGCAGGCCGTAGACCAGCTCGCCGTAGCGCGGTTCGGCCGCCACCACCTGCACGTCCGCCTTTTGCTGCCGCAGGTAGCGGCCCACCCCGACCAGCGTCCCGGTGGTGCCGAGACCGGCCACGAAGTGCGTGATGGTCGGCAGGTCCCGCAGGATCTCCGGGCCGGTGGTGCGGAAGTGCGCCTCGGCGTTGGCCGGGTTGCCGTACTGGTAGAGCATCACCCAGTCCGGGTTCTGCTTGGCCAGCTCCTTGGCCATCGCCACGGCCTGGTTCGACCCGCCAGCCGCGGGCGAGGAGATGATCCGCGCCCCGTACGCCTGCAACAGCTGCCGACGCTCCTCCGAGGTGTTCTCCGGCATCACGCACACCAGGCCGTAGCCCTTGAGCTTGGCGGCCATGGCCAGCGAGATCCCGGTGTTGCCGGAGGTCGGCTCCAGGATCGTGCAGCCGTGCGTGAGCCGACCTTCCTTCTCGGCGGCCTCGATCATGGCCAGCGCGGCCCGGTCCTTGATCGAGCCGGTCGGGTTGCGGTCCTCCAGCTTGGCCCACAACCGGACGTCCGGCGCCGGTGACAGGTGGGGCAGTCCCACCAGCGGGGTGTCACCGAGCGCGTCCAGCAACGAGTCGAAACGAGCCACGGTGCGCCTCTCTCAGTTCATCCCACCGGCGACCGCGGGCAGGATGGTGACGCTGTCGCCGTCGGTGACCTTGGCTTCCAGCCCACCTGCGAAGCGGACGTCCTCGTCGTTGACGTAGACGTTCACGAAGCGGTGCAGACTGCCTTCCTTGACCAGGCGGTCCTTCAGGCCGTTGAAGTTGGTGTCGAGGTCGTTGATCACCTCGGCGACCGTGCTGCCGCTGGCCTCGACCGACTTCTGGCCGCCGGTGTGGGTGCGCAGGATGGTGGGGATGGAGACGTTGACTGCCATGGGGAACCTCCTGTCCACGAAGGACTTCGTTGGGAACGGGACGCGCGGCGCCGATCGGTGGGGGTGCGCCAGCCGCGGATCAGTCGCGGTCTGGGACCTCGTCAGCACCGGTGTGGGCGAACATGTACGACTCCACGACCTCTACCGGCTCCTCGGTCACCTGACCGTCGAGGATCCGGTAGGAACGCAGCTCATGGGTTTCCGGGTCCCGGGTGGACACGAGCACGTAGTGCGCGTTGGGCTCCGAGGCGTAGGAGACGTCGGTGCGCGACGGGTATGCCTCGGTCGAGGTGTGCGAGTGGTAGATGACCACCGGTTCCTCGTCGGCTGCGTCCATCTCGCGCCACACCTTCAGCTGTTCGGCGGAGTCGAACCGGTAGAAGGTGGGCGAGCGCTCGGCGTTGATCATCTCGATCAGGCGTTCCGGGCGGTCCGACCCCTCCGGGCCGGAGATCACCCCGCACGCCTCATCCGGGTGGTCCCGTCGGGCATGCGCGACCATCGCGTCGACGAGGTCGCGTCGGATCACCAGCACAGCAACCATCCTAGTCGGTGGAGCACCGGCCTCCCATGATGTGGAAGTTCCCTGCACCGGTGCGGCTTCGTCGGGCCAGAACGTAGGACCACGATGATTCATTCCCGGGCCGAGGGGTAGAGCCGCGTGTAAGAAGTCACCTCGTCGACCGGTTCGGCGGCCAGCACGCCGCGCACGATCGCCCGCGCGACCACGTCGGCGGCGACCGCGCAAACCGCGTCCAACCGCTCGGACCAGCCCTGCTCCCCTGGCGCCGGGAGGGCCGCGCCGGTGCCGGTTGCCAGCGCGAACATCGTGTCGCCGTCGACCAGGGCGTGTGCGGGCCGGATCGCTCGGGCCAGCGCGTCCTGCGCGGCGACGGCCAGCCGCTGGCACTCGGCCTTGGACAGCCGCAGGTTGGTGGCGACCACGCCGATCGTGGTGTTCAGCGGGCGGGCAATCGGGCCGTGCCGCCCCGGACGCGCTCCGAACAGCCGCCGACCGGCCTCGACCTCGGCTGGATCGGGCGGGCGCAGGCCGGGTGTCGGGATCCAGGGCAGCCCGGTGTCCGGGTCGATCGCCGAGCCGGAAGCGTTGACCGCGACCAGGGCGCCGACGGTGGTGCCGTCGTCCAGCACCGCGCTGGCCGTGCCGATGCCGCCCTTGAGGGTGCCCACGACCGCCCCGGTGCCCGCTCCGACGTTGCCCTCCCGGACCTCGGTGCGGGTCGCGTTCTCGCACGCGCGGTGACCGAACTCGGCGTCGGGCCGGTTGCCCCAATCGTTCATCGGCAGGTCGAAGATCACCGCGCTCGGCACCACCGGCACCACGTGTGACGGATCGGCGCCCACCCGGACGCCGTGCCCGCGCTCGCCGAGCCAGCGCATCGCGCCGTCGGCGGCGGCCAGTCCGTAGGCGCTGCCACCGGTGAGGATCACGCCTTGCACCTGCTGCACCAGGTGGCTCGGGGCGAGCACGTCGGTTTCGCGGGTGCCGGGACCGCCACCGCGGACATCGACCGCCGCCGTCGCGCCGTCGGGCACCAGCACGGCGGTGGTGCCGGTCGCCCAGTGGTCGTCGAGCCGCTGGTGGTGGCCCACGCGCACGTCGTCGACGTCGACGATCGCATCGAGCTTGCCCGTCCGAGACACCATTCGCGCCAGCCTCCCTGTTCGCTGCGTCGGCATCACGTTAACCAGACGTAAAGGAAGCGTGGTCGTTCTTGTTGCCGAACCGCCGTATCCGCACTGTGAGTCCGTTCACCACCAGGGAGGACTGATGGGCCACACTTCCCCACCGGCTCATCCCGTCCGACCGGCCGCAGCACACTGGAGGACGGATGACAACTGAGGTACGCGGCCGCGACGAAGCGGTCCGCTCCGGCGGCGAACGTCGGGTGGTCGCCAACGTCGTGCGCGGTTCGGTCGGCAACTTGATCGAGTGGTACGACTGGTACGCCTACACCGCGTTCAGCGTGTACTTCGCGGCGGCGTTCTTCCCGCAAGGCGACCTGACGGCCCAACTGCTCAACACCGCGGGCGTGTTCGCCATCGGGTTCCTGATGCGCCCGCTCGGCGGCTGGATGCTCGGCCGCTACGCCGACCGCTTCGGTCGCCGGGCCGCGCTGACGCTCTCGGTGACGCTGATGGCCTGCGGCTCGCTGGTGATCGCACTGACGCCGGGCTACCAGACGATCGGCCTGGCCGCGCCGGTGCTGCTGGTGCTCGCCCGGCTGGTGCAGGGCATCTCGGTCGGCGGCGAGTACTCGACGTCGGCCACGTACCTGTCCGAGGTCGCCACGGCGGGCAAGCGCGGCTTCTACTCCAGCTTCCAGTACGTGACGCTGGTCGCCGGCCAGCTGACCGCGTTGGGTGTGCAGATCGTGCTGTTGGAGGTGCTCAGCGGCGCTGCGATGGCGCAGTGGGGTTGGCGGATCCCGTTCGTGATCGGCGCCGTCGGCGCACTGGTCGTGATGTGGCTGCGGCGCAGCATGGACGAGACCGACAGCTACCGGAAAGCCTCGACCGGTGCCGAATCGCGCGGCACGGTGCGGGCACTGCTCCAGCACCCGAGGGAATGCCTGCTCGTCGTCGGTCTCACCCTCGGCGGCACGGTGGCGTTCTACACCTACACGACCTACCTGCAGAAGTTCATGGTGAACACCGCGGGCATCGACAAGGGCACCGTCGCCTGGATCAACTTCATCGCGCTGCTGGTGTTCCTGTGCCTGCAACCGCTGGCGGGTGCGCTCTCGGACCGCATCGGGCGCCGCTGGCTGCTGCTGGGCTTCGGGGTGTGCGGCACCGTGCTGACCGTGCCGATCATGACGCTGCTCGGTTCGACCAAGAACCCGGTGACCGCGTTCGCGCTGATGCTCGCCGGGTTGGTGATCGTCACCGGCTACACCTCGATCAACGCGATCGTGAAGGCGGAGCTGTTCCCGACCAACATCCGCGCGCTCGGCGTCGGCCTGCCGTACGCGCTGACGGTGGCGATCTTCGGCGGCACCTCGGAGTACGTGGCGCTGTGGCTGAAGCAGGCGGATCTGGAGCCGGTGTTCTTCTGGTACGTCTCCGGCTGCGTGCTGATCTCGCTGCTGGTCTACCTGCGGATGCGCGAGACTTCGAAGGACTCCCGCATGGAGGGCTGACGCGTCGCGTGGCCATACTCGGGAGCGGATTTCGGAGGTGGCCGGTGCGCGTGCTGCTCGTCGAGGACGACGACGGGGTGGCCAACGCGCTCGTCGACGTCCTCGCCGCGCACGGCCACCAGCCCACCCGCGTCACCCGCGGCTCGGACGCGCTGACCCGGCACCGGGAGCACGACCTGGTACTGCTCGATCTGGGCCTTCCGGATGCCGACGGCCTCGATGTGCTGCGGAAACTCCGCCGGATCGGGCCGATCCCGGTGGTTGTGCTGACCGCTCGCGGCGAGGAGCGCATGGTCGTCCGCGGGCTGCGCTCCGGCGCGGACGACTACCTGGTCAAGCCGGTGCGGATGGCGGAACTGCTGGCCCGGATCGAGGCGGTGGCGCGGCGCGGCCGTCCGATTACCGCGCCCGCCGACGAGGTCCAGGTGGGTGACGTGCGCGTGGACCTGCGGACCCGGCGGGTGCGGGTCGGCGACCGCGACGTGGAGTTGACGCCGAAGGAGTTCGACGTGCTCGCGGTGCTGGCCGGCGAGGTGGACACGGCGGTCAGCAGGCAGCGCCTGATGGACGAGGTGTGGGGCGACGCCTACCTGGCCGTGTCGCGCTCGCTGGACGTGCACATCGCGCAGTTGCGCGCCAAGTTGGGGCGGCCCGAGCTGCTGGTGACGATCCGCGGTTTCGGTTACCGGTTCGGGGAGTGACCCGCTCGTGACTGCGCACCTGCCAAGATCCCGCGGCGCGGCGGTGAGTCACGAATCCGCGCCGGCACCCAGTAGCGGTGCGCGCCGCCGTTCGCGAGCGTTGCCCTGCACAAGTGTCGGCGAGGGCTGATGCGCAGAAGGCTGTTGCTGGTGCTGCTCAGCTTCTCGGTCGTGGCGGTGGCCGGGTTCGCAGCGCCCCTGCTGCGCGCCACGGCCGCGGAACGGACACAGCAGTTGGTGCTCGCCCGCACCGCTGACCTGGACAGGTTCGCCGCGCTGGCCGATCACGCCTTCGGCACCGGCGACACTGCGCAGCTGACCGCGGAGGCCGACCGGTACACCGCGCTCTACGGCGAGCCGCTGGTGGTGGTCGACACGAACCGCGCACCTGTGGTGGAAACCGGCGGGCTGCGGGCCGTCGATGTGGCCGAGCCGATCGACAAGGCGCTGCGCAACGAGCTCGCCGGGCCGGTGCCGTGGCTGCGGCCCTGGTCCGAGGGCGAGTTGATCCGTTATCGGCCGGTCGGCGACGGCACTCGGGTGACCGGTGCGGTCGTGCTGCGTGCTTCGGTGCAGCGCGCGACCCAGGACATCGCCGGGCGGTGGGCGCTGATCGCAGCGGGGGCGTTGAGCGCGTTGGTGGTGTGCGGGCTGCTGGCGCTCGTGCTGGCCCGGTGGATCCTGCGACCGCTGGCCGAACTGCGCGCCGGGGTGCGGGCGGTGGGTGCCGGATCGCGCCGCGAGCGGGTGCCCGTCGATGCGGGCCCGCCCGAGCTGCGGGAGTTGGCCGCGCTGTTCAACCGCATGTCGGAAGCGGTCGCGGACGCCGACGAACAGCAGCGACGGCTCGTCGCGGACGCGTCGCACCAACTGCGCAATCCGCTGGCCGCACTGCGGTTGCGCGTCGATGCGTTGGAACGCCGCATCACGCCGGAAGGAACGGACGTGTACCGGTCCGCATTGGACGAGGTGGCCCGGTTGGAATCGCTGCTGGACCGACTGCTGGCGTTGGCCACGGCCGATCGTGGCACAACGGAGTCCACAGTGGAATCCTGCGAAGTGGTGGCCGTGGTGACCGACCGGATCGAGGCGTGGCGGTCAGCGGCGGAGGCGGCCGGAATCGCGTTGCGCGAAGCTGGGCTCGACCACGGTGTGGTGGGCCTCCCGGCCGACGACCTCGCCCAGATCGTCGATGTCCTCCTGGACAACGCCATCAAGTACGCCGGTGCCGGGGCAACTGTGGCGGTGCGCTGCGAATCCGGGGCGGATCGCTGCACGCTCACCGTCAGCGATACCGGTCCGGGCCTGTCCGACGAGGAGATTTCGCTTGCCGCCCAGCGCTTTTGGCGTGCCGGACGACATCGCGGCAGTCGCGGCTCCGGGCTCGGCCTGGCGATCGCGGACCAGTTGGTGACGGCACGCGGCGGTTCGCTGCACATCGAAGGCGCCCAGCCGCACGGGTTGTCGGTATGGCTGGGACTGCCGGTCCGGGAGGAGGCATGATGCGGCGCCGCACGCTCCTCGCACTGGCCGGTGCCGGACTGGTCAGCGCTTGCACCGCAGGCGCACCCGACCGCACGATCCGGATCGCCGCAGGTGAGCCGGGCGGCTTCTACACCGCTTTCGCCAAGCAACTGGCCGCCGAGGTACCCACCACCGCGCCGGGTCTGCGGATGGTGGTATCGAGCAGCCAGGGCAGCGTCGCCAACGTCGAACTGCTGCGCGACGGGCAGGCCGATCTCGGCATGGTGCTCGCCGACACCGCGGCTGCGGTCCACAACGGCGAGCTCGGCCCGCGGATCGCGCTGCACGCCTTGGGCCGGGTGTACGAGAACTACGCGCAGCTGGTCGTGTTGGCGGACAGTCCCGTGCCCAACCTCGATGAGCTGGCCGGACGCACGGTTTCGATCGGCGCCCCGAAGTCCGGGACCGCACTGTTCGGAGCGCGCCTGCTCGCGGCGCACCCCGGCATGCGCGCCGTGTCGCTGCAACTGGACGAAGCGGTCGCGGCGTTGGCCAGCGGCCGGATCGACGCGCTGCTGTGGTCGGGTGGCCTGCCGACCCCGGTGCTCAAGACGCTCGACGACCGGGTCGGCATCCGGCTGTTGCCGCTCGACGCGACCCGAGCGGCCTGCGGCGCGGCGTGCGACCCGGTCCTGGTGCCGCCGGGCGCCTACCGGCGAACCACCGGAGTGCCCACGGTCGGCGTGGCCAACATCCTGGCGTGCTCGCCGGAACTGCCCGCTGACCTGGCCGAAGCCGTGGTCCGCTGCCTCGTGCTCCGCGCGCCGTTCCTGGTCCCGCAGCAGACGGTGGGCACCCAGTTCCTGGACGTGCGGAACCTCATCGGCACCGGCCCGGTCCCCCTCCACCCCGGAGCCCAACGCGCCTACCGCGACCTGCACGGTTGACTCCTCCGTCCCGCCGAGATCCGCTGCGGCCTTGCGGTTTCAGGGACGGGAGAACTGGCGATTTCGCGCGAAATCGGCGCCTGTTCAGGCCATCATGGCGCCGACCAGGCTGTCCTGGACCCAGGTGAGCCACTGGTACACGCCCAGGTGTTCGCGCCGCAGGTCGTCGTCGGGCACCTCCTCGGGCATGTCCTCCTCGACATCCAGCGCGGTCCCCAGCGCCAGCCGGACGTCGTTGAGCGCCGCCAGCCACCCGTCGGCCTGCTCGCCGGTCAGCTTGACCCGGCCGCCCTGCGGCGGGCACGTCTCCAGCACCAGGGCGGCCACCCCGGTCTTGGCCTCCAGCAGGCCCGGCTCGTGCAGCGACCGCATCGCCCCGGCCGCGTCCGACTCCTCCTCGTCGGTCTCGCCGGTGATCGGGTCGCGCCGGTAGAAGTCCGGCAGCAGCCGCGCCAGCACGCGGTCGTCCGGCGGTGTCGTCGGCCCGGTGCGGATACCGGTCAGCTCGGCCAGCTCGTCCTCCGGCGCATCCGCGGCCCGAGCGGTGAGCATGTCCTTGATCTGCCCCACCAGTCCGCGGATGACTGCGGCCTCCTGCTGCGACAGCTCGGCGAGCACGTGACCGTTCTTGCGGGTCCAGCCTTCCACTCAGGAATCCTTCTGCATCGTCGCCCACAGGCCAGCGGCGTGCAGCTTCGCCACGTCGCCCTCGACCTTCTCCTTGGAACCCGAGGACACCACCGCACGGCCCTTGTGGTGCACGTCCAGCATCAACTTCGTCGCGTGATCCCGGGTGTACCCGAAGATCTTCTGGAGCACGTAGGTCACGTAGGACATCAGGTTGACCGGGTCGTTCCACACCACGGTCACCCACGGCTTGTCCTCGGTGCCGAGTGCGTCCGGTTCGAGTTGCGCGCGCTCGATTTCAGCGGGCGAGGTCATGGCTCCATCGTCGCACGCGACCGTCACAGCCGTGTCGACCACACGGTCAAACCCGGCACCCACCGGTTTCCGCGCCACCGGTACCAGCGCGAAGGCCGGTTCGGAGCTCGGCGGGACCGCTGGGCGAACCGGCCCCCGCGAGTTCTAATCTCTGCGACATGAGCTCTTCGCCGGGTAGCACCGCGCTGCTGACCGATCAGTACGAGCTGACCATGCTCGCGAGTGCGCTGCAGGACGGCACCGCACACCGCCAGTGCGCCTTCGAGGTGTTCACCCGGCGGTTGCCGGACGGTCGGCGCTACGGGGTGATGGGCGGCACCGGCCGGGTGCTGGACGCGATCGAGAACTTCCGGTTCGGCGAACCCGAACTCGACCAGCTGGCCGCTGCCGACGTGGTGGACGAGGCGACGCTGGAGTGGCTGCGCGACTACCAGTTCCAGGGCCAGGTCGACGGCTATCCCGAGGGCGAGCTGTACTTCCCCGGCTCCCCGCTGCTGACCGTGCGCGGCACGTTCGCCGAGGCAGTCGTGCTGGAAACGCTGGTGCTGTCGATCCTCAACCACGACAGCGCGATCGCGGCTGCCGCGGCGCGGATGGTGTCGGCTGCCAACGGTCGCCGGATGATCGAGATGGGCTCCCGGCGCACCCACGAGGAGTCGGCCGTGGCGGCGGCGCGGATCGCCTACCTCGCCGGTTTCACCGCCACCTCGAACCTGGAGGCGGGCCGCCGCTACGGCATCCCGACCGCTGGCACCGCGGCGCACGCCTTCACGCTGCTGCACGACTCCGAACGCGCCGCGTTCGAATCCCAGATCGCCTCGCTGGGCACCGGCACCACGCTGCTGGTCGACACCTACGACATCACCCGCGGCATCGAACTGGCCGTGGAGATCGCCGGGACCGAGTTGGGCGCGATCCGGATCGACTCCGGTGACGTCGGGGTGCTCGCCCGGCAGGCCCGCGAGCAGTTGGACCGGTTGGGCGCGACGGGCACCCGGATCGTCGTCTCGGGCGACCTGGACGAGTACGCCATCGCCGCGCTGCGGGCCGAGCCGGTCGACGGCTACGGGGTGGGCACCGCGCTGGTCACCGGTTCCGGGGCGCCGACCGCCGAGATGGTCTACAAGCTGGTGGAGGTCGACGGCCGCCCGGTCGCCAAGCGCAGCTCGCACAAGGAGTCGCGCGGCGGGTGCAAGGCGGCGGTGCGGCGGCACAAGCACACCGGCACGGCGGTGGAGGAGGTCATCTTCCAGATCGCGCCGGGCGCCGCCGAGCCGGTGCTCGGACCGGACGACCGCTTCGTGCAGATCCCGTTGATGCGCAACGGGAAACGGGTCGACGACCTGCCGACGCTGGCGGACGACCGGCAGCGGCTGCGGCACGCGCTGGTGACCCTGCCGTGGGAGGGGCTGAAGCTCTCGCACGGCGAACCGGCCATCCCGACCGTCTTCCACACCTCCTGACCCCAGCCACCTCGACCGGGTGGTGAGTGAAGGGCACCTTTGACCGGCTTACTCGGTCAAAGGTGCCCTTCACGTCGAAAAGACGTGGTGGTTATGGGGTCGGGTAACGTCTATTCCGCCGATCCTTGCGACCGGTTGGCGGTGGCGACGGCAGCGAGGGAGTCGTGATGGCTAAGGCGTTGATCATCGTGGACGTGCAGAACGACTTCTGCGAGGGCGGCTCGCTGGCGGTGGCCGGTGGTGCTGGTGTGGCGACGGCGATTTCGCGGTACCTCGCCGGGTTCGACCACGACCACGTGGTGGCCACCCGCGACTACCACATCGATCCGGGTGCCCACTTCAGCGACCAGCCGGACTTCGTGCGTTCCTGGCCGCGGCACTGCGTGGCGGGCACGCCGGGTGCGTCGTTCCACCCGGAGCTGGACGTCGGCCCGATCGAGGCGGTGTTCTCGAAAGGTCAACACAGCGACGGCTACTCGGGCTTCGAGGGCATCGACTTCCGGGACCGGCCGTTGCGCGACTGGCTCGCCGACCACGGCGTCCGCCGCGTGGACGTCGTCGGCATCGCCACCGACCACTGCGTGCGCGCCACGGCGCTCGACGCCGCCCGCGCGGGCCTGGACACCACGGTGCTCCTGGAGCTCACTGCGGGGGTGTCCCGCGAAACGGTCGACACGGCCCTGGCGGAACTGGACGCCGCGGGCGTGGACCTCATCGGCGAACCCGTCGTCCGGTAATCCCAGCGGACCGCACGAACACCGGAACCTCGAGTTAACTCGAATCCGTCGAACGCCGATATCCGCAGGCCACAGTGCGCACCGCCGCAACACCAACGTTTTGGACCCTGCGACCCCGCAATTCCGCATCGCGAAATGGCGGTGCTCCCGTTGGTGGACAGGGGTGCGCGGTAGCGTCTTGTGACGTGCCCACCTCTGTTCCGCGATGGTCCGACCCGGTTGCGTTCGAGCCCGACGAGCACGACGAGCTGCCACCGGAGATCGCCGCCGACCTCGCTCGCGGCGACAAGGACGAGCGGGCCGCGCCGGAAGTTCCGTTGGCCGCCAAGGCGAAGCAGGACATCCCGGACCTGCCGACCCTGCTGAAGATCGCGATCGAGGCGGTCGGCGGCATACCTCGGGAAGGCCAGGCCACGATGGCCGAGGCCGTCGAACACTCCATCGGCTCCGGTGAGCACCTCGCCGTGCAGGCCGGAACCGGCACCGGCAAGTCGCTGGCCTACCTGGTCCCGGCGATCCGGCACGCCGTCGCCGAGGGCAGCACCGTGGTCGTCTCCACCGCGACCATCGCGCTGCAACGCCAACTCGTCGACCGCGACCTGCCCCGGCTTTCCAAGGCACTCGCCGAACCGCTCGGCCGACGACCGACCTTCGCGATCCTAAAGGGGCGCCGCAACTACCTGTGCTTGAACCGGGTGCACGGCAACGCACCCGAGGAACCCGACGAAGGCGCCCTGTTCGACGCGTTCGCGGCGTCCGCGCTGGAACGCCAGGTCCGGCGGATCCAGGAATGGGCCACCGAAACCGAAACCGGTGACCGCGACGAGCTCGTGCCCGGCGTGACCGACCACGCCTGGCGGCAGCTGTCGGTGACCGCCAAGGAATGCCTCGGCGTGCACCGCTGCCCGGTCGGCGTCGACTGCTTCGCCGAACGGGCCAGGGCCGAGGCGGGACGCGCCGACATCGTCGTGACGAACCACGCGCTGCTGGCCATCGACGCGCTCGACGACCGGCCGGTGCTGCCCGACCACGACGTCGTCCTCGTCGACGAGGCGCACGACCTGGTGGATCGGGTCACTTCGGCCGCCACCGGAGAGCTGACGTCGGGCGGGGTGAAGCTAGCGGCCCGGCGCTGCGGGCGGGCCATCGACGAGGAGATCGCCGACCGGCTCGACGAGGCCGCCGAAGGCCTGGATCTGGTGCTGCAAGCGGCGAATCCGGGTCGGTTGGACGAACTTCCGCAGGACCTCGGCGGTGCGCTTGCGGCCACCCGCGACGCGGCGGCGGCCTGCATCACCGCGCTCGGCCCGGAACGCAAGGAAGACGTCGAGGGCAGCACGGCGCGCAAGCTGGCGCACGCGCTCACCGAAGAGGTCCACGACACCGCGGTCCGGCTGCTGGATGCCTTCGACGACGACAAGCACCGCGACGTCGTGTGGATATCGGCGGAACCGAACCGCGCGCCGAGTATCCGGGTGGCACCGCTGGGGGTGGGCGGGCTGCTGCGGGAGCGGCTGTTCGGGCAGCGCACCACGGTTCTCACCTCCGCGACGCTCGCGTTGGGCGGGTCGTTCGACACGCTGGCCCGGCAGTGGGGCCTGCCGCCGCAGCAGCAGGTCCAGCCGGTCGCCGGGATGGCCACCGAGAAGGAACCGCCGTCGGACACCAGCGGTCCGAAGTGGACCGGGATGGACGTGGGCTCGCCGTTCGAGCACCAACGCAGCGGCATCCTCTACATCGCCCGGCACTTGCCGCCGCCGGGCCGCGACGGGCTGCCGCCGCAGTACCTGGACGAGCTGACCGAACTGGTGCAGGCCGCCGGGGGGCGCACGCTCGGCCTGTTCTCCTCGATGCGAGCCGCCAAGCAGGCGTCGGAAGAACTGCGGGATCGCCTCGACACCCCGGTGCTGTGCCAGGGCGAGGACGCCACCGCGCTGCTGGTCCGCAGGTTCGCCGAGCACCCCGCGACGTCGCTGTTCGGCACCCTGTCGCTGTGGCAGGGCGTGGACGTCCCGGGCGATTCGCTGCAACTGGTGGTGATGGACCGGATCCCGTTCCCGCGTCCGGACGATCCGCTCGCCTCGGCCCGCCAGAAGGCGGTGTCCGAGCACGGCGGCAACGGGTTCATCACGGTGGCGGGCACGCATGCCGCGCTGCTGCTGGCGCAGGGTGCGGGGCGACTGCTGCGCTCCCCTGCCGATCGCGGCGTGATCGCGGTGCTGGACCCGCGGCTGTCCACGGCCCGGTACGGCAGCTTCCTGCGCGCCTCGCTGCCACCGTTCTGGACCACCCACGACCCGGAGGTCGTGCGCGGAGCCCTGCGACGCCTGGACGCGGCGACGAAAGCCGACTCCAGCACGTCCTGACCTCTTGCGCGGCACACCTCGGCCCGGGGTGTAGGAGATCGACAACGGGACGCCGGGCTTTCTGTTTCGGCGGGGTTGGCGGGTAGGTTGGGCTCGCCGCGCTGATCGGGCCGCGCCGTGGCTGCCCGATCCGACGAGAACCGCTGGTAGGGCGGGTTCCGACCGCATCGCAGGTGGTTTTGCGGTGGCGTGGTCCCGGTGTCCGGTTCGGCAATGTCGCCGACCGGCCGATGTTGTCGATCAACCGCTAGGGAGACGCCGTGTCCGCACCACGCCAAGCCGCGCCCGCCGCGAACCTGGCCAGGACTGTGGTCTTCGCCGCATTCATCGCCGTCCTCGGCATCTTCCCGGGCTTCTACCTCGGCGGAGCCGCAGTGCCGATCGTGCTGCAGAACATGGGCCCGCTGCTGGCCGGGAGCATGCTCGGCGCCCGGCGCGGCGGCGCGGCGGTGCTGCTGTTCCTGGCGCTGGTCGCGATCGGGCTGCCGCTGCTCTCGGGTGGCCGCGGCGGTATCGCGCCGTTCATCGGGCCCAGCGGTGGATTCGTGGCGGGCTGGCTGGTGTCAGCGGTCGTCGTCGGCCTGATCGTGCAGCGCCGCCTGCCGAAACCGGGTCTGTTCGTGCTGCTGGCGGCCAACATCGCGGGTGTCGCGGTGGACTACCTGATCGGCATCCCGTACTGGGGCCTGGTGGTCGGCGACCTGCGCACCGCCGCGGTGCAGTCCCTGGTGTTCCTGCCCGGCGACGCCGTGAAGCTCGTCGCCGTCTCCCTCGTCGCCGTCGCGGTGCACCGCGCCGTCCCGGCGGCCCTGACCGGCTCGGCGCGCCGCGCCACCGCCGAGGGCTGAGCGTGCTGCCGATCCTCGGCCGCTCCCCCGCTTCGCGGGTCGCGTACGCCGGAACCACGCTGGACGCTCCGGAGTTGCTCGCGCGGGTACACCGCGCTGCGCAACTCATGCCGCCGGGCTCCCGAGTCGCCCTCGACGGCGGGGACGCGCTGACGCGCTTGATCTACTTCCTGGGCGCCGACCTGGCAGGCTGCGCAACCCTGCTCATCGAACCGACCTGGACCGCCCACGACCGAGCCGCGGTCCTCGACGACGCCCGCCCCGACCTGATCATCACTCCGGACGAACAGGACTTTCAGCCAGTACAGCCGATCAGCCCGACTTGGGACGACCGCACGCCGTTCTACCTCCCCACCACTTCGGGTAGCAGCGGTTCGCCGAAGGTGCTGATCCGTTCTCGGGGGTCGTGGTTGCGCAGCTTCGCCGCGCTCGGCCTTGCGCTGGAGCCGCAGGATCGGGTGCTCATCCCCGGTCCGCTGAGCTCGTCGCTGTTCCTCTTCGGTGTGCTGCACGCACTGCACGGGGGCGCCGACGTGCAGCTGCTCGAAAAGTGGTCTGCGACCGACGCCGCCGAGGCGTCCCGCCGGGCCACCGCGGTCCACCTCGTTCCCGCCATGCTCGCCGCGCTTCTGTCCATTTTGGAGCGTGATCCGGTGTTGCGCGCCGAATGTCGCTTGCGGACCGTGGTTTGCGGCGGGGCCCGCGTCGACGATTCGATCGAGGAGCGGCTGGCCAAGGTGCTTCCGGGATGCGAGCTCGTCGAGTACTACGGTTCCGCCGAGCACTCGTTGATCGCGATTCGACGGGGTGGCCCGCTGCGGCCGGTCGTCGAGGTGGACGTGCGCGATCCGGTCGACGGCGTCGGTGAGCTGTGGGTCCGCTCCGCGCTGGTTTTCGACGGCTACCTCGACAGCGGGATGATCGTGCCGCCACGCTCGCGGGATGGCTGGTCGACGGTCGGCGACCGCGCGGTACGGCGTCCCGACGGTTCGCTGGAGGTTCTTGGTCGCGCCAGTTCGACGATCAACAGCGGCGCCCGGATCGTCAGCGCGGAAGCGGTCGAATCGGTGCTGCGCGGCGCCGAAGGCGTGCTCGACGTGCTGGTTTCCGCCACGCCGCATCCCAGGTTCGGCGAACTCGTCACGGCGGTCGTTGAAGTCGACCCGGCCGCCCCACCGTCGCTGCGCATGCTGCGGGCCAGGGCACGAGAAGCGCTGGAACCGGCGCAACGACCCCGCCGCTGGCTGGCCGTGCGGGAGCTGCCGAGAACCGCATCCGGCAAGCCCGCCCGTGCGCTCGTCGCGCAGCAACTGCGCACCGGAACTCTCGCCGCGGAGCCGCTGTGAACCGGACTCCCGTGGTGATCGCGGCGCGGCGCACGCCGATCGGCGAGGCCGGTGGCCTGCTGCGCCACTTGACCGTCGACCGCCTCGCCGCGCCAGTGCTGCGCGCTGTCCTCGACGATGCCGGAGTGGACGCGGTGGATGACGTGCTGCTCGGCAATGTGCTCGGCCCCGGCGGAAATCCGGCTCGGGTGGCGGCGTTGCGCGCGGGATTGGGCGAGACGACACCGGGCATGTCCATCGATCGGCAGTGCGCGAGCGGGCTCAGCGCGATCATCACAGCTGCCGCGATGGTCCGGGCCGGAGTCGGCGACTGGTTCCTGGCCGGTGGCGTGGAAAGCCCGTCGACCGCGCCGTGGCGGGCGTGGCGACCGCGTTCGGCGAGCGAGCCGCCCCAGTTCTACAGCCGAGCCCCGTTCGCACCTGCCGAGATCGGCGATCCGGAGATGGGCCCGGCGGCGGATCTGGTGGCGGTCGAAGCCGGGATTTCCCGACAACGCCAGGATGTTTTCGCCGCGCGCAGCCACGCACGTGCCATCGCCGCGCAGGACGCACGGCGCTTCGATGCCGAGCTGGTGCCGATCGGTGGCGCCACTGTGGACGAACGGCCGCGCCGGGGCTTCACCGCCGAACGGCTCGCCCGGTTCCGCCCCGCGTTCACCCCGGACGGCACCGCGACTGCGGCGAACTCGTGCGGGATCAGCGACGGGGCTGCTGCGGTGCTGATCACCACCGAAGAGCAGCGCCGCCGACTCGGCGTACCGGGCCTGCGACTGCTGAGCTCGCGTACCTCTGGCGTCGATCCGAACCGGCTCGGGCTGGGCGCGGTGCCCGCCATGCGGGAACTCCGCGAGCAGCACAGCCCGGAGATCGTCGAGTTCAACGAGGCTTTCGCCGGACAGGCGCTGGCCTGCCTGGACGCGGCGGGCATCGACGAGCAGCTGGTCAGCCCGGACGGCGGGGCGATCGCGCTCGGCCACCCGTGGGGCGCTTCGGGCGCGGTCCTGGTGGTTCGGTTGTTCAGCCGGATGGTGCGGGCGGCCGAGCCGCGCATCGGTTTGGCCGCGCTGTCCTCCGGCGGCGGGCTCGGGGTGGCCACGATGTGGGAGCGAGTGGATTGATCGAGTTCGAGGAAGTCCGACACCGCTACGACGAACGCACCGTGCTGGACGGGGTGAGCCTGCGGCTCGCCGAACAGCGCGTCGCGTTCATCGGTGCCAACGGGTCGGGCAAGTCCACGCTGGCCCGGATGATCAACGGGTTGGTGCACCCCAGCAGCGGGCGGGTGCTGGTCGACGGGGTGGACCCGGTGCGCAACGGCCGCGCGGTGCGGCGGCGCGTCGGCTTCATCTTCACCCACCCGGACAGCCAGATCGTGATGCCCACGGCCGGTGAGGACGTCGCGTTCTCGCTGCGCAGGCAGGGTCTCACCAAGGTCGAGCGGCAGCGCCGAGCGGCGCAGGTGCTGGCCCAGCACGGGCTGGCGGGCTACGCCGACCACCCGGCGCACCAGCTCTCCGGCGGGCAGAAGCAGTTGCTGGCGCTGTGCTCGATGCTGGTGCTGGAGCCGGACGTGCTGGTCTGCGACGAGCCGACGACGCTGCTCGATCTGCGCAACAAGCGGCATTTCGTCGAGGTGTTGCGCGGACTACCGCAGCAGGTCGTGCTGGTCACCCACGACCTGGACCTGCTGGACGGCTTCGACCGGGTCGTGGTGCTGGATGCGGGCGAGGTGGTCGCCGACGACGAACCGGCCGCCGCCATCCCGTACTACCGGAAGCTGATCGAATGACCCCGCTCGGCCTGTACGAATCCGGCACCAGCGCGCTGCACCGACTCGGCGCGGGCTGGAAGTTCCTGGGGCTGCTGGTATTCGCGGTGCTGATCTTCGTGCTGCACTCGCCACTGGCGCTGGTGGGCTGCGTGCTCGGTGTCGTCGTCGCGTACCTCGTGGCCCGAATCCCGCCGCGCCGCTGCTGGCGGGCGGCCCGACTGCTGATTCCGTTGCTGCTGCTGGTGTTCCTGCTGCAGTGGTGGATGCTCGGGTTCGACCGCGCGGCGGTGGTGTGCCTACGACTGCTGGCGGCGCTCGGCGCGGCGAACCTGTTCACCCTGACCACTCGGGTCGACGACCTGGTCAGCGCCGTGGAACACGGCCTGCGGCCCACCCGGCGCCTCGGCGTCCGACCCGAACGGATCGGGCTGCTGGTGGGCCTGACGCTGCAAGCGGTCGCGGCGCTGTCGACGATCGCGACGCAGGTGCGCGACGCGCAGCGGGCCCGCAACGCCGAACGTTCCATCGCGGCGTTCGCCGTGCCGTTCCTGGTCCGCACGCTGCGCCACTCCGACGAACTCGGCGAAGCCCTCGCCGCCCGAGGTGTCGGCGACGACTGAAAGCAGTCGTGAGCGGCAATGGTCGTCATAGCGGCTACAACCACTCACGAGCGCAGCTGTCGTTCGGGTGCGCACTGCAGAACCGGGACTTTGGACCCTGTTGTCCCCGCACGAGCCGTGGTGTCATTGGAAGTTACCGGGGAAACCCGGCGACCGGCCCGAGAATGCAGTGGCCATGACGACCGATCAGGCCGCCAATAGACCTAGCGATCGAAAGATTGCAAAACATTCTCGGGCTTGGCCTATGTCTGGGCCTGGTTCGCTACCTTCCGTCATCCGGAAGTTGCCGTCGCACAAGGCACTTTGGACCAACTAAGTGCCACTGGGCGAGAACCGTCACGGTTCCTGGGTCCACTTCGGTGAAGCCAGCATCGCGCACCACCGCCACGCGACGCTGGCGCCAGGCCGTCTCCGCATCGTCGCGCGGGTGCAGGCGTGCCCAGGTGTCCTCGTCGGCCTGCCGCACCGAGCAGCGGAAACCGCCATCCGACCAGCGGTCCAGCTCGGCGTCCAGCCCCTCGCCGTGCAGCAACGACGCCAGGAACATCGTCGCGTGCCCGACCTGCGCCGCGGATTTTCCCGCGCTCATCGGCACGTCGGGGTTCAGCCACAGCGTCGGCACATCCGGCGCGGGCGGCCCCGGCTCGTCGGCTTCCAACTCGCTGCCCGAGATCTGCAACCGGCTCAGCTCCTTGGGCATGTCCGCCACCCGCATCGGCAGGAACGCCCGCACCTCGGCATTGCCCACTCGAACCGTGCGGCCGGGCAGCGACTGCACCGCCTCCCAGTGCACACCGCGTGCCCGGCGCGCCACCTTGCGGATTCGTCCGGAGATCCAGAAGTGCATCGCGTCGTGCCACTCCCCGCCCGGCTTGCAACGCTCGTCGAGGCACACCGCGATCGCCGCCGCGGCGGCAGCCTCCAGCAGCGCTGTGCGGTCCGCTGGTTCGCGCCGCTCGATCCGCAGCACCATCGGCATCAGGACCACGTTCTCCGGATCCTCGTCCGAGGTGTCCGCGGTGGCCTCTTCCGGCAACGCCAACCACGAGGCGTACCGGGCGATCAGCGGATCCAGCACGCCATGCGGCCGGGTCGGCTGGGCAGCAGCTACGTCTTCACCGAACACATGTCGATTATCCGATTCCGAGCCACCGATATTCCGAACGGCGCCCGACATCACACGTCCAACGGCACCCTGCGCAGCACGCCGTCCTCGGCATCCGCGGCCTCGATCTCGGCGCGGGTGACGCCGAGCACGAACAGCACGGTGTCCAGGAACGGGTACGACAACGCGGTGTCCGCAACCTCCCGCAAGGCCGGTTTGGCGTTGAACGCCACCCCGAGCCCGGCCGCCGAGAGCATGTCGATGTCGTTCGCGCCGTCGCCGACGGCCACGCACTGCGCCGCCGGAACTCCGAACGACTCGGCGAACCGCCGCAGCGCCTTGGCCTTGCCCGGCCGGTCCACGATCTCCCCGATCACCCGGCCGGTCAGCTTGCCGTCCACGATCTCCAGCTCGTTCGCGGCGCTGAAGTCCAGCCCCAGCTCGTCGACCAACTGGTCGATGATCTGGGTGAAGCCGCCGGAGACGACGCCGGTGTGGAAGCCCAGCCGACGCAGCGTGCGGATGGTGGTCCGGGCGCCGGGCGTGAGTTCCAGCTCCGCGGCGACCTCGTCGAGCACCGTGGCGGGCAGGCCCGCCAGCACCGCGACCCGCTGCCGCAGCGATTCGGCGAAGTCCAGCTCGCCGCGCATGGCCGCTTCGGTGACCTCGCGGACCTCCTGAGCACAACCGGCGCGCTCGGCGAGCATCTCGATGACCTCGCCCTGGATCAGCGTGGAGTCCACGTCGAAGACCACCAGCCGCTTGGCGCGGCGGGACAGCCCGGTGCGCTCGACGGCCACGTCCACCCCGGTGCGGGCCGCGATGTCAGCCATCGCCGAGGTCAGCGCGTCATCCGAATCCTCACCCGTGTCGGGCGCGCTGACCTGCAGTTCCAGCCCGGTCACCGGGTAGTCGGCGACCCGCCGGATGGAGTCGATGTTGACGTTGATCTCGGCCAGGCCGCGGGCCACCGCGCTGAAGTTCCGCGCGGTCACCGGCTGCCCGAGCACCACGACGACGTGCGTCGAAGGGTTGCCGTCGCCGTCCTCGGCGCCGATCGCCACGTCGACGGTCATGCCGACGGTGGCCATCGCCTGCTCGACCGCCTCCTGCAACTGCTCCGGGTCGTGCTCGGTGGCCACCAGCACGCCGAGCACCAGCCGACCTCGGATCACCACCTGCTCCACGTCGACGATGTCCACACCGTGCCTGGTCAGCGCGGCGAAAAGCACGGAGGTCACCCCCGGCTTGTCCTTCCCGGTCACGGTGATCAGCACGGTGTTCGCGTTCACGGCAGCGGTTCTTCCTCTCTGCGGCGCAGCGGACAAACGTCGGGCCCCGGCGGGGCACAGCCCGCCGGGGCCCATCGTCGAGCTAACCCCACCTTGGCACAGTTCTGCCGTGCGCGGTTAGCACTAAGGTCACTTCTCGGCGTCCTCCGACGCGCTGACCGTTGGCTTGTCCGAGTGCTTGTGGGCGAGGGATTTGCCGGTGAGGGTCAGGTGGCCCTCCAGGCGCATCCGCTCCGCGATGTGCGGGTAGTGCAGCTCGAACGCCGGGCGCTCGGAACGGATCCGAGGCAACTCGGTGAAGTTGTGCCGCGGCGGCGGGCAGGAGGTGGCCCACTCCAGGGAGTTGCCGTAGCCCCACGGGTCGTCGACCTCGACGACCTCGCCGTAGCGGTAGCTCTTGAAGATGTTGTAGAGGAACGGCAGCATCGAGGCGCCCAAGATGAACGCGCCGATCGTGGAGATCGTGTTCAGCGTGGTGAATCCGTCGGATTCCAGGTAGTCGGCGTAGCGGCGCATCATGCCCTCGTTGCCCAGCCAGTGCTGCACCAGGAACGTGGTGTGGAAACCGATGAAGGTCAACCAGAAGTGCAGCTTGCCCAGCCGCTCGTCCATCATCCGGCCGGTCATCTTCGGGAACCAGAAGTAGATCCCGGCGAAGGTGGCGAACACGATCGTGCCGTAGAGCACGTAGTGGAAGTGCGCCACCACGAAGTAGGTGTCCGACACGTGGAAGTCGACCGGCGGCATGGCCAGCAGGACACCGGTCAGCCCGCCGAAGAGGAAGGTGACCAGGAAGCCGACGCTGAAGAGCATCGGCGACTCGAAGGTCAGCTGTCCCTTCCACATGGTGCCGATCCAGTTGAAGAACTTCACGCCGGTCGGGACCGCGATCAGGAACGTGGTGAACGCGAAGAACGGCAGCAGCACCGCGCCGGTGGCGTACATGTGGTGCGCCCACACCACCACCGACAGGGCCGCGATGCCCAGCGTGGCCAGCACCAGGCCGGAGTAGCCGAACAGCGGCTTGCGGGAGAACACCGGGAAGATCTCCGAGACGATGCCGAAGAACGGCAGCGCGACGATGTAGACCTCGGGGTGGCCGAAGAACCAGAACAGGTGCTGCCAGAGGATCACGCCGCCGTTGGCCGGGTCGAACACGTGGGCACCGAGGTGGCGGTCGGCCATCAGGCCAAGCAGCGCGGCCGTCAGGATCGGGAACGCCAGCAGGATCAACAGGCTGGTGACCATGATGTTCCAGGTGAAGATCGGCATCCGCCACATCGTCATCCCCGGCGCCCGCAGGCAGATCACCGTGGTCAGCATGTTGACCGCACCGAGGATCGTGCCCAGACCGCTGACGACCAGACCGGCGATCCACATGTCCGCGCCGTGGCCCGGCGAGTGCAGGGCGTCGGACAGCGGCGTGTAGGCGAACCAGCCGAAGTCGGCGGCACCGCCCGGCAGCAGGAAGCCGCTGACGACCATCAGCCCGCCGAACAGGTACAGCCAGTAGCTAAGGGCGTTCAACCGCGGGAACGCCACGTCCGGGGAACCGATCTGCAGCGGCAGGATGTAGTTGGCGAAGCCGAACAGGATCGGCGTCGCGTACAGCAGCAGCATGATCGTGCCGTGCATGGTGAACAGCTGGTTGTACTGCTCCTGTGACAAGAACTGCAGCCCCGGCGCGGCGAGTTCGCCCCGGATCAGCATCGCCATCAGGCCGCCGACCAGGAAGAAAGCCATCGACGTGACCAGGTAGAGGATGCCGATCTGCTTCGGGTCCGTGGTGCGGAACATCCGCGCCAGGAACGAACCCTTGACCGTTTTGCGCACCGGATAGGGGCGCGTGGCGATCGGCTGTGGCGCGACGGCCGTCACGGTGCCTCCTGCACTGATCCCTTTAAGCCTCGTTCGGACCCGGCTGGGGCCCGCCCCGGCCCGGTTGAGCCGGTTGGCAACATGCGACGTCCTGCGGTGCAGGCCGGTCGCGATCCTGCCGACTGCGGATACTAGTCCTGGTCTTTGACCGGAACTCCGCCGGGCCGTAGCCACCCTATTCATCGCGCGGTGGCCCGTCACCGGCAGTGAGATCAATGCGACAGGCAGCGCAGCGCAGGTGGGCTGCGGCGACTGCGCCCGCACGGGCCCGTTAGCCTACGGGGCAAGAGGTCCGGCAGCCCACCTGCGATCAGCCGCTACCGATCAACGGGGCCGCCCTGGGACGACGTCCACCAGACCCTGGAGGGGAAGCACGTGCGGAGGAGCACGATCATCGGCGCCGTGCTGGTCGGCGGTCTCGCGCTCGCGGGCTGCACGCCGAGCGAGGAACCCAGCGACCAGCCCCCGGCCCCCGGCACGCCACCGCCCGCGACCGCGCAGCAGCACACCGGGCACTCGGCGGGTTCGACCGGCGAGCACACCGAGACGGATCGCGAGTTCGCCCAGCAACTGCTCGCCAACCGGCAGCAGGTGCTGGAACTGGCCGGGCTGGCCGCGAGCAACGCGCAGAGCGCCGAGGTGAAGGCGCTCGCCACCGAACTCCAGCAGGCGGCGCAGCCGCAGGTAGACCGGCTCAACGCGTTCCTGAGCTCGGCCGCCGGTCAGCAGTCCGGCAGCGCTCCGGAGGACGAGGCCGACGACACCGACGACGCTGGCCTGCAGACGCCGCAGCAGTTGCAGGAGTTGCAGCAGCTCTCCGGCGCCGAGTTCGACGAGCAGTGGCAGCAGGCCATGCTCTCGTTGCAGCAGAGCGCCGGACAGCTGGCCCGCATCCAGCAGGAGGAGGGCTCGGCGCAGGAGATGCGCACGCTGGCCGAGGAGTTCGTGGCCGAGGACCAGGCGACGCTGGACAAGCTCAACGCGCTCGCCTGACCGACCGACGACGAAGGGCACCGTTCACGGTCAACGGTGCCCTTCGCGTTGTTCTGGGTCGGATCTTCCGCGCTGATCACTTGGGGATAGAACCTACCGCGAGTAAGCTACTGTTCGGTAGATAACTCGCTGGCTTGATCTCCTGGGAGCGCACATGCCGAACGTGTCCGGCAAGGTCGTCCTGATCACCGGTGCCGCGCGGGGGATCGGCGCGCAGACCGCGCGGGAGCTGGCCCGGCGCGGGGCGCGGCTCGCCCTGGTCGGCCTGGAGCCCGACGAGCTCGAAGCGGTAGCCGCGGAACTGGGCGATGGTCACTTCTGGGCCGAGGCCGACGTGACCGATGCCGATTCGATCGACGCCGCGGTCTCCCGCGCCGCCGAGCAGTTGGGCGGCATCGATGCGGTCATCGCCAACGCGGGGATCGCACCGATCGGCACGATCCGCACCAGCGATCCACGTGCGTTCGCCAAAACCATCGACGTCAACCTCACCGGTGTCTTCCACACCATCCGCGCCGCGCTGCCGCACCTGATCGCCCGGCGCGGCTACCTGCTGGTGGTCTCGTCCCTGTCGGCGTTCACCCCGATCGGCGGGATGGCCGCCTACACCGCGAGCAAGGCGGGTGCGGAGGCCCTGGCCAGCGCTGCGCGCTCGGAGGTCGCGCACCTCGGCGTGGCGGTGGGCAGCGCGCACCCGTCGTGGATCGACACCGACATGGTGCGCGACGTCGCGCACGACCTGAGCAGCTTCGACGCGATGCGCAAGCGGTTGCCGTGGCCGATGCGCGCCACCACCAGCGTCGAGGAGTGCGCCAAGGCTTTCGCCGACGGCGTCGAGCGCCGCGGCCGCCGGATCTACGTGCCGCGCTCGATCATGCTGATGCACTGGCTGCGCAATGTGCCTTCGTCGCGGTTGGTCGAATGGCTCATGCAGCCGACCCTGCGCCGACTCATCCCGAAGGTGGAACAGGACGTCGCCAACCTCGGCCGCTCCCTGAGCGAACGCAACCAGAAGCTCCAGGGCTGACCCGGCCGTTGCGCGGGAGTTTCAGCGCAACCGCTGCTCGCTGAGCACCGGCCGCCGCGCCGGACGGACCCGGCGCCGGATCGGCGTAGCGCGGTAGCGCTGCCGTTCCCGTTCGATCTTGTCGATCAGCAGCCACACTGTCTGGTCGTTGTAGCCAGTGGCGCTGTGCTGCGGACGCCCCACTGGGGCGGCGGCGAGCCAGCGCGGCATGCGCACGACCAGTCCGCCGACGGTCGCGCCGATCGTGTTGCACACGACGTCGTCAGTGGACGCGACGCGGCCGGTGATGGCCAGGAACTGGATCAGTTCTATCGAGGCGGCCACCGCCAAGCCGCCGAGCGCGATCTTGCCGATGTTGTCGAACCACAGCACCCGTTGTGGAACCAGCACGCCGAGCGGCAGCAGCAGGACCAGGTTCCCGGCCAACTGCACCCAGGGCAGCGAATCGCCGGGGTTCGCGGCCAGCGCCATCGACACGTCCTTGCCGAGATCCGGCCGGAAGCGTTCGGCCGCTGGCGGCTGCGGGGTGAAGACCAGATATCCGATGCACAGCGCGGCATACACCAAAGCCCCGTCGATCAGCGGTTCGCGCGGCGCGAATCGCGTCGCGGAATATTTGCGCACCGCCGCCGAGCCAACTCCCGCCATTACCGCAATCGGGAACAGGATCGTCACCGCTGGTACGAATCCGTCGAATGCCACGAGAATCTGCTGCACGTCCGCCGCACTTCCTCTGGCCGCCAGCGCCAGAACCACGCGGATACCGGACAATTCACACTCCACTGTGCACTGTCCGGTAACCTGGACCCGTTGGGAATGTTCATTTCCAGCGGTCGGCGTTGACCGATATCTGCAAGGACTTCAGGGGCTGGTGGCGGGGGGGGGGGGGGGGGGGGGGGGGGGCCCCCCCCCCCCCGCGGGGGCCCCCCCCCCCCCCCTCCCCCCGGGGGGGGGGGGGGGGGGGGGGGGGGGCGGCGGGGGGGGGCGGCCCCCCCCCCCCCCCGCCGGTGATCCTGCCGCGACATCGCGGCAGGCCGGGGGTGTTCCGGTGGCGCGGCAAGCCATCTGATGCGGCGACGTCGTCGTTGTCGGGGTCCGACGCCCGCCTGCCGCATGGCCTGCCTCCACCACTCCCCCCGCATTGCTACCGTAAAGATCCGAAATCATCTTGGCCGCGATCGAACATAACGGCAGCCCCAGAAGCCTCCAGCACCCTGGCAAAAACCCGCCAGCCCATTCCGGGACGTCCACTGGGGACAATTAAGACGATGGAAAGATGCCACGATCTGCACTTTTGTCGAGCGGGTCGGCGTTACGCGGCACAATCGTCGATAATTCACACAATTCCCAATGCGACCGACATGCCGACCATTGTGAATTCCGCGTAACCCGCGATGAACACGGCAAGGAAAACCCAGCAACGGTCAGTGCCCGCGAGGAAGCTTGACGCGAAGCGCCCAAGGCCGGTCCCGGACACCCTCACCTGGCCGGGCAAGCGCGGAACCCAACCACACTTCGTCGCACCACACGGTGACGAGAATGAGGTGAGGGGCACCCTTTACCAACTTACTTGGTAAAGGGTGCCCCTCACTCCTCACCTGAACGTGGTCGGCTCAGTCCTTGTTGCGGCGGAAGAGGCGGAGGATCGGGTCGTAGCGGCGGTCCGCCACCCGTTCCTTCAGCGGGATCAGGGCGTTGTCGGTGATGTGGATGTTCTCCGGGCAGACGTCCGTGCAGCACTTGGTGATGTTGCACAGGCCCAGGCCGTGATCGCCGCGGGCCTCGTCCGGGCGGTTGTCCGCCTCGTCCAGCGGGTGCATCTCCAGTTCCGCCACCCGCATCAGGAAACGCGGGCCGGAGAACGACTTCTTGTTGTCCTCGTGGTCGCGGATCACGTGGCAGGTGTTCTGGCACAGGAAGCATTCGATGCACTTGCGGAATTCTTGCGACCGCTGCACGTCCACCTGCTGCATCCGGTACTCACCGGGCTCCAGATCCTCCGGCGGCGCGAACGCCGGGACCTCGCGGGCCTTGGTGTAGTTGTAGGACACGTCGCAGACCAGGTCCTTGATCAGCGGGAACGTCCGCATCGGCGTGACCGTGATGGTCTCGGCCTCCTCGAAGGTGGACATCCGGGTCATGCACATCAGCCGGGGTCGGCCGTTGATCTCCGCTGAGCACGAGCCGCACTTGCCCGCCTTGCAGTTCCACCGCACCGCCATGTCCGGGCACTGGGTGGCCTGCAACCGGTGGATGATGTCGAGCACCACCTCACCCTCGTTGACCTCGATGGTGTAGTCGCGGAGCTCACCGGTGTCGGCCGAACCGCGCCACACCCGGAAGTGCGCCTGGTATCCCATCAGAGTCCCTTCACCTGGACGTCTGCCAGCTCTTCCTCGGTGTAGTACTTGCCCAACTCCTCCGGCCGGAACAGGGCCAGCAGGTCGTCGCGCATCGGCACCTGGGATTCCTCGGTGACGTCGATCCCGTCGGCGTCCAGGCCGCACACCAGCAGCTTGCGGCGCCACTTCGAGTCCATCGTGGGGTGGTCGTCGCGGGTGTGGCCGCCGCGGCTTTCGGTGCGCTGCAACGCCGCGCGCGCCACGCATTCGCTGACCAGCAGCATGTTCCGCAGATCCAGGGCCAGGTGCCAGCCCGGATTGAACTGCCGGTTGCCCTCCACCGCCAAGTGCTCGGCCCGCGCCCGCAGATCCGCCAGCCTGTCCAACGCCTTCTGCATCTCCTCGCCCTTGCGGATGATCCCGACGAGGTCGTTCATCATCTGCTGCAACTCGGCGTGCAGCGCGTACGGGTTCTCCGCGCCCGAGGAAGCAGCAGCGGAGAACGGATCTTCCGCGCGATGCGCGGCAGCGTCCACATCGGACTCGCTGATCTTCGGGCGATCGGCGAGACCGGCCAGGTACTCGGCCGCGCCGGTGCCCGCGCGGCGGCCGAAGACCAACAGGTCGGACAGCGAGTTCCCGCCCAGCCGGTTGGATCCGTGCATCCCACCGGCCACCTCGCCAGCCGCGAACAGGCCGGGCACCCGCGACGCCGCGGTGTCCGGGTCGACCTCCACCCCGCCCATCACGTAGTGGCAGGTCGGCCCGACCTCCATGGACTCCGCGGTGATGTCCACATCGGCCAGTTCCTTGAACTGGTGGTACATCGAGGGCAGCCGCTGGGTGATCTTCTCCGCGGGCAACCGGGTCGCCACGTCCAGGAACACGCCGCCGTGCTCCGAACCCCGACCCTCCTTGACCTCGTTGTTGATCGCGCGGGCCACCTCGTCGCGGGGCAGCAGTTCCGGCGGACGGCGGTTGTTGTCCGGGTCCTCGTACCAGCGGTCGGCCTCGGCCTCGTTGTCCGCGTAGTTGTCCTTGAAGACCTCGGGGATGTAGTTGAACATGAACCGGCGGCCCTCGGAGTTGCGCAGCACGCCACCGTCGCCGCGCACCGACTCGGTGACCAGGATGCCCTTCACGCTCGGCGGCCACACCATGCCGGTCGGGTGGAACTGCACGAACTCCATGTTGATCAGCGACGCCCCGGCGCGCAGCGCCAGCGCGTGCCCGTCGCCGGTGTACTCCCAGGAGTTCGAGGTCACCTTGAACGACTTGCCGATCCCGCCGGTGGCCAGGATGACCACCGGGGCCTGGAACAGCACGTACCGCCCGGACTCCCGCCAGTACGCGAACGCACCGGAAATCCGGTCGTCTTCCTTGAGCAGTTCGGTGACCGTGCACTCCTGGTAGACCTTGATCCGGGCCTCGTAGTCGCCGTGCTCGGCGTGGTCCTCCTGCTGCAGCGAAACGACCTTCTGCTGCAGCGTGCGGATCAGTTCCAGCCCGGTGCGGTCGCCGACGTGCGCCAGCCGCGGGTATTCGTGGCCGCCGAAGTTGCGCTGGCTGATCCGCCCGTCCGGAGTGCGGTCGAACAGCGCGCCGTAGGTCTCCAACTCCCAGACCCGTTGCGGCGCTTCCTTCGCGTGCAGCTCCGCCATCCGCCAGTTGTTCAGGAACTTCCCGCCGCGCATCGTGTCGCGGAAGTGCACCTGCCAGTCGTCGCGCGAGTTGACGTTGCCCATCGCGGCGGCGATGCCGCCCTCGGCCATCACCGTGTGCGCCTTGCCGAACAACGACTTGCACACCACCGCGGTGCGCAGACCCTGGGAACGCGTTTCGATCGCCGCGCGCAGGCCAGCGCCACCAGCGCCGATCACGACGACGTCGTACTCATGCCGCTCGATCTCCACCATCGGCGTCCTTCTAGTTGAAAAGTCTCGGATCCGGGAACGCGCCGCTGGCCACCAACATCACGTAGAGGTCCACCAACGCCACCGACACCAGCGACGACCACGCCAGCAGCATGTGCTTGCCGTTGAGCCAAGTCACCTTGTTCCAGAACCAGTACCGCACGGGGTGCTTGGAGAAGTGGTTGATCCGACCGCCCACCAGGTGTCGGCAGGAGTGGCAGGACAGCGTGTAGGACCACAGCAGCACGACGTTGACCACCATCAGCAGGGTGCCCAGTCCGATGCCGAAACCGCCGTCGGCGCCCTGGAACGCGATCGCCGTGTCGTAGGTGAGCACCGCCGCCACGATCAGCGCCGCGTAGAAGAAGTAGCGGTGCACGTTTTGCATGATCAGCGGGAACCGGGTCTCACCGGTGTAGCGGCGGTGCGGCTCGGACACCGCGCAGGCCGGTGGCGACGCCCAGAACGACCGGTAGTATGCCTTCCGGTAGTAGTAGCAGGTCAGCCGGAAGCCGAGGACGAACGGCAGCACGAAGATCGGCGGCGGCACGAACGGCCCCAGGTCCGGGGCCGGTTGACCCCAGTGGCTGGAGCCCGGCACGCACGCCGTGCTCAGGCACGGCGAGTAGAACGGCGCCAGGTAGTGGTACTCGGGCACCCAGTACCACTGGTTCATGAACGTGCGGATCAGGCCGTAGATCACGAAGGCCGCCAGGCCCAGGAAGGTGACCAGCGGGGGCAGCCACCACCGGTCGGTTCGCAGCGTGCGCACGGAGATCCGTGCCCGGCCAGCGGCGGTAGGGGGTGCGGACATTCTCGGACCTCGTTGTCGTGGGTTGTCCGGCGGTGCTCACCTGAGATCGCTCATTGTGGATTAACGGGTCGCGGAACAGGTAGTCCACCAAATGGCCCAACCAGTTCCGCTACTCCCCGTATCCAGTCATGATGCCAGGGTGCCTTGCCCACGTTCGAACCGGTCCGCTGAAGGACGGGTTAGGTGCCTCCTACTGCTTGGCCTGGCCGCCCAGCCCCTCGTCGTCGGCGTCGCGCCACAGCGACGGGTCGTACGGCGTGTCCGGCACGATCACCACGTTCTCGGTGAACTCGGCGCTGCGTCGCTGCGCAGGCAGAACGTCGGAGAGTTCGGCGATGTCGATGTCGAGCCGCTGCACGTCGTTGTGGATCCGGAGCACGGCCGGGGTGTCGCCATAGCGGGCTCGCAGCGCGCTGACGCTGCTGCGCAGCTGCGCCAGGACTCGCCGGAATTCGGCCAGTTCAGTCGTCGAGGCCATGTGGCGAACACCTTCTTCCACCTAGTCGTCGTGCTCCCGCCACGACTCTGCCCGGAATGACGAAATGTGACAAGTGCCACACAGTAGATCTTGGGCGGATTCGCCCGCCGGTGGGCATGCGATGCGGTGCGACCAGACGAACCGGACGACGGGTTCGGCCTCACGAGTCCTGATCTTCGTCGGGCGGGTTGCGGCGGCGGTCCCGGTAGACGAGCACGGCCACCACCGCCACCACCGCGAAGGTCGGGACGAAGAACGGGATCGCCGTGATGATCGGGTGGCTGGCCAGGACCAGCTCCGTCGCCGCGCCGGTCATGCGGTCGCCGGGTCCTCGGCGAGCCCGACTACCACCGGGTGCTGGGATCGGTCCGGGCCCGAGATCGCTCGCGAGAGGCGCTGCGCGCCCCAGCCCAGCGCGAGCACCAGCGCCACCGAGCAAGCCAGGACCACCAGCGAGGCGCTGATCCACAGCCACGGCGGAACATCCCGTTTGGTCTCCCGCTGCAACACCTGCCACTCCGGTTGTCCGTCGCGGGTGAACTGCGGGTCGGCGGCGATTTCCGGCAGGCCGAGCGCCGCGTCGGCGGGCATGAACACCGGGATCGCCAACATCGCGCGGCCGTCGTGCAACCGCAGCATCGTCTTCCACGTGCCATCCAGCGGCATCGGCCGGGTGGTGCGGTATCGGCCGTCGCCGAGCGGTTGCAGGCGGTCGACGTGCAGGCCGCCGCCCTGCCAGCCGGTCACCGCCAGCCATGCCGGGTCCTGGGCGAAGGTGGGCGGATCCAACCGCACCTCCGCTTGACCGGTCTGCCGGTCCAACGCCACCGTCGCGGCCACTCCGGCCGGGGCCGTGCCGATCAGCCCGTTGGTGATGCCCAGCGCGATCGCCAGCAGGGCGCCGCCGAAGGCAACTCGTCGAACCGCTGGCCGTGGCAGCTCGCCGCGCAGCGCGCCGACGAGCAACGCGCCGAGCAAACCGCCGCTGACTCCGCCGACGATCGCCATGCCCGCGCCCTCCACCACCATGTCCGACGTCCACGGCAGCACGAAGGCCACCTGCGTCCACAGGTATTCGCTGGCGAACCCGATCGTGCCGATGAGCAGACCGGACACCGCGCCCAGCGCCAGCGGGCGGCGCAGCAAGGCGACCGCCGCGATCTCCACGCACAGCGCCTCGACGACGTAGAGCGGAATGGCGGCCCACAACTGCCCGATCACCGGCCCGACCGCCACCGAGACCCCGCCGCGGAGCAGCACGTAGAAACCGACCGCGAACAGCGCGCCGCCGCGCCCGACCCACAGCCGCGCGACCACCAGTGCGCAGCCAGCGGCGACGGCGATCAGCAGCGGTTGGTGCACCAACCGGAACTGCGGGACGCCGAAGTCGAACTCGGCCTGGAAGACCGACAACCCGGCGAGCAGCCCACCAGCGATCATGCCGCGGCGCAGGTAGCTGGACAGCATCGTTTCGGTCTGCTCGGTGCGCACGAAGCGCCCCTCCCGTTCCAGCAGCGCGATCGCGACGAGCGAGAGCCCGGCGCCGCCGATGAGCATCAGGTGCGTCGGGCCCCACAGCGTCACGTCCTGGCCGAAGATGCGGTGCCAGATGTCGTCGAGCGGAAAGCCCAGCAGCGCGTAGAAACTTGCTGCGGCTAGCAGGATTCCGCCCGTCGGCGCGTACCAGCCGCGGGTGATCCGCACCGCTGCGCGGCCGGGGCGTTCGCCCATCGGCAGCACGATCGCCAGCATGCCCGCAGCGAACAGGCCGAACAGCCCGAACAGGATCGGGTAGTGCGCGATGTTGGCCAGCGGACCCGCATCGCGGCCGTGCGTGATGTGCAGGGAGATGTCCCAGTACATGCCGAGCAGTGCGAGCGCCAGCGAGCCCAAGGCGAGCTGCATCGGCAGCGCTGCCCAGCCGGGCAGGCCGCGCAGCGACCAGGAGCGCTCGGCGAGCGCGGCGAGCCGGGCCAGCACCCTGGTGCGGCCGGTGCGGTGGCCGTGGCCGAGCAGGAGCAGGAGCGCGGTGAGCAGCGTCGCGCTTCCGGCGGCGATCAGGATCTGGTCGAGGGCGGCCCCACCGGCCGGGCGGGTGTCCGGCAGCTGCTGCATGAGCGAGGTCATGACCTGCATGGAACACCACTAACTGGACATTGTCACCATTGAATGTGACATTGATCGATGTAAACGTTGACCACATCACCCGAGTGGCCCACGGAGGACCGATGAGAAGCGCACCTGCCATCGGATGCGCCGCGCTGTTCACGGCCGCGGTGCTGTCCGGTTGCACGGCACCGCCGCAAGCACCGGCACCGCCATCGGCGCCGACTGTCGCCACGGCCGACGTGGAAGTCATCGGCGGACAAGTGCGCCGTTCGGCAGAACGCTTCGAAATCCCGCTCGGCCGCGTGGTTCGCCTGACCGTGCGCAGTGACCGGGCCGACGAACTGCATGTGCACGGTTACGACAAATCCGCGCGGTTGAGCCCCGGCGTGCCCGCTGTCGTCGAATTCCGCGCGGACATCCCCGGAGTGTTCGAGGTTGAGCTGCACGACAGCGGACTGGCCCTGCCCAGTCTGGAAGTGCGGTGAACTTCCTCGCGCACGGCCTCGGCGGTCGGAGCGACCTGCCGCTGAACGGCGTTGCGGCGATCACCGGCGGCGGAATCGCGGTCGCGATGTCGTTCGTCGCACTCGCGCAGGTCTGGTCCCGGCCGTGGCTGAACCCGGACGCCGGACGGCCGCTATCGTTCCTCCGCTTCGTCGACTCACCCGGACTTCGTTGGGCCGCAAGGATTTTGACGCTCGCACTCGCTGCGGTCGTGGTGGCGGTGGCGCTGTTCGGACCGCCGGAGGCGGAGGCGAATCTCGCGCCTTGGGTGCTGTACGTGACGTTCTGGGTCGGATTGGTGCCGCTCAGCGTGCTGTTCGGGCCGGTGTGGCGGATCGTCAACCCGCTGCGGACGTTGCATTCGCTGCTATCAGTCGTGAGTGGTAATGGCTGCCAGAACGACCATTACCACTCACGACTGGGGCACTGGCCCGCAGCAGGATGGCTCGCCGGTTTCGCGTGGCTGGAACTCGTGCTGCCAGCGCGATCCGATCCGCACGTGGTTGGTGGTGTGGTTCTGGGCTACGCGGCGGTGAACCTGGTCGCGGCGCGGCTCTTCGGCGCGGGCTGGTTCGCCCGCGGCGACGGCTTCGAGGTGTACGCGACGCTGATCGCACGGCTGTGCCCGATCGCCCGTCGCAGCGACGGGATGTTGATCCTGCGCAATCCGCTGGCCGGACTCGTTCGCCCCGACGACGAACCGGGATTGGCTGCCGTCGCGTGCGTGCTCATCGGCGCGACCGGATTCGACGGCCTCACCCGCACGACCTTCTGGTCCTCCAGCGGCGTTCTCGGCGACACGCTCGGACTGCTGGGATCGATCGCTGCCGTGTCGGTCCTCTACGCGGTCGCGATGCGGCTGGTTTCTCGGGAGCGCGGCTTGCCGAGGCGGTTCGCCCCGACGCTGCTGCCGATCGCGCTCGGCTACGCGGTCGCGCACTACTTCTCGTTCTTCCTGCTGGAAGGCCAAATCCCGATCATCCTGGCCAGCGACCCGTTCGGCACCGGGCTGGACCTGTTCGGCACCCGGAACCACACCATCGACTACCTGCTGGTGTCGCCGGAACTGGTGGCGATGGTGCAGATCAACGCGATCGTGCTCGGCCACATAGCAAGCACGGCCGCAGCCCACGACCAAGCCCTGCGCCTGCTCCCACCGAAGCAAGCCCGCTGGGGCCAACTCCCGGTGGTGCTCGCCATGATCCTGCTCACCTGCACCGCCCTGCTCCTCCTGCTGTCCGGCTGACCGCACACTCCCGGCGCCGAGCGGAACGCCGCCACGACCGTCGGGGGGGGGGGGGGGGGGGGGGGGGGGGGGGGGGGGGGCCCCCCCCCCCCCCCCCCCCCCCGGGGGGGGGGGGGCCGGGGGGGGGGCCCCGCCCCCCCCCCCCCCACGACCCTGACAGCACTCCTCGACTGATGCTCCATTGTGGATTTTCAAGCCGAATCCGCCGACCGCGTCGGGTCACTCGGCGGCGGGTGGGATCGTGCGGAGCAGGTCCTGTTCGGAGGTCGTGACGTGGATCGTGGCCCAGGACAGGGCGAGGGCCGCATCACCGCTTTCCAGGGCCTGGTAGATCGCCTCGTGCTGACTCATGATCCGCTCTCGGGCGTCGGCGATGTTGAGCGCGTTCCAGGTCCGGGCGCGCAGGGCTCGCGCCGCGAGGCCGTTGACCACCGACATCAGGGTCCGGTTGCCGGTCGCCGCCATGATGCAGGCGTGGAATTCGGCGTCGTGCACGACGAGTTCTTCGATCGTCTCCGACCGGCGCATCGCGTCGAGGCGCTCGCGCAGTTCCGCCAACCGGTCCGGGGTGATCCGCTCCGCGGCCAGCGCCGTCGCCTGGGGCTCCAGCAGGCGACGGAGCTCGAAGATCTCCGGCAGCGTGTCGTCCTGCATCAGCTCGACGGCGTGCGCGATGCCTTCCAGCAGCCGGTGCGGTTCCAGGCTCGTGACGTACGTACCGTCGCCGCGCCGGACGTCCAGCACCTGCGCGTGCACCAGTGCAGTCACCGCCTCGCGCATCGAACTGCGGGACAGGCCGAGCTGCGAGGCCAGGTCGGGCTCGCGCGGCAGGCGAGAACCGGGGCGCAGCGCACCGCTGGCGATGAGCTGGCGGATCTTCTCGATCGCGTCATTGCTGCGCCCCATCCGGCTCCCTCCACGTCAGTCGACCCAGCGTAGTCGTGACCGCGAAAGCGGCCGCCAACCCGCTTTGCCACTCACGAAGCCGGGCACGGGCGAATACGTCAGATGTTCTGGAGCGTCATCGTCGATCGACCGCCCGGCAGGCTGCCATGAAAATTCTTGTCCTCAATGGTCATTACTCCGTTGGCGTCGATGCGCGTTCAGATGACGCGCAGGTGTATTGCATGAAACATCAGATGTGTCCTAGAGTCGCCAACGTCCTCACCACCGCCATCTACGCCGAAATCCCCCAGCCGATCACCGTTTTCGATACGGCAGTGCGCGCGGCACCGGCGTGCAATGCCTCGGGTCCCCATCCGTCGACCGCGAGCAGGGAGGACGGCCGATGAAGATCGCGTCCGTGCGCTGCGTCGAATACACCGGCACGCTGGACCACCCCGAGGAATTCTGGGAAGAGCGGCTCATCCGCCCCGTCGACATCTATCCGCGGTTCCGCTCGGAAGGCCCGCCGCACCTGCCCCGCAGCGGCGAGCGCAGCTACCGGGTCGAGTCGCTGTTCGTGCACGTCGAGGCCGACAGCGGAGTCGTCGGCACCGCCGGACCGATCACGCGGGAACAGGCGCAGCACATCCTGACCAGCATGGCGCCGCTGCTGCTCGGCCAGGATCCGCTGGCCACCGAACAGCGCTGGGACCAACTGCACCGGTACTGCGTGCACGGCCGCAAGGGCACCGAGATGATGGCGATCAGCGCGCTGGACTGCGCGCTGTGGGACCTCAAAGGACGGCACTTCGACGTCCCGGTGCACGTGCTGCTCGGCGGACCGGTCCGCGACGAAATCCCGGCATATGCCTCGGCTCTCGGCTATTCGCTGGATCCCGACCGGGTTCGCGAGCGCGCCGCGCAACTGGTCGGCGAGGGGTACACCGCGATGAAGTGGTTCCCCCGGCACGGCCCGGCCGATGGCCGCGGCGGCATGGCCAAGAACGAAGAACTCGTCCGCACGCTGCGCGAAACCGTCGGTCCGGACGTGGACATCATGGTGGACGCCTGGATGTCCTGGGACGTGCCGTACACGCTGCGGATGGCGCAGCGACTGGTCGACTACGCCCCGCACTGGATCGAAGAACCCGTCCAGCCGGACCGGATCGACTCCTACGCGCAGATCACCGCACAGATCGACAACCGCATCATGATCACCGGAGGCGAGCACGAGTACACCCGCTGGGGCCAGCACCAGCTGATGCGGTCCCGCGCGCTGCACCTCACCCAGCCGGACACCTACTGGGCGGGCGGGATCTCCGAACTGCTCAAGATCGCGGCACTGGCCAGCACCTACGACGTCAAGCTCATCCCGCACGGTCATTCGGTTCCGGCGAACGCGAACCTGAGCTTCGCGCTGCCGGTGGCTTTGACGCCGATGTTGGAGTACCTGGTGAAGTGGAACGCGCTGCACCAGTTCTTCCTGGCACACCCGGTGCATCCGGTCGGCGGCGTGGTGACCCCGCCGACGCGACCGGGCCTTGGTATGGACCTGGACGAGGACAAGATCGAGGGCCGTCGGGAATTGCACCCCGCCTGAGAACCGAGGAGGTCGCCGGTGAGCACGATCGCCTGCCTCAGCCCGTACACCGAGCAGTACGTGCGCGAGCTGGCCGGAACCGATGACGTGACGGTCCTGCTGGTGCCGGAGCCGCCTGCTCCGGAGGCGGTCGCCGACGCCGTCGCCGAGGCCGACATCGTCATCGCCGACACGCGCCAGCGGCACAGGTTGGACCGCTCGATGCTGGAGAAGATGAACCGCTGCCGGTTGATCCAGCAGCCCGCGGTCGGGTTCAACGCGATCGACCACCGCGCGGCCGCGGAGTGCGGCATCCCGGTGGCCAACGCCACCAGCTACAACCGCGAAGCGGTCGCGGACCTGGCCATCCTCGGGCTGCTCAACCTGCTGCGGCACGCCGCGGCGGGCGACCGCGACATGCGCACCGGCGGCTGGTCGCGGCGGACCGGCCGGGAGCTGGGTTCGCTGACCGTCGGCATCGTCGGCATGGGCAACATCGGCAGCGCGGTGCTCACCCGGCTGCGGGCGTTCGGTTGCCGGATCTTGTTCCACGACATCGCGGTTCGCGGGGTCTCCGGCGCGCAGGCGGTTCCGCTCGGGGAACTGCTGGCGCGCTCCGACGCGGTCACCGTGCACACGCCGCTGGACGAGACCACCCGCGGTCTGCTCAGCACGCCCGAATTCGACCGGATCAAGCCGGGTGCGCTGCTGGTCAACACCAGTCGGGGCCCGGTCGTGGACGAGGCGGCGCTGGTCGCGGCCCTGCAGTCCGGCCGACTCGGCGGCGCGGCGCTGGACGTGTTCGAGGTCGAGCCGCTGGCCGCCGACTCGCCGCTGCGGCGGATGGACAACGTGTTCTTGACCCCGCACATCGGCGGCGATACCGAGGAGGCGCAGGTGCGGTTGCGCGACGCGGTCGCCACCAACATCCGTCGCGCACTCGCCAGGCGAGATCCGCTGAATGTGGTCAACAACTCAACCAGTCGGCGGTAGGTTCGAAGGAGAATGATGGCAACGCTGCGAGAAACCCTGGAATCCGGCCGCCCGACGGTCGGCGGCTGGTGCTCGATCCCGAGCCCGTTCACCGCCGAGCTGATGGGGCGCTGCGGGTTCGACTGGGTGTGCGTGGACACCCAGCACGGGCTCATCGGATACGACCAGCTGGTGCCCATGTTGCAGGCGTTGGCGATCACCGGGACGCCGACCTTCGTGCGGGTGCCGTGGAACCAGCCGGACCACATCATGAAGGCGCTGGACGCGGGCGCGCAGGGCATCATCGTGCCGATGGTCAACACCGCCGAGGACGCCCGCCGCGCGGTCGAGGCCGCGAAGTACCCGCCGCTGGGCACGCGCAGCTGGGGACCGATCCGGGCGGCTTTCGACGTCGAGGACTACAGCCCGGAGGTCGGCAACCGACGCACCGTGCTCGCCGCGATGATCGAAACCCCGGCCGGTGTCGAGAACGTCGACGAGATCCTGTCCACACCGGGCATCGACGCCGCCTACATCGGGCCGTCCGACCTGGCCCTCGGACACGGCATGACGCCGACCCTGGCGGTCCGCGAGGCCGCCCACGAACAGCTCATTCGGTCCATTTTGGACAGTTGCAAGCGGAATGAAGTCGTCGCGGGCATCCATTGTGACGGCGTTCAAACCGTGCAACGCTGGCAGGACCTGGGCTTCGGCATGACGACGCTGGCCTCCGATGCCGCCCTGCTGCGCGGGACGGCCACCACCGCGGTGCGCCAGCTGACCGGGCAAGCAGAGGAGGCCACCGGCTCGAACAACTACGCCTGAGCGAACCGCCAGGTCACGACCCGTGTGCGCGGGGGCGCGAAGGCCCCCGGGATGCGCACGGGTCAGTTCCCGATTCTGATCGTGTTGACTGCGAGGCAGCATTGAGCATTCTCGGCACCCGGGTCGAACGCCGCGAAGACCCGCGCCTTCTCACCGTCGGCGGCACCTACGTGGACGATCTGCGCGATCCCGCGTTGGCAGGGGCGTTGCACGTCACCTACGTGCGCAGCCCGATGGCGCACGCCAAGATCACTGAAATCGACGTCGAGCAGGCCCGCGACCTGCCCGGCGTGCACGGCGTGTTCACCGCCCAGGACGTGGACCTCCCGCCGTTCCCGCCGAACGACGGCATGAGCGGCCCGCCGCCAGCGGCGATGCTGCGGCCGCACCTGGCCGACGGCACGGTCCGCTACGTCGGCGAGCCGGTCGCCGTGGTGGTCACCGAGACCAGCGCGCAGGGCGAGGACGCCGCCGAACTCATCTCCATCGACTACGACCCGCTGCACCCGGTGATCGACGTCGACGAGGCCCTCCGCGGCGAGACCTTGCTGTTCCCGGAGGCCGAAACCAACGTCACCGGTATCAGCGGCGAGCTGGACGAGTCGCTGTTCGCCGACTGCGAGGTCGTGGTCAGCAGGCAGATCGAGAACCAGCGCCTCGCCGCGGCTCCGTTGGAGGTGCGCACCGCCGCCTGCGCCTGGGAAGGCGACAAGGTGACCTTGTGGCTGTCCAACCAGAACGCGCAGGGCTGCCGGGACGCCGTGATGGAAAACCTCGGGTTGCCGCAGGAGCAGGTCCGGGTGATCACCCCGGACGTCGGCGGCGGCTTCGGCGCCAAGATCGGCGTCGATCAGGAGGCCGTGCTGCTGGCCTTCCTGGCCAAGCGGGTCGGCCGCCCGGTGAAGTGGGTGGAAAGCCGCAGCGAGAACCTGGTCGGGATGACCCACGGCCGCGCGCAGCGGCACGTGGTGACCATCGGCGGGCGTCGCGACGGCACCGTGCTGGCCTACCGGCTGGAGATCACCCAGGACGTCGGCGCCTATCCTCGGATGGGCGGGTTCCTCCCGTTGTTCACCAGGTTCATGGTCAGCGGCGTCTACGACATCCCGAAGGTGGAGTCCATCGCCCGCGGCGTGGTCACCAACACCACGCCGATCGGTGCCTACCGAGGTGCCGGGCGGCCGGAGGCGACCGCCGCCGTGGAGCGCGCGATGGACCTGTTCGCCGCGGAGATCGAGGTCGACCCGGCCGAGGTGCGGCGCCGCAACCTGGTGCGCCCGGAGCAGTTCCCGTACAAGACGCCGGGTGGCATGACCTACGACACCGGCGAGTACATCAAGGGCCTGGACGCCGTGCTGGAAGCCGCCGACTACCGGGCGCTGCGCGAGGAGCAGGCCAAACGCCGCGCGGAGGGCGCCACCCACCAGCTCGGCATCGGGGTGTCCAGCTACGTCGAGATCACCGCGCCGAACAACACCGAGGGCGAGACCGGGCACGTCGAGATCCGCCCGGACGGCAGCGTCCTGGTGCTCACCGGCAGTTCCCCGCACGGGCAGGGCCACTGGACCTCCTACGCGATGCTGGTGTCCGACCAGCTCGGCATCGACCTGGACAAGATCGAGGTCGTGCACGGCGACACCGACCTGATCCCCAACGGCGTGGGCACCATGGGCTCGCGTTCGCTGCAACTGGGCGGGTCGGCGGTGCACCGGGCCGCGGTGGACGTCCTGGAGAAGGGCCGCAAGCTGGCCGCGGAGCTGATCGAGATCGACGAGGCCGACCTCGAACTGTCCGAGGGCAAGTGGCAGGTGCGCGGCACGCCGAACGTGACGCTGTCCTGGGCCGAGCTGGCCCAGCGGGCCGAGGACGGGTTGGCCGCCGACGTGCACTTCGTCGAGGACCGGCCCACCTTCCCGTTCGGCACGCACCTGGCGGTGGTCGAGGTGGACACCGAAACCGGGAAGGTGAACTATCTTCGACACGTGACCGTCGACGACGCCGGTGTGATCATCAACCCGATCCTCACCGAAGGGCAGCGGCACGGCGGCATCGCGCAGGGGGCGGCCCAGGCCCTGCTGGAAGAGGTCTCCTACGACGCCGACGGCAACCCGCAGAACGCCAACCTCGCCGACTACGCCTTCATCACGGCGGCCGAGCTGCCCAGCTTCGAGTTGCTCACGATGGAGACCCCGACCACGCTCAACCCGTTGGGCGCCAAGGGAATCGGCGAGGCGGGCACGATCGGCGCCACTCCGGCGGTGCAGAACGCCGTGGTGGACGCGGTGGCCCACCTCGGGGTCCGGCACATCGACATGCCGACCACGCCCGAGCGGGTGTGGAAAGCGATCAACCAGGCATAGAAAACCGGTGGAGTTGGTTTGGGTAGGTGAGATCCGCCCTCGCGCCGAGGGCGGTGCTCGCCCGATGAGTACTTAGGAGTCCGTTTCGTGCAAGTTTCGATCAACGTCAACGGCGAGCAGCGCAGCCACGAGGTGGAGGACCGCACGCTGCTGGTCCACTACCTGCGTGACAACTGCGGGCTGACCGGCACCAACATCGGTTGCGACACCACGTCGTGCGGCGCCTGCACGGTGCTGCTCGACGGCGAGTCGGTGAAGTCGTGCACCGTGCTGGCCGCCCAGGCCGACAGCCACGAGGTGACCACCATCGAAGGTCTCGCCGACGGCGAGACCCTGCACCCGATGCAGCGCGCCTTCCAGCAGAAGCACGGGTTGCAGTGCGGGTTCTGCACACCGGGCATGGTGATGGCCTCGGTGTCGCTGGTGGCCGAGAACCCGGACCTGACCGAAGCCGACGTGCGTTCCGGCCTGGAGGGCAACCTCTGCCGCTGCACCGGCTACCACAACATCGTCCAAGCCGTGCTGACCGCGGCCAAGGAGAAGTCGGGGGCCGCGGAATGATCCCTGCCGCGTTCACCTACAAGAAGGCGAACACCGTCGAGGAGGCGCTGAGCCTGCTCGCCGAGCACGGCGACGACGCGAAGCTGCTCGCCGGTGGGCACTCGCTGCTGCCGCTGATGAAGCTGCGGTTGTCGGTGCCGGAGGTGCTGATCGACCTCGGCGGGCTGCGCGACCTGTCCTACATCCGCGAGGACGGCTCGGAGATCCGGATCGGTGCGTTGACCAGGCACCACGACCTGGAGAACTCCGAACTGCTGGCCCGCGAGGCGCCGCTGCTGGCGCACGCGGCGGGCACCATCGGCGACCCGCAGGTGCGGCACCGCGGCACCATCGGCGGTTCGCTGGTGCACGGCGACCCGGCCTCGGACCTGCCCGCGGTGGCGCTGGCGCTGGACGCCGTGCTGGTCGCGCAGGGTCCGTCGGGGTCGCGGGAGATCCCGGCGACGGAGTTCTTCACCGACTTCTTCGAGACCGCGCTCGGCGAGGACGAACTGCTCGTCGAGATCCGGGTGGCGAAGAACCCGACGCAGGGCTGGGACTTCCAGAAGTTCACCAAGCGGGCCATCGACTGGGCGATGGTCGGCGTAGCCGTCGCCGGTCAGCGCGTCGCGCTGGTGAACATGGGCCCGACGCCGATGCGGGCCCGCGGCGTGGAGGAGGCGCTGGCGAGCGGAGCGAGCGCCGCCGAAGCAGCGGAGCGGGCGGCGGAGGACACGTCGCCTCCGGACCAGGCCAGCGCCAGTGCCGACTACCGGAGGCACCTGGCGAAGGTCCTGGTGCGCCGGGCGCTGGAAGCGGCCGCGGCACGCGGCGCGTAGCGGTTTCGCCGAGGTGAGGGGCACCCGTGACCCAGTTAGTTGGTCACGGGTGCCCCTCACTCATCTCGGGCGACATGCGTGGGCTGAGCGACCAGACCGGCTCAGCTGGCAGGTGATCAGACGAGCGAGGAGTCCACTGTGGAGGAACTGGAGTCGACCGTGCTAGCCGCGCTGCGGCGCTACGACACTCCGACGATGGCCAACGCGATCGAAACCTTCGACATCCGCCCACGCGACACCGGCTACGCCAGCCACGAAATCCGCTGCATCTTCCCGGATCTGCCGGTGCTGGTCGGCTACGCGGCCACCGGCACGATCCGCGCTCGTGGCACCGGGCCCGGCCACGGACCGGATCTCGTGTGGAACCACGTGCGCGAGGTGCCGGGCCCGCGCGTGGTGGTGCTCCAGGACCTCGACGACCCGCCCGCGCACGGCGCCTTCTGGGGCGAGGTCATGGCGACCACCTTCGACGCGCTGGGCTGCGAGGGCGTGGTGACCAACGGCTGCGTCCGCGACCTCGACGAGGCGCACGCGATCGGCTTCCGCTTCTTCGCCAGCGCCGTCGGCGTCTCGCACGCGTACGTGCGCACCGAAGAGGTCGGCATCCCGGTCACGGTCGGCGGCCTCCGGGTCTCCCCCGGCGACCTGCTGCACGCCGACAAGCACGGCGTCCTGCTCATTCCGAAGGAGATCGCCGCCGAACTCCCGGCCGCCGCCGACAAGGTCGTAGAACGCGAGCAGAAGTTCCTGAACTGGGTCAAATCCCCCGACTTCGACCCGGACGACAACATGATCGGCCGCCTCCGCCACTGACCCACCACGCGATCCGTTCCGGGTGAGGGGCACCTTTTACCAACATAGTTGGGAAAAGGTGCCCTTCACCTAGCCCCCGATCGTGCACCCACATGGAAGCTGCGCAATTTCGCGAGAAATTGACCGTCCCACCGGGGAAGGCGAGAGCTTTCAGCCTCGGATGGTGGTGGCTAGTTCTTCGGCCAGCTCCTGGGTTGCCGCGACCACTCCCGACCAGCGGCGGTGCAGGTCCGGGGTGATTTCCAGCGGTCTGCCGTGGACGTCCAGGACCGCTCCGCCCGCCGCCGGGAGCGCCACCATCGCCGCAACCAGGTCGACGATTCGGTGGGTGTCCGAGGCCGCGTCGGCGAACGCGTCCGTCGAGCCCTCCGCCACCAGCATCGCCTCCAGGCAGCTCGTGGACAGGATCCGCACTCGCGCCGCTCGCTTCGCCACTCGCCACCACGCATCCGCGCTGCGCTCGTGCGGGCGCAGCAGGCTGACCGCCGCACCGTCCAGCGCGCGTCGGCCGCTGGTGCGGAACTCCGCCGCCTGCCCGGCTACCGCGTGCCAGCACCGTCCGGTGTCCAGCCAGCAGGTCAACGCCTCGATCGGCGTCCCGTCGACCACGATCGCCCCGGCGAAGGCCGAAAGCGGCACCCCGGCGGCGGCGTTCGCCGTGCCGTCCACCGGGTCGGCGACCAGCGTCACCGCCGAGCCGTTGTCGACGAACCCGACCTCCTCGCTGAGCAGGTTGATCCGGTGCGCCTCGGCGACCTCGGCGATTCCCGCCTCGACCAGCAGATCCAGCCGCATCGACGCCGTGCCGTCCGCGCCCATCGAGGACGTCTCGGCGAGTTCCGTCCGGTCGTAGCGGGCCCGAGCGTCGCGGAACGCCGCGGACGCCGCCTTGGCGGCCTCGGCCAGCACCGCGTGCGTGGCGGATGGGATCTGCGGGTCCGGAACCGACCATCCGATCATGCCGCACCTCCCGACAACACCGCGCGCACCAGCGGCCACCTCGAACCCCGCTGCACCAACGCCAGATCCGCGCGCAGACCGGGTTCCAGCCGACCCCGATCGGAAATCCCGGCAACCGCGGCCGGACCGGAAGTCACCAATCCAATCGCGGCGGGCAACCCGATCTCGTCGACGAGCCCGAACACCGCGGCCAGCAGACCGGACGGCAGGTAATCCGAGGCCAGCGCGGTGACCAGCCCGCGCGACGCGAGCTCTCGGGCCGACACGTTGCCCGCGTGCGAGTGGCCGCGCAGGACGTTCGGGGCTCCCGCGACGATAGGTAGCCCGTGCTCGCGGGCCGCGACGGCCGCCGCCATCGTGGTGGGGAACTCCGCGACCGCCCCGCCCCTGGTGCACAGCGCGGCGATCTCCTCCGCCGACTCCGGGTCGTGGCCGAGCAGCCGGATCCGGCCGGACCGCGCGAGATCGCCCAGCCAGGCCAGGTTCGCCTCCCGCACGTCGAGCAGTTCGCCGCGCTCGGCGATCATCTCGGTGACGTGCTGCTCGGCTTGCTCCGGTGTCATCTGGTCCGCGCCGACGAGGTAGCGCTCCATCTGCCGCCGGTCGGCGTACTGGCCGATGCCGGGCGTGTGGTCCTCGTGCGAAACCAGCGCACCTTCGTCCACAGTGGCCAGTTCCGCGCGCAGGGCCTCGGCTCCCTCGGCGGACCGCACGTCCAGCCGGTGCAGCACCCGGTGATCCACGGGTCCGGCTCCCCTGGCGCGCACGGTTTCGCACAGCTCCGCCGCGTTGCCCACGGTGCGCTGCGTGCCGTGCGAGGTCTTGTGCTGGAACCCCGCGCCGTGGAACACCGTCGTGACGGCCGCCGCGGTGAGTTTGCCTTCCAGCGACAACAGGGCGAAATCCCACAGCAGCACGGCCGACGGCCGCGGTGCCCGCTCGCGTTCCAGGGCGTCGCTGTGCACGTCGATCAGACCCGGAATGCACAGCAGTCCGCCACCGTCGAGGTCGCAGGACGACCCCGCCGGGTGGTCCTCGACCGCCTCGATCCGCCCGGCACGCACCACGATCCGGCTGTCGTCGGTGACCCGGTCCGGCAGCACGGCCCGCACGTGCCCGAGCACGTAATCCTCCGGCGTCGCCGCCAACGGCCAACTCACTGTTCCGCCTCTCCGCGATTTGCAGTGGTGGTCGCGTCCCGTCGAATCTCGCGTTGCGTCGTTTCTTGTGGCTGGCTTGCTTCACGGTCCCCTGAGGTGCAGTTGAGGAGGACTGCGGTTGATACAGGACTACTCATGGTCCGCCTCTCCGCGATTCACAGTGGTGGTTACGCCCAGCCCAATCTCGCGTTGCCTCGTTTCTTGTGGCTGGCTTGCTTCACGGTCCCCTGAGGTGCAGTTGAGGAGGACTGCGGTTGATACAGGACTACTCATGGTCCGCCTCTCCGCGATTCACAGTGGTGGTTACGCCCAGCCCAATCTCGCGTTGCCTCGTTTCTTGTGGCTGGCTTGCTTCACGGTCCCCTGAGGTGCAGTTGAGGAGGACTGCGGTTGATACAGGACTGGTCATGCCGCAAGCACCTCCTCTGCCGTGCCTGACCGGACGATCCGCCCATCGGCCATCTCGACCACCCGCGTCGCCAGCCGCCGGATCGCGTCGAGGTCGTGGAACACCGCCAGCACCGCCACGCCTTGGCTGGTCAGCGACGCGATCAGCGCCAAGGCGCGCTCCCGGTTCTCCGGGTCCAGCGCCGAAACTGGCTCGTCGAGCAGCAACAGTCGCGGCGGCCGAACGGTCCCGGCCGCGAGGTTGACCCGCTGCCGCTCCCCGCCGGAGAGCACCCCGCAGTCGACGTCCCACAACGCCTCGTCCAATGCCAGCCGCCGCAACGACTCCGCCGCAGCGTCCCGCGCCTCGGCGCGGTCCAACCCGCGTCGCCGGGCCGCCGCCGCGACGACCTCCAGCGGCCCAGTGCGCGGCGGCGTGGCGAGGAACTGCGAGACGTAGCCGAGCTGGCGACCCCGGAGCCGGGCGAGCGCCCGGTCCGGCAGCGCGGCCAGATCGACCGGCCCGTCGTCGGTGTGCAGGACGACCGAGCCCGAATCCGGCAGGTAGCTGCGCTGCGTGCAGCGCAGCAGGCTCGATTTGCCAGCGCCGCTCGGCCCGGCGATCGCAACGTGCTCACCCGCGGAAACGTCGAGGTCGACGCCGCGCAGCGAGACGACCGTCCGGCCGTCGATGGTGTGCAGGGTGAACGTCTTGCGCAGCCCGCGCACCGTCAGCACGGGCGTGTCATCCACTGTGGACACTGATGACCTCACCTTCGGGCGGCGGCCACGAGCCGCTGGGTGTAGGGGTGGTGCGGGTCGGCGAACAGCTGGTCGGTGAGGCCGCGTTCGACGATCCGGCCGAGTTGCATGACCACGCTGCGGTCGGTCAACGCCTCGATCACCGCGAAGTCGTGGCTGACCACCACCGCCGCGATGTCGCGTTCGCTGAGCAGTCCGCGCAACAGGTCGAGCACGCCCGCCGCGACGGATGCGTCGAGCCCGGTGGTGGGCTCGTCGAGCAGCAGCACCGGTGGCTCGGTGGCCAGGGCCTTGGCGATCTGGACGCGCTGCCGCATCCCGCCGGAGAAGGTGCTCACCGGATCGTCCATTCTGGACAGCGGGACCTCGACGCGGTCGAGCAGTTCGGCCGCGCGCTTGCGGATCGCGTGGTAGCCGCGCCATCCGGCAGCGGTCAACCGCTCCGCGACGTTGCCACCGGCGGTCACCCGCAGGTCCAGGCCCGCCGCCGGGTCCTGGTGCACGACCGCCATGGTGTCCACGCGAAGCCGCCGACGCCGCGCGGAATCCATCCGCAGCAGGTCGGTACTTCCACCATCCACACTGGAGAGATGGACGCTGCCGCTGGTGGCCGCCTCGTCGCCGATCAAGCAGCGCAGCGCCGTCGACTTGCCGGAGCCCGATTCGCCGATGATCCCGAGCGCTTCACCGGGCGCCACGTCGAAGGAGATGTCCCAGGCCGCGACCACCGCGCCGGTTCCGGGACTTATCGCGGTGCCGTGCTCGGGGCCGGTTCCCGCGACGGCGTCCGCGCCGCCCGAGCCGTACACCTTGCCGATGCCCTCGACCCGCAGCGCCCACTCCGGACCGCCCACCGGCCTCGGCGCCTCGACGACCTCGACCGGACGGCGATCGACCTCCGGCAACATCGTCATCGGCAACAGGTGCCCCGCCACGTCGGCGTCACCGGCCTCGACCCGCGAACACCAATCGGAGTCGCTGCACACGTACTCGCCTGCCCCGCCCTCGACCAGGAAGCTGGTCCGCGAGCCGCAGTACTTGCAGCGCGCACCGGGCACCTGCTCCACCTCGAACGGGATGTCGTCGAAGGTCAACGGCAGCACATCGGTGTGCGGTGGGATGGCGTAGATCCGCTTCTCGCGGCCCGCGCCGTAGAGGTTCAGGTGCTCGCACTGGTGCAGCTTCGGCACGTCCCAGCGCGGCACCGGGCTGGTCGCCAACACGTAGCGGCCGTTCACCAGCACCGGGTAGCCGGTCGACTTGGTGATCACCCCGTTGCGGACCAGGTCCTCGTACAGGCTGACCCACATCGCCGAGTAGTCGTTCTCGGCGTGCATCCGGGCGCATTCGACGACTGACTTCTGCACGCCGCGCAGCGGCTCCGGCACCGGCACCTGGTAGACGAGGACTTGCTGCCTGCCCAACTTCTCCTCGGGAATCCGGTGCCGGGTCTGGATGACCGTCGCCCGACGGGTGTCGGTGCTGGCGGCGCAGCCGGTGGTGTCCGCGATCATGCGGCGCAGGTTGACGGCGTTGACACCGCCGTCGTCGCCCTGGTCGATCACCTTCACGACGTCCTGCGCACCGATGACCGCCAACGTCACCTGCAACCCGCCGGATCCCCAGCCGCGGGCCACCGGCATCTCGCGGGAACCGAACGGCACCTGGTAGCCCGGCACGCACACCGCGACCAGCGCGGCGCGGCGGATCTCCCGCTTCGCGCCCTCGTCGAGGATGCCGGCGCGGTCCTCGACATCCGCCACCAGATCCCGAACGGACACCACGGTCGACGTGGTCATCGCTGTTCCGCCTCTCCGCATTTCACAGTTGTGGTCGCGCCCAGCCGTTCTCGGCGTTTCATGGTTTCTCGTGGCTGGTTTGCGTCACGTTCCCCTGAGGTGCGGTTCGGGACGACTGAGGTTGACACAGGGGGCGTCATCGGCACTCCTTCCCGAACGGCTCTGGCACGCGCGGCTCGGTCGAGTTCCGCGCTTTCCGCCGGGCGATCTTGCGGTCCACCATGGACCGGAACGTCACGTAGTGCGGCAGCTTGAGGTGCTCCAGGAAACCCCCGGAGTCCAGGCCGTCGGTGGTGAGCAGCAGCAACTGCTCCAGCGGGCTGTCCGGTGCGGCCCGGCGCCAGGCGATGTCCAGGTTCGCCATCGCGATCGCCTTGCGCTCGTTGTGCCCGAAGCACAGCCCGTAGCCGACGTCGAAACGGGTGCGGTCCTCGTCGGCGCCGTCGAGGTCCTCGATGCCCTCCACCTCGGTCACCCGGATCTGCCCGATCCGCACCTGTTTTCCGGTGTGCGGGTGGACGACCCGCAGCGGGACGCGGCCGTGCCGGGTGTCGCCGAGGGTGATCTCGTGGACGTCGCCGTCCGGGCCGAGGACGGACCGGTACCAAAGCCCGACCAGCGCACCGGTTTCCGCGCGAGCCATGCTGGACAGCACCGCCGAGCGCGGTGCCGGTGGGCGGGCGGCCCGCCGGGTGATGTCGAACGGCTCGGGGTCCTCGACCCGCTCGCCGTGCTCCACGACCAGGTCGAGGTCGCGGAGCAGTTGGTAGAAGCGACGTGGGTGGCGCTGTTCCGCGGTGCGCTCGACCTGTTCATCCACTGTGGACTCGGTGGGTTCCGGCGCGCCGTCCGGGCGTTCCAGGAGTCGGCCGGTGTAGTCGGTGGTGCGGCCGAGCAACTGCGGGCCGTCCGGGGTGCGGTTGGCCGGGACGATGCGGCGCAGCACCACCATCTCGTCCGGATCGACCGGCTCGGTGACCGCCAACCTCGGCAGCGTCGACCGGTGCGCCCGGACCAAGTGCGCCGCCTCCAGCACATCCCCTTCGGCCTGCCGGAAAGCATCGGCGGCGGTCGGCGGGTCGTAGAGCCCGGCCTCACCCATGATCCGATCGACGGCCAGGCGGAACCGCAGCACGATCTGCTCGGTGCTCGCCCAGCCCGCCGGGGCGTGATCCCGCGACCGGCGCACCAGCCGCTCGGCGGCCAGGATGGCGCTCATCCCGCCGCGAACTCCGGAATATCCCATCAGGCACCTTCCTCGACTCGGGTGGAGCGCGGCAGCCCGACCAGTTCGCCAGCGGGGTCGACCAGCAGCAGGTCGGGACCGGCCGGGAAGGCGATCAGGTTCCGCCGCTGCGCGACGAAGTCCGCGGGCAGGCCGGACACCCGCAATTCGCGCTGCCCAGGCACACCGGGGCCGCTCAGCCGCAGCGCCGGACCCGCGCCGAAGCCTTGCACCGCAACGGAAACCAACGCTGCCTCTTCCGGCGCGGCGGCACTGCCGACGCGGAAACCGGACAACTCGCCGAACGGCTTGAGCAGCGCCGCCAGCCGCGCACCGGAGCGGTCGACGATCGGCGCGGCGGTCTGCGTGCGGACGACATCGGCCCAGTCGTCGACGTGCACCGGGGTGTCCAGATCCGCCAGCGCCAGCACCGGCAGCAGCGGTGCGGGCACCGGGCTCTCCGGCAAGCGCAGCACCTCGCCCGGCCTGGCCAGCGCGTCCAGCACCGCGCGGAAGACCAGTTGTGCCTTCTCAGGCGACAGGGAAGCGGTCATCACAATTCCTCGAACTCGACGATCGTCGGTGCCAACTCGGCCCATTCGGTGTCCTCGGCCAACTGCTGCCGCTCTTGGACCCGCGCGCAGAGCTGGTCGACCTCGGCCCGCGCCCGCCCGGACTCCACCGCGGCGTCCAGGATCGCGGCGGCGAGCGTGGCGGCCCGGTCGTCGCCCAGCCGCATCGCCCAGCCGCGCGCCCCGTCCAACTCCACCTCGGCCCGGCAGGCGAGCACATCGCCGAGCAGGAACCGGTCCCGCACGATCGGTTCCCGCACCTGCACCGACACGGTGCCGATCTCCGGTCCCACCAGTACGGTCGGCGGCGGCCCGGCCGCGAGGCAGCCGTCGGCCAACTCGATCACCTCGGCCGGTTCGGCCACGGCGAGCAGCGCAACCCGCTGTTCCCTGTTCACTCGTCCTCCGGTTGGTACGGCCCGTCCATCTCGACGACGATCCGGGCGGAATCTGGGCGCGACCACGTCCGGCTGCACAGCACCGGGACGCCGCTCGCGGCGTCCCGGCTGACGCTTTCCACCAGCCACACCGGTCGGCCGGACTCGGTCTCCAGTCCGGCCACGACCTCGGGTTCCGGCAGCGCGTAGCTGACCCGGCACCAGGCCCGGACCGGCTGCACCTTGCTCATCTGGCGCAGGATCGAGTCGACCGACTCGACGGCGTGCACCGCGATGTCGATGTCGGCCAGCACGTCGACCGGGATCCACTCGTTGGCCCAGCCGTACAGCAGGTCGTCGACGTAGTACTGGCGGATCAGCAGGCTCGCCGGGTTACCGGCGGGCCGCTCCAGCCGCGCGGCCTCGGCCGCGGGCAGCGGCACGCGCCGCACATCGCGCACGACCGACCGCGGCACGGCACCGGCCTCGCGCACGGTCTGGTGCCACGACGGAACCCGGCGCTGGGAGATCACGTAGTCGATGCGCCGGTTCACGAACGTTCCGGCGCCGCGCACCCGGCGCACCAGCAGCCGTTGTTCCAGTTCCTGCATCGCGGCGCGGGCCGCGGCCCGCCCCACCTGGAAACGCGCGGCGATCTCGTGCTCACCGGCGATCCGGCTCCCCGCGGGGAGCTCGGCCAGCTCGGCGGCGAGCGTGTCGGCTATCTCCACATACCGGCTTCTGACCACGTCCGGAAGCCTGCGCGACGACCTTGTCCGAACAACTTCCCAAGCCCCAACGCCCAGAACCGCGCAAGTGAACAACCCGAACACTTGTCACCAACGCGTGTGGGTTTTTCGGAGTGAAGGGCACCCGTGACCAAGTAACTGGGTCACAGGTGCCCCTCACTCATCACCCAATCGCGTCAGCTGCCCTCGGTGCACTGCTTTTCGCGGGTGATGTTGCATACGTCGCGGACGCTGTTGAACGTCGCGTCGTCAGCCGGGACGAAGCCCCAGTAGCCGCCGATGTCGCACTTGTCGGTGCAGAAACCGTTGGCCTTGAGGTAGTCGGCGTTCGCCTTGGTCTTGAACGCCTCGACGATCTTGCCCTTCAGCGCCGGGTCCAGGTCGTCGGAGACCGCTGCCGGTGAACCTGGGATCACGTCCGAACGCCACACCACCCGCAGGTCGCCCGGCTTGAGGCTGCCCTTCTCCGGCAGCTGCTTGTCGACCATGGTGTCGTAGGCGAATCCGGCGTCGCACTGGCCGCTGTTAATCGCCAGCGCGGATGCGTCGTGACCACCAGCCATCACCGGCTTGATGTCCCGTGCGACGTCGATACCAGCGGTCTGCAGCGCCGCCTTCGGGTACAGGTAGCCGGAGGTCGAGTTGGGGTCCACGAAGCAGACCTGCTTGCCCCGGAAATCCTCCAGACGCTGGATCGGGGAATCGGCCTTGACCAGCCCGTACGACCGGTATCCGGGTACGGAGCCCGGGGTCTCGACCTGCGCACCGAGCGGGGTGATCCGGACCCCGCTGTTGCGCGCCACCACGTAGGACAGCGGTCCGTACATCGCGATATCGACCTTGCCGGTGCGCTGGCCCTCGATGACCGCCGCGTAGTCGGTGGCCTTCTCGATGCGGATCTTCTTGCCGGTCTCCTTCGACAGCATGTCGATGAGCGGCTTGAACTCCTGCTCCAGGCTGGTGGACTCCTCGGACGGGATGGACGCGAACACCAGCTCGTCGGGGTTGCGCGTGCTGCTCTGATCGGTCGCCGCGCTCGGGCCGCAGGCGGCCAGGCCCAACGGCAGCGCCACACAGGCCAGCACGGTGAGCAACCGCCGGGATACGTTGAACATGCCAGGTCCTTCCATAGCTAACGTGCGCCGCCAGCGTGCGGAAGGCAGATGGAGCGGCCGTCGGTTCCGGGTTACGCGCAATCGAACGCTCGGGGACGTTCCAACGCATCTGCCCTGACATCTCGCGTAGGTTCAATGTCGTGATCGAGATCGACTCCGCATTCATCACCGCGCCCCGAGCCACTTACGCGCGCCTGCGCGAACAAGGTCCGGTGCACCGCGCCACCGCCCCGGACGGCACGTCGATCTGGTTGGTCACCCGCTATGCCGACGTGCGCGCGGCGCTGGCCGACCCGCGGCTGTCGCTGGACAAGAAGCACTCCAACGGCGGCTACCGCGACTTCTCGCTGCCGCCCGCGCTGGACGCCAACCTGCTGAACATGGACGCACCCGAGCACACCAGGCTGCGCCGCCTGATCGGCAAGGCGTTCGCGCCGCGCCGGATCGAACCGCTGCGGCCGCGGATCCAGCAGATCGCCGACGAACTGCTGGACGCCCTGGACGGGCAGGAAGAAGCGGATCTGCTGCCCGCCTACTGCGCGCCACTGCCGATCACGGCGATCTGCGAACTGCTCGGCGTGGACACCGCCGACCGGCCGGACTTCCGATCCTGGACGGACGGCCTGCTCGCGCCCGAAACCCCGCAGCAGGCGACCGAGGCGCTCGGCTCGCTGCACCGCTACCTGCTCGACCTGATCGCGGCGAAACGCGCCAAGCCCGGCACCGACTTCCTGAGCGCGCTCATCGAACTGCGCGACGAGGAGGATCGGCTGACCGAGGACGAGTTGACCTCCGCGACCTTCCTGGTGCTGTTCGCGGGCTACGAGAACACGGTGAACCTGCTGGGCAACGGTCTTGCGGCGCTGTTGGCCCGGCCAGCGGCGCTCGCAAAGGCGCGCCAAGGAGTTTCAACGACCACTGTGGACGAACTGCTGCGGTTCGACCCGCCCCCGCAGCTGGCGATCCGCCGCTTCCCGGTGACCGACGTCGAGATCGGCGGCGTGTCCATCCCGGCCGGGGAAACGGTGCTGCTCTCCGTGGTCTCGGCGCACCACGACCCGGACCAGTACGTCGATCCGAGCCGCCTCGACCCCGGCCGCGAGGACAACCCGCACCTCGCCTTCGGCCACGGACCGCACTACTGCCTCGGAGCCTCGCTGGCGCGGATGGAGGCGGAGGTCGCCCTCGGCACCCTGCTGGGCAGGTTCCCGCACCTGGCGCTGGCGGTGCCCGAGGAAGAGCTCCAGTGGCGGAACTCGTTCCGCAACCGCGGCCTGCGGACTCTGCCTGTCACCCTCCGCTGAGGAGTCGGCGACGGCGAACCGACAGCTCGGCGGGCGGGTACCGTTGGAAGGGTCATGCGAGCTCGGTCGACGTCGCGCAGGATCCGGATCGGCACTTCCGGCTGGGTGTACGGCCCTTGGCACGGTCCGTTCTACCCGCACGATCTGCGACGCGGTGGTGAGCTCGAATACCTGTCGCACCGGCTCGGCTCCACCGAGATCAACGCATCGTTCTACTCGCTGCAACGACCGGAGCACTACCGCCGCTGGGCCGAGCAGACCCCGGACGATTTCCTGTTCGCGGTCAAGGGAAGCCGCTACATCACCCACATGAAGAAGCTCCGCGACGTCGAAACGCCGCTGGCGAACTTCTTCGCCTCCGGCGTCCTCGCCCTCGGCGCCAAGCTCGGGCCGCTGCTCTGGCAGCTCCCGCCGTCGCTGGGCGTCGACGTCGAACGCCTGACGGCGTTCTTCCGCCTCCTCCCCCGCAGCACCGCTGCGGCCGCTGCGCTGGCCTCGCGGCACGACGACCGCTTGTCGGGCCGTGCGCTCACCAAGACCGATGCGGACCGCCCGCTGCGCCACGCGCTCGAAGTCCGCCACCCGGACTTCGCCGCGCCCGAGGTGGTCGAGCTGCTCCGCAGCCACGACATCGGCCTGGTCGTCGCGGACGCGGCGGGCGACTGGCCGCACCTCGAAGACGTCACGAGCGACTTCGTCTACGTCCGACTGCACGGTGCGGAGGAGCTGTACGCCAGCGGCTACACGGCGAAGGACCTGGACCGCTGGGCGAAACTGATGCTCGCCTGGCACGCGGGCGAGTGCCCCGAGACCGAGCACACGGTGGCCGAACCAGCCCCGACGACCAAGGGCCGCGACGTCTACGCCTACTTCGACAACGACGTGAAGGCCCACGCCCCCCACGACGCGATAGCCCTCGCCAAACGCACCGCCGGGTGAACGCGCGCAATTTCGCGAGGAATTGCACAGGGTGCTCAGGACGCTTCCGAATCGGGCAGCTGCTGCCGGTCGGATGCGTCGAAGCGGTCCCGGACCAGTTCGGCCAGCTCGTGGTGGCCGTGTGCGGCCAGCACCTCGGCCAACCGGCGGCTCAGCGCCGCGCGTTCCTCTCCGGCGGCCAGTCCTTCGATCGCGGCCAACACGTGTTGCGAGGCGCCCATGCCGCTGCCGTTGAACTCGAACTCCTCCAACAGGAACGAATGCATCCCGTTGGGCACCGGTCCGATCCAATGTGGAGCGTTGAAGTCCGGGTCCGGGATCCGGGTGTCGTGCGCCGCCGCGGTCAGTCTCCGCAGGTTGCCGATCTGCCGAACCGCCTCGTCGACGTCGCCGTCCCCTCGCGCCAACCACCAAACCAACGCGCTACCGGGGTTTTTCAGCACGTCATCGGCCAGGTACGCCCGCTTCTCGCGCTCGTGGTCGCGGGCCCGCTCCCAGAGTTCGGCGTCCTTGCGGGCATCCACCAGCCGCCGTATTCGCTCCGCGTCGGCTTCGGGCAGTTCGAGCCGAACCTCGCTGGCCCAAGCAGAAATCTGCCCGGCGGGGTCCGAGCGTTGCGCGCCCAGCGCGGCGGTCAACCGGTGCCGCGCGAGTTCTCCCTCGTCCGGGGCGACTTCCGCGACGAACTGCGCCGCCTGCGCCAGGATCAGATCGACTGCGAGCCCGCCCGGATCGGCGTGCGGCAACCCCGGCGCGTTCGGCTGTGCGTACCAGATCACCTTGCCGGAGAACAGGAATCGGTAATCGGGATGCGCGCTGCGCAGCGACACGCCCGATACGGACCGCTCGTTCGTCCGCGGTGGTTCCGGACGCTGGGCGGGCTCTACCGGCTGGGGCGGAACGCGTTTCGGTGCCCGCCATCGCCGATATCGCCAGATCACCAACCACGGAGCCACGATCGTCGCGATCACCAATGCGATGCACAACCAGACCGGCCAGCCGAACCGCAATCCGAGCCCGACCCAGAGCAACGCCGCGATCACCGACACGGCCTGCACGACACCACGCTGCTCACGATTCATCGAACGTCCCTCCCCACACCGGCTCACCCCATTCAGTACCGGGTGTCCGGCGCGACGGAACCGGTCAAGCGGATTTTCCGCTCGAACAGAGCAGAACCGCGCAGTGCGTCGCGGCCTAGAACCGGACGAACAGCGCTGTTGCGTCGTCGTGGGGTTTTCCTCGGTGTCGGCTGCGTTCTTCGGGCGTCTCCGTCTGCTCCGCCGCGCGCACGCGGCGCAGCAGCTCGGCTGGGCCAGCTTGGTCGACGAGGTCCATCAGCCCTGCCCAGTCCGCCAGTCCGAACCTTTCGACGTAGCGCGATGCGCCGTCGCTGAGCAGCGCCGCTCGGCGCACCTCACCGACCGGAACCACATCGCGCACGGACTGGTAGGCGGCCGCCGGTTCCGTGCTCGCGACCCAGAACCCGCCAGGCCGGTTCCGGAGTTCGCGCACGGCCTCGACGGTGTAACTCGGCAGGTGCTCCAGCCGGTCGTCGATGATCGGTCTGATCTCGCCCGCCACGTCGAGCACGATCGGGCTGTCGGCCAGCACCAGGTACTCCAGGTCGTCGCCGCGCAGCCGGAGCAGCGCCACCGTTGTCGACGGGCTGGAGGGATTCCGCAGGTCGCAGGTGTCCGCATGCGCCGCGCCGGTCGCCTGGATCGCTTCGGCAAGCACATCCGGCGCCGTTTCATCCGACACGGCCAGCCGCTGCGCGAGCTCGCCGCCCAGTCGGCGCACCAGCCAGCGCACGTCGTGCACGCAGCCACTGTCCACACCGGACGCAGCGGTGGCGCCGTCCAGGACGAATGCCCAGTCCGGTCCGGTGACCGCGTAGTCCTCGTTCACTCGGCCCGGAGTGGCGATCGTCGCGCAGCTCACCTGCACCCGGTCAACCGCCAGGATGCGGTGGCAGCTCGTGCAGCGCCTCGACCAGCGGCGCCAGCTCCGGGAGCCGCTCGGCCTCGGCCAACGCCTTCTCCAGCGCTTCGTCGTGGGTCGGGCGGGCCTTCTCCAGCAGGGCTCGTCCCGCGTCGGTCAGCTCGGTGTAGATGCCGCGGCGATCCTCCTTGCACAGGATTCGCACCAGCAGCTCGCGATCTTCCAGTCGGCTGACCAGCCGCGTCGTCGCGCTGCCGCTGAGCGCGGTAGCCCGGCTGAGCTGCTGCATCCGCATGTGCCAGCCGTCCTGCCTGTTCAGCGCGTCGAGGACGGTGTACTCGACGACCGAGAGCCCGTGCTCCGCCTGCAGCGCCTTCTCCAGTGCCACGTCGAGCGTCCCGTGCAGGGCCGCGAGCGTGCGCCAGCCGTGGGCCCGAATCTCGACGGCGTCGTCAGCGATCCCCACCGCGCACCTCCCCTGACGTGACCTGTACCGCTCTCAACTATAGCAGCTTGCATAGGTATCCAGCGCGTGCAACTATTTATCCGACGCCTGCAACTAACTGCTAGCGCCTTGTATCTACTCGCGCATCTACCGCTTGAGGAGTTACGGGCATGCCCGTAGCACTGATCGCCCTCGCGCTCCGACCGAGCCGGTCCCGACTCCGGTCGCCTGAGCCTCGTGAGTGGTGGTGGCTGCTGGAGCGGCCACCACCACTCACGACCACTCAGTAGTCGTCTTCGCGGGAGAAGAGTTCTTCCAGGTGGTCCGCGGTTTCGGCGACGAAGTTCAGCGGATCGGTGAACTCGTTGATGTCCAGGTTCAGCAACGGCAACGAGTGGCGGAGCACGACGTGCTCCCCCATGATCACCGCGCCGCACACCACCGAGGTCTGTCCGAGCTCTTCCAGGAGCCGCCGCAGATCGACGTCGGCGACGCGGCCGCACACCGAGACGACCTGCACCCAGTCTTCGCGACCGTCGAGCCTTTCGTGGTAGATGATGACGATCTGGCTGCGGTCGTCGTCGTACTCCACGAGGATCCGGACCTCGTCATCGCTGTCCTCGATGATCCGGTACTCGATCTCCTCGTCCTCGACGTCACCGTCCTCGACGAGCCGGTACTCGGACCGGACAAAAGCGAGCAGGTCTTCCCACGCCGCCACGATTCCTCCCAGCCATCGGCAAATCCGGCCAACGCGGATCTTGCCACGACACTGGAGGACACCAGCGGAATTTCCAGCGGTAGCGACCGGAGGAGTTACCGGGTGAGCAGCGGCAGCGAACTGGCGCCGATCATGTCGGTGCCCGGCATGAACGTCGGCGCGTTGTCCGGATCGGTGCGCAGCTGGGGAAAGCGGTCCAGCAGGATGTTCAACGCGATGCGGCCTTCGAGCCGGGCCAGCGGCGCGCCCAGGCAGAAGTGGATGCCGCGGCCGAATCCGAGGTGCGGGTTGGGGTCGCGGGTCGGGTCGAAGACGTGCGGATCGGCGAACTGGCGGCCGTCCCGGTTCGCCGCCCCCAGCCACACCGAAAGGATTTGGTCCGCAGGCACCCGGTGACCGTCGAGCTCTGCTTCAGCGGTCGTGGCCCGGTAGGTGAGCGCGAACGGAGTCAGCATTCGCAGCGATTCCTCGATCGCACTCGGCAGCAGCGCGCGATCCGCGCGCACCCGTGCCGCCTGCTCCGGGTTGGCGTCCAGGCAGAGCACCGTGTTGCCCAGCAGCATGGTGGTGGTGATGTGCCCGGCGACCAGCAGGAGGTTGGCGAAGTTGACCACCTCGTTGTCGGTCAGCCGATCGCCGTCGACCTCGGCCTGCACGAGCTGGGTCAGCAGGTCCTGCCGGGGTCGCCGCCTGCGCTCGGCGGCGTGTTCGCGCAGGTAGTCGACGATCTGCTGGAAGCTCTGCAGCTTGGCGTCGAGCTCGCCCCACTGCTGCTCGTCCGGCTCGACCACCGAGAGCTGGCGGCCACCGCTGAGCTGTTCCTCCGCCCATTTCCGGAACAGCTCGCGGTCGCTGCTGGGCACGCCCAGCAGATCGGCGATGACGATCACCGGCAGCGGGTAGGCGAGGTCCGAAACCAGTTCGAACCGTTCCCGGTCGGCCACCGCGTCGAGCAGTTCGTACGTGAGGTCGGCGATCCGGGGTTCCAGGTCGGCCACGATCTTCGGGGTGAACGCGTGGCTGACCAGCCTGCGCAGCTTGCGGTGGTCCGGCGGGTCGAGCTGGGTCAGGTCGCCTTCGACGAAGGACTCGTCGATCTCGATCGGCAGCAACCGCCCGACGTTGGAGGAGAAGGTCTTCGGGTCGCTGAGGATCTCGACCGCCTCCTGGTGACCGTAGACGTTCCACACGCCGAGTTCTTCGTCGAATCGCACCGGCTGTTCCGGCTTTTGCCCGCGCAGCCAGAAATGCTGCGGGTGGCTCTCCCAGCGATCGACGTGAGCGTTCATCGAATTTCCCCTTTCCGATGGGATTTCCAGCGCGAATCCGGGCAGGATCCAGCCCCACGCCGACATCCACCGACGTGCCAGGTAAATCCCGTTGTTTTTAGGAATGCGCTGGTTGGTTTGCGTAGCGGTGCGAGTTGCGGAACCTCGGAGGCATTCTCGACTCCGGGATCCCCGACTTACGTGTGTCCAAGCGCCCGAGCATCCTCACCGCCAACCTCGGCGGCCACCGCGAGCTCCTGGCGGCGACTGCCGACATACGACGCGAGATTCATGACACCATGATGGCATCACATTGGCACCAACACAACCCATCATGGCTCAAAATGGCACCGGTTCGACAAAGCAACAGGTAAGCGTGGATCTGTCAGGCATGGCGGTCAGACTGGGGCGGCACCAGCCGGATGTCGACGCAATGCCCAGGAGAACCAATGCCTTTCGCCGACGAACTCATCGGTGACGACGCCGCCAAGGCGCTGATCAACGCGATCGCCGCGATCGTGCCCGGCACACCGCTCACCGCGCTCGACAGCGCTGTCGGCGAGCTGGCAACCCGGTCGCTGCGCGAACGCAGCGACCTCCTCCGAGACGCGCTCCTGCGGGACCTGCCCGGCGACTACGCGACCTTCGCCCGCACCATCCGCGCCGCGCAGCACGGAGAACTGCCCTTCAGCGGGTGGCTGATCTGGCCGGTCACCAGCGCGATCGCGGCGAAGGCGATCGACGACGGCGGCAGCGACGCCTTCGACGACGCCATGGACGTGCTCGCCGCGCTCACCTCCCGCCTCACCTCCGAGTTCGCCATCCGCCCGCTGCTGGACCGCGATTTGGACCGCGCCCTCGCCACGGTCCGAACCTGGACCGATTCGCCCGACGAACACGTCCGCCGACTGGCATCCGAGGGCACCCGCCCGTTCCTGCCCTGGGCGAAACGCGTTCCCGCGATCCTGGCCAACCCCAGGGCAACGCTGCCCGTCGTCAACGCCCTGTACCGCGACGAGAGCGAGTACGTCCGCCGCTCCGTCGCCAACCACCTGAACGACCTGAGCAGGCAACAGCCGGAACTCGTCGTCGAGACCGCGGCGGCCTGGCTGGCCGATCCGGACGACAACACCGCGCGCCTGGTCAAGAACGGGCTCCGCACGCTCGTCAAGAAAGGCCACTCCGGAGCGCTCGAACTGCTGGGCTTCACCCGCCCCACGAACATCGACGTCGTCGGACCGAACCTCAGCGCGGCGCAGATCCCGTTCGGCGGAACCATCACCTTCACCGCGACGATCACCAACACCGCGGCCGTGCCAGCAACACTCGTGATCGACTACATCGTCCACCACATGAAGGCGAACGGCTCCCAACGCGGCAAGACCTTCAAGCTGACCACCACAACGCTCGCCCCAGGCGAAAAGCGACAAATATCCCGAGAACACTCCTTCCGCGAGATCACCACCCGGCGCTACTACCCCGGCGCGCACGCGATAGAACTCCAGCTCAACGGCACGACCACCGGCCGGGCCGACTTCACCTTGCTGCCAACCGGCTGAATCCCGCAGGAAGTCGTTGCGGAACAACGCACTTCGCGGAAGTTGACCGGACATTTGCGCCGAAAGCCGTGAGCAGCGCGAACTGTTCATCTCAGCAAAACCGGAAATCTGCGCACTGGTTGCCCTGCGAGCCAAGCATTGCCGCCCGTGACCGAGGAACTACTTGCGCACCAGCGCATCTCGCCCGCAACGGCAACGACGTGGGCGCGCTGGGGGGCGACCGTCGCTGTGCTCACGGCGGCGCTGCTCGCCATGCTCGGGTCGTTCGCCTCCGCGCACGTGCGGTCCACGGAAGGCACTTCGCAGATCCGGCAGGACGGCTCGACGGTGCGTTACGAGCTGAGCGTGGAGTACGACCTACTGGCCGCCGCTGCGGGCCTCGGTTCACCGGACGCAGCCGAGGGCCTGCAACGGCTGCTCGAACGCCAGCACGACCGGCTCGCGTCCTACCTGACCGAGCGCGTCACGGTGTCGGTGGACGGGGTCCAGTGCGAGGCTGAGCTGGTTGGCACCGGAGTTGAGGACCGCCAAGGGCTGCGCTACGCGCACAGCTCGCTCGTCTACTCCTGCCCCGGCTCGCCTTCCGGCGCGTTCACCGTGCGCTACGGCGTCTTCTCCGAAACCGATGCAGTGGTCGACGACCAGATCAACGTCGCCGATTACCAACTCGGCGGCAGCACCGGAACGTTCGTCTTCGACACCGCCCACCACGAATTCGAGGCGGGCAAGACCGGTTTCTTCTCTGCGGTGGCCCGCTTCGCGGTCATGGGCGGCGAACACATCCTCGCCGGAATCGACCACATCCTGTTCCTCGTCACCCTGCTGCTCGGTGCCCGCGACTGGCGCAGCGTGGTGCGACTGGCGTCCGCGTTCACGGTCGCGCACAGCGTAACGCTCGGCCTCGGTGCGCTCGGCTGGGTCGCGGTGCCTTCCGCGATCGTCGAGCCGTTGATCGCACTGTCCATCGTGTACGTCGCGGTGGAGAACATCATCGGTGGTGAATCGCGGCACCGGACCTTCGTGGTCTTCGGTTTCGGCCTGCTGCACGGACTCGGTTTCGCCAGCGCGCTCAGCTTCACCGACGGGCTCAGCGGTCGACTGCTCGGCGCGCTGCTGAGCTTCAACGTCGGTATCGAGCTCGGCCAGTTGCTGATCGTCGTGGTGCTCTTCCCGGTACTGCTGTTCATCCGCCGGTACCAATGGTCCGCCTACTGGCACACCGCGGCAGCTGCCGTGGCCGGTGCCTTCGGGCTCGTCTGGTTCTTCCAACGCTTCCTGGCGTGACGCCCGCAGCTCCCGTTCGGGAGGACGTGCCTTCCCGTGCAAGAGGGAAAGGAACACTGATGATGGAATCGGCGAACAGGCTCGGCGCGTGGCGGGTATCCCCGTCCGCACGCCGCGCCCTGACGATCACGATGGCCGGTCTGACCGGCGTCGTGCTGATCAACCCCCTGGTACCGGCGGTTGCCAAGGCGCTGGCCGCATCCACCGCGACGGTCGCGGGCGTCGTCTACCAGGACCAGAACAACAACGGCGAGCAGGACAGCGGCGAACCGGGCATCGCCGACGTGAGCGTGTCCGACGGCACCTCGGTCGCCAGGACCGACGAAGCAGGCCGCTACACCATCGAGATCGGCGCTGATCGTCGGATCAGCGACCTGGTGTTCATCAACAAGCCCGCCGGGTTCGCGGTCCCGACCGACCAGTACAGAACTCCGCAGTTCTACCGCCAGTTGGGACAACTGACCGATGGCGCGCAGGCGCGCGCCGACTTCGCGTTGCTGCCCGACCCGCAGTCGCACAGCGGCAACTTCACCTTCGCCAACGTGGCTGATCCGCACGTAAACGCCGACCTGGCCAACCAGATCGCGGAGATCAACTCCACCTCGCAGGGGCTGGCCTTCGTGCAGATCAGCGGCGATCTCACCAACAATGCCACGGACGCCGAGTACGACTACTACCGCGCCGCCACCGCCAGATCGACGGTGCCGGTCTGGCCAGCGGTCGGGAACCACGAGTACTACCGGGGTGGCGGCACGACATATCCCGAGGTGATCGAGAACTACCGGCGTTACCTCGGCCCCGAGTGGTACTCGTTCGACCACGGCGACCGCCACTTCATCGTGCTGGAGAACAACGGCGCGGCACCGTTCGACGAGCAGTTCGCGTGGGCGGCGCGAGATCTGGCGGAAAACGCGGTCGGCAAGCACCTGGTCGTGCTCACCCACCAGCCGATGAACGTTCCGTTCGGGTCCTCATCGACCTACGACCGGTACAAGGCGCTGTTCGAGCAGTACCGGGCCGAACTGGTCCTGGTAGGCCACGAGCACTCCAACGACGTCGACCCGAACTGGCTGCCGGGTGCAAAGCACATCCAGACCAACTCGGGTGCCAACACCATCGACCACAGCCCCAAGGGTTTCCGCTTCGTGCACATGCGCGGCGCGGGCTTCGACAACCCGTTCCGGATGTACGGCGTGCAACACGCGCTCACCATCACGAGTCCGGCACCGGACGGCCAGGTTTCCGCGAAGGGTTTGCGCGAGGTGCAGGTCAGCGCGTATCACACGTCCGACGAAGTGCGGGAGGTTCGGTACCGCATCGACGGTTCGGCGTGGAAGCCAATGCGGCGCTCGGGCGATTTCACCTGGTTCGACCCGAAGATCCCCGATGCGGCTCGTTCGATCGGTACCCACACCGTCGACGTCGAGGCCAGCGTCAACCGCGACGAGGTGTGGACGAAGTCGGCCACCTTCCGTGTTACCGATGCCGAACCACCGACGGTGCGCCCCGGTGCGGACTGGGCCCAGTTCCACGGCAACGCCGCGCACACCGGTGTCGCCGCGGACGAGCTGAAACCCGACCTCGCGCTGGCTTGGACCCACCGCACGCCCGGCACGATCGCCACCGGCTCGCCCGTGGTCGTCGGCGGCGTGGCCTACATCGGCATCCGGGACGAGAACGGCATCGACAACAGCGGCATCGACGCCGTCGAAATGGGCACCGGCCGCACGCTTTGGCACTTCGGGACCGACTCCTCGGTGCACGGCACGCCAGCGGTCCACGACGGCATGGTGTACGTCCCGTCCGTGCGGGGCACCCTCTACGCACTCGACACCGCCACCGGTCAGCTCAAGTGGAAGCGGGAGGCCGAGCGCCCCGACCCGCCGCTGGAGCGCCGGTCGGTCTCCTACTACTCGCCGTCGATCGCCGACGGCCGGGTCTACTGGGCGTACCAGACCCGACACGGCAAGGCCGCGACCGGGCTGCTGACCGCCCTGGACCCGAAAACCGGTGCGGCGATCTGGGAAACGCCGATGACCGGCAACCGGATGAGCGACGGCACCCCGGCCGTCGCCGACGGCCGGATCTACGTCGGCGAACAGCTCACCGACCGGGTCATCGCCTACGACGCGGCCACCGGAGCGCGGCTGTGGACATCGGACACCAACCCCGACGGCGGCTCGCAGGACGCCGCGCCCGCCGCGGCCGGTGGGCGGGTGTTCATCGGCTACGGCAACGCCGTGATCGCCCGTGACGCCACGACCGGCACCCGGTTGTGGACCTACCAGAGCCCCGATTCGGGCTTCGGCGACTCCACGTCGGCAGCCCCGGCCGTCGCCGGAAACACCCTGTACATGGGCTTTCCGGACGGCCGCGTGACGGCGTTGGACGTCAGCACCGGCACAGTGGTCTGGAGCGTCCGCCTGCCCGGACGCCCCTACCACGGTGGCGTGTCCTCCTCGCCTGCGGTCAGCGGCAACACGGTGTACGTCGGCGCCAACGACGGCCACCTGTACGGGCTCGACCGCACGACGGGCGCTCAGCGGTTCAGCTACGAGATCGGCACCCGAGTGGCCTCCGGCCCGGCGATCTCCGGCAACGCGCTTCTGGCGGGCGCTTGGGACGGCAACCTCTACGCCTTCACCGGCCGGGCCTAGGCGCCCGATTCCGCTCCTGGCGGACAGGTCCCGCCAGGTGCTTCCAGCTCCGTCGCACTAGCAGGCGGCGGTGTCCCATCCATCGATGTCCATCGTGGACATTTTGGCGGCCCCTCCGGGTTCGCCGAGAAGGGATCACGACGAATGGATTCGCCGAACAGGCTTGGCGCACGGCCGGTTTCGCCGCCGGTACGCCGGGCCCTGACGATCACGATGGCCAGCCTGGCTGGCGTCGTGCTGATAAACCCCCTGGTGCCCAGGGTCGCGGCAGCTCTCGATCCGGCGCTGGCGACCATTTCCGGGGTCGTCTACCAGGACAAGAACCGCGACGGCAAGCAAGACAGCGGTGAGCCCGGTGTCGCCGGGGTCAACGTCTCCGATGGCGCGAAAACGGTGCGGACGGACGACTCCGGCCGCTACGCGCTGTCCGTCGACATCAACCGCAGGGCCACCGACATCGTCTTCATCACCAAGCCAGCAGGCTTCGACGTCCCCACCGACGAGGCCATGACGCCGCGCTTCTACCAGCCGCTCGGGCAGCTGGTAGACGGCGCGCAGGCCACCGCGGACTTCGCGCTGCTGCCCAACCCGAAGGTGAACAGCGGCAACTTCACCTTCGCCAACATCGCCGACCCGCACGTCACCCCCGATCTGGCCGACCAGCTGCGGCAGATCAACTCCACCGAGCAGGACCTCGCGTTCGTGCAGGTCAGTGGTGACCTCACGAACAACGCGACGGACGCGGAGTTCCAGCGCTACCGCGCGTCCACCGCAGCCTCGAAGCTGCCGGTGTGGCCCGCGGTGGGCAACCACGAATACCGAGCTGGCGCGACCTACGCCGAGCGCATCGACAACTACCGGCGCTACGTCGGCCCCGAGTGGTACTCGTTCGACTACGGCGACCGCCACTTCCTCGTGCTGGAGAACATCGGCGGCGCACCGCTGGAGGAGCAGCGCGAGTGGGCGGCCCAGGACCTGGCGGCCAACGCGCCGGGCAAGCACGTGGTCGTCCTGATGCACATGCCGATGAACGTCCCGTTCGGCTCGCCGTCCACCTACGACTCGTTCTCCGAACTGCTCTCGAAGTACCGGACCGAACTGGTGCTGGTCGGGCACGAGCACTCCAACGACGTCGACACGGAGTGGGTGAAGGGTGCCAAGCACATCCAGACCAACTCCAGCTCCTACACCATCGACCACAGCCCGCGCGGCTTCCGCTACGTGCACATGTGGGGCGACGGCTTCGACAACCCGTTCCGGATGTACGGGGTGGACCAAGCGCTGTCGGTGACCAGCCCCGCGCCCGGCGCGTCGGTGTCCGCCGACGGGCTGCGCGAGGTACAGGTGAACGCCTACCGCACGTCGGACGAGGTCACCAAGGTGCGTTACCGCATCGACGGCGGCCAATGGCGCGACATGACGAAATCCGGCGATTTCACCTGGTTCGACGGCTATCCGACGAGCGCGTCGCGGGCACCCGGCGAGCACACCCTCGACGTGGTCGCCACGGCGGGCAAGGACATCGAGTGGCAGAAGTCCTCGAAGTTCCAGCTGACCGACTCGGCGCCCACGGCCGTCCGCACCGGTGCTGACTGGCCGCAGTTCCACGGCGATGCCCAGCACAGCGGCACCACCGGCGACTTGGTGCGCCCCAACCTGGATCTGGCTTGGACGCTGCGGACGCCGGGCTCGATCCTCACCGGGTCACCCGCCATCGTGGGCGGCGTCGCGTACGTCGGCACCCGCGACGAGAACGGGGAAGGCAACAGCGCTGTGCACGCGGTCGAAATGACCACGGGCAAGCTGCTGTGGTCGACGAAGACCGAGTCCTCGGTGCACGGTTCGCTGGCCGTGTCCGACGGCGTGGTGTTCGCCCCGACGATCCACGGCACCCTGCACGCCTTCGACACGGCAACCGGCGCTGAGCGCTGGCGGCGCGACCCGGAGCCGAGCGACCCGAGGCAGCGCTCGTACTCCTACTACTCGCCGACAGTCGCCGAGGGCAAGGTGTTCTGGCCCTACCAGACCCGTTACGGCAAGGCCAGCCGTGGCCTGCTCGCCGCGTTGGACCCGAAAACCGGTGCCACGCTTTGGGAATCGCCGATGACCGGGGCGACCATGAGCGACGGCACGCCCGCCGTTGCCGACGGGAAGGTCTACGTCGGCAACGAGACCGCGGACCGGATCGTGGCCTACGACGCGAACACCGGCAGCCAGCTCTGGCAGTCCTCCAACGCGCTCGGCGGCTGGCAGGACGCGGCACCCACCGCGGTCGGCGGACGAGTCTTCATCGGATCGAACAAGAAGGTGATCGCCCGGGACGGTACGACGGGTGCGGACCTGTGGTCCTACACCAGCCCGGACGCGTCGTGGCTGCCCGGCAACGCCACCGCCTCGGCCCCCGCAGTCGTGGGCGACACCATGTACATGGGCTTCCCGGACGGACGGGTCACCGCGCTCAACGCGGCGACCGGTGCGGTCGTGTGGAGCGTGCGCCTACCGGGCAAGCCGTACCTCGGCGGTGTCCTGTCGTCGCCCGCGGTCAGCGGTGACACCGTCTACATAGGATCCAATGACGGCCACCTCTACGGCCTCGACCGGTTGACGGGCGCCACGGTGTGGAACTACGAGATCGGCACCTGGGTCGCATCGTCCCCGGCGATCTCGGGCAACACGATGATCACAGGTGCCTGGGACGGCAACCTCTACGCCTTCACCGCGAAGCAGTAACCGCCCTTTCTGAGTGAAGGGCACCTTCGACCGGCATACTCGGTCAAAGGTGCCCTTCACTCGTCCCCAAATGCGTTATGCGCTGGTGGCGTAGAGGACGTCGCGCAGGCCGGGCAGGTCCTCCCGGTCGCTGCGCCAGACGAGCCGCAAGTTCAGCTCCGGTGCGGGGAAGTCGAGTTTGACCAGGGTCCCCGACCCGAGCGCGGTGGCCACCGCGAACTCCGGGAGCAGTGCTATCCCCATGCCTTGTTCGGCCCAGGCGCGCATCACCGGGACCGATCCGGCGTGGACCCGTTCCGGACCAGTACCGATGATCTTGTCGGCCACCATCAAGAAGGAGCAGTTCGGCGCGTTGACCAGAAGCCGTTCGCCGGACAAGTCGGCAGGATCCAGGCGAGGACGGCCGCGCAGCCGGTGGCCGGGGTCCGCGACCAGGGCGAGCGGGACCGCGTCGACGTCGACGAACGCCATTGGTTCGGCCGGGGCCTGAAAGCCGAGATCCCCCAGGACATCACCGGTGTCCAGGAGCAATGCGGCCTCCAGCCGCCCGGCGATCACGTCGGCGAGCAGGTCGTCCCGACTGGCGGCAGGGCGCACGTCGACGCGGACGCCCGGACGGCGTTCGGTGAGCCTGCCCAGCACTCGCGGCACGTACGTCGCGGTGATGGTCTCCAGCGCACCGAGCCGCAGTGCCAGGTGCTGCCCGGTCACGTCACGTCGAGCCTGTTCAGCCTGGTCGAGGAGGCAGCGGGCCCAGCTCAGCAGGCGTTCTCCCGCCGTGGTCAGGCGCATGCCCTTGCTGGTCCGGTCGAACAACGCCACACCGAGCGACTTCTCCAGGGTGCGAATCTGCTCGGAGACGCTGGAGGGGGCCATTTCCAGGGCGACGGCGGCTTCGGTCACCGTCCGGTGCCGCACCACGGCCTCGAAGGTTCGCAGCTGGCGCAGTTCCATGCCGGTGTGCAACCACGGCGGGCATTCGGAAATTCCGAATGGGGGTCCGGGTCTGCCGGTGGAAGCGGCCGCGCCCGGCCCCGACTGTGGGAGCGTGACCACTTCCCCCACTTCTTCGCCCCGCGCACGCGCACGTCAGCGGGCCGGTAGCCGTCGGATCGTGCTGCTGGGCATCTCGCTCGGGTACTTCATGGTGCTGCTGGACATGACCGTGCTCTCGATCGCGGAGCCGGATTTGGCCGCTTCGCTGCACACCTCGATCTCCGGTCTGCAGTGGACGACCACGGCCTACACGGTGGTGTTCGGCGCGTTGCTGTTGTCCGCCGGTGCGGTCACCGATCGGTACGGAGCGCACCGGGTCTTCCGGCTGGGCGTCGCGGTGTTCGGGCTCGGCTCGCTGCTATCCGCCGTTGCCCCTGCGCTGGGATTGCTGATCGCGCTCCGAGCGGTGCTGGGCGCTGCCGGGGCCGCGTGCGTACCCGCTTCGATGGCGATGATCGCGCGGCTCTACCCGGACCAGGCCGAGCGCACCCGTGCCGTCGCGGCGTGGGCCGCCACCAGCGGCGCAGCGGTGGCCGCGGGCCCGATCGTCGGCGGTGCTTTGGTCGATCTGGCGGGTTGGCGGGCGATCTTCCTGATCAACGTGCCGATCGCCGTACTGGTGCTCGCCCTGACCGCAGGGCGGGCGGCCCAGTGCCCGAGCAGCGACCGACGGATCGACTGGATCGCGCAACTCGCGGCCTGCGCGGCGCTGGCACTGCTGACCGACGCACTGGTCGCGGCGGGCGCGGGTTCCTGGGTGCACGCGGCTGGGTCGGGGATCGGCACGGTGCTCGTGGTGATCGTCTTCGCCGTGTTGGAGCGGCGCAGCGCGACACCCGTGCTGAACCGGGCAGTGCTGCGCAGTGGTGGCGTGCGGGCTGGGCTGGCAGCCGGTGCGGCGGTGAACTTCGCCCTCAACGGAAACCTGTTCGTGCTGCCGCTGCTGCTCCAGCAGGACCACCACCTGACCGCGGTGGTCACCGGCCTGGCTTTCCTGCCGCTCACCTTGCCGTTCGTGCTCAACCCGCCGGTAACCGGCCGAATCGTGGCACGTTTCGGCCCCCGCCCACCCATTGTGACGGGGTTGGCGCTGCTCACCGGGGGAGGTATCGCGCTCGGCTGCGCGGCCTGGGCGAAGGCCCACTACGGCTGGCTCGCGCTCGGACTGCTGCTCACCGGATTCGGGGTGTCGTTCGCCCTGCCCGCCCTGACGACGGCCATCATCAACGCCGCCCCGCAAGGAACCGCCGGAGCCGCCAGTGGCCTGCTCAACGCCGTCCGCCAAACCGGCGCAACACTCGGCGTCGCCACCATGGGCTCCGTCACCGGCATCGGATCGGCGTACGCCCTGCTCCTCTCGGCCGCAGCATGCCTCGCAGCCAGCGCCTGGTTCGCCCGCCCAACCCGAGCAACGGATCCTCGTGAGTGAAAATCCCGACGCGCAGTGGCGTCCTATCGCTGCTCCTCTTCGTAGAGTTGCCGCAAAAGTTGCCGAACAGCCCACGAATTCGGCAGGACCCACGTCTCGGCGGGCACAGCTCCGGCGACCGGATCCTCCGGCTCGCCCAGCCACAGCTGAACGGCTTCCCACGCGGTGAAGCCAGCTTTCCGTGCTTCCATCAACCGGGCCCGCCAACGTCCACCGGCGTTGTAACCGGCAACTCCGGCGCCCCGCTTGGCATAGAAGTCAGCGGCGTCTTCCGTCTCGGAGGCCCACAGGTAGCCGATCACCCGGCGTTGCAGAGTCACCGGGACGCAGCGGACAGGCGTTTCGGAGCGGATCGAGTATTCAGTCCGCTCAAACGTGAAGGGGCCGAGATCTCCGAACTCTCCCGGACGGCCCGTCCACCATCCATCATGAATGTTCGGCATCTTCGGCTCCACCCTTCCGGCGGCCCATAGCGGTGCGGATCTGGCCGATGGATCAGTTGAGCCGCAGGTGTTTCGGGGGCGGGTGCGGGAGTGCTTGTCCTGCGGTGGTGCGCATGCCGTCGAACGCCAATTCCAGGTAGCGGCGCCATGCTTCCGGCTCGGCGGCCATCAGCGGGGCGGCCGTCTGCTGGATACCCGCGAGCAGCAGGACGATGTCCGTCCCGGTTATGTCCGGGCGGATGGCGCGCCGATCCCGCGCGCGGGCCGCGAGGGCTTCCGCGACGTCGCTGAGGCGGTCGATTCCTTCGCGCACATCGGAATGCTGCAGCGACGGACGACCAATGACCTCGCAGAACGCCCGATCCCGTACGAGGATCTCGATGCCTGCCGCCATGAACTCCCGCACCGCACCGGCCGGATCATCCGCTTCCAGCAGCCGATTCCCGGTGTCCACGAGTTCGTCGAGCATCCGCAGCATGATCGCCGCCAGCAGTTCCGCCTTCGACGCGAAGTGCCGGAAGACCGTCCCCTTGCCGATCCCGGAGCGCTGGGCGATCTCGCCGATCGACACGTCGATGCCGCCCTCGGCGAACGCCTCGGCGGCGGCGTCCAGCAGCAGCCGCCGATTGCGAACCGCATCCGCCCGCGACGGGGAGGCTGGCGTCGTTCCGGTCATGCACACCTCCTTGCAACTCGCAGTCTACGCCTAACATGACCGACCGGTCCGGTACCGTGCTACGGTTAAGGTGACCGCCCGGTCCGCTTGTGGCGGACGGCGCATACGCGCAGATCGCGGCCCCGAAAACCCACCGAAGGGAAGCACGTGAGCAACACGTTGGATGGAAAAGTCGTCCTCGTCACCGGAGCCTCGTCCGGCATCGGAGAAGCGACCGCCCTCGCGCTCTCGCAGGAGGGCGCGCATGTCGCGGTCGGCGCCCGGCGCACCGACCGGCTGGCGACGCTCGCCCAGAAAGCCCCCGGCGAGGTGCTGACCCTCGAACTCGATGTGACCGACCAGGAATCGGTGCGCGCCGCGATCGAAGCGACCGTCGAGCGCTTCGGCGCGTTGGACGTTCTGGTGAACAACGCCGGGCTCATGCTCAGCGGTCCGATCATGGGTGCGGACACCGCCGAGTGGACGCGGATGGTCGAGACGAACCTGCTCGGCTCGATGTACACGGTCCACGCCGCCCTGCCGCACCTCTTGGAGAGCAAGGGCGCCGTGGTGCAGATCTCCTCGACCTCCGGCCGCACCGCGTCCGCCGGTGGCGGCGTCTACGCCGCGACCAAGTTCGGCATCAACGCATTCTCCGAATCGCTGCGCCAGGAGCTAACCGCGAACGGTTTGCGCGTCGTCGTCATCGAGCCCGGCTTCGTCGCCACCGAACTGGCCAGCCACATCACCGACCCGACGATGCAGGCCGCCGCGAAGCAAATGGCCAGTGCGATGCGAACCCTCCAACCCGAGGACATCGCCGCAGCGGTCTGCTACGCCATCGCGCAACCCGACCACGTGGCGGTCAACGAGATCCTGGTCCGCCCGACCGACCAGACGCATTGACCCCAACGCGCCGTCGGCCACGCGGCGCGTCTTGGCGTGCCGACGGGGCGGCTCGCGGTGATTTTGCCGGTAAGAACCGGGATTCCCACTCACTGTCGGGCGTGTTCGCTTCGATCGTTGCGGTTACCTGGTGGTATTCGGGCAGCTCGACAGCTGACGGCACGCGAAGGCGCCCCGCCGGACGTTCCGGGGCGGGGCGCCTTCCTTTCCGCCGAGCGCTCGGTTCGTGGCGGGGACCCGATGTCTCCCCCACCACGAGCTCGCCGGTCACTTGGCCGGGTAGAACTGCTTGAGGTCGTTGGGTAGCGCTGACTTGATCTGCTTGGACTTCTCGTCGACGAGCACCTCTTCCTCGTCTGCGCGCAGGCCCTCCATCGTCGCGCGGGCGACTTCCTCGGGTTTGATCTTGGACTCTTCGACCTGCGCGGCCAGGTCGGTGTCGACGAACCAGCAGTGCACCCCGACCACGAGCGTGCCTTGTGGGCGCAGCGCCATGCGCAGCGCGTTGGACAACGACCACTGGGCCGACTTGCTGGCCGTGTAGCCCGGCACCTGCTCCAGCGCGAACCAGGACCCGGCGGAGAGCATGTTGACCACGGCTCCGCCGCCGTTCGCCGCTAGCACTGGCGCGAATGCCTGCGTCGTCGCCCAGGTACCGAAGTAGTTGACCTCCATCTCACGCCGGGCGTTGTCCAACGAGTCCGTCAGCGCCAATGTTCTGAACGCGACTCCCGCGTTGTTGATCAGGATCGAGGTGTCCGCGGCCAGCTCTGCGGCCTTTGCGATGCTGTCCGGCTCGGTGACGTCCAGGCGAACGGGGATCACGTCGGGATCGGTGATCGTCTCCGGTCGCCGGGCCGCCGCGTACACCTTGGCGCCGTTGGCGACGAGTGCGCGGGCGAACTCCCGGCCGATCCCCCGGTTGGCGCCGGTCACGAAGGCGGACTTGCCTCGAATCTCCATGATTGCTTCCCCATCTGCTCCAAAGGAGTGCGAGCCGATGCCGACCAGCACGGCACCCAACCATAGAGTTCTGACTTTAGTTTTTCAACTCAGACTTCGATCGATGGACAGCCGACGACAGCCACCACGGCCACGGTCCGACCCATCCAGCGGCCAGTCAGTCCGCCACGTGGATTCTGAAATGAGACTCAGATAGACTGGCCTGCGCGGATGTGCTGCGGATCAGTGGGAGGTGGCTGCGATGGCCAGAGCGGGAGCGGCTTCCGACGATCCGGTTTGCTCGATCGAACGGAGCCTGCTGGTGTTGGGCGAGCGCTGGTCGCTGCTGGTCCTGCGCGAGATCAACCGCGGGAAGCACCGGTTCGCGGAAATCCAGACGTCGCTGGGAATCGCGCCGAACCTGCTCAGCACCCGGCTGAAGACGCTGGTCGACGCGGGTGTGGTGCGCAAGCGCACGTACCAGGAACCGGGCAGCCGACACCGGGACAGCTACCACTTGACCGAGGCCGGACAAGAACTTCAAGTGATCTTCGGAGCACTCCAGCAGTGGGGCGACCGCCACTGCCCGCGCCCATCAGGACCATCAGCGGCGCGGCGAGAACGCACCACCGGAAAGCCGGTCCACGTCGGCTTCATATCGAACGAAACCGGCCGAGAAATCCCCCACACCGACGTCGTCTTCGAACTGACCCTCGACCGCTAGAACCGGGCGAACGGCACGACAGATCAGCCCTGCCTGGTCGAACGGATCAGGACTTCGTTCACATCGACGTCATCGGGCTGGGCGACCGCGTAACCGATGGCGTCAGCGACGGCACCTGCCGGGATGGCGAACTGTTCCATCGCCGCATGCGCGGCGGCCTGCACTTCCGGATCGCCACCGCGGTCGGTGAGTTCGGTGCGGGTGAAGCCCGGACTCACGACGGTGACGCGGACGTCCTGGCTCTCCTGGCGCAATCCTTCAGACAGGGCCCGAACCGCGTACTTGGTGGCGCAGTAGACGGCCGCCGTCGGATCGACCCGGTGCGCCGCCGTCGAGGCCACGTTCACGATGTGGCCGCCACCGCGAGCCCGCATCAGCGGTAGCACCGCCGCGATCCCGTGCAGGGTGCCGCGCAGGTTCACATCGATCATCTGGTTCCACTCGTCGATCCGCAGCGAGTCGACGCGCGACAGCGGCATCACGCCCGCGTTGTTGACCAAGACGTCGATGCGGCCGTGCCGCTCGTGGGCGGCCTCGACGAAACCGCGCACGCTGTCGAGGTTCGCCACGTCGAGCTCCTGGTGGTCGGCTCGGCCACCAGCGTTGCGGATCTCGTCGGCGAGTGCCGCTAGCCGGTCCACGCGCCGTGCGCCGAGAACGACGTGGTGGCCATCGGCGGCCAAACGGCGGGCGGTCGCCGCACCGATGCCGCTGCTGGCTCCGGTGATCAGAACGATCTTGCCGTCCGTGGTCATGGGAACTCCTTCGAAGACGCTGGGCTTGCGGCAGGAAGCGCCGCAGGACCAAGCGTCCGGCAGCCGCCGCGCCGGGAGAAGGTCGTGGCTTCCTGGGTGTGCCGCACCCAGGAAGGCAGGTTGGTGCAACGCGATGCGACGCTCAGGTGTTGGCGTGCACGGAGCCCAGGTAGGCGATCGCGTCGGCGCTGCGGCTACCGGGTTCCGGCGTACCGACGAGCAACTGCTGGCCGGGGGCGTCGCGGACGTCGAAGGTCTGGTAGGTCAACTCGACTCGACCCACCGCGGGGTGGACGAAGACCTTGAACATCCGGGTGAGTCCGGTCACGGTCTGGTCCTGCCACAGGTCCCGGAACCGGGGCGAGGTCCGCAGGAACTCGTTGACGAGCGCCCGGATCTCCGGGTCGTCCGGGTAGTAGCCCGCGTTGAGGCGCAGGGCGTGGACGGTCTGCTCGACCAGGGTGGGCCATTCGACGAACACGGCGCGCGCCTGCGGGTGCTGGAACAGGACCCGAACCATGTTGGTCATGCCGTCGAAGGGCGAAAGCAGCGCGGCGGCGATGGTGTTGGTGGCGAGCACGTCGAACGCCGGGCTGAGCACATACGCGGCCGCACTCGGAAAGGAGTCCAGCAGTTGCAGCAGCGCCGGGTGGACCAGGTCTCGCGCGCTGCCCGATGTCGGGTTCGGATTGAGCCCGGCGAGCCGGAAGAGGTAGCCGCAGGCATCGGCGTTGAGTTTCAGCGCCCGCCCGATCGCGTCCAGGACCTGCGCGGAAGGGTTGCGTTCGCGTCCCTGTTCGAGGCGGGTGTAGTAGTCGATGCTCACCCCGGCGAGCACCGCGACCTCCTCGCGGCGAAGTCCCGCGACCCGGCGGTCACCTCCGCCTGACAACCCCACATCCGCGGGCGCAACACGCGCGCGATGGGCTCGGAGGAACTCCCCGAGCTTGTTCGTGGATGTGTCGGGCATGACGGCCAGACTAACCGCCCGAACGTGCGGCACGCCTGACCCGCCAGCCAACGCACGAGGGCGCGCAGCGTTCAACATCGCCGCAGGTTCAACATCTCCGCACCACGTGTCGCCCGAGGTCGACGCGGACGCGCTGGAGATGGCGCACGTGCTGCTGACGTTGATCTCACCGACGGGCCCGTCGGACCGCGACCGCAAAGCGATCCAGGCATTCGGCGCCATGTCGGCCGTGCTCGACTCCGCCGGAACGAAGATGAAGGAGTTCACCACCAGGCGTAACGGGATGTGCGGGAGAACTCGGTGGTGCTCTACACGGGGCGCGGCGACCTGCCGGACATAGCAGCAACGGCGTTGCAGCACAACCTGCACCCGCACCGAGTCCCGGCGGGGCGCGGACTGGTGACGGCGTACCTGCGCGCGTCGGTATCGCGTGCGGTGTGGGATAAAGCCGACGACGCAATCGTGGGCAGAACTGCCTCCGGCATTCGCAAGCTCGGCGTTTTCCCAGAAATAGACCGAAACTGCCGAGCCGTGCACGTCGACCGCCGCTGGCCGAGCGTCCTCATCCGTCGCCCCGGCGCGTACCGAGATGCGGCGTTCGCTGCGAGCCAACCGACATCGCGGAGGGTGCACCTCGCGGGCGGCGACCTGTTCGGCCACTCGACCACGATCGGCAGCCTCAAATCCAGCGAACAAGCCGCCAGCCACCTGCTCACCACGTTGAATCCGCGCCAGCCCAGGAGAATCCCGATCCGATGACGATCATTCGACCGCGAGCATGACTTCGGTGGACTTGACCAGAACCGTGACCGACGTCCCTGGCTGGAGGTTGAGATCGTCAGCAGCATCCTTCGTGATCGAGGAGATGACCTGCTGTCCGCCTTCCAATGTCACTTTGACAACGGTCATCACGTCACCACGATCGACCTCGGCGACCGTTCCCCGAAGCTGGTTCCTGGTGGACAAACGCACGTTTCGCTCCTCGTGGGCCGAACTCCAAACCGGACAGTCGAAGTGTGAGCCCAGCGGACCCGCTCGGCATGTCGACCAGCAGCGCGTCGTGCGGAGATCAAGTCTTTCCGGCCCAGAAGCGGTCCAACTCGTCGCAGATGAAGTCAGTCCTCTCCTGGAACACCCAGTGACCGCACCGCTCGATCACACCGCCTTGCGCCTCGGTCGCGATGGCCTTCGCGCTTTCGATGCAGTGCGATCCGAAGGACGATCGGCCGCCCCACGCCATCATCGGCACGGTCAGCTTCTCCGCGGTCAACTCCCTCGTCTGCTCGGCCATTTGCGGGATGTAGCCGTAGAGGTTGAGACTGGCGCGGAGGTTGCCCGGCTGGCGCATCTGCATGGCATATGCCTGGATTTCGGATTCTGGCACCGCGGTCGGGTCGTAGGCGAAGTCTCGGAAGAAGTGCCGCAGGTACTGCTCTTCTCGTCCCTCGACCAGGAAGCGCGTGATGTCCATGTTCATGTGCATCCCGAGGTGCCAATACGCGACTCGCGGGTCTACGTATCCGGGGTAATCGAGGCCGAAGAACGGCGTTTCGATCGTCGAGAGCGACAAGGCGCGACCCGTCGCGAGATAAGCGAGCGCAACCGAAGCCGGTCCGCCGAGATCATGGCTCAGGACGTGAAATCGCTCGACCTCTTCGACGTCGAGCAAGCCCAGCACGTCGGCCGCGATCGTCTTCGGCTCGTAGCCGCTGAACGGCTTCTCGCTGTCGGCGAATCCCCGCAGATCCGGAGCGATGAAGCGATATCCGCGGCCCAACCGCTCGATGATGCACAGGTATTCGCGATGCGTTTCCGGCCAGCCGTGCAGGCAGAGCACGACCGGTCCGGATCCAGCGGTGACGTAGTGGAGCCGAACTCCATTGGTCTCAACGCGATTGTGTTCGATGTCCATCGGATCCCCCTGCACCCCGCCGGACTCGCGGAAGCTCGACCGGCCGCCCGGTCGAAAGCTGCCACGCAGCGGGTACCCGTCATGCGCACCCGAACCACATCGCACCAGGGCAACGATCCTGTCCACCTCGTCGCCCTCATCGACGGTGGCATCGTTCGTCAGCGATCCGGATCAGCCGGGCCTGCGGCGAGCCTGACTCGTCAGTTGCCCGACCGAGCGGTGCTCATGCGGAGGTTCCCAGTCGCAGGGCTTCCAGCGCGGTCGGTGAGCGGGTGGTACGTCATCGCGGCCAGCAGCACCGCCGCCGCACCCGCCTCCTGGGCATCCTCGGCCAGCGCGAGGACCTGCGAGGTGCGCAGCGCGCCGATGCCGACCATGACCGGGGTGCCCTCGGCGGCCTGAACGGCGATCCGCGCCGCACGAGCGCGCTGCTGGCGCGAGAAATAGGGGTAGCCGCCGGTGGAGCCCAGCGCGCCGATCGAGTCCACGCCAGCAGCCGCGAGGCGGGAGACCAGTTGGGCGTATGCGTGCTCGTCGATGCCCGACTCGCTGGTCGGGGTCAGTGGAAAGGCGCTGAGGCCGGTGAACATGGCGGGACGTCCCTTCAGCGTGTTGCGGGTCAGCCGCGGGCGGCAGTTCACCGTGGTCGGTCGCGATCACGGGCGCTCAGCACTGTCAGCACTCCGTCTGCGGTTTGCTCAGGCGCGGTGGTTCTCGACCGCTTTCGCGCTAGCCTCGTCGCCGGACTTCCGGAGCCCGTCGATCACTCCGTCGACATCGGCTGCCGGGCGGTTCTGGCTGAGCTTGAACTTGGCCTCGATCCGCTTGACGGCCACCTGCACGCCCACGATGGCTCGAAGTTGGCCGTGGAAGAACTTCTCCGGTGCGTCGTCGACCGACCACGGCATGGGCCGACCGGCTTCGTGGTGATCGGTGAGTCGGCGGACGACGCCCGCCACCCAGTCGGGATCATCGTGCACAGTCATGGTCCCGTACACGTGGGCGGTCATGTAGTTCCACGTGGGAACCACGCGTCCGTGTTCGGCCTTCGCCGGCGTACCAGGACGGCGTGATGTAGGAGTCAGGGCCGCGCACGATGACCAACGCGTCACCGATCACCGTTTGGCGCCAGTGGTCGTTGTTGCGCGCGAGGTGGCCCAGCAGAGTGCCGCGCTCCCGGTCGTAGATGAACGGCAGCATTGTCGCGATCAGACCGTCCGGGGTGGCGGTGACAAGGTCAGCGGCTCCGTGGTTGGTCAGCAGCTCGTGCACCGCTTCGTCGTCTGGTGCGAAGTGAGCGGGAACGTACATCAGGGCGATCCTCATCCGTCGTAGGCGGCTCCCCAAGAATCCCCCACAAAGCGGCACCCCAAAAGGTCCAATTCGATTCGAATCCGAAATTCCAATTCAACCAGCGAGGCCGATGCTCCGGCGAACACAGCTACCCGCACGCCTGGAACGGACGTGACGCAGCGAAATCAGAACTCCTCGCTGCTGATCCAAAACCAGGCGAAACCCAGCACCTGGGAGAGGATTTCCACGTCATACCGAGGGAAGAGGCTCACCCAGTTGCCGATGGCAGCTGGCGCCTTCGCGGCGCCGAGCCCTGCTGCTGCTCCCGCGACCGCTGTCCCGAACTGCCACCGCGAGATCGAAGGTGCTGGCAGATGCCGCTCGTCGATCGTGCTCGCCCCGTCACCGCAGGACCGCCAAAGGTCCGCGATCTTTCCCCGCTGCGAAAAGGATCATCGAGGTTGGGTCTTGATCGGGCATTGTGCGGTGGCCGGTCGTCCGATCGCCGGGTGAATTCTGCGTCGTGTGCCGCAATTCAATGACAGGACCGGACAGATTTCGACTCAGCCGCACCGCCTGCCTTTATCTTCTATTTACCTGGGTTTGGTGCTTTCCGAAAGAGGCCACGATGTCGGTGTCACCTCGTGCTGTCCGGAGTCCGTTGCTCGTGATCGGCGTGGTCCTCGCGGTGCTCGCCGCGCTGATCGGTCCCGTCAACGCCAGTCCCGCGCCGCCTCCCCCGCCGACCGATTCCGTGCGGGTGCTGGCCGGAAACGTCAGCGGCGCGCCGGAAGAGAACTTCGAGAAGATCAAGCTCACCGATGATGTCGGGGAGCCGATGGCGTTGGCGGTGGCACCGGACGGACGGGTGCTGATGACCGACCGGCGTGGTGTCGTGCGGTTGTTCGACCCGGTCACCTACAACGTCACCGAGGCAGGCCGGATTCCGGTCTACACCGGGGAAGAAGACGGGTTGCAGGGCATCGCGCTGGACCCGAACTTCGCGCAGAACGGCTGGGTTTACACCTACTACTCCCCCGCAGGCCCGGAGCCGAAGAACCGGTTGTCGCGTTTTCAGCTCGACGGCGCTCAGCTGAACTTGGCCGAAGAGCAGGTGATCCTGGAAGTACCCACGCAGCGCGACCTGTGCTGCCACGTGGGAGGCGACATCGACTTCGACTCGAAGGGCAACCTGCTGCTGTCCACAGGGGACAACACGAACTCGTGGGCTTCCGACGGCTACTCGCCGATCGACGAGCGGCCGGGGCGAGCCCCGTTCGACGCCCAGAAGTCCTCGGCGAACACGAACGATCTGCGCGGCAAGCTGTTGCGGATCACCGTGCAGCCGGATGGCTCCTACACGATTCCGGAGGGGAACCTGTTCCCGCCGGGCACGCCGTCGACCCGACCGGAGATCTACTTCATGGGGCTGCGCAACCCGTTCCGGTTCAGCGTGGACCGCGCGACCGACTGGGTGTACGTGGGCGTTGTGGGCCCGGACGCGAGTGAGGACGACCCGGAGCGGGGGCCGCGGCAGTACGACGAGCTGGACCTGGTCAAAGGACCGGGCAATGGTGGTTGGCCGTACTGCATCGCCGACAACATCCCTTACCGCGACTACGATTTCGCCACCGGTGTCTCGGGCCCGCCGTTCGACTGCGCGAATCTCACGAACGATTCACCGAACAACACCGGACTGACAGAGTTGCCGCCAGCACAAACTCCGTTGATCTGGTACCCGTACGAGTGCTTCGACGTCTTCCCGCAGATCGACTGCCCCGGTGGGGGGACCGCGATGGGCGGTCCAGTGTACCGGTTCGACCCCGATCTGGCGTCGCCGACGAAGTTCCCAGCCGAGTACGACGGGGCGGCGTTCTTCTACGAGTACTCCCGCGGGTTCGTCAAGGATGTCCGGGGCGACGGCCAGGGGCAGCTGGTGTCGATCTCCCCGTTCATGCCGAACGCCGACTTCGACCAGCCGATGGACATGGAGTTCGGGCCGGAAGGATCGCTGTACGTGCTGGAGTACGGCGGCGGATTCTTCACCCCGGGCCCGAACGCGGGGCTGTACCGCATCGACCACACCAACGGCCAGCGTTCGCCGACCGCCCAGGTGACCGCCACCCCGCGTTCCGGCAACGCGCCGCTGGAGGTCTCCTTCGACGCGTCGGAATCGTCGGACCCGGACGGGGACGAGCTGCGGTTCCAGTGGGATCTCGACGGAGACGGGACCATCGACACCGAAGGCCCGCAGGTTCAGCACACCTACGCCGAGAATGCCGCTTACGACGCGAAGTTGATCCTCACCGACGCCACCGGCCGGGTCACGGTGGCCCGAGTACCGATCTCGGTGGGCAATCACGAACCGGTGGTGAACCTAGAGTTGCCGCCGGACGGCTCCATGATCGACTTCGGCGACGAAATCTCCTACCGGGTCGGGGTTTCCGACACCGAGGACGGCGTGATCGGACAGGGCATCAGTTGCGCGGACGTGCGGGTGCAGGTGGCGCTGGGGCACGACGAGCACGCGCACCCGCAGACCGAAGTCCAGGGCTGTTCGGGGCGGATCCAGATCCAGCAGGACGACGGGCATGGCTCGGATGCGAACCTGTTCATCGTCCTGCGGGCCACCTACACCGACCGGGGTGGGCCGAACGTGCCGCCAGCCGAAGGCAGCCACGAGATCCGCTTGCAGCCCAAGAACAAACAGGCCGAGCACGCCACCGCACTGCACGGGGCGTCGGTGGTTTCCGACGATGGGGCCCAGGGCGATGCGGCGATCGGCGACATCGATCCCGGTGACGCCGTGTCGTGGCGGCCGATGAGCCTGGAATCCGTGCAGTCCGCAGCGTTCCGGGTGGCCGCACCGGGCGCGGGCGGCACGATCGAGCTGCGGGCAGGCGCTCCGGATGGGCCGCTGGTGGCGACCGCACCGGTACCCGGAGGTGTCCCTGGATATGTGGATCTTCCTGCGGTGCCGGTGGTTGATCCGGGCGGCAGTCACGAGCTGTTCGCGGTGTTCGGTGGCCAGGGATCCGATCTGTTCCGGCTCGACGCGATGCGGTTCACCGGGCTGGGCGCGGCGGGTCCGCTCAACGTGTCGGCCGCCAGCGACCTCGCGCGCGGCCCGGCGCCGCTGGAGGTGACGCTGTCCGCCACCGCCGACAGCGCCCCGGCCGGGTCGCAGTACCAGTGGGACTTCGGCGACGGCACCACCGGTGTCGGAGCGCGGGTCGGCCACACCTACACCGAACTCGGCGAGTACACCGCGACCGTGACGGTGGTGGATCCGCAGGGCTTCGAACGCGGATCGGCGTCCACTGTGGTCACTGCTACCGAGCCGGTGCGAGGTGCGCTGGCGGTGTCGCCCGGTTCTGCGGAACTGGACGCCGGACAGCCGCATGAAGTGACTGCGACGTTGAGCGGGCCGAACCGCGCCGGAGCGCCGATCACCTTCGAGGTCTACCGGCGGGCACCCGCTGCGGGGCTGCCGCCCGGCCACTCGGCGGGTGTGCCGTTCATGCTGGCCGATCGGCAGGTGGTCAACACCGATCAGGGCGGTCTCGCACGGCTTTCCTACAGCAGTCCGGTTGCGGCCTCGGAGGTCGTGTTGGCGTGCGCGGCGCTGCAGGACTCGTGCAGCCGCGGTGACGGGCGCTTGGTCGTGGTGGACGGCGTGCCGGTGAACGTGCGCGATGACGTGCCGACCGGGCGGGGCCAGGTGTTGTGGCATCCGGCCCCGGATGCCGAGGGATGGCTGCGGTTGTTCGACGGGAGCACCTTGGCCGGATTCAGCCATGTCGGCCAAGGCGGGTTCACCGTCGCCGACGGGATGCTGCAGCCAACGGCATCGGGTCGTGGCGTGCTGTGGTACTCCCAGCAGCAGTTCGGTGATTTCGTGCTGGAGGCCGAGTACGAGACGTTCAACGTCAGCGCGGATTCCGGACTGATGCTGCGCTTCGGTGATCCCGGTGGCGATGCCACGCTGCCGGGTCGCGAAGGCTACGAGGTGGCGATCCTGGATCGGGTGGAGTCCGTCGACCAGCGGACGGGTTCGCTGCGCGGGGTCAAGGCCGCCGAGTTCCTGGCCGCCAAGCCGCCGCTGGGCGGGTGGAACCGGTTCTCCATCGAAGTGCGCGGCAACACCTACGTGGTCCGGCTCAACGACCAGGTCGTCACCGAGTACACCGGCGATGCCAGTCGCGGCCAAGGGCCGTTCATCGGGCTGGAGAACGCCGACAACCAGCTGAGGTTCCGCGACATCCGGGTTCGACCGCTGTGAGCTCCACTGACAAGGAGGACAGGGATGCGTGTTCGTAGTGCGCTGCTCGCCATGCTGGCGATGTTGGCGGTGATGTCCACGGGCGTGGCCGGTGCCTCGCAGGCGGCCCCCTCAGCAGGGTCGGCGGCGTATCGGCCGTGCGGGCCGCCGATCACGTTGTTCGACGGGAGCAGTCTGGACGGGTGGTCGCAGGCAGGCCCCGGCGGCTTCGACATCGTCGACCGGAAGCTGGTCAGCCACGGCGGCATGGGCCTGCTGTGGTACTCGGACCGGAGCTTTGCCGACTACGAGTTGCGGTTGCAGTGGCGGGTCACCGCCGAGACCAACAATTCCGGTGTGTTCCTGCGCTTCCCCGACCCCGGTGACGACCCGTGGGTGGCGGTGGACCACGGCTACGAGGTGCAGATCAACGACAATCCCGGTGGAGATCCGCAGAAAACGGGCACGATCTACAACTTCCAGCCGCCACTGCGGCAGGCGTCCAACCCGGTCGGCGAGTGGAACACCTACCGGCTGAGGGTAACCGGCCAACGCTACGAGGTGTGGCTGAACGACGTGCTGGTCAACGACTTCACCAGCACCGACCCGGCACGCGGCCCGGAAGGCTTCGTCGGCCTGCAGAACCACGACCCGGACAGCCGAGTCGAATTCCGCGACATCCGAATCCAACTGCTAACCACCAACTGAGCCGATCGGCAGGAACTCGCTCGCTCCTCAGTCGTGAGTGGTAATGGCCGTTGTGGCGACCACTACCACTCACGACGGTCCCGCTACCCGCACCGCCACGAAAGCCAATTCGCGCAACCTCTTACGGTGCGCTCGGGGCCGCTGGAAACCCAGGGAACGGGCGAACCCGACACGGCTCGTCGGGGCCGCCTACCGTGACCGCATGGACGAAGGCTCGGCACGCCACTTCTACGACGAGCTTGCTGAGGATTACCACCGGATCTATCCCGACTGGGAAACCAGCAGCGCTCGGCAAGCCCACGCCCTCGATGGACTTATCCGCCGCGAACACGGCCCAGGACCGCAGAGCATCCTCGACTGCGCCTGCGGGATCGGCACCCAGGCACTCGGTCTTGCCGCGCTTGGGCATCGCGTTATCGGCACCGACATCAGCCCTGTCGCCATCACCCGCGCGGCCCGCGAAGCACGCGCACGTCAACTGCTCCTGCCAGCCGCCGCAGCGGATATGCGCGCCCTGCCGTTCCGCTCCGCATCCTTCGATGTCATCGTCTGCGCTGACAATGCGCTTCCGCACCTGCTCACACCTGACGATCTTCAGAGTGCACTTACCGGCATGCGACGTCTTCTCAGACCTGGCGGCCTACTGCTGATCACGACTCGCCTCTACGACTCGATTCGCAAGACCCGTCCACGCTCCACGCCGCCCCAGGTCGCCGATACTCCGACCGGCCGAACGATCACCTTCCAGCTCTGGGACTGGCACAACGACGCGGAGCACTACGAAATCGAGCACTTCCAGCTCATCCCGCACGCGGAATCCTGGTCGGTGCGGGTCCGCCGCACGACGTACTGGGCGCTGACCCAAGACCAGCTCATGGGCTTCGTCATCGGCACGGGCTTCCAGGACGCCGAGTGGCACGCACCAGAAGACACCGGCTTCTTCCAACCGATCCTGACCGCAAGGGTCCCGACTTCCCACGGGAGCGGATTGAGCTAGCCGACGGTCAATGCCGGAAACCTCCGCGACCCTCGGGTGCCGTCGAAGCTCGTTTGCGAGCCCGATAAGCCGCGGCCTTGACGCGGTTGCCGCACTCGTCCATCCCGCACCAGGTACGCCGGGCGCCGCGCGAGCGGTCGAGATAGATGCGAGTGCAGCCAGCGCGACCGCACTCCTTGAGGCAGGCATGAGGATCGGCGAGCACTGCGATACCGCTTCTGGCTATTTGGGAAAGCACTGCGAGGAGGTCTCCCGACATGTGCAGCCCCGTGTCGCTGAGCTTGATCGTGGGCACCGGCCCGGCGGCCGTGTTGTTGACGATCTTGAGGCTGCCCCGATCGAACGGCCGATCAAACACGCGATCGAGCGCAAGTTGGTAGATCGCTTCTCGCAGTGACAGCGCGGACTCGAAGGTTTCGAAGTCGGCGGTAACACGGTCGGGAAGCTCGTCACATTCGGCCACCCACCGTTCGAGGTCTGCGGGCGAGGCCAGGACGTCGATGGGCTCGTCTCGACGAGACCCCACGGTGGCAGCCAGATCGAGGGCCGAGTTGCCGCTCACGAACGCGAAATCCACGTCACCATCTTGACCGGTGACGGGACTGGTGACAACATCGTCACCGGTTAGACCAGTGACACCAGCGCGAACAGGAGCACGCATGGCCGAGATCCGCGACATCGAGGTCGTCGTCTTCGACGTCCTCGGAACACTGGTCGACGAATCCAGCGGGCTTCGAGCGGCAATTCGCGACGCGGTGCCCGAGTCCGACGATGCGACTGTCGAAGAGCTGCTCATCTCGTGGCAGCGGCATGTCGAGCTTGAGCAGCAACGCATCGGGCAAGGGCACCGCGCGTACGTCAACACCGAGATCATCGACGTAGAGGCTGCCGGTCTGGTGGCCGACCACGCCGGACTCACCGATCCGGCGACCATCGCCCGGCTGGCCACAGCGGGTCAGCGCCTGCCTCCCTGGGACGACTCCGTCGCCGCTCTGGAACGGCTCGCGCAGCGGTTCCCCGTGATTGGGCTCTCCAACGCCAGCCGCACGGCTCTGCTGCGACTCAACGCACATGCCGGGCTGCGCTGGCACCAAGCCCTGTCCGCCGAAGCCGCCCTGGCCTACAAACCAGCGCCGGAGGTCTACCAACTCGCCATCGACACGGCCGGATGTCCACCAGAACGCGTGCTGATGGTGGCGGCCCACGCCTGGGACCTCCGGGGAGCGCAGGCGAAGGGCATGCGAACCGCCTACGTCCACCGACCGGTCGAAGATCCGCCAACGAGCTCCGACGTCTTCGACTGGCGGTTCAACGGACTGGAAGAACTGGTCACCGCACTGACGGCGAGGTAGGCCGATCCGCACCCCGCCGCGTCGACATTCGGATCAGCCCGTTAGTTCAACTTCGACCGATCGCGGGTGGGAACCTCGGCAGCGTTCCAGGAAAGGGATGTTGAGTTGATTGAGGGTGCACGACTCGGACGCGGGAGTCGCTGCGGTGCCACGCTTGGCCGGGGGGACTGAGCAGTCACTCGACGTGGTATCGCGATACGACCTTGGCGTTCTGCTCGGCGCGCTGTCCAACCAGAACCGTGGTCGCACAACGTCGTTGACGCGGCCGCGAACCGACCGCCGCCGAACCTCGAAGCCGGTTCGTACACCGACAGAGCGGAAGAATTCGGCAACGGCCAATCGGCAACGCCTGCGAAGAACTGACTTGCGTAATTCGCTTGCCAGTAAGGCCACTAGGAACCGCACCAAAGGACTTCCGCAATCTGCACCTCGTTGCGGGTGCCGAGGTCGAGCCGACGATGTTCATCAAGCTCGTCGAGAAACGTGCCTTCCATGAGGCCGCACTTGCTGTGTCCTCGGTGATGAACCAGGTCGTCGGTGCGGTCACCCACACTCCTCATCATCCGGTTCTCCCCGCCTGGGAGAAATGGACCTCAGCGGTTCAAGGAGATCCTGCCGAAAAGAATCCTCAATGGCCCTGAAGGCCCATTGCTGGGGTACGTCATCTGTGCCGGACTGGGAGTCAGTCGCCACTCCTCGAGAGCAACGGGTCCGCAGGGTGGCCAACCGAAGGAGAAGTCAGATGCCAATACCGCAGCCATGCAGCTCGTACACGGTGCAATCAGGCGACAATCTCACGAACATCGGCAAGTGGTTCGGCTACACCGTGCAGGAGCTCGCCAAGCACAACCAGATCCCGAATCCAAACCTGATCCAGATCGGCCAGAAGATCAACTTCTTCGGCAAGAAGGGCCAGGAGATCAAGCATTACGAGATCAAGAGCGGGGACACCCTGTCCGAGATCGCCGAGAAGAACCACCTCAAGGCCGCCCGCCCCGGCAAGAAATCATGGGAAGACTTGGCCCACTTCAACCACATCCCCAACCCGAATGTGATCCAGGCGGGTCAGCGCATCTGCATTCCCGTCAAGGTTCCCGCTTTCGCTTGACAGGTGGCTCTAAGGAGTTCCCTAGGCCGCACAAGTCGGTTGGGCACGTGCCACAGGAACTAAAGGAGAAGAAAGATGACGGACTGTGAAACCTACACGGTACAGCGAGGCGACACGCTTTCGGAGATCGCCCAGTGGTTCGGGGTGGACATGGACATGCTGGCCAGCATGAACGGTATCCAGAATCCGAACAAGATCTATCCGGATCAATTTCTCTACCTGCATCCGAATGCGCATCCCAACGTGTGTACGCCCTACACGGTGAAGTCCGGTGACACACTGTCGCAGATCGGCCAGCGGTACGGCGTGCCCTGGCAAAAGCTCGCGCACTACAACCACATCACCAACCCCGATCTCATCCATCCGAATCAGACAATCTGCATTCCCGGCGCCGCATGAGGAGGACGAGAACGGCCATCCTGGCGGGGGCGGGCAGTGGCTGCGCATTCGGGGCAGTCGAGTCGGGCCAAGGTCGAATTCAGGACAGCCCGTTCTCGCACCTCGTCCCGGGGACGATCGACCCGCTCGTAAAGGCTGGCCAGCCGGTACGAACCGACCGCCGCATGTGACCTGGGCCGATGCGATCTCGCATCGGCCCAGGTCACAAGGGTGGAGCTGACGGGATTCGAACCCGTGACCCCTGACTGCCAGGCACTTTGGGGGGTTGATCTACCTGCTGCGGGTGTCGCTCTGGCCAGCTCGATCAGTCCCGACCTGTCCACGGGTGTACGCCGGAGTCCGCACCGATTGACAGGCAGTTAGACAGGCAAGCGCTGATCGGTCGTTCTGGGCATGTGCAGGCATCGCAGCTGCGATCATGCTCGCGTGAAGCGATGGGTTTCTCGCCTCGCCCGGCGCAGGCGTGCATCAGACCGGCCGCAGGTAACGCCGCTTCGCTGGTGGTGGGTGCTGCTCATCGCGATCGGCATCCTGGCCATCACGACGTTTGGTTCGACTTCGCCGAGTTGCGAGACGCTTCGTTCAGCCGCACCGAATTCCAAAAGGCCGCTTCGTTCGGCGAGGCCGAGTTCCACGGCGGAGCTCGGTTCAATGACGCCAAGTTCCATGGCCGGGCTTCGTTCCTCGAGTCAACGTTCGGTTCGACGGCGCCAAGTTCAATGACGGCGAGTCCGGTCTTTGATGCACGTTGTTCAGGATTCAGCCTTTTCAGGTCTACCAACACCTATTCAGCAGCAGTCGGATACCTCAAAGGCGTAGGTCAACGACCTGCGGTGAACACATCGAAGAGCATTCGACCGATCGTGAACGACGACGAATGAGACCCAACTGAGACCACCGCAGACATGACTGGCGGGTGTCAGCGGCCAGCATGAATTCCCCGTGGACGGCCAGTTATCGCGGCCAGATGTGTTCCCCGCTCGCGGCCAATTGCACGGACTGTCACGCCGCCATCCGTTGCGGGGAGTCATCGGCGGCGTTCCTATACCGGTCAACTCGGCGTTCTCAGCGTCAAGCCGCTCAACCCGCGCCGCAGCTCAGTGCTGGTGTCGTTCGGCGAGCATCTTCAGGTTCAACAACTGCCGTCGAGCCATGATCAGATCGCCGACGGACACCCCGAGCGCCACCCAGCGGCTGGTTTGCATGACAAGTTTGAACAGTAGACGCGTCGTGTCGTGGTCCTGGGGCACGAGGACGTAGGACATGACGGCGCCTAGGATGGTGCCGGTCAGCTGTTTCCCCGGGTCGACCGAAACGATGCGGCCCAGCCTGCGCCCGCAGGCGGTCGTGAAGTTGTCATCGACCTGCGGCTCGGGAAGATCTACCAGCTCGCGAGGTGAGCGGCGCCCCAGATTGTCGATCCAGTCGTACGAGTAGGGCGCAAGCCTCACTTGTGTGACCCATGGCCATACCGCCTCGGAAGGCGCCTGGACGCTCACGCCCCGCCATGCCTCCAGCGCGGGCGAGGTGACGAAGTCGTCGCACGGGTAGGAGCGCACGATCTCGCTGTCGCTCACACCCCACCGGTCACCGATCATCCATCCTCCACCGACGTTCCCGTTCGCAGGTGTTCGAAGCTTGGCACGCGCGTCGGCGGGTAAGACGATTGGACCGCACTATTTTCGTCCCCATCGTTACACAACGTATCCCTGCTACGGCCAAATAGCTCCCCACCAACTGGCGTCAGTGGGGAATTGGAACTGGCCACTGACAGGCGGGCCTCACCGCTCCCGCACTGCGCGCTCGGAGACGAGGTGCGTCACCACCAGGTGGGCACGGCAGGATCGGTTGGCGATCTCGAAGCGGGTCAGCGCCCTGACGGTGTGCCGTGGCCGGACACCCTTGCCGTGGCTACCCCGTCGGACGGGAGGCATCTCTACTTCCGCGCTGACGATCTCCAGGTACCCAGTGCTCGACCGCTGAGGGGGAGGCGTCCCAGCCGTCCCAAGCGTCCCAGCCCAGGTCGGCGCGGGACGGCTTGACCCTCCGGGACAGCTCTAGCCGTACCACCGAAACGTCCGATTCGCCGGTTTGGGACGGCAACAGCCGTCCCACCACCACAAGCCGTACCAGCCTGACCAGCATCGGGACGCTTGGGACGGCTGGGACGGCAACCCCTCACCCACCAACACCAAGGGGGCGCCTGACCGCTGCTCACTTCACCGCAGATGCGGTTCCGAACCGGCTCTTGTACCCGATCAAGGAAGCCATGGTTCTACTCTCGATGAGCCGATCGACCATCTACGAACAACTCCGCACCGGCCGCCTCCGTTCGGTCACCCAAGGAGTCTCCCGGCTCATCCCCGCATCCGCACTCGCCGAATACATCGAACTACTGGAGAAAGAAGCACAGGAGGGCGGCAATGACGAAGCGGCGTAGCCGGGGCGATGGCGGTCTGCACTGGCACGAGGGACGGCAACGCTGGATTGCCTGGGTAACAATCGGATTCGACACGCAGGGGAAGCGCAAGACTCGAAGTGCAAGCGGAGTCACCAAACCGAGGCAAAAGAGAAGCTTCGGGATCTGATCAACGATCGCGACAGCGGGCAGCCCGCCGCAACATCAGGCTCATACACCGTTGCGTATGCAGTGGAAAGCTGGTTCACCTTCGGGCTCAACGGCCGAACCAATGCGACAAGGCAGAACTACCGGCACAACGTTGACAAGCACATCATCCCCTTCCTGGGCAAAAAGAAGCTGCGCGATCTGTCCGCTGAGGACGTTGAGAAGTGGCTTGCCGACCGGGCAACACATCTCAGCACCCGAACGCTCCGACTCCTGCATTCGATCCTCAACCGCGCAATACGGCACGCACAGGCACGCGACAAGGTCATGCGCAACGTGGTGGACCTGTGCGAAGTCCCAACGGGGCTGGAAGGCCGACCTTCCAAGTCGCTCACCCTCGACCAAGCAGAAGCCGTGTTGAAAGCATCTGAAAGCTCTACGATGCACGCCTACATCGCGCTGTCTCTGCTCATCGGCGCACGCCAAGAAGAACTTCGACCCCTGACCTGGGACCACGTCGACCTGCACGGCGACCCGAGCGCCGACCCGCCAGTGCCCCGCTCAATCGAGGTGTGGCATTCGGTTCGCGAGGATGGCGACACAAAGACGGAGAAGTCACGCCGCACGCTCGCGCTCCCCTTGCGCTGCGTCGTAGCCCTTCGCCTGCACCGTCTTCGACAACGCGCACAAGCAAACAGGCAGGGACGGGTCTGGGATCCACAAGGGTTGGTCTTCCCGTCGGCGGCCGGGACTGAGCTGGACTCGCACAACGTCCGCCGCTCCTTTCGGAGGGTCATCAAGACCGCAGGACTGAACCCGAAGGACTGGACACCACGCGAGATGCGACACAGCTTCGTCTCGGTGATGTCAGCCTCCGGGGTTCGGGTGGAAGACATCGCCCGCCTGGTCGGCCACGGAGGAACGCGGGTGACCGAGCTGGTCTACCGGAAGCAGATCAAACCAGTCATCGTCGAGGGAGCATCAGTGATGGATGGCGTCTTCAAAGACCCGAAGCCGAAGCGTTAGACAGGCAAATAGACAGGCAATACGAAACCAGGGCCGATGCGAGTTTGCATCGGCCCAGGTCAGCGGAGTGGAGCTGACGGGATTCGAACCCGTGACCCCTTGACTGCCAGTCAAGTGCGCTACCAGCTGCGCCACAGCCCCTTGGTCTTCCGAGGTGTTCGGTTTGTTTCCGCACCGCTCATCTCTTGTGTGGATACAGTACAACAGCGTTGTTCCCGGCTTCCTCCGGGGGTCCCCCCTCTTGGATCTACCCATCAGCCTCCTGGAGCTGCTACACCCTGGGGCGTGGCGACAGCACAGCGGGCGCGTCCTTCGCTGGTGGTTCCCGAGGACGAGGGGGCCGACCCCGAGAGACGCCGTGAACTGCAGGAACATCGATTGCACCGGCTCATCGACCGGTTGCTGGCCGCCGACGGGTGGCAGGGCTCTCGGCTGCGGGACTTCGGCGTCTCGCAGGGGGCTGACGTCGGGCTCGACGAGTTGCACCGCTTGCCGTTGGTCACCAAGCAGGACTTCTGGGACAACTACCCGTTCGGACTGCGCACCGCGCCCGAGGCCGACATCGTCTGCGTGCACGGTTCCTCCGGCACCAAGGGGCGGCCGACGCTGGTGGCCTACACCGCGCACGACGTCGACGTTTGGGCACAGGTGATGGCTCGTGCGCTGGGTGGTGCTGGTGTGACGCGGCGCAGTTTCGTGCACTGCGCTTACGGCTACGGGCTGTTCACCGGTGGGCTCGGCGTCCACCACGGCGCCATGCGGCTCGGCGCGACCGTGCTGCCAGCGTCCAGCGGCGCCACCGACCGGCAGCTCCGGTTGCTGCTCGACCTGCGGCCCGACGCGCTCTGCTGCACTCCGTCGTACGCGATCTACCTCGGTGAGGCGTTCGCCTCGACCGGGATCACCGCTGACCAGCTGTCGCTGCGCGTGGGGTTGTTCGGCGCTGAGCCCTGGACCGAGGCGATGCGGCACAGCGTTGAGGCGTTGTTGGGGTTGCGGGCGCTCAACATCTACGGGCTCACCGAGGTGATCGGGCCGGGTGTCGCGTGCGAGTCGCTGGACTCCGGGGGCTTGTTGAACATCGCCGAGGACCACTTCTACCCAGAGGTGGTCGGCCCGGACGGCACGCCGCTGCCCGATGGCGAGGTCGGCGAACTCGTGTTCACGACGTTGACCAAGACCGGCACTCCGCTGTTGCGCTACCGGACCGGTGACGTGGCGTCGCTGCACGGGCCCGCGCGCGGCTCGGCGCGGACGCTGCGCCGGATGAGCCGGGTGCTCGGGCGGACCGACGACATGCTGATCATCCGCGGTATCAACGTGTTCCCCTCGGAGATCGAGGCCGTGCTGTTGGCCGATCCGCGGGTGGCGCCGCACTACCTGATCGTCGAGGACCTGCGGGATCGTTCCCGGCCCGAGTTGCGCATCGCCGTCGAGCCGCGTGATCCGCACGGCGATGCCGAGGCCCTGGAGCGCGAGCTCACCGCCGCGCTGCGCGCTCGGCTCGGGCTCGGCTGCATCGTCCGGGTGCTGCCTCCCGACCACATTCCGCGCACCGAGTCGGGCAAGGCGCAACGGCTGGTGCGTTGGGAGCACGGGGTCGTGCCGCTGCCCGGCCTGGAGTGATCGCGGTCAGCCAGCGGCGGTGCCGTGGTGGGATCTCGGCAGGCCGCGGGTGTTGGCCGCTTTGATGAACTCCGCGCGGGGGTCGTGCAATTCGCCGAGCGCCACGACCTGGCGGCGGAACGGCAGCTCCAGCAGCCAGTCGCCGAGGATGCGGGCCTTGTGGGACGCGGTCGGCATCCTCACGAGGTGGTAGGTGCGGTGCAGCAACCAGGCCGGGAGCCCCTTGAGCTTCACCCCGTAGACCTCGGCAGCGCCCTGGAACAGCCCGAGCCCGGCCACCGATCCGGCGTACTTGTGCCGGTACTCGACGAGTTGTTCGCCGCGCAGCATCGCGACGATGTTGTTGGCCAGCACCTTGGCCTGGCGCACCGCGTGTTGCGCCGACGGACTGCACAGCGCGTCCGGGTCGCTGCTGGTCAGGTCCGGGACCGCGGCGCAGTCGCCCGCCGAGAACACGTTGTGGGTGCCGCGCACCTGCAGTTTCACCGTGCATTCGACGCGGCCCTTGGAGTCCCTGGGCAGGTCGCTTTCCTCCAGCATCGGGTGCGGTTTGACCCCGGCTGTCCATACCACCGTATCGGTGTCGAACGCGTCGCCGTCGGAGAGCACCGCGTGTCCGTCCACAAAGGATTTCGCGGTGGTGTTCAGCTTCACCTCGATGCCGCGTTCTTCCAACCGCCGCTTGGTGTACTCGCTCATCGGCGGGCTGACCTCGGGCATGATCCGGCCCATCGCCTCGACCAGCACCCAGCGCATGTCCTGGGGTGCGACCTGCGGGTAGCTGCGGATCGCGTCGCGGGCCATGCTCTCCAGCTCGGCCATCGCCTCGATTCCCGCGTACCCGCCACCGACGAACACGAACGTCAGCAGTCTGCGGCGCAGCTTCTCGTCGCCGGTACTGGCCGCGATGTCCAATCTGGACAGCACGTGGTTGCGCAGGAAGATCGCCTCGCCGATGGTCTTGAACCCGACGCCCTGCTCGGCCAGGCCGGGGATCGGCAGCGCCCGCGAGATCGAACCGGGGACCACCACCAGGATGTCGTAGCCGAAATGCTCGACCTTGCCGTCCCCGAGCGTCGCGGTCAGCCGCTGCCGGGCGTGGTCGATGCCGGACACCTGCGCGGTCAGCACCTCGCACTTGCGCAGCGCTTCGCGCAGCGGCACCACCACGTGCCGCGGTTCCAGCGAACCGGCCGCGGCCTCCGGCAGGAACGGCTGGTAGGTCATGTGCGGCTGGGTGTCGATCACCGTGACCCTGGCTTCGCCCGGCCGCAACTTCGACTGCAGGCGCAGTGCGAGGGTCAGGCCGACGTGTCCGCCGCCGACGATCACGACGCGTGGCTCAGGCATGTTGCGGTCCTCCTCTCGCACCGGAACGGGTGCGGCGGGGATCCACCTCGCGTTCGGGGTACCGCCGCAGGTACTCCTGCTCCAGTTCGAAGGTGCGTGCCGTGTGCTCGCGCAGCGCGTCCGCCGAGCCGTGCAGGAAGGTCTCGTTGCGGGTTTCGTGCAGGTGGTGCAGTTCCCGCAGCAGCAGTTCGTCGGTTAGCTCGCTGCCGGGGATACCGGTGGTCGTGGTCATGTCGTCCTCCACATCGGCAGCAGCGGTGACGCCGTGGCAGCACGACGTCAGTGCCGGGATACCCCGCCGCACGCGAGCGGACACCTGCCCAATGGCGCGCTAGGCCGCCTCGTCGAGGGTTTCGGTCCGGCGCACGCTGACCGCCCTGGTCAGGCGGGTCTCCGGGGCGCCGCTCCAGGCCAGCAGGCCGACTGCCGCGGTGAATCCGGTGACGAGGAACGCCGCCCGGTAGGAGATCGTGTCGGCGAGCACCCCGGCGATCAGCGGGCCGAGGATCGCACCGAAGTCGGCGGACATCTGGAACACCGCCAGCATCGGGCCGCCCTTGCCGCTCGCGCCGACGATGTCGGCGACCGCCGCGTTGTGCGCCGGATTGAGGATTCCGGCGCCGATGCCCGCGACCAGCGAAGTACCGAGGAACCACGGGACGGAGTCGGCGAAGCCCAGTGCTGCGGTGGCCGCGCCGGAGATCGCGAGACCGATCAGGACCATCGGTTTGCGGCCGCGCCGGTCGGCGATTCGACCGGACAGCAGCAGCACTGCGCCATTGCCCACGGCGAACACGGACAGCGCGGCACCGGCCATCGACTGCGCGGCGTGCAGCACCTCGATGACGAACAGCGGGACCAGGGCGACTCGAACTCCATTGACGGCCCAACCGTTGCTGAAGTTCGACAGCAGAGCGGCCCAGTAGGCGCGGTGCCGCAGCGCTTGGCGCACCGTCATCGCTGGCGCGCTGGGGTCCGCCTGCCGCGCGGCCAGCGTCGACTTGCGCAGCAGCAGCCAGCCGATGAAGGCCGCGACGAACAGCACGATGCCGTAGCTGATGAACGGCAGGCGCAGCGAGTACCCGATCACGAAGCCGCCGATGATCGGCCCGGAGATGTTGCCCAGCAGGAAACTCGTCGCCCACATGCCGGAGGCGCGGCCGCGCAGGTGCGGCGGGGCCAGGCGCACCAGCAGCGCCACCGCGGACACCGTGAACATCGTCGAGCCGGTGCCGCCGAGGGCGCGGAAGATCAGCAGTTGCCAGTAGGAACCGGCGAACGCGCAGGCGGCGGTGCTCACCCCGACGATGGTGATGCCGCACAGGTAGATCGACCGCTCGCCGAACAACGACACCAGTCGGCCGCTGACCGGCGCGAAAGCCAGCCGCATCAGGGCGAACGCGCTGATCACGAAGGATGCCGCGGTGACCCCGACGTCGAAGCTCGTCGCGAAGGTCGGCAGCGCAGGCGCCACGATGCCCATGCCGATGGCGACGATGAAGCTGCCGAAGACCAGGATCCAGATTTCGCGGGGTAAGGAGTTGATGCCCGAGTTCTCGGTGGTCTCATCCATTGCCGAGTCACTCGACACCAGTCCTCCCAAACTATTTAGGCGAACTAAGCGAAACATGCGACCGCGAGGTGGTCAATCGACTTACCGAGTCGCAGCGCTGCTGCCCGTGACCCAGCGCGCTATCGCCACTGCGGGCCCAATACCGCCGTTACAGCAGGTCGTCGATGTTGCGGGCGTAGGAGGTCACCGCGTAGGCCACCTCGAATCCGCAGGCTTCCGCGAACCGCTGCGCTGTCCCGCCCTCTTCGCTGAGCGCCGCGACCAGCAGCGCTCCGCGCTCGCGCAGCTCGTCGACGGTCTCCGCGACCAGCTCTCGGCCGACCCCTCGACGCCGCCGACCGGGGCGCACGATCACCTGCTCGACCAGGCCGACGCCGCGTTCGACGAAGCCCTGCGCGAAACCGGCGACGCGTTCCGCACCCGGATCGTCGATCACCAGCAGCACGCAGCGCGGGTCGTCGATCCGGTGTCCGAGGTTGCGCTGCAGCCGCCGTTCACCTTCTTCGGAGAGCCCGGCGTCGTCCGCGATCAGCTCGACGATCGCGGGCAGGTCGCCGTCCTCGGCTGGTCGCGCCTGTCCTCGGGAGTCCCGGCGCACCCGGTGCAACATCGCCACGATCTCGTCCACCGCGCGCCAGCCCGCGTCGTCGGCGATGCCCTCGATCTCCGCGACCGTGGTCGGCGAGGCGTAGACGACGGCCTCCGAGCGCCCCGCCTCGGCGAAGATCTGCTCCAACTCCAGCAGGGTTCCGGCGACCTCCGCGAGCGTTCCCCACAGCGCGCAGGCGTGATTGGCAGTGGGCAGCGGGTTGTCCTGGTTGAGCGCGACCGTCGCCACGCCGACCCGAGCGCGCAGCCCGTAGCGCACCACGGCCGACGCCAGCCGCGCGGCCTCGACCAATCCGGCGAGGTCGCGGGCCTGCCTCGGGTCGAGCAGGGCTTCGTCGTCGGGATCGTGCAGCGGGTCCACGCTCCCATTGTCCCTGGCCCATTCGGCGCAACGTTCGAGCCCGACCGCGAACAGGCCCGGAGACGTGTTGGTGGGGCACGATAGGACGCTGTGAGCACGCCCGCGCAACTCGCTGATGAACTGCTGGCCGTCCTGTTCGACGCGGACCCGGTGAGCGCCTCGCTCTACGGTGACCGGGACCGCGACCACCGGCTGCCGGACATCACCGCCGACGCCGAGTACGCGTTGCGCGAGCGCGCCGAGGACATCCGCATCCGCGCGATGGCGGTGGACACCGCGCACGCCGATCTGGAGCAGCGACTGACCATCGCAGTGGTCGTGCACCAGGCGCAGGCGCTGGTGGATCGCTGCGACGCGCGGTTGCCCGAGTACACCGTGATCGGGAACCTGTTCGCGCCGGTCGCGGGCCTGCTGTTCCACCTCGGGCAGGTGCCGATCTCCGACCCCTTGCAGGCCGAGGACTTCCTGCGGCGGCTGCGGCGGATTCCCGAGTTCACCACTGCCGCGGCACAGCGGCACCGCGCCGGGGTCGCTGCCGGACGGGTGCCGGTGCGGCCGCTCGTCGACAACGCCATCGATCACCTCGACGGTTATCTCGCGGCACCGGAAGGCGACTCGTTGCTGATCCCGAACCTGCACGACCCGGCGCTGGACCGAACGCGCGAACGCCTGTTGACCGACGTGGTGCATCCGGCGTTGCGGCGGTACCGGGACGTGCTCGCCGACGAGATCGCCCCGCGCGCCCGCGCCGCTGAACAGCCCGGACTGTGCTGGCTTCCGGGTGGGCACGAGATCTACCTGCGGCTGGCTCGCGCCCAGATCACCACCGACCACACCCCGCGGGAGCTGCACGAGATCGGGCTCGCGCACCTCGCCGCGCTGCGCGGCGAGGTCGCCGAACTCGGCGGGAAGATCTGGGGCGAACGCGATCCGGATGCGGTGCTGCACCGCCTGCGCACCGATCAGGCGCTGTACTGGCGCGACGGCGAGGAGCTGCTGGCCTCCGCGCGCAGCGCGATCGCGCGGGCCCAAGCCGCGGCGCCGAAGTGGTTCGGCCGGCTGCCGAGCCAGCCCTGCGAGGTGCGGCCGGTCCCCGGAGCGGCCTCGGACACCACGCCGATCGGCTTCTACATGTCGCCCGCGCTGGACGGCTCGCGGCCCGGCGTGTACTTCGCCAACACCGGGCAGGCCGCGCAGCGGCCGCGCTACGCCTCCGAGGTGATCGCATTCCACGAGGTGGTGCCCGGCCACCACCTGCAACTGAGCCTGGCCCAACAGCGCACCGATCTGCCGATGCTGCGCAGGTTGATCAGCATCAACGCCTACACCGAGGGCTGGGGCCTCTACACCGAGCGGCTGGCCGACGAGATGGGGCTGTACTCCGACGACCTCGCACGGCTGGGAATGGTCGTGCAGGACCTGCTGCGCGCCGCGCGACTGGTGGTCGACACCGGCCTGCACCAGTTCGGTTGGAGCCGACAGCGCGCGCTGGACCACCTGCTCAGCCGCACCACGCTGTCGCGGGTCGAGGCCGCCGCCGAGGTCGACCGCTACATCGCGCTGCCCGGCCAGGCGCTTTCGTACCTGGTGGGTCGGCTGGAGATCGAGCGGATCCGGGCCGCGGCCCAGGATCGGCTCGGGGCCGCCTTCGACATCCGGCGCTTCCACGACATGATCCTCCGGCACGGCGCCCTACCACTATCCACATTGGACGTCCTGGTGGCCGAAGAGCTGGACTGACCGCCTCCTGCGACATCCAGGTGATCCGCCGCGACGGCGGTCGAAAATGCCACGGAACGCATTAGGGTCGACACCTAGCGTGTTCGAACCGTGGTCACCCCTGCGGCGGCGGTGCCGCCGACCGGGGCGGGTTTTGCGCACCTGGCACCGGACGATTTCGCGCGAGCCGACCGGTGCCGGTGTCCAGAGGATACGGAGGCGCCGTGACCGGGACCTTCCACCACCGCCAGGAGCGACTGCGTCGCGAAGCCGAGGCCGAACTGCGCGACCGGCTGCTGCCGACCTGGCAGAACCGGGTTTTGCAGCGGTTCGCGGTCGAGTGCGACAACGGCTGGTATCCGCTGCTCAACCAGTTCGCGCCGCACACCCCGCCGAACCGCCCGGACGCGGTGCTCACCGGGCCGCTCGGGGTGCTGGTGATCCTGTTGCGCGACACCGAACCCGAGTGGGAGACCACGCGCGCGGCGTTCGTGTGGACCGCCGAACTGCTGGCCGGTGCGGCGACCGAAGCGGGCCTGCTGACCGAGGCCGTGGCCCGGACCGTCGTGGTGCACCCCGCCGACTACCGGGGCCGCAAGGGGCACAGCGGTGAGCACCTCACGGTCACCGAGGGCGAGTTGGACCGGATCCTGCGGCGCGGCGACCGGGTGCTGGAGCCCGCTGACGCGCTCGCCATCGCCCGCCACCTGGACAGCCGCACCTTCGACCTGGCGCCGATCATGTGGAATCCGCAGCGCATCCCGCAGCAGCGGAGCCCCGGCCAGACGGGCGCCGCGGCCGAGCTGTTCGAGGTCCGCGACCTGCGCCGGGACCGGATCGAGCGCGCGCTGGACCGGCCGTTCCGGGACTGGCGGATCTTCCTGGACGACACCCAGCTGGGCGCGGTGCGGCGGAACTACTCCGGACCGGCGCGGATCACCGGACCGGCGGGCACCGGCAAGTCCGTGCTGGCCCTGCACCGATTGGCCTACCTGGCGCGGCGGACCACCGGGAAACTGCTGTTCACAACGCATCTGCGCAATCTGCCGGTGATCGCCGAGGAACAGTTCCGATCGCTGGCCCCGCAGCTCGCGCAGCGCATCGAGTTCACCCACCTGCACGCCTGGGCACGGGACTTCCTGGCCGGGCGCGGGCGAGCCGCCGAGGTCGACGAGCGGCAGGTGGAGCGGGCCTTCGACGCGGTGTGGCAGCGCACCGAGCTGACCGCGCCGCTGCGGAACTTCCGGACCTCGCGCGCCTATTGGAAGGACGAGATCGACCGGGTGATCAAAGGCCGTGGGATCCGGTCGCTGGAGAACTACCGAGCGGTGCCGCGCAAGGGCCGGGGCGCGAACCTGCCGCCCGATTTCCGGGCGCACGTCTGGCAGTTCTACTGCGAGTACGAACGCGAGTTGTCCGAACGCGGCGCGTTCGACCACAACGACGTCCTCATGCGGGCGCTGGCGGAACTGGAACGCCGCCCGCTGCCCCGGCAGTACACCGCGGTGGTCGTCGACGAAGTCCAGGACCTGACCTTGATCGGGCTGCGGCTGGTGCACGCGATCAGCGGTGACGAGCCGAACCAGTTGCTGCTGGTCGGCGACGGCCAGCAGCAGGTGTACGCCGGTGGCTGGCGGCTGTCCGAGGCCGGGATCTCGTTGCACGGCCGCGGCGAGATCCTGCGGCGCAACTACCGGAATCGGACCGCGATCATCCAGCAGGCCGGTGAGTTCGACGCGATCAACCGGTTCGACGACCTCGACGGCGGTCCGACCGTCGCGCTGCGCTCGGCGCTGCCGGTGCTGCACGGCGGGCGAGTTGTCGAGTGGCAGGGCGACGACCAGGAGGAGGCGCTGGTTTCCGCGCTCCGGCGGCTCGACGACGACTCTGACGCGGCGGTGCTCACCCGCACCAACAGCGCTGCCGAACATTGGGAGAACGTGCTGCGCACCGCCGGTTTCGCGGTGCGGCCGCTGGAGCGGTGGAGCGGGCGGATCTCCGGTCCGATCCACGTCGGCACCGTGCATCGCGCCAAGGGCACCGAATTCCGCACGGTGTTCCTGCCCGACGAACCGCTGCTGTCCGGCGGCTACCGGGAGGAACGCGAAGCGCTGCACCGGCAACGCCTGGTGGCGGTGACCCGAGCCCGAGACTTCCTGTGGATCGGACGGGTAATCGCGCGATGACCTGCAACGGTCGGGAGCGCGCGAACCGCACCGTGTCGCGCCACAGGGTGACGGGGACCGGAGTGAAGGGCACCCTTTACCAAGTAACTGCTTGGGTTCTAGGGGTGGTTGCAACACCTGATTTGTTCAGGGGTTGTGGTGTTCGAGATCCGCGAGGGCCGGT